>CAVXXW010000009.1:0-498441 GCA_963765785.1 uncultured Actinomycetes bacterium
CCTCGAGCGGCTGCGGCGAGGGCACGACGCGCCGCCAGCCGCGGCCCGCGTCGTGGGACGACCGGCCCTTCCAGCCGCGGTCACGCTCGAGTCCACGGGCCTGCTCCTCGCTGGAAGAAGGGGCCCACCGGCTTCGTCGGCTCGGCAAACGCCGGGACCTCCTCCGACACCAGCACGTGTGTGAGCAGCAGGCGACCGGGCGGCGGGCGATCGGCTCGAGCTCGCTCTCGATCAGCGCGCCGATCTCCGCCTGGGTCTGCGCGACCGCGAGGTAGAGCGGCAGCGGCGGTGCCTCGTCCGCCGCGCGCTCCTGCCGGATGAGCGCGTTGCCGACCTGCGGGCCGTTCCCGTGCGTGACGACCAGCTCGCGCTCGTCCAGCAGAGGCCGGAGCGCCGCGCAAGCCTCGCGCAGGTTGGCGCGCTGCTCGGCGGCCGTGCCGCGCTCGCCGGGCCGCATCAGCGCGTTCCCGCCGAGCGCGACGATTGTGGTCAAACCAGCGCTTTGTCGCCGATCAGGCCGTGCTCTTCCAGGACGTCGGCCAGCGTCGGCTCGCCGACCTCCTGGAGCTTGTACGTCACCCGCAAGGCGGGGACGTCGAAGTCGATCAGCTTGCGCAGGTCGATCGGCGTGCCGATCAGGACGAGCTCGGCGCCGGAGGCTTCGATCGTGGCCTTCAGGTCGTCCATCTGCTGGCGCCCGTAGCCCATCGCGGGCAGGAGTGTGCCGACGTTCGGGTAGTCCTCGAAGGTCTGCGCGATCGAGCCGACCGCCGCGGCCCGCGGGTCGATCAGGTCGGCCGCGCCGTTCGCCTTCGCCGCGAGCACGGCGGCGCCGTAGGTCATCTCGCCGTGGGTCAGCGTCGGCCCGTCCTCGATCGCAAGCACGCGCTTGCCGGCGATCTCCGCCACGTCGCCCTCGACGTGGAAGGGCGATGCTGCGAGCACGATCTTCGCGCCGGGGTTGTGCGTGCGGATCGAGTCGAGCACGGCGTCGATGCCTTCCTGCGTCGCGCTGTCGACCTTGTTCACGACGCAGACGTCGGCCATGCGCAGGTTCGTCTCGCCCGGGTGGTAGCGCAGCTCGTGGCCGGCGCGGTGCGGGTCGACGACGACGATGTGGACGTTCGGCTTCACGAACGGCGTGTCGTTGTTGCCGCCGTCCCAGAGGATCACGTCCGCCTCCTGTTCAGCGCGGTCGAGGATGGCCGAGTAGTCGATCCCCGCGAAGACGAGGTTGCCCTCGGCGATGTGGGGCTCGTACTCCTCGCGCTCCTCGATCGTCGCGTCGGCCGCGTCGAGGTCCTCGTAGCGCTCGAAGCGCTGGACGGCCTGCTTCGTCAGGTCGCCATACGGCATCGGGTGCCGCAAAACGGCGACGCGCTTGCCCGACTCGCGCAGCAGCGCGGCGACGTGGCGCGTCGTTTGGCTCTTGCCGGAGCCGGTGCGGACGGCGCAGATCGCGACGGCCGGCTTCGACGAGGTGAGCATCGTCTCGCGCGGTGAGATCAACCGATACGAGGCGCCGGCGGCCAGCGCGCGCGAGCCGACGTGCATCACGTGCTCGTGCGTCACGTCCGAGTAGGCGAAGACGACCTCGTCGACCTCGTGCTTCGCGATCAGCTCCTCGAGCTCGGCTTCCGGGCAGATCGGGATCCCGTCCCGGTAGAGCTCACCGGCCAGCTCGGGCGGGTAGACCCGTCCGGCGATGTCCGGGATCTGCGTCGCCGTGAAGGCGACCACCTCGTACTCCGCGCGGCCTCGGTAGACGAGGTTGAAGTTGTGAAAGTCGCGGCCGGCCGCGCCCGCGATCAGCACCCGTGTCCTGTTCATGCATAGAGCTTATGCAGCTACACAGGACAGAGCGCGCGTTACGAGAGATGTTCGCGGACGCGGTCGCCGACGGCGGACATCTGGATCTCCGCGCCGGTCACGTCCTTGAGCAGCTCGTCGGCCGTCGGCTGCTGGCCGAGCGACCAGAGCTCGCGCAGCAGCGACCCGCCTCGCGCTGGGCGAACCAGTCGTCCCGAAGCGCTCGCGCAGGTTGTCGCGCAGCTGGCACTCGAACGCCCACGAGCGCAGGTAGGCGGTCACGTAGAAGCCCGAGTCGATGTCGGCGAGGTAGTTCGCCTCGCTGATCTCGAACTTGAGCGCGTCGCCGAGGAGCTCCGAGTAGCGCTTCGGCATCCCGCTCAGGTCGTCGGCCGAGTGGAACTCGAGCTCGTAGAGGAGCTTCGCCGAGTAGCGCCGGACGAAGAAGAGCAGCCAGAGCATCCCCTCGGCCGCGTACTCGTCGGGGCGCGGGAAGTCGAGCTTGCGCGAGAGCCAGCCGGGCTCGTCGGTCAGGTGCTGCATCAGCATCGCCCAGCCCTCGGTGACCGCGGTGTCGCCGAGGCGCTTCTCCTCCATCGCCAGGTCGCGCGAGGTGTTGCCGAAGTGCTCGGCGTGGCCGGCCTCGTGGAAGAACGCGCGCCAGTCGTCGGCGCCGCCGATCGGCTGGATCACGAGCATCACCTTGTCCGGCACCTCGATCGGCGAGCAGAACGCGCGCGGCGTCTTCTGCGGCCGCTGCTCGATGTCGAGCTTGATGTTCTCCTGGCTGTCGAGGTCGATCCCGAGGTCGGCCAGCGTCGCCCGCAGAGCCGGCACCATCTGCTCGCCCGGGAAGCCCTCGTCCCACTGCGGCGAGCGCAGCATGCGCTGGAGGTCCCAGCGCTGGAGGTCGTCGAGCGGAAGGCCGAGCAGCGCCCGCGAGGCGCGGTCGATGTGCTCCTCGTAGAGCTGCTCGGTGTCGGCGAGGAACTCCTCGCACTGCGCGGCGAGCTCCTTCAGCCGGAAGCCGAAGCGCTCGTAGAGCTCGACGTAGGTCTGGACGCCGAGCGAGGGAAGCTCGCGCTGGACGATCTCGACGCCGTCGAGGTAGACCGGGTTCAGGTGCTCCTCGGTCGCCTCCCACATCGCGCGGTCGAGCTGCTCGCGCCTCCCGCGGTCGGGCTCGTTGGCCATCTCCGGGCGGACCATCCGGTAGGGCATCGTCTCGCCGTCGACCGTCCACCTCGAGCTCGGCCTCGAGCTCTGCGAGCTTCTCCGCGTGCTCGCGCGTGAACTTGCCGAGGTAGCCCTCGCAGCCGAACTGCCAGAGCTCGCGCACGCGGCGGTCGCCGTCGACGTCCGCGCCGATCGTCTGCACGTTCTCGAGATCGGTGAGCGGCGTGCCGTTCGTAAATCTCCTCGAGCTCGAGCTTCTCCTTGTGGCCCGCGTAGTGGAGGTAGTACTCCTCGTCGAGCTCGGCGATGAAGCGGTCGGCCTCGGCGCTGTAGGACTCGATCTCCGGGGAACTCGGCATTGGCCGTAGGATATCCCGGTGCGCGAGATCAGCCTTAGGACGGAGCGGAGGACGCAGCTGCTCGACATCACGGCGGAGGTGGAGGAGGCCTTGAACGGCGCCAACGGCGCAGCCGCGGCGCTCGTCTACGTGCCGCACACGACCGCGGGCGTGACGATCAACGAGGACATCGATCCGGTGCTCGCGAACGACCTCGAACAGGCCATGGAGAAGATCGTCGAGGACGGCTGGAGCTGGGGGCACGACGACGCGGACGGCCCGAATGCGCCCTCGCACATGCGCGCGTCGCTGATGAGTCCCGAGGTGCTGGTGCCGCTGAACGAGGGCAAGCTCGCCCTCGGCCGCTACCAGGGGATCTTCTTCTGCGAGTTCGACGGGCCGCGGGACCGCAAGGTCTACGTCACTGCGCTTAGCTGACGCGCAACCGGGCCTTCATCTGAACTAAACGTCCCCGGATTACGTTTGGCCCGTGCCGGCCGACTGCCGCTTGCGCTCGCGCTCTCGGTCGCCGCGGCGGCAGGCCTTGCGTTCTTCGGGCACGACAAGGCGCCGCACGCCCGTGCCACCGAGGGGATCCACAAGATCCGCCACGTCGTCGTGATCATGCAGGAGAACCGCTCGTTCGACTCCTACTTCGGCACGTACCCGGGCGCCGACGGACTGCCGCGGCACGACGGGGTCTTCACGGTCTGCGCGCCCGACCCGCGCACCGGGTGCCTGCGGCCGTTCCACGACACGAGCAACCGGAACAGCGGCGGCCCGCACGAGCACCTCGACGCGATCCGGGACGTCAACAGAGGGAAGATGAACGGCTTCGTCCGGGAGGCGCGCCGCGGGCTGACGCGGGGCTGCGGAGAAAACCCCGATGCGCCCCTGTGCTCGTTCGGGGCGGGGCGGCCCGACGTGATGGGCTACCACGACGAGGACGAGATCCCGAACTACTGGGCCTACGCGCGCAACTTCGTCCTGCAGGACCACATGTTCGAGTCGGTCAGCTCGTGGAGCCTCCCGCAGCACCTCTACACGGTGTCGGAGTGGTCGGCGCGCTGCCGCACCCCCACGACCCGTGAGCTGCGGGACCGCGATCGAGAACCCGCTCGCGCCGCCGCACGAGCCGCAGAACCCCACCGATCGGACGCCCCACTACCAGTGGACCGACCTGACTTACCTGCTGCACAAGGCCCACGTCTCCTGGCGCTACTTCGTCTTCGCCGGCGCCCAGCCCGACTGCGCCGACAGCGGGATGGTCTGCAAGCGCAGTGGCAGAACGCGAACACGCCCGGCATCTGGAACCCGTTGCCGTGGTTCAGCACCGTCCACCGATCACCAGCTCGGCAACATCGCCCCGATGCGGCAGTTCTTCAGGCGGCAAGGGCCGGGACGCTGCCGGCAGTGTCGTGGCTCACTCCGAGCAACCGGGTCAGCGAGCATCCGCCGGCGCTCGTCACCCGCGGCCAGGCCTACGTGACGAGCGCGATCAACGCGATCATGAGCGGCCCGGACTGGGGCTCGACCGCGATCTTCCTCGGCTGGGACGACTGGGGCGGCTTCTACGACCACGTCATGCCGCCGAAAGTCGACGGCATGGGCTTCGGCCTCCGCGTACCGTCGCTGATCATCTCGCCGTACGCAAAGCGCGGCTACATCGACCACCAGGTCGCCAGCCTCGACGCGTACACGAAGTTCATCGAGGACGACTTCCTCGGCGGCCAGCGGATCGACCCGCGCACGGACGGCCGGCCCGACTCGCGTCCCGACGTGCGCGAGGTGATGCCGCAGGTGGGCGACTTGACGCGCGACTTCGACTTCAGCCAGCCGCCGCGCCCGCCCATGCTCCTCCCCGAGCACCCCGGCTTCTCGTAGCCTGGGCGGCCTGATGGCCGCGCCCGTCGCCAGGGACCAGGAGCTCGAGCTCTCGATCGACTCGCTCGCCTACGGCGGGAACGGCGTCGCGCGCCTGAACGGCTTCGTCGTCTTCGTCCGACGCGGCCTGCCCGGCGATCGCGTGCGCGCTCGCGTGACCAAGGTGAAACGCAACCACGCCGAGGCGCTGGCGGTCGAGGTGCTCGAGCCGAGCGGCCTGCGCGTCGACGCGCCGTGCGAGCACTACCCGGCCTGCGGCGGCTGTCGGTTCCAGGACCTCGCCTACGAGTCGCAGGTCGCGGCCAAGGAGGAGCAGGTCGCCGACGCGCTGCGCCGGCTCGGCGGCGTCGGGGAGCCGCCGCTTGAGCCGATCGTCCCGGCCGAGGAGGTCTTCCACTACCGCAACAAGCTCGAGTACTCCTTCACGCAAACGCCGTCGGGGCCGGCGCTCGGCTTCCACAGGGCCGGCCGCTGGGACGAGGTGCTCGAGGTCGAACGGTGCTGGCTGACGACCGACCTCGGCAACGCGGTGCGGAACGCCGTCCGCGACTGGGCCCGCGCGGAGCGGTTGGAGGCGTATGACCAGGGCGAGCACACCGGGTACCTGCGCCATCTCGTCCTGCGCGAGGCCCGGAACACCGGCCAGCTGCTCGTCCAGCTCGTGACCGCGCCGGGCGAGCGGTTCGACCGCGACGAGTTCGTCGAGGTGCTGCGGCGCTTCCCGGAGGTGCGCTCGATCCACTGGGCCGAGAACGAGTCGCAGGCCGAGGTGACGAACCTGCCGACGACGCTGCTCTGGGGCGACGAAGCGATCGAGGAGGAGCTCTGCGGCCTCCGGTTCCGCGTGCGGCCGAACGCGTTCCTGCAGACGAACACGCGCATGGCCGAACGGCTGTACGAGCTCGCGCGCGAGTACGCGGCGCTGACCGGCCATGAGACGGTCTACGACCTCTACTGCGGGATCGGGACGATCGGCCTGACGCTGGCGTCGCAGGCGCTGACGGTGTGGGGGGTGGAGGTCTCGGAGGAGTCGGTCGCGTGCGCGCTCGAGAACGCGGACCTGAACGGGATCACGAACGCGGCGTTCTTCGCGGGCGAGGTGGGCGCGTCGCTCGAGGAGCTCGCCGATCGCGCTGGCTCGCCGGACGTGGCCGTCGTCGACCCGCCGCGCGCAGGGCTCTCGGGAAAGGCGCTGCGCCGGCTCGCGCGGCTGGAGGCCTCGCGGATCGTCTACGTCTCGTGCAACCCGACCACGCTGGCGGCGAACGTGAAGGAGCTCGAGCGCGATTGGGGCTACCGGCTCGAGCGTGTGCGGCCGGTGGACATGTTCCCGCACACGCCGCACGTCGAGTCGGTCGCGCTGCTCACTCGCGGCTGAGCTCGGTCTCGATCGCCTCGCGCAGCTCGCCGAGTCCGCCGCGGAGCCCCGAGACCTGCGCGTCGCCGAGCCGCTGTTCGACCGCCAGCGCGAGCGCGCGGAACCGCGGACGCGCCTTGTCGAGCAGCTGCTGGCCGTCCTTCGACAGCTCGACGAGGTACGAGCGCCGGTCGTCGGGGTTGGGCGTCCGCTCAGCGTGCGCGCGCTTCTCCAGCCGCCGTACGCGGAAGAGCACCGTCGAGAGCGGCATCTCGAGCCGGGCCGCCAGCGCCGTCGGGGTCCACGGTCCCTCGGCGCCGATGATCACGTAGAACGGATAGTCCTCCGGAGGCAGCTCGAGGCCGTCCAACGCAGTCGCGATCAGCCGCTCCCGCACCTGGTTGGTGCGGAAGAGGTCGAGCAGGATCGTCTCTGAATCGTCGCCCGCCACTAGCACAACCTTGTGGTAATGTAGCGCAATATTGTGGTAAGTCCACTTCGCGGCGGGGTCGTCATCATCGCGGTCGCAGCAGTATGCGGCGTCGCAAGCGGTGCTTCTGCTCCCGAGAAGCTGCACGTCGGGCTGTCCGCTTCCTTTGCCCTCTCTGGAGGCGGTTCGGTCTGGGTGACCGATCACACCGGCAACCAGGTCGTCCGCGTCGACCCCGCCGCGGGTCGCGTCGTCAAACGCATCAAGGTCGGCGGCTACCCGTTCGGCCTCGCGTACGGCGCGGGGAGCCTCTGGGTCGGCTCGCGCCACGGGGACGTCGTCACGCGGCTCGACCCGGCGACGGGCAAGCGCAAGGCCCGCATCGCCGTCGGCAGCGCGCCCTACGCGCTCGCGTACGGCGGCGGCTCCGTCTGGGTGACGAACGAGAACTCGGGCACGGTCAGCCGGATCGGCCCCAAGCGCAACAAGTTGATCAAGACGATCCGCGTCGGCGGAGGCCCGAACGGGATCGCGGTCGCCTTCGGCAAGGTCTGGGTCGCCGACTACGGCCGCGGCCGCCTGATCAGCGTCAATGCCGCGCGCAACCGCGTCGAGAAGACGATCCGGATCCCGACCGCTGACTGGATCACTCCCGCCGCGGGCTCGCTCTGGGTCTCGAGCGAGACCGGCTTCGTCTACCGCGTCGAACCGGCGACGATGAAGGTGCTCGCGAAGGTCGCGGTCGGGCAGAACCCGCTTGCGAGCGCCGTCTCCCGCAACCAGCTCTGGGTGCCGAACATCGACTCCGGCACCGTCTCCGTGATCGACCTCGCGTCCGCCACGGTCACGGCCACCGAGCCGATCGGGCCGCAACCGATCGCCGCCGCCGTCGGCGCCGGCTCCGCGTGGGTCACTTCGGAGCTGGACGGCGATCTCTGGCGCTTCCCCCTCTAGCCAGCGCGCGCCGCACTTCGCGCCACAGCAGGTCGGCGTTCGGCAGCAGGAAGCCGACCGAGAGCAGCGGGAGCGCCGGTAGCCCGCCGACCTCCAGCCAGGTCGCGAGCGCCATCGTGCCGCCGAGCGACGCCGTGAGGCACACCCAGGTCCAGCCGGTGCGCAGCTCCCAGCGGGCCGCGGCACCGAGGAAGAGCGCGTAGAACAGCAGGTCGGGCAGCCCCAGACGGGCCGCGTCGTTCGAGCCGGGCACGGGGAACGCGAAGGAGAGTGCGTCGAAGACCTGCGGCTTCTTGTTCACGATCGTGTTCGTCGGCCCGCGCCAGACCGAGTACGAGTCGACGAAGGGGACGATGACCGCGACCAGCACGACCCAGCTCAGCTCCTCGAAGAAACGGAGGAAGCACCAGGCGGCGAAGGTCATCGCGCCGAGCTTCGCGAAGTTCGCCACGGGCTCGGCGCCTGCCAGCTGGAGCGCGACCGCCGCGACGCCGAACCCGAGCGCGACGCCGAACAGGTACCGGATCGGCAGGCTCCAGGCCGGGAGCACGAGCCAGACGAGCCCGAAGACCGCCGGGATCAGCACGAAGCAGAGCCAAGCGAGACTCCCCCAGAGCGAGAGGGAGAACCACGACTCGTGCGTCGCGTAGTAGACGCCGAGCGCGACCGAGAGCGCGACGAACGCCGCTATGCGCTTCGGGCTCAGTACGGCGGTAGCTCCGCCCACCAGGGCCCGAGTGCCTTGAACGCGTTCCAAAAGCGGGTCTTCGCCGGCGCCTCGTCGAGCGACTCGTCGATGTCGGGCACGTACAGGGCCTGGATGGTAGGCGTGAAGCGCTGGAGCTCGCCGAGCGTAGGCTCGAGCACGTCGGCCAGCGGGAACTCGACTGCGTTCAGGAACGCAAGCGCCTGCTCGCCCATCACGACGACGAGCTTCGGCTGGACGATGTGCAGCTCCCGCGCGAGCCACTCGCGCGCCTCCGCCTCGTCGCCGCCGGCGAGCTTGAGGCAGTTCGTGCCGTAGATCGCTAGCGGGTCGACGTTCAGGCGCTGCAGCGACTTCAGCAGCGCCTGCCCGGCGCGGCCGTAGAACGCGACGCCCTCCTGCACCTCGGCCGGCTTCGGGTCGTGCTTGAGCAGGAAGACGTCGGCGAGCGGGTGGCCCGAGCCGAGCACCGGCACCTGTCCCTCGCCGGCCGCGCGCGCGATCTCGTCGCCGAGCTCATTCGTCTCGGCGATGGCCTTTTGCAGGTACTTCTCGAAGATTTCGTCCGTCACGGCAGGCACTGGGCCATGGACCTTTCTCGGCTAGCGAACCCTTTCCTTGGCCTGCGCCGCCCACTTCAGCGACTGCAGGTAGAGCAGCGACCTCGGCCGCCGCAAAACCTGTGCCCCGCGCAGGCTGGCGAGGAACTCCTCGCGCCCGTCGAAGGCCCGCATCCGCAGTGCCCCGGTACCCACGCCCTGCAGTACGTGCGCGTCCGAGCCTGCGCCCATGGTGAGGTCGTACTTGCGTGCGAAGCGGAGCGCTTCGTCGTTGTAGGCCTCGAACAGGAGCCGCGCGTTGTAGACCTCGAGCACGTCGATTTGCTGCAGATGCCGGTGGAGCGTCGCCGCGTCCGGGATCGAGTGGAGTCGGTCGAACGGGTGCGGGACGTAGACGACGCCGCCCTGGGCGCGGATCGCATCGACCGTTGCTGCGAACGGCAGCCCGCGCGGGATCTCCTCCGAGAGGAAGAGGCCGATCACCTCGCCCTGGCCGTCGGTCTTGATCTCCTCGCCGGGGATGACGATCAGGTCGCGGCCGCGCGAGAACTCGACCGCCGCCTGCGCGCCGCCGAAGACGTTGTGGTCCGTGACGGCGATCGCGCCGAGCCCTTCCGCCTCGGCGTGGTCGAGGAGGTCCTCGACCGGGATCTGGCAGTCGTGCGACCACGAAGTGTGCATGTGCAGGTCGGCGACGATCCAGTCGCGGTCGGCCAGGGGCGCCGGCGCGCGCTGCTTCCGACGACGGTCGGCGAGCCCGCGATACACCTCGTCCAGCTCGTGGGCCGCCACGGCGAAACTCTGGCCCTCGGCGGCTGCCCTGGCGCGCGCGCCCTCGCGCCGGCGATGGTCGTCGTCCTCTGCCAGGCGGAGGATCGCGGCCGCGGCGAGCTCGGGCTGCTCGCGGACGCCTGGCGGGGAGACGATCGCCGCGTCGGCGGCCGCCGCTTCGAGCGAGACGCGGTCGAGGCCGTCGAACGCAGGCACGAAGACCGCAGACTCGTTCAGCAGCGCCGCGCGCGCGGCGCCGTCGCGCAGCGTCCGCACGTGGACGCGCCCGCGCAGCGGCCGCGGCAGCGCAGGCCGGCCGGCGAGCGGCCTCGTGCGCAGGAAGACGAGCTCCCAGTCCTCGAGCTGGACGAGCGCGCGCACGACGGCGCGTGTCAGCGGGCGCTCGCCGGGCCGCCACTCGAGCACGACGACCCGGCGCTTGTCGGCGGCCCGGAAAACGTCGAGGTCGACGCCGAGGGGAACCACGCGGTAGTCGCCAGGCAGGCGCTCGGCTGCCGCTTCAGCGGTCGCCTCGGACGTGGCCACGAGCGCGTCGATCCGTGCGAGCAGACGCTCCCGCTGCGCGCGGCCGGGCGGGTAGCCGAGCCGCTCCGCGGACAGGAACGTCGCGACCGCGAACGCGCGCGCGTCGCGCAATGCCAGGTACGACAGGCTCGGCAGCCCGGGCTCGAAGCCGTGGACGACGTCGTACTCGCCGCGGGCAAGGGCGAGCGAGAGGTTCGCCCGCACGCCCACCGGCACGCCGATCCGGCTGCGCCGCGAGACAGGCACGGCCGGCCCGAGCGCGATCACCTCCGGGCTGCCGCCGTCCAGCAGCGCACGCCGGCCTTCGATCAGGTCGGCTGCTCGCGTCGACGGCGCCAGGACGGTGACGGCGTGGCCGAGCGCGCGCAGCTCCCGCGCGACGCCCGCGACGTGCTCGTTCACGTCGTGCGGCCGCGACCAGGCGAAGGGCGTGACCAGGCAGACGCGCAAGCCCATCGCGCCGAGTCTAGCCGCGGCCCCACGAACGGATTGCGGCTAGGTGGCGGCGGGCTGCTTGACTCGCTTGCGCGTGTTCTGCTTGATGAACCGCTCGACGAGCTCGTGTGCCTCGTCGTCGACGATCTGCTTCGGCGGGCTCTTCATCAGATAGCTCGACGGCCCCTCGAGCGCACCGGACACGTTGTTGTTCAGCGCCAGCTTCGAAAGCCGGACGGCGTCGATCACGATGCCCGCCGAGTTGGGCGAGTCCCAGACCTCGAGCTTGAGCTCGACGTTGAGCGGCACGTCGCCGAAGGCCTTGCCCTCCATGCGGATGTACGCCCACTTGCGGTCGGTCAGCCACGGCACGTAATCGGACGGGCCGACGTGCACGTTCGTCGCGCCGAGGTCGTAGTCGAGCATCGAGGTGACCGCGTTCGTCTTCGAGATCTTCTTGGACTCGAGCCGCTCGCGCTCGAGCATGTTTAGGAAGTCCGAGTTGCCGCCGACGTTGAGCTGCATCGTCCGGTCGAGGTGCACGCCGCGCTCGCGGAACAGCGACGTCAGCACGCGGTGCGTGATCGTGGCGCCGACCTGGGACTTGATGTCGTCGCCGATGATCGGCACGCCGGCCTCCTCGAAGCGCCGCTGCCAGTAGGCCTCGCGCGCGATGAAGACGGGCATGCAGTTCACCATCGCGCAGCCGGCCTCGAGGATCTGCTCGGTGTACCACTTCGTCGCCATCTCCGAGCCGACCGGCAGGTAGTTGACGACGACGTCCGTCTTCGTATCGCGCAGGATCCGGACGATGTCGTCGGTCTCGCCCGGCGCCTTCGTGAGCACCTCGGAGAGGTACTTGCCGATCCCGTCGTGGGTCATCCCGCGCGAGACCGTGACGCCCGTCTTCGGCACGTCGGCGAACTTGACCGTGTCGTTCGGGTGCGCCCAGATCGCTTCGGAGAGATCCTTGCCGACCTTGTCGGCGGTGACGTCGAACGCCGCGGTGAACTCGACGTCGCGGACGTGGTAGCCCCCGAGGTTGACGTGCATCAAGCCGGGGACGAACTGGTCGTCCGGAGCGTCCTTGTAGTACTCGACGCCCTGGAGGAGCGAGTTGGCGCAGTTGCCGACGCCGATGATCGCGACGCGGACTTTGTCGTCCGAGCGCCGCGGCTTGCCGTTGCTGTCGTTGGTCGAAGCCATGGGTTCCTTTCCTGCGAGCCGCTCGGTCAGCGTCTCGACGATCAGGTCGTTGACGTTCCGTCTCCGCTGCGCCGCGCGCTCCGCGAGCTTGTCCTTGAGCTCCGGCGGCATGCGCAGGAGCACCGAGCCGCTCTTGCCCGGCTGCCTGCCGGGGCGGCCGCTCTCCTCGAACGGGACGGCGAAGCGGGAGGCGAGGATCCCGACCGCGACGTCGTTGAGGCTGCGGCCGGTGCTCTTGACTTCCTCGGCGAGGAGTCGCTTCAGCTCGCCCGGCATCCGGACGAGGACGTGCTTGCGCGCTGGTGCTAGCACAGAAGTGCTAGCAGTATAGAGGCTATTCCTGCCGGCCGCGGAGCTGGCCGCGGACGCTGAAGACGCGCTGCAGCACGGTGAGCCAGGCCGTTGCGGCGAGGAAGTAGATCGCCCACTGCAGGCCGCCCCACGGCGCGAAGACGAGGCCGGCAGTGATCACGACCACGCGCTCCGCGCGGCTGCCGAGCCCGACGTCGCCTTTCAGCCCGAGCAACTCGGCCTTGGCGCGCGCGTACGAGACGAGGAACGAGCCGGCCATCGCGGCGAAGGTGAAGCCCACGGCGACGTCGTTGCCTTCCCGCGCGAATACCAGTGCGACCGCCGTCAGGACGAAGCCCTCACTGACCCGGTCCGAGATGGAGTCGACGAAGGCGCCGAACGGCGTCGCCTTGCCGCCCTGCCGCGCCAGCGCGCCGTCGAGGATGTCCAGCAGGGACCCCACCACGAAGACGACCGCCGCGAGCCAGTAGAGAGGCCACGGGTCGTGGTGGGCGTACCAGACGATCACCGCCGAGGCGGCGCAGAGCGTGATGCCGGCCGCCGTCAGCGCGTTCGGTGTGACGCGCGTGCGCGCGAGGCCGCCGATCCAGCGGGCGGCGAGCCGGCGCGTGCCGTCGGTGTAGCCCCGCTTGACCCAGGCGAGGGTCTCGGTGCGGGTCACGCCGTGCGGGCGCGAAGCCGCCGGAGCGGCTGCCCGTAGACGATCGCGATGGCGGTCGTCGCGACCAGGATCCCCCCGAGCACGTCGAGCCAGAAGTGGTTGCCGGTGGCCATCACGCTGAACCAGACCCACGCCGGCCAGAGCAGCCAGATCGCCTTCGCGATCCGCGAGCGGCAGACCGAGGCGAGCACCAGCCCGATGATCAGCGCGTCGGCCGCGTGCAGGCTCGGCATCGCCGCGTACGGGTTGGCGGCGAACTCGACGAGCCCGCTGCCGTGGTTCAGCTGGCCGAAGCCGGAGAGCGTGTCGTCGAAGCCGAAGTCCGGGAACATGCGCGGCGGCGCCGTCGGCAGCAGGACGTAGCCGACCAGGCCGATCACGTTCGCGAGCAGGATCGTGTTCCGGAACTTCGTGAAGGCCTCGTTCCGGCGGAGGTAGACCCAGAGCAGCGCGAGCCCGAGGACGGTGAACTCGGAGTTCCAGTACGTCCACGACGCAGCGGTCGCGAGGACCTGCGACCCGTCCACGAGCCGCTGGAGCGTCAGCTCGAACAGCCCGTGAACGTGCTGCTCGATCCCGATCACGTGCAGGCCGTTCTCGAA
Source organism: uncultured Actinomycetes bacterium (assembly GCA_963765785.1). GTDB lineage: Bacteria > Actinomycetota > Thermoleophilia > Gaiellales > Gaiellaceae > AC-32. The sequence goes on from CAVXXW010000009.1 coordinate 13,748, forward strand.
GGCCTTCGGCGGGTTCCGGTCCGCGATGCCACGTGCGAGCTGGTAGGCGCCGAGGAAGCCGAACCAGATCGCGAGTTGCCGTCCGAAGTCCGCCCACCCACGCGGCAGGACTCGGCGGCCGGCTGACACGAGCACGCTCACGGGGACGTCGTATTTTAACGGCCGAGCCTGTCGGCTTCTTCCGAAGCGTCAGCCGCCGATCTGGCTCATCGAGCGCGAGGCCCGAACGAAGCCCGTGTCGTTGATCTTGTGCTTGAGCTCCTTGTGGCGCACGGCGAAGCGGATCAGGCGCTCCAGCTCGGCATCCGAGGCGTCCTCGCGCAGAGGCGTCTTCAGGTCCCACTCGCGGCGCGAGAAGAGGCACGTGCGCAGCTGTCCGTCGGCAGTCAGGCGGATGCGGTCGCAGCTCGAGCAGAACGGTTCCGAGACCGGGTTGACGAAGCCGATCTCGCCGGCGCCGTCGGCGAAGCGGAAGCGCCGTGCGGTCGACGACGCCTTGGCCGGGATCTCCTCGAGCCGCCAGCGCTCCTCGATCAGCGCGCGGATCTCGGCGCCGGTGAGGACGTCGTCGCCGCGCCACGACTCGTCCGCGTCGAGCGGCATGAACTCGATGAAGCGCACGACGTACGGCTTGCGGCGGGCGAGCTCGGCGAGCGCCGGCACCTCGACCTCGGTGAAGCCGCGCATCGCGACGCAGTTCACCTTGATCGGCCCGAGCTGCGGATAGCGCTCCGCTTCTTCCAGTCCGGCGAGCACGCGGTCGAGCGCGTCGCGCCGGGTGATCTCCGCGAAGCGCACGTGCGAGAGCGAGTCGAGGGAGACGTTCAGCCGCGTCAGGCCGGCGTCGACGAGCGGCTTCGCGAGCCGGTCGAGCAGGACGCCGTTCGTCGTCAGCGAGAGGTCGTCAACACCCGGCGTGGTCGCGAGCAGCTCGACGAGCACCGGCAGGTCGCGGCGCACGAGCGGCTCGCCGCCGGTCAACCGGACCTCGTCGACGCCCATCCCCGCCAGCACGCGGACGAGCCGCGCGATCTCCTCGTAGCGCAGAACCTCCTCCCGCGGGAGCCACTCGAGCCCTTCCGCAGGCATGCAGTAGCGGCAACGGAAGTTGCACTTGTCGGTGACGGAGACCCGCAGGCTCTTGATCTCGCGTCCCCAGGAATCGCGCAGCGGCTCCATGAGCAGAGCCTAGCCGAGGTCTCGACCGCCAAACCCCGTCGGAGGACGGCGCCCAGCCCTTCGTAGACTCGCGCGGTGCCGCTGCTGGCCCTCATCGCGGTTACCGCCGTCTGGGGCATTACGTTCGTCCAGGTCAAGGATGCGGTCGCGATCTACCCGCTGTTCGCGTTCCTGGCGGTGCGGTACGCGATCGCGACCGGCGCGCTCGCGCTCGCCGGCGGCTGGCGCGTTCGAACGCTCGGGCGCTCCGGCTGGACGGCCGGCGCGATGGTCGGCGGCCTCCTCGGCCTCGGGATCGGGTTGCAGACGGCCGGGCTCGAGCGGACGACCGTCTCGAGCACCGGCTTCATCACGGGGCTCTACGTCGTGCTGACGCCGCTCTTCGGGCTCGCGCTCTTCCGGACCGTCGTCGCCGCCGAGGTCTGGCTCGGCGTCAGCTTCGCGCTCGTGGGCCTGGCGATGCTGAGCGGCGTACCGGTCGGCACGACCGGGGGGAACCTGCTCGTGCTGGCCTCCGCGGCCGCGCAGGCGCTGCAGATCGTCGCGCTCGAGCGCTACGCGCGCCGCTACGACGCGATCGCGCTGACGCTCGTCCAGATGGCCGCGTGCCTCGCCGGCTTCCTCGTGATCGCGCTTGCGCTCGGGCAGCTCGAGGTGCCGCGCGGCTGGACGGTGTGGGGTGCGCTGCTCGTCACCGGCCTCTTCGCCAGCGCGCTCGCCTACCTGATCCAGGTCTGGGCCCAGCGCCGCCTGTCTGCTGCCCGGATCGCGATCGTCTTCTCGCTGGAGACCGTCTTCGCCGGGATCTTCGGCTACTGGCTCTCCGGCGACCGGCTCGGCTGGCTGGGCTGGGGCGGCTGCGCGCTCATCCTGGCGGGGATCGTCGTCGCGGAGCCGGCTGCGGTCCGGGTGCTGCGAGCCTTGCTATCATCTGACTGAGATTTTCTCAGTTTGATCCTCAACGTAAGGAGATTCCAGCATGGCAAAGACGATCGGCATCGACCTCGGCACGACCAACTCTGCAATGGCCGTGATCGAGGGCGGCGAGCCGGCGGTCATCCCGAACGCCGAGGGCGGGCGCACCACCCCTTCCGTCGTCGCGTTCACGAACGACGGCCAGCGGCTCGTCGGGGCGCCCGCCAAGCGCCAGCAGGTGACGAACCCGCAGAACACCGTCTTCTCGATCAAGCGGTTCATGGGCCGCAAGTTCGGCGAGGTGAGCGAGGAGATGAAGATCGTCCCGTACGAGGTCGTGGAGGGCCCGAACGGCGACGTGCGCGTGCAGGCCGGCGGCAAGGACTACGCCCCGCCGGAGCTCAGCGCGATGATCCTCCAGAAGCTGAGGGCCGACGCAGAGGCGTACCTCGGCGAGGCGGTCACCGACGCGGTGATCACCGTCCCGGCCTACTTCAACAACGCGCAGCGCGAGGCGACGAAGGACGCCGGCAAGATCGCCGGGCTCAACGTCCTGCGGATCATCAACGAGCCGACCGCCGCGGCGCTCGCGTACGGCCTCGACAAGGAGGCCTCCGACCACACGATCCTCGTCTTCGACCTCGGCGGCGGCACCTTCGACGTGTCGGTGCTCGAGCTCGGCGAGGGCGTCTTCGAGGTGAAGGCCACGAACGGCGACAACCACCTCGGCGGCGACAACTTCGACAAGGCGATCGTCGACTGGATGGTCGCGGAGTTCAAGCGCGATCAGGGCATCGACCTCTCGCAGGACAAGATGGCCCTGCAGCGCCTCTACGAGGCCGCCGAGAAGGCGAAGATCGAGCTCTCCTCGACGATGACGACGCAGATCAACCTGCCGTTTGTCACCGCCACGCCGGAAGGCCCGAAGCACCTCGACCTCCAGCTCACGCGCGCCAAGCTCGACGAGCTGACGGCCGAGCTGCTCGAGCGCACGGTCGGCCCGACGAAGCAGGTGCTCGCGGACGCGGGCATCGACGCGTCGAAGATCGATCACGTCGTGCTCGTCGGCGGTATGACCCGTATGCCTGCGGTGCAGGACAAGGTCAAGCAGCTGATCGGCAAGGATCCGCACAAGGGCGTCAACCCGGACGAGGTCGTCGCCGTCGGCGCGGCCATCCAGGGCGGCGTGCTGAAGGGCGAGGTCAAGGACGTCCTGCTCCTCGACGTCACCCCGCTGTCGCTCGGGATCGAGACCAAGGGCGGCGTCTTCACGCGGCTGATCGAGCGCAACACGACCATCCCGACGAAGAAGTCGGAGACGTTCACGACGGCCGAGGACAATCAGCCCTCCGTCGAGGTGCACGTGCTCCAGGGCGAGTCGGAGATGTCGCTCTACAACAAGACGCTCGGCAAGTTCCAGCTCGTCGGCATCCCGCCGGCGCCGCGGGGCATGCCGCAGATCGAGGTCACCTTCGACATCGACGCGAACGGGATCATCAACGTCTCGGCCAAGGACCACGGCACCGGGAACGAGCAGCAGATCAAGATCGAGGGCGGCTCGGGACTGAAGCCGGAGGAGGTCGACCAGATGATCAAGGCCGCGGAGTCGCACGCCGACGAGGCGCGCCGGCTCCACGAGGTGGCCGACGCCAAGAACCAGGCCGAGGCGCTCGCCTACGCGACCGAGAAGAGCCTCAAGGACCATCGCGACAAGCTCGACGAGAGCGAGGCCTCGACCATCGAGGGCCGCGTGATGGAGCTCAAGCAGGCGCTCGAGTCCGACGACCTGGCCGAGATCCGCTCGAAGACGGAGGCGCTCCAGGAGGCCGCGCAGAAGCTGGCCGAGGCGGTCTACGCACAGGCCTCGGCGCAGCAGGCGCAGTCGTCCACGAACGGCGAGTCCGACTCCGACGACGAGGTGATCGAGGACGCCGAGGTCGTCGACGAGGAGGCCAAGACCTCGTGACCGAAGAGCGTGAGCTCACGCTCGAGGAGCAGGTGGCAGCGCTCGAGGCGGAGCGCGACGAGCACCTGAACGACCTCAAGCGGGTCGCGGCCGAGTTCGAGAACTACCGCAAGCGGGTCGCGCGCGACCAGGAGAGCCTGGTCGCGCGGGCCCACGAGCGGCTCGTGAAGGAGCTGCTGCCCGTGCTCGACGACCTCGAGCGCGCGCTTGCGGCCGCCGAGCAGCACGAGGAGGCAACGCTGGAGGAAGGCGTCCGGCTCGTCCACCGCGAGCTCGAGGCCGCGCTGCGGCGCGAGGGCGTCACGGAGATCGGGACGAACGGCCACTTCGACCCGCACGTCCACGAGGCGCTGCTCTCGCAGCCCTCCGAGCAGGACGAGGGCTCGATCCTCGAGGTCGTCCAGAAGGGCTACCGCCTCGGCGACCGCGTCGTGCGGCCGGCCCGCGTCGTCGTGGCGGCCGCGAAGCAGGAGGACGATGGCGGCCGTTAAGGACCTCTACGAGACCCTCGGGGTCGCCAAGGACGCGAGCCAAGACGAGATCAAGAAGGCGTATCGCAAGCTCGCGCGCCAGTACCACCCGGACGCGAACCCGGGCGACGACTCCGCCGAGGAGCGCTTCAAGGAGGTGCAGTCGGCGTACGACGTGCTCTCGGACCCCGAGAAGCGCAAGCAGTACGACCGCTTCGGCTCGCAGAACGGCCGCGGCGGCCCCGGCCCCGGCGGCTTCAACTTCGACGGCTTCGACGTCTCAGACCTCGGCGACCTCGGCGACATCTTCGGCGGGCTCTTTGGCGGCCGCGGCCGCGGCGCGCAGCAGCAGCGCCAGCGCGGCCAGCGCGGGGGCGACCTCGAAATCGAGGTGCGGCTCTCGTTCGACGACTCGCTGAAGGGCGTCGAGACGACGATCCCGGTCGAGCTCGAGACCTCCTGCCGCGAGTGCGGCGGCTCGGGCGCGAGGCCCGGCACGGCGCCGACGCTCTGCCCGGAGTGCAAGGGCCGCGGCGTCATCTCGGAGAGCCAGGGCCTGTTCGCCCTCTCGCAGCCGTGTCCGCGCTGCCGCGGGAACGGCACCGTGATCGAGGATCCGTGCCCGCGCTGCCACGGCAGCGGCCGTGAGCGGCGGACGAAGCGCTACACGGTGAAGATCCCCGCGGGCGTCAAGGACGGCTCCCGCATCCGCCTCCGCGGCAAGGGCGAAGCAGGCTACGGCGGCGCCGAGGCAGGCGACCTCTACGTCGTCACGCGTGTCGAGCCGTCGAAGCTCTACACGCGGCGTGGAGACGACCTCGTCGTCGAGGTGCCCGTGACCTACCCGCAGGCCGCGCTCGGCGACCAGGTCAAGGTGCCGACGCCTGACGGCGAGGTGACCGTGAAGGTCAAGGCCGGTACCGAGGACGGCACGCTCCTACGCGTCAAGGGCAAGGGCGCGCCGAAGCTGAAGGGCTCCGGCCGCGGGGACGTCCTCGCGCGCGTGAAGCTGACCGTGCCCAAGAAGCTGAGCAAGAAGCAGCGCGAGCTGATCGAAGAGCTGCAGCAGGCGGGCGGCTGATGCGCTTCGGGATCGCCTCGCTCGTGGCCGGCCTCGCGACCTACATCGTCGCCGCCGTCGCGCGGGTCGGCGAGTACCGCAACGAGCCGCAGCCGTCCTGGCTGACGAGCCTCTGGCTGGTCGCGACCGTGCTGGTCGTCGTCGGACTGCTCGTGATGGTGAACGTCGCCGTGCGTGCGTACCGGGAGCGAACGCAGTGATCGACCAGCGCCCGCGCTACATGATCTCGGTCGCCGCGGAGCTCGTCGGCATGCACCCGCAGACGCTGCGCATGTACGAGCAGAAGGGGCTCGTCCAGCCGCAGCGGACGGCGGGGAACACGCGCCTCTACTCGGAGGCCGACCTCGAGCGCCTGCGCCTGATCCAGAAGCTGACGACCCAGCTGGGTCTCAACCTCGCTGGCGTCGAGGCGGTCCTCGACCTCGAGGAGCAGCTGCACCGGATGCAGTCGCGGATGGAGCGCCTCGAGCGCGAGATGCGCGAGGCGATCCAGCAGGTGCACAAGCAGTACCGCCGCGACCTCGTTCTCTACGACCCGACCCAACTACCGGAGAAGAAGTGGACTTCAACAAGCTGACACTCAAGTCCCAGGAGGCCGTGGCCGCCGCACAGGAGCTGGCGCGCCGCCTGGGGAACCCCGAGCTCTACCCCGAGCACCTGCTGCTCGCGCTCCTCGACCAGGAGCTGCCGCAGGAGCTCGTGCCCGACCCCGCCGAGCTGCGCGCCCAGGCCGAGGCGACGCTGCGCACGAAGCCCTCGACGCAGGGCGCGCAACAGCAGCCCGGCGTGAGCGCCGCCGTCTCGCGCGTGCTCGACGCCGCCTTCGACGAGGCGAAGCGCATGGAGGACGACTACGTCTCGACAGAGCACCTCCTGCTCGCGCTCGACGTCGTCCCGCGGGAGCAGCTGGAGGCGAAGATCGAGGCCGTCCGAGGCGGCCAGCGCGTCACCTCGCAGGATCCTGAGGGCACCTACCAGGCGCTCGAGAAGTTCGGCCGAGACCTGACCGAGCTGGCCGAGAGCGGCAAGCTCGACCCCGTTATCGGCCGCGACGAGGAGATTCGCCGCGTGATCCAGGTGCTCTCGCGCCGGACGAAAAACAACCCGGTCCTGATCGGCGACCCCGGTGTCGGCAAGACGGCGATTGTCGAGGGCCTCGCCCAGCGGATCGTCGCGGGCGACGTGCCCGAGGGCCTGAAGGGCAAGCGCGTCTGGGCGCTCGACATCGGCGCGATGCTCGCCGGCTCGAAGTACCGCGGCGAGTTCGAGGAGCGGCTCAAGGCCGTCCTCACCGAGGTGCAGAACGCCGCCGGCGAGCTGATCCTGTTCATCGACGAGCTGCACACGATCGTCGGGGCCGGCGCGGCCGAGGGTGCGGTCGACGCCGCGAACATGCTCAAGCCGATGCTGGCGCGCGGCGAGCTGCGCGCGATCGGCGCGACCACGCTCGACGAGTACCGCAAGCACATCGAGAAGGACGCCGCGCTCGAGCGGCGCTTCCAGCCGGTGTTCGTTGGCGAGCCGTCGGTTGCCGACTCGATTGCGATCTTGCGCGGCCTGAAGGAGCGCTACGAGGCGCACCACGGCGTCCGCATCCGCGACGCCGCGCTCGTCGCAGCGGCCGTGCTCTCCGACCGCTACATCGCCGACCGCTTCCTGCCCGACAAGGCGATCGACCTCGTCGACGAGTCCGCGTCGCGGCTGCGGATGGAGATCGACTCCTCGCCACTCGAGCTCGACGAGGCCGAGCGCCGCGTGCGGCAGCTCGAGATCGAGCTCGCCGCGATGGGCAAGGAGTCGGCCGAGGTGCGCGAGCCGCTCGAGCGCGAGCTCGCCGAGGCGCAGGAGCGGCGCAACGAGCTGGCCGCGCGCTGGTCGCGCGAGAAGGAGCAGCTCGAGCGCGTCAAGGAGATCACCAGGAGCATCGACGAGCTGCGCATGGAGGCCGAGCGCGCGGAGCGAAACGGCGAGCTCCAGCGGGTCGCCGAGATCCAGTACGGCGAGCTGCCCGCCCTCGAGAAGGAGCTGGAGGAGCGCGAGGCCGCCCCGGACGCCTCCGAGCCGATGGTCAAGGAAGAGGTTGACGAGGACGACGTCGGCGCCGTCGTCGCGCGCTGGACGGGCATCCCGGTCGATCGCCTGCTCGAGGGCGAGACCGAGAAGCTGATCCACATGGAGGAGCGGCTGCACGAGCGCGTCGTCGGCCAGGACGAGGCCGTCTCGGCCGTGGCGAATGCGCTGCGGCGCGCGCGGTCGGGCCTGCAGGACCCAAACCGGCCGATCGGCTCGTTCGTCTTCCTCGGCCCGACCGGCGTCGGAAAGACCGAGCTCGCCCGCGCGCTCGCGGAGTTCATGTTCGACGACGAGCGCGCGCTCGTGCGCCTCGACATGAGCGAGTACATGGAGAAGCACACCGTCTCGCGCCTGATCGGCGCGCCCCCCGGCTACGTCGGCTACGACGAGGGCGGCCAGCTGACCGAGGCCGTGCGGCGGCGGCCGTACTCGGTCGTCCTCCTCGACGAGATCGAGAAGGCACATCCGGACGTCTTCAACGTCCTGCTGCAGATCCTCGACGACGGGCGTCTGACCGACGGGCAGGGCCGGACGGTCGACTTCCGCAACACGGTGCTGATCATGACCTCGAACGTCCGCTCCGCCGAGGCGATGCGCGACGTCTTCCGGCCGGAGTTCCTGAACCGGATCGACGAGATCGTCGAGTTTCACCCGCTCTCGAAGGAGCAGATCGGCGAGATCGTCGAGCTGCAACTCGGGCGCGTGGAGGAGCGGCTCGCGGAGCGCGGGCTGCGCCTGGAGCTGACCGACGACGCTCGCGCGGTGCTCGCCGAGGCCGGCTGGGATCCGACCTACGGCGCCCGGCCGCTCAAGCGCGCGATCCAGCGCCTGCTCGAGAACCCGCTCGCGCTGCGCCTGCTCGAGGGCGAGTTCGCGGAGGGCGACACCGTCCGCGTAGACGCCGGCGACGGAGGCCTGATCTTCGACAAGGCCGGCGCCGCCGAGCCGGCGATCGCCTGATGGCGCGCAAGGCCCGCCCGAAGGAGCCGCTCCCGCCGGCGCTCCCGCCGGGTGAGCGCCCGGTCGGCCAGCTGATCGCCGAGGCGATCCGGCTCTACGGCCGGCGGTTCTGGCCCTGCCTCGCGATCGGCGTGCCGATCGGCCTGTTCGGTGCGCTCACGAGCGCCCTGCACGGCTGGACGAACGTGATCGTCAGCCTGTCGCTCGGCGCGGTGCTGCTGACGCTCACGTACGTGGCAGCCGCCGCGATCGTGCTCGAGAGGCCAGTGCCCCGCCGCCGGCTCGGGGTCGCGTTCCTCGTCGGACTGATCGTGTTCGTCCCGTTCCCGGCGCTCGTGCTGCTCTACATCCTCCCTGCGGTCGCGTGGCTCGCGCTCGTCGGGCTGGCCGTTCCGGCGGCCGTGATCGAAGGGACGGGCGTGGTCGCGTCGCTCAAGCAGGGCTTCCGCCTCGGGCGGGCCGACTACGTGCACGCACTCGGCACGATGGCGGCGCTCGGGATCGTCTTCTACCTCTCGACGCGTGTGCTGGCGCTCGCGCTCAACGCCGGCAGCGGCCAGGCCGCGGAGATCGCGAGACCGCTCGCCGAGGGCCTGCTCTGGCCGGTCGTCGTGCTCGGGGCGAGCCTCCTCTACTTCGACCAGGCGGCGCGGTTAGAGTCGGGCCCCCGACCCAGGAGGCGTCGCAATGCCGACGTACATCATGCTCACGAGCCTGACCGCGCAGGGCGTGCAGACGCTGAAGGCGAACCCCGACCGGCTACGGGAGGTCAACCGTGACGTCGAGGAGCTCGGCGCGAAGGTCGTGCACCAGTGGGCGACGCTCGGGCCGTTCGACTTCGTCAACGTGGTCGAGGCGCCCGACGCCGAGACGATTGCGCGCGTGTCCGTGGCGCTCGGCGCCCGCGGCAGCGCCAAGCTGCAGACGCTGACCGCGCTCTCGGTCGACGAGTTCCTCTCGTCGTTCAGCGACTAGCTGCGACCGCGACCTGCGCCGCGAGGCGCGCGTTCGCGACGATCAGCTCGCGGTTCACGTCGAGCGTGCGCCCGCCGCTGTGCTCGTGCAGGAACTGGAGCACGAAGGGCGTCACGCCCTGGCCGTAGATGCCCTGGGTCGCCGCCGCCGTGAGCGCCTCCGCGACGAGCGGCTCGACGTCGAGCCCGTCATCGGGATCCCGCGCGAGGAGTAGCGCCGCGCCGCCGAGCTCCCAGTGCGCCTCCGCCGTGAGCGCGGCCTGGTCGGGGCCGTCGACGCGGCTCGAGACGGGCGGCCCGCCGCCGGCGCTGTAGAACAGCGGCAGCTCGTCCGTGCGGTAGCCGAGTACGGGGATGCCGAGCGTCTCCAGGAGCTCCGAGGTCGCGGGCACATCGAGTAGCGACTTGATCCCCGACGAGACGACGAGCGCCGGCGTTCGCGCGAGCTGGGCGAGGTCGGCGCTGATGTCCAGGCGCTCCGAGAAGCCACGGTGGACGCCGCCGATGCCGCCGGTGCCCATGAAGCGGATGCCGGCGAGCCTCGCCGCCGCGAGCGTGCCGCCGACCGTGGTCGCGCCGAGCTCGCCGTTTGCGACGCAAGCCGCCAGGTCGCGCGGGCCCGCCTTGCGGGCGTCGGCACCGGCCTTGCCGAAGCGCTGGAGCTCCTCGTCGCCGAGCCCGACCACGACCGCGCCGTCCAGCACGCCGACGGTTGCGGGCACGGCTCCTTCGGACCGGACCGCCGCTTCCGAGGCACGGCCCACCTCCACCCCCACCCCGGGTGGGAAACCATGTGCGACGAGCGTAGTCTCGAGCGCGACGACCGCGCCGCCCTCGGCGAGTGCTTGTTGCACTTTCGGCGCGATTTTCAGCAGCTCCGTCACGAAGGCACCGCTCCGAGGTGCGCGACGCAGCGCGCGGCCGCCTCCAGGCCCAGTTCGATCCCGCCGACCAGGAACCCGGCGGCGAGCGCATCGCCCGCGCCCGTCGTGTCGACGACCTCTGCGCCGAGCGGCTCGAACTGCTCGACGCCGTCCGCCGTGCGCAGCTCGACTCCGCGTGAGCCGCGCTTCACGACCGCCGTCTCCGCCAGCGCGTAGGCGCCGCCCACCATCTCCCATTCCGGCTCGTTCGCGAAGACGACGTCCGGCGCGACCGCGTCGAGGTTCGCTCGGAACCGCTCGGCGCCGTAGGTGCGGATCGCGCTCCACGAGGAGAGGTCGACCGCGACGCGGGCTTCGCGGCCCCGCGCCAGCCGCGCCGCGGTGAGCGCGGCCTCGGCGATGGGCTCCGCCAGCAGCGAGTAGCCGCTCAGGCAGAGCCACGCGCAGCCGTCGAGCCACGCAGCGTCGAGCTCGTGCGGCTGCAGCTCGACCGCCACGCCGCGGTCAGTCGCCATCGTGCGCTCCCCGTCCGCAGAGACGAGCGCAACCACGACGCCCGTTGAGCCGGAGACGACCGGCCCGACGAGCTCGACGCCGCGCCCGGCGAGGAGCGAGGCCGCTAGGGCCCCCGCCGGGTCGTCGCCGCGCTTCGCGATGCACCGCGCTTCCGACCCGAGCTCAACCGCCCAGGAGGCAACGTTCGCCGCCTGGCCGCCGGTCGCGAGCCGGGTCTCGACGGGCGTGTCCGCTCCGGCCGCCAGCGCCGCGCCGGGTGCGCGCACGATCACGTCCAGCAGCAGGTCGCCGAGGGTGCAGATCACGGGCGCAACCGTACAATCGCCCGCGTGGACCGGGAATCCCAGTCGAGCCGTCTGCGCTCGTTCTTGATCGGCGGCCTCGTCGGCGCCTCGGCCGTCCTCGCCGCCGCAAGGCGGAAGCGGCAGCGCGCCCGCCCCGTCCAGCCGGGCCTCGCCGCCTTCGAGGACGCGCCCTGCTATCGCGAGACCCTGGTGCGCGAACGGCGGCCATAGCCACCGACCCCACTATTCTTCGAGCCCGTGCCCATCTACGAGTACCGCTGCCCGAATGGGCACAACTTCGAGCTCTTACAGCGGATCGGCGACGCGCCGCCCGAGAAGTGCGAGGTTTGCGGCGAGGGCCCGGTCGAGCGCGTGCTTTACCCGGTTGCGGTGCACTTCAAGGGCTCGGGCTTCTACACGACGGACTACGGCCGCGGCTCGCGCAAGAAGGAGACGCCCGCGAAGGAGAGCTCGTCCTCGGACGGCGCCGGTGAGAGCAAGTCGAAGGAGAAGGCGGCCGAGAACTAGCCGGTACGGCCGATCAGGCAGCCCGGCGGGTACGTGTCGCCCGACGTCGCGGGCGGCTGCGGGGCCGACTTCCCCGTCACCATCAGGATCACCTTCGCGTTGTCCTCGCTCGGCGTGATGTCGCCGCCGGTCGAAGTCCCGCCGAGCCGGCAATGGAGCGTGCGCCCGGCGCGGAACTTCGCCCAGCCGAGGGCGGCGAAGTCGTTGGCGGAGAGGTCGGTCGCGAGCGGCCTCATCAGGTCGTGGCCGACGAACGGCAGTCGCATGAAGGTGCTGAAGCTGGCGAGCTTGCTCATCAGCGCCTGAATCACCTGCTGGTTGCGCGCCTCCCGGGTGATGTCGCTGTCGCCCGGGTTGAGTGCGTTCTTGCGCACCCGCGAGTAGATGAGCGCGCGCTGGCCGTTCATGTGCTGCTTTCCGGGCTGGAAGCGCCAGCCCGGCCAGCGGTCGCAGCGCGCCGCCGTCGAGTATGGGCAGTCGAACTTCGACTGGATCCGCTCCGAGACGACGATGTCGACTCCGCCGACGGCGTCGATCAGATCCTTGAACTGGGCGAAGTTGACGATGACGATGTGGTTGACGGGGATGTCCGTGTAGGAGGCGACCGTCCGGGCGGCCAGCCGCGGGCCGCCGACCTGGAAGGCGGTGTTGATCTTCGCGTTGCCGTAGCCCGGGATGTCGACGCGCAGGTCGCGCGGGATCGAGAGGTAATAGAGCCGGTGATGCGGCGGGTCGGTCCGCAGGAGCGTGATCGAGTCCGAGTGCCGGTCGCCCGAGCGCGCTGCGGCGATCGAATGGTCGGTGCCGAGCAGCAGGATCGCCGTCGGCGTCGAGAACAGGCTGCCCTTGTCCGGAGCGAGCGCGGTGCGGGCGGACTGCGGCAGGCGCTTGTTCGCCTCGGAAACGCCGCTTCGGAAGACGAGGTAGCCGGCGGCCGCCCAGACGACGAAGAAGAGGATGATCAGAACGAGCGCGATCGTCAGCTCTCGGCCCCAGCGGATCTGCCTCGGCTTGCGGGCGGTTTTCCTCGGGCCGGGCCCGCGATAGTTCTTGCGGCCGTCGCGGTCGGCGCGCGCTCGCGGAGGCGACTTCTCCGGCCGGCCGACGGTGGGCACGCGTCCCTTCGTTCGCCCGCCGCGGTAGAGGCGATAGGGCTTCTCTCCGCCGGGCGACGACATCCGGCGGCGTATGGTACCGCCCGGTCTTGGCGGGTCAGGCGGTCATCGGCGTGGACGTGGGCGGGACGAAGGTGCTCGCGGCGGTCGTCGCGCGCGACGGGTCGCTGGGCGCGCGGACGGAGCGGCCGACCGACGTGTCGTCGGAAGACACCTTTCTCGAGCAGCTCGACGAGATGGTGGAGGAGCTGCGGCGGGGCGAGCCGGACGTCGCTGCGATCGGCTTCGGCCTTCCGTCGCGGATCGACCAGCGTCGCGGACGCGCTGTCGCGTCGGTCAACATCCCGCTACAGCACGTCGACTTCCGCGACCGGATGCGCGATCGCCATGGGCTTCCGGTCGGGATCGACAACGACGCCAATGCCGCGGCGATCGCCGAGTGGCACGCCGGCGCGGCTCGGGGAGCCGATCACGTGGTGATGCTCACGTTCGGCACGGGCGTCGGCGGCGGGCTGATCCTCGGCGGCCGGCCGTACCGCGGCGCCACGGGAAGCGGAGCGGAGCTCGGGCACGTCGTCGTCGAGCTCGACGGGAGGCCGTGCCGCTGCGGCGGGCGAGGACACCTCGAGTCGTACGCGACCGGACTTGCGGCCGGCGAGCTCGCACGTGAGCGGTTCGGCGCAGGCGTCGACGAGCGCGACCTCGTTCGGCGGGCCGAGGCGAGGGACGGCGAGGCCATCGCGCTGCTCGACCGCATCGGCCGCTACGTCGGCGCCGCGCTCGCGACCTACGTCAACGCCCTCGAGCCCGAGCTGATCGTCGTCGGCGGCGGCTTCGGCGAGGCCGCCGGCGAGTTCCTGGTCGGGCCCGCCCGGAAGGTGCTGGCGCGCGACGCGCTCGAGCCGGGCCGGGTCACCGTGCGAATCGTGAAGGCCGAGCTCGGTACGTCCGCGGGCGTGATCGGCGCCGGGATGATCGCGTTCGAGGCGCTCGACGCGGAGTCGTAGGTGCCGCTCGCCGTCTGCGCGACGCCGATCGGCAATCTCGACGACGTCACGCTGCGCGTCCTGCGCGAGCTCGCCGAGGCGGCCGTCGTCCTCGCCGAGGACACGCGTCATACGCGCGGGTTGCTCGAGCGCCACGGCATCCGGGCACGGCTCGTCTCCTACCACGAGCACAACGAGGCCAAGCGGACGGCGGAGCTGCTGCCGCGGCTCGAGGCCGGCGAGCGCGTGGCGCTCGTCAGCGACGCCGGGCTGCCGGGCATCAACGACCCCGGTGCCCGGCTGATCGCAGCGGCGCTCGAGGCCGGCGTGCCGGTCACGGTCCTGCCGGGCCCGTCGGCGGTCGAGACGGCCCTGGTTGCAAGCGGCCTCGTGGCGGAGCGCTACCAGTTCATCGGCTACCTGCCGCGCGGCGAGCGCGCGCTGCTCGAGCTGGCGGAGGAAGTCGCGCGGTGGTCGTGGCCGGTGGTCGCGTTCGAGTCGCCGCAGCGGCTCGCGCGCTCGCTTCGGGTTCTCGCGCGCGCGATCGCCCGACCGGCCGGCGGCCGTCTGCCGCGAGCTGACGAAACGGTTCGAGCAAGTCGCGCGGGGGACGGTCGCGGAGCTGGCAGAACGCTTCGCGGAACCGGTGAAGGGCGAGGTCACGCTCGTGCTCGGTTCCGGCGTTCCGGTCGGCAGCGACGAGGCTGCCGCGGCCGCCGCCGTCGCGGACCTCGTGGCCGCCGGAGCGACGCGACGGCAGGCGGCAGAGGTGGTGGCGAGGCTCACGGGCGTGCCTCGGAACCGCCTCTATCGCGACTCGCTGTAAGCCGATTTGACAACAGCGGCCACGGCCTGCTACCGTGGACGCGGTTTGCAATCCTGGCAACGACACCCATCGATTCTCCTACTGGCGGCGGCGGTCGCGGCCGTTTCGCTCGTCGTGCCAGCGGCGGCCGGTGCATGGACGTGGCCCGTCAGGGGTCCGGTCCTGCGCGGGTTCCTCTTCTCGGAGGACAACCCGCTCGCGCCGGGCCAGCACCGCGGAATCGACATCCAGGGCGCGCTCGGCGATCCGGTCGTGGCTCCGATCCGGGGCACGGTGACGTTCGTCGGCAGGGTCGCGGCGAACGGCCTCACGGTCACGATCCAAACGCCCGGCGGCTACACCGTGACGCTCCTGCACCTCGGCGCGGCCCTCGTCTCGCGGGGCGCCGTGGTCGCCGAGGGGCAGTCGGTCGCGATCGTCGGGACCAGCGGCGTTCCCGAGTATTCGGTCCCGTATGTCCAGCTGGGTGTCCGGCTGAGCTCCGATCCGGAGGGGTATCTCGACCCACAGGCGTTCCTGCCGCCGCTCGCTCCGCCGTCGGTGGCGCCGGCGCCGGCGCCCGACCTGCAGCCGGCTCCCGCGCTTCCGCCTGCCCCGGCGACGCCTCCGAGTGCCGCCGCGCCGCCTGCCGATCGTGCAGCCCCACGCGCCGTCGTTCCCATGGCGGCCACGCCCGAGCGGCCGGTGCCTCAGGCCGATGCGCGCCGAGTCGCCACGCCCACCTGGCGTCCCTCAGCCGCCGCCGCCGTCGCCGTTGCAACCGCCCCGAGCACGACTGTCGTGGCGGCCGGCGGGTCAGTGCCTGTGCTCGCTCGGCACCCGCTTGAAGCAGGCGTCTCCCGGCCGCCCGCAGCATCTGCCGGACTGCAGCCGGCGTCGCAGCGAACCGCCGTCATCGCGCCGGCGACCGCGTGGGTGCGACCGCTCGACCCGGTAATGGGACTCGCCGCCGGCAGTGCGTCGCACGCCGATCGAGGCTCCTCGCTCGCTTCAATGAACCTGCTTGTCCTCCTAATGGGGCTCGTGGCGGCCGTGTGCCTCTGCGCCTGCGAGTTCAGGCGGAGGGTCGCTCGTATCATGGGCCCCGATGCGCTACTACCTGACAACTCCGATCTACTACGTGAACTCGAGCCCGCACATCGGGCACGCGTACACGACGATCGCGGCGGACGCTCTCGTCCGGCACCACAAGCAGCGCGGTGAGGTCACCTTCTTCCTCACCGGCACGGACGAGAACGCCTCGAAGGTCTACCGGGTAGCCGAGGAGCGCGGGCTCGACCCGAAGACGTACGTCGACGAGGTCGTCGAGCAGTGGCGGGAGCTGCCGAAGCGGGTCGACGCCGAGTACGACTTCTTCATCCGTACCTCGGACGATGGCCACCACCGAGTCGTGCAGGAGTTCCTGCAGCGCATCTACGACAACGGCGACATCTACCAGGACGTGTACTCGGGTCTCTACTGCGTCCAGTGCGAGGAGTTCAAGAACGAGGCCGACCTCGTGGACGGGCTCTGCCCCGAGCACGGCGTCGCACCCGAGCGGATCGAGGAGACGAACTGGTTCTTCCGGTTGTCGGCCTACCAGGACAAGCTCCTCGAGCTCTACGATCGGCGCCCGGACTTCGTCCTGCCGCGCTTCCGGTACAACGAGGCGCGGAGCTTCATCGCAGGCGGCCTCGAGGACTTCAGCGTCAGCCGCGCGGGCCAGCCGTGGGGCGTACCGATCCCCTGGGACCCGGACCAGGTCACCTACGTCTGGGTCGACGCGCTGATCAACTACCTGAGCGCACTCTCGTATGCGCGCGAGGGCGAGGACCTGCGCGACAAGTTCTGGCCGCACGTCCACCACCTGCTCGGCAAGGACATCCTTCGCTTCCACTGCGTCTACTGGCCGGCGCTGCTCTTGTCGGCGGGCTACGAGGTGCCGCAACAGCTCTTCGTCCACGGCTGGTTGCTGCTCGACGACCGCAAGATCTCGAAGTCGCTCGGCAACGTCGTCGACCCGCTCGACCTCGTCGACGTCTACGGCAGCGACGCCGTGCGATTCTGGTCGCTGCGGTCGGTCTCGTTCGGGCACGACGGAAACGCCTCGCTCGACGGCCTCCACGAGCGCTACGAGCGTGAGCTCGCAAACGATCTCGGCAACCTCGTCTCGCGCACGACCGCGATGATCGCCCGCTACCGCGACGGCCGCATCGCGCCGGCCGAGCCGAACGACGAGCTGAAGGCGCTGCTCGACCGTCTCCGCGGAAGGCTGGTCGAGCGGTTCGACGCGTGGGATCTGACCGGCGCACTGGAGGAGGCGTGGGAAGTCGTCCGGTGGCTCAATCGCCACGTCGAGGCGACCGCGCCGTGGCAGCTGGCGAAGGACGAGGCACGCGACGCCGAGCTCGACGCCGTGCTCTACGACCTCGCCGACGGCCTGCGCGCTCTGACTGTTGCGCTCTCGCCGTTCCTGCCCAGCACGACGCCGCAGATTCTCGCCGCGCTCCGCCAGCCTGTCGCGCTCCAGCTGGACCGCATCGGCTACGGCCTCACGCCTGCGACCGACGAAATCGAGGCCGCCGCGCCGCTCTTCCCGCGCGTCGACCAGCCGACCGCCGCCGCGTGACCGATACGCACGCGCACCTCGACGCGTGCGAGGAGCCGGCGGACGTCCTCCTCGCGCGCGCCCACGAAGCCGGGGTGACGCGGATCGTGTCCGTCGGCTCGGGCCTCGAGTCCTGCCGCGAGACGCTCGCCATCGCCGCCCGCCACGAGGGTGTGTATGCCGCGCTCGGGATCCACCCGCACCAGGCCGCGGACGAAGACGCCGAACGGCTCTCCGAGTTGCGGGAGTTACTGGGAGACGACGGGGCGGTCGCTGTCGGCGAGACCGGCCTCGACTACTACCGCGACTACGCGCCACGCGACCGGCAGCTCGTCCTGTTCGAGCGCCAGCTCGAGCTCGCTGCAGAGCTCGGCAAGACCGTCGTCATTCACACGCGTGCAGCCTCGGACGACACGGCTGCCGCCCTCGAGCCGTTCGGCGGTACCGTCGTCCTCCACTGCTTCTCCGCGCCGGAGCTGCTCCCGGTCGCGCTCGACCGCGGCTACTACGTCTCGTTCGCCGGCAACGTCACGTACCCGAAGGCCGAGGAGCTCCGGGACGCGGCGCGGGCGGTTCCGGCCGACCGGCTGCTCGTCGAGACCGACAGCCCGTACCTTTCGCCTCAGCCCAGGCGGGGGCGCCCGAACGAGCCTGCGAACGTCGTCCACACTGCGACGGCGCTCGCCGAGGCGTGTGGGGCGGACCCGGCCGCGCTCGCGGCGCAGCTCGACGCGAATGCGGCAGCCGCCTTCGGCCTCCCGTGAGCCGTCCGGTCCCGAAGAAGGAGCTCGGCCAGCACTTCCTCGTCGACGACAACCTGCTCGGCGTGATCGGACGGCTCGCGGACCTCGGCCGGGAGGATGTCGTACTCGAGGTCGGGCCTGGCCTCGGCGTGCTGACGGCCTATCTCGCCGACCGCGTCCAGCACGTCCACGCCGTCGAGCTCGACCTGTCGCTCGAGCAGCCGCTGCGCGAGGCCGTCGGCAACCGCGACAACGCAGAGCTGCACTTCGGCGACGCGCTCCAGCTCGACCTCGCGGTGCTCGACCCACCGCCGACGAAGCTCGTTGCGAACCTGCCGTACAACGTCGCGACGCCGCTGGTCGTCGAAAGTCTCGACGGCCTGCCGAGCGTGGGGCTGTGGACGGTGATGGTGCAGCGCGAGGTGGCCGACCGCTTCTTCGCCGAGCCCTCGACGAAGGCGTACGGCGCCGTGTCCGTGCTCGTGCAGCTCGCCGCCGAGCGCACCGGCTTTCATCCGGTCTCCCGCACGGTTTTTCGGCCGCGGCCGAACGTCGACTCGGCGCTCGTCGCCTTTCGCCGCCGCGAGCTCCCGCCCGCCTATGCGCGCGTGAAGCAGATCGTGACCGGCGCGTTCTCCCACCGGCGCAAGCAGCTGGCGAACTCGCTCGAGCTTGCAGGCCTCGCAACCCGCGCGCAGGCGGTAGACGCCCTCGCAGCGATCGGCCGCAAGCCGTCAGTCCGCGCCGAGGAGCTGGCGCCGCCGGAGTTCGTTGCGCTCGCTGGGGCACTCGCTCTGTGAATCGCGCTCCTGCGACCGCGAAGCTGAATCTCGCGCTCGTCGTCGGGCCGGCCGGAGGCGACGGGCGCCACGCGGTCGCCACAGTCTTCCAGCGGATCGACCTCGCCGACCGCGTCTCGATCGAGCCGGCGGCGCGGCTCCGCGTCGAGGGGTTTGCCGAGGACACGCTCGTCCGTACGGCGCTCGAGGCGCTCGCCGCTGTCGCAGGCGCCGAGCCGGCCTGGCGCGCGCGGATCTGGAAGCACGTGCCCGTTGCCTCCGGCCTGGGCGGCGGCAGCTCCGACGCGGCCACGGCGCTGCGGCTCGCGAACGGGACCCTGCCCGAGCCGCTCGCGCCGGAACGCCTGCGCGGGCTCGCCGCCGGTCTCGGTGCCGACGTACCGTTCTTCCTCACGAGCGGCCCGCAGCTCGGAACCGGCACGGGCACGGAGCTCGACCCGCTCGACCTGCCGCAGGACTACTGGGTCGTGCTCCTGCTTCCGCGCGGCGAGACCAAGGCTTCGACCGCCGACGTCTACGCGCAGTTCGACGCTCGCAACGGCGCAGAGGGCTTCGACGAGCGCCGGGCGCAGCTCGCCGAAGCGATCGCGCAGACACGCCGCCCGCGCGACCTCGCCGCCTTTCCGCCGAACGACCTCGCCGGCTCGCCATACGCGGAACGGCTGCGTGAGCTCGGCGCCTTCCGGGCCGACGTGAGCGGCGCCGGGCCGACGGTCTACGGCCTCTTCCTGCACCGCGACCCGGCGGCCGCCGCAGAGCGCGCGCTGCGTCCGCTCGGGAGAACATGGCTCACAGTTCCGGCTTGGTACGGTTGAACCGATGAGCACGGTCGAGCCGGTCCAGCCGCAGGGAACGGTCGAGCACGGCTCGACGAAGGCCGGCCGCTGGCTCCGCGCGCGACGCATCCGGATCGTGCTCTGGATCGCGGTGATCGAGGGGATCATCGTCGCGTTCTCGCCCGATCTGACGAAGTGGACGGTGATCGCGATCGCGATTCCGATCCTGGCGATCTACGTGCTCTGGGCCAGGAACGCGCAATCCCACACCGTCCGGCAGGTCGGCTGGATTGCTGGGGCGTCTCAGGCGCTAGCCGTGGTCGTGGTGATCCTCGGCGTGCTGCTGAGCTGGCTGCCGCTCGTCCTCGCCGCGATCTTCGCCGGAATCGCCCTCCTGTTCCTGTTCTCCGAGCGGGGCTAAGCTTCGGCCGCGATGGGCCGTAGCCAAGCGGTAAGGCAGCGGGTTTTGGTCCCGCGATCCCAGGTTCGAATCCTGGCGGCCCAGTCGACCCCGTGACCGGTAGAAACCTCGCAGCAGTCGTCCTCGCGGCGGGCCTCGGGACGCGTATGCGCTCTGCGACGCCCAAGCACCTGCACCCGCTGCTCGGCCGCCGCCTCGCGGACTGGGTCGTCGAGGCCGCTCGCGGGCTCGGGTCCGATCCGCTCGTCGTAGTCACGTCCCCCGACGCGAGCGACGCGTTCGACGGCCAAGGCGTCACGGCGGCCGTTCAGCGGGAGCCGCGCGGAACCGGCGACGCGGCGGCGGCGGCGCGGCCGAGCCTCGACGGCTTCGATGGCGACGTGCTCGTGGTCACGGGCGATGCCGCGACCGTCACGACCGAGCTGCTCGAGCGCCTGCTCGAGACGCACCGCGCCGCGCAGGCGGCCGCGACCGTCCTCTCGTTCGAGCCGGCCGAGCCCGGCGCCTACGGCCGGATCGTGCGCGACGACGACGGCTCGCTGCGGGCGATCGTCGAGGCCCGGGATGCGAGCGAGGAGGAGCTCCGGATCCGCGAGGTCAATTCGTCCATCTACGTCTTCGACGCGGCCAAGCTCTGGCCGGCCCTCGAGCGCCTCCAGCCAAACAACGCGCAGGGCGAGCTCTACCTGACCGACACGGTGCGCGACCTCGCGAACGCCGGCGAGCGGGTGGCCGTCTACAAGGCCGAAGACCCGACGGAGGCCGAAGGCGTCAACACGCGCGCCGAGCTGGCCGCCGCGGCCGCCGTGCTGCGCGACCGGATCAACCACGAGCACATGCTGGGCGGCGCGACGATCGTCGATCCCGCAACCACCTGGATCGAGCCGGAGGTCGAGCTGGAGGCCGACTGCGTGATCCATCCGTTCACCGTGCTGAGGGGCAAGACGCACGTCGAGACGCGCGCCGAGGTCGGTCCCCACGCGGTCGCCGTCGAGTCCCGGATCGGCCCCGATGCGCTCGTTGGGCCGTTCTGTTACCTTCGCCCCGGAACGGTGCTGGAGAGTGGCGCCAAGGCGGGCGCGTTCGTGGAGATCAAGAACTCGCGAATCGGAGAAGGCAGCAAGGTGCCGCACCAGTCGTACATCGGAGACGCTGACATCGGCGACGGCACGAACATCGGCGCGGGGAACATCACCGCCAACTTCGCTCACCAGCCGGGCCGGCCGAAGAGCCGTACGACGATCGGCCGCAACGTCAGGACCGGCGTCCACAATGCGTTCGTCGCGCCCGTGGAGATCGGCGACGACGCCTGGACCGGCGCGGGCTCGGTGATCACCGACGATGTACCGCCGGAGTCGCTCGCGGTCGCGCGGGCGCGGCAGGAGACGAAGGAAGGCTACGTGCGCAGGAAGCGCGAGCAGGAGCGGGAGGATGACTGAGACGACGCTGCCGGGTCTGGAGACGATCGAGCCGGTGCTCCCGGTGACCGAGCGCACGCCCTGGATCGAGCGCGGGCCGCAGAAGCGGCTGATGCTCTTCTCCGGGCGGTCGAACCCGGAGCTCGCGGAGCAGATCTCCGAGAAGCTCGGCATCCACCTCGGCGCGATCGAGCTGAAGACGTTCGCGAACGACGAGACGTACGTGCGCTACCTCGACTCGATCCGCGGCGCCGACGTCTTCATCGTCCAGTCGGGGAACGCTCCGGTGAACGACCACCTGGTCGAGCTCCTGATCATGATCCAGGCCGCGAAGCTGGCCTCGGCGAAGCGGATTACCGCCGTCGTGCCGTGGTTCCCGTACTCGCGGCAGGACAAGAAGTCCGCCCCGCGCGAGCCGATCACGGCGAAGCTCGTCGCCGACGCGCTCGAGAGCGCCGGCGTCGACCGCGTCGTCACGATGGACCTCCACGCCGGCCAGATCCAGGGCTTCTTCACGATCCCGGTCGACCACATGACGGCGCTGCAGCTATTCGCGCAGTACTTCCGCGACAAGGGCCTGCAGGGCGACGGCATCGTCGCCGTCTCGCCGGATCCGGGCCGCGCCAAGATGGCGCGCCGCTTCGGCCAGATGCTCGAGGGCGACCTCGCGATCCTGAACAAGACGCGGCCGGGCCACGACGAGGCGTCCGTCACCGAGGTGATCGGCCGCGTCCGCGGCAAGGTCGCGATCATGAGCGACGACATCGTCGTCACGGGCGGCACCCTGATCGCGGGCGCCGAGGCACTGCTGGCCGCGGGCGCGACCGAGGTCTACGCCTGCGCCACGCACGGCCTCTTCCCGGGCAACGCCTTCGAGAAGCTCGCCGCGAGCAAGATCAAGCAGATCACGGTCACGAACACGGTCCCGATCGACCCGGTCAACCGGCCTGACAAGATCGACGTACTGCCGGTCTCGAGCCTGCTCGCAGAGACGATCCTGAACGTCTTCGCCGACGACTCGGTCTCGGCGATCTTCGCCGGCGAGAACCAGCTCTTCTGACGGGAACGGCTCTACGGGGCCGTTTCTGTCTGCTTTCTACTGGGTTCTTCTACTGGCTACACGCGCGCGCAGCCGGTACCGTTGCAAGACCATCTCCGCGTCGCCCTCAGTTAAGGGCGTAACGCCTACGGACGTCCTCGATCTGCCGACGCGAACACCACGCGATCAGGAGAAGGAACGGAATGAAGGCGATGGTGAACGCGGGCACGACGAGCAGTCGTTCAAGCGTCTCGCGCGAGAAAACGTCTCCTAGGTGCAGTCCGATTCGCAGCAGGGCGCTAAATAGGACGAGCCAGCCGATTGCGACGAGTCCCCCGTCCGTGAACCTAACGACGCGCGGGTCTGCCCGTGATTGAGCCTGATTCCATGCGTCCAAGACGATGAAGATGCTGACGACCGGCGCAAACACGAGCTCGATGCCCAGCGGGAACACATAGAGGTTGACGATGAACTCGACGACGATGGCGATCTTGAACGCGCGAGCCAGGAGGATTCCCACGTAGCCGGGGCTGGGCTGCGCCTCCGTCGCGTGGCCTGCGAGAACAAGCCCGGTGCCGATGAACCAGTACACCGTCTCCTTGGCAGCCGATGTGTGCCACACCCCTACCTCGGAACCGGCTACGAGGATCCCTGCGCAGTAAAGAGCGGCTCCGCCGAAGAGAAACACGAGCGGCGGCCTCACGGCCAGCCAAACGATGCTGAACAGCGAGCCGACCAAGCGAGGACTCTTGTAAATCAAGAACGCAAGGACGCTGACCGTCCAGATGAGGCCGGCATCTTCACGGCTGTTCAAGAAGGCCGGAGGCATCGGGGCCGAGAAGCGTAGATAGGGCTCCGGTCGTTACGCCTCGTTAGACTCGGCCTCCGGCCGTCCGGCCCCGGACGAGAAGGGGAGACCGGATGGTGGTTGAGGACGTGAACGGTTCGGCCTGAGATGTGTGACCCTTGAACCGGGAACGTCGCCGTTGTAGAACCACGACACGGCAGGGAGAACCGGCTTCCGGACTAGGAGGACCCGTGGGAAGACGTAGGAACGCAGAGCCGACGGTGGCACTCTCCGACCCTCAGCATGACCGCGAGAAACTCGCGGCCCTCCTTCAACGTCAGTCGTCGTCTCAACGTAAAGCGTCGAGCCAAGAAGAGTTAGAAGAACTAGTGACATCAGCGCTCAGTTCCGCAGGTCTTGACCGAAACAAGTTGGATGCGCTCAAGAAGAAGAACCAAGCCGAACTGCGAGAGTGGGCGGCAAAGAGCAAAGCCGAGCGCGATGCTCAAAGGAAAGACCTGGAGCCGACTATCCAACACATTCTCGGAAGCTGGCGCACAAGGCTTCAGGATCTCCAAAGTTTCTCGCCACCTCCCGCTTCGCCCTTTCACTACTTCCTTGTAGATACTGCCTCTCAGATCTCGTCGACCTCGAAACTCGCTCTATCGTCGACAAATATTGCACCCACCAACAATTGGGCCGAGTTTAAGTTTGAGGCAACGGGCGGTCCTGCCCAGTCAGTGACCTTCACATTCGAGTGGCAAAACCCGAGCGATGTGTTCGCACTCATCAATATCCACGGCTACCTCGTCCTCAACGGTGAGGTCGAGGCGATTGCCGGCGGGGGGTTTTTCCCAGGGAACACGACCGAGGCACACTCATATGTGAAGCTTTCTCTGTCCGTAGCGGGCGCACAGCAACAGATCTTTGTGGACCAGGAGGCGTGGCCAGTTGTCAAGGCGGTCTACGAGGGGTATTACAGCGGTGGTCAAATTCAGGCTCAGCCGGAGCTCCGAGGCTTCGACCTCGAGGTCGATCTCCTGATTGTCCCACCTGGAGCCACTTTGACGGTCGACCTCGCTCACGACCTCAGCTTCGACATCGACGATGGCCAGGTCGACTACGTGTTTACGAATTTGGGCCGAAAGGTTCTGTCTCCGGGCGTGCTTATTGTCGTTGTCAGTTAACCTCTGACGGCAAGGGCGCAACGGTACGAATCACGTTTGCCGATGCACGCAAGGGCGTCCGAGAGCTCGACCTGACCCGACAGCGAAGCCGAGGCCCTCGGCGGTAGGGCTGTGGCTAGGCGAGGACGGAGGCCGAAGGCTTCGACCGCTTAGGACTGCTTGAAACCTGCGCGAGAAGCGAACTACGACCACTTCTACAGGCCGGCTCTGGAGAGGGCGTTCAAGACAGCAGGGATTCCGTGGCCAGAGAACTTCCGCCCGTGCCACCACCTGAGGGTTACGGCCATCACCAACGATGCCAGAGCAGGTGCATCACCTACGGCCATCATGGTCAAGGCTGGCCACGCCAACTACTCGTCCACTAAGCGTTACCTCGGCATGGCCGGTGTGGTGTTCAGGGATGAGGCCGAAGCCCTTGAGGCCCCCGCCTTCTTTCTACCGTTCTTGTACCGATCTAAGCGAATCTCAGGCGACCTTGTAGCATCGAAGGGTGCGGAACGAAGCCGAATCCGTGCCCTCGGACGCGCTCAACGCAAACCAGCTCTTCTAGGCTTCGTGGCCGACGAGCTGGGAGAGGAGCTCGACCGCCTCTACGAGCTGCCGCCGGGCGAGTTCGCGGCGGCACGAGACGAGGCGGCAAAGCGGCTGCGCTCGGAGGGGCGGCGCGAGCTGGCGGACGAGGTCAAGCGCTTTCGCAAGCCGACGCTCGCCGTCTGGCTCGTCAACTGCCTCGCGCGGGAGCGCGCGCTCGACGTCAAGCGCCTCCTCAAGGCCGGCGAGGCGCTGGCCGCGAGCCAGGCCGGCGGCTCCGCGGACGAGTTCGCGGAGGCGCGGCGCGAGGAGCAGCACGCGCTCGAGCGGCTCGCCGCAGCGGCCGCCGAGCTCGCGGAGCGGGAGGGCGCCGGCCCTCCGGCCGTAGAGCGCGCCGTGCAGACGATGCGGGCCGCCTCGCTCGGCGCCGAAGGGCGCGAGCTGCTCGAGCGGGGCCGGCTGACCGAGGAGCTCGAGCCGCCTGGGTTCGCCGCTCTCGCCGGCGTGCCGCCGGCGCGGGCGAAGCCGAAGCAGAAGCCGAAGCCGAAGGACGACCGGGGCGAGCGCCGCCGCGCGCTCGAGGCGGCCCGCGAGCGGGTCAAGGAATTGCGGGCCGAGGAGCGGGAGCGGGCGCAGGAGGCCCGCGAAGCCACGCGAGCGGCCGAGCGGGCTGAGGCCGAAGCCGGCACGCTGCGGCGAGCCGCCGAAGAGGCCGATGCCGCGGTTACGACGGTGGCGGAAGCGCGGGCGGCCGCCGAGGCCGAGCTACGCGCGCTCGAGTAGCGAGTCGTGCACGCGCCGCTGGAACGCGGCGACGAGTTGCTCGCTCTCAACCATCAGACGGCCCTGCTCGACGGCGAGCGAGTCGAGCCCTCGCTGGACGGCGTTCACGAGCGCGACGTCCTCCGTCGCGACCTGGGTGTCCCACGCGATCGACTCCTCGATCCGCTCGGGCGGCACGTCCGCGCCGAAGAAGTAGTCAGTCGCCTCGACGGTCAGCCGCGGCCCGAGTGGGACCCAGCGCTCGATCGAGACGTTCTGCGGGCCAGGCGAGATGTTGACCGTCGTGTTCGGCCAGAGGAAGTGGTACTGCGACGAGTCGATGTCGCCGGCGGCGGCCTCCTCTCGCAGCGGCCCGACCTGGCTCGAGACGAGCCCGTCGACCGAGAGCCGGTACGCGTCCGGGTCGACGTCGATCACCTTGCTGAAGCCGGGGTGGGCGACCGGGCAGTGGTAGCACTCGAGGTAGTTCTCGAGCGCAACCTTCCAGTTGACCTTCTGCTCCCAGGGCACGTGCGAGTGGAAGCGCAGGCCGTCGAGGTCGAGGCCGCTGCGGACCACGAGCGCGGGCAGCGGTCCGAGCGCGTTCAGAAGCGGGCCTGCCTCGGGGTCCGGGTTGACGAAGACGAACGGGCCCCACGCGTCGACCGAGACCGGCAGGAGCGAGAGAGAGGATCGGTCGAAGCCGGGCTCTCGCTCCGAACGTGGCGCGCGCCGAAGCGAGCCGTCCAGCTCGTAGGTCCAGGCGTGGTACGGGCACTGCAGCGTCGCGCGGCAGCCGGCGCCTTCGGCGACGACGTGGCCTCGGTGCCGGCAGACGTTGACGAAGCCGCGCAGGACGCCGTCGCGGGCGCGGGTGACCACGACCGGGATGTGGCCCGCGACCGAAGCGAGGAAGCTCCCCGGCTCCGCGACGTGATCGGCCAGGCCCGCGTACTGCCACGCCGTCGTAAAGATCCGCTCGCGCTCGCGCTGGAGCACGGCGGGATCCGAGTACCACGACGCGGGAAGCGTCCAACCGTCGTCGAGCGGGCGCGGGACCGGGGGCAGCGCGTATGTCGTCTGAGTCTCCGTGGCCAAAAACCGGTCCTGACTGTCTGGTCAGTCAGGATATCCGCGGGGTCGAGAATGGGTCAAGATGCACGGGTGAGCGCGGTCTCCCAGACCAGCGAGCGGGTCGTGGCGATCCTGGAGGCGGCGTGTCGAGTGGTCGTGCGGGAGGGCGCGCACGGCCTGCGGATGGCGGCGGTCGCCCGCGAGGCGGGCGTGTCGAAGGCGCTCGTCCACTACTACTTCGCGACCCGTCAGGAGCTCGTGCGGAGCGCGTTCTCCTGGTCGGAAGAGCAGTGGCAGTCGGCGCTGAGGGAGCGCGTGAGCAGCGCGCCTGACGCCGCGGCGCGGATCGAGCAGGCACTACTGCTGACGCTCGACCAGTCCGAGCCGTTCGCCGAGCACCGGGCGCTTTGGAACGAGGTCTGGAGCAGCCTGCGCTTCGACGACGACCTGCGCCCGCTCGTGGACAGCTCCTACCGGAGGTGGGTTCAGCGGCTGACGATCCTCGTCCGCGAAGCTCGGACCGGGGGCTTCGCGGGGCTCGAGGGCGAGCCCAAGGACACAGCCTGGCGTCTGGCGGCGCTGGCCGACGGGATCGACTCGATGCTCTACCTCGAGTTGCTCGGGCGCGACCGTGCGCGGCGGTTGCTGCTCGAGGGCATCCGGCGCGAGCTGGGAATGTGACCGACGTCCTCGTCCTCGGCGCCGGCCTCGCCGGGCTGACGGCGGCGCGCGACCTCGCGGCAGGTGGCGCCGACGTGACTGTGCTCGAGGCACGGCCGCGGGTCGGCGGCCGCGTCGAGCAGCTCCGGCTCGACGGCGGCAGGCCGGTGCAGCTCGGCGGCGAGGTGGTCGGCACCGTCCACGAGGCATACTTGAGCCTGGTCGAGGAGCTCGGGCTGACGCTCGAGCCGAGCTACATGGCCGTCCCGGGCGAGACGACGTACGACCTGTTCGAAGGCGTCGAGCGCGGCGACGACTTTCCCGTCCGCGACCCACGTGAGCGCGACGACTACGAGCGGGTCGAGACAGAGTGGGGGAGGCTCGTCGCGTCGGTTGACCCCGAGGATCCCTGGTCCCATCCGGATGCCGCCCGCCTCGACGGCGTCTCGATCGGGACCTGGCTGCGATCGGTGGACGCGCTGCCGGCGACGATCCGCCGGCTCGACGTCGGTGCGCTTGCACTCGCGGACGGCTCGATCGAGCGAAGCTCGCTGCTCGCCGAGCTGCGCAAGTCGGCTGCAGTCGGCGAGCGGGAGTTCTACTCCTACGAGCGCTGGGAATCGCTCCAGGTGGCCGAGGGAAGCGCGGAGGTGGCGGAGCGCGTCGCGGCCGAGCTGGGCGAGCGCGTGCGGCTCGAGGCGGAGGTTGTGCGGGTGCGCGTCGACGGCGACTGCCGGGTGACACTCGCTTCGGGCGAGGAGCTGCGCGCCGAGGCGGTCGTCTGCGCGCTGCCGGCGCCGGTCGCGGCGCGGCTCGACATCGACGGCGTCGAGCCAGAGCGGCTGCGCTCGCTCCGCGCCCAGCGCCACGCGCTCGCGGCGAAGGTCGTCGCGGTCTACCCGCGTTCCGTCTGGGCGGACACCGGCGCGAACGGGCTCTCAGAGGGCGAGCACGTGCTCGGCTCGACGTGGCCTCAGCGCGAGGGCGTCCTCTCGGCGCTCGTCCCGCCCGAGCGGCTCGCCTACCTGCTCGCGCCGACGCACGACGATCGCGACGAGGTCGTCCGCGACGAGCTGGAGCGCATGTACGGCCCCAAGGCGCGCGAGACCGTCGTGATCCACTACGGGCTCTGGGGGATCGACCCGTTCACGCTGGGCTACGTCACCCACTGGTGGCCCGGCGACGTGATGCGCGTGGGTCCGCGGCACGGGACGCACGCGCCGCCGTTCTACGTCTGCGGCTCCGACCAGTGGGTCGCGGGCTACATGGAGGGTGCCGTGCGCTCGGGCCGGTCGGCGGCCTCGGCCGCGCTCTCGGGCTCCGGCTCGGGCCCCTGAGAAGGCTCGAGCACGCGTAGGCCCGAGGCTGGCAGGTGCAGCGTCACGGAGCTGCCCTCGTCGAGCGCGAACGGCAAGGGCCGCCCGTTGTTCGAGACCGTCGCCTTGAGCAGTTCGCCGCCGACAATCCGAAGGTGGACCTCGTGCGAGCCGCCGAGGAAGACGGCGCGCTCGACGAGGCCGGGAAGCCGGTTGTCGCCGGGCGCGTCGTGCGGCTCGAGCTCGATCCGCTCCGGGCGGATCATCGCCTTGACCGCACCGCGGGTCTCCGTCGCACCCTGCTCGGCGCGGAAGGTCCGCTCGCCGATCTTCAGCGCGCAGGCGTCGCCGTCCGGACCCGCCTCCGCGTCCAGGAGGTTCGACACGCCTAGGAAGCCGGCGACGAACGATGTGCGCGGCTCCTCGTAGACCTCGCGCGGCGACCCCTCCTGCTCGACGTGGCCGTGGTTCATCACCGCCATCCGATCGCTCATCGTCAACGCCTCCTCCTGGTCGTGCGTGACGAAGACGAAGGTGATGCCGATGTCCCTCTGAATCGCCTTCAGCTCGACCTGGAGGTCCTTCCGCAGCCGCGCGTCGAGGGCGCCGAGCGGCTCGTCCAGGAGGAGCACCCGGGGCATCAGCACGAGCGCGCGGGCGAGCGCGACGCGCTGCTGCTGGCCGCCCGACAGCTGGCTCGGCTTGCGCTCCTCGAAGCCGTCGAGCTGCACCAGGTGGAGGATCCCGCGCACCTTGCGGCGCCGCTCCTCCTTCGTGAAGCGCTGGTACTTGAGCCCGAACGCAACGTTTGCCGCCACGTCGAGGTGCGGGAACAGTGCGTAGTTCTGGAAGACCGTGTTGACGCTGCGCTTGTGCGGCGGCACGCGCGCCACGTCGCTGCCGTCGAGGAGGATCTTGCCGCTCGTCGGCTGCTCGAAGCCCGCGATCATCCGCAGCGTCGTCGTCTTCCCGCAGCCCGACGGGCCGAGCATGGTGAAGAACTGGCCGGGCGGCATGTGCATGTCGATCGCGTCGACGGCAACGACGTCGTCGAACGTCTTGGTGAGCTCCTCGACCCTGATCTCGCCTTCCATCAGACCTCCAACGCCGCGACCGCCGCGGCCTCCTTGCCGCTGGCGAAGCGGCGGTAGACGACGAACGCGAGGGCCAGCGTGGCCAGCGTGATCAGCAACGCGACCGTGGCGATCGCGTTCAGCGCCGGAGTCGGCGCGCCCCGCGCACTCGCATAGAGGAGCATCGAGACGGTGGTCGTGCTGGCGTCGCTCGATAGGTACTGGGTGACGACGAAGTCGTCGATCGAGAGTGCGAAGGCCACGGCGGCGCCCGCGATGATCGCGGGCGTGAGCAGTGGCAGCACGACGCGGAAGAGCTGGTCGCGCGGCGGCGCGCCGAGGTCCGCGGCAGCCTCCTCGTACTCGCGGCCGATCGAGGTCAGCCGTCCGCGCACGATCACGACGACGTAGGAGAGCGTGAAGGTCACCTGCCCGATCGCCTGCGCGGGGGTCCCGAGGCCGATGTTCGGGAAGACGCGCAGAAAGAGCAGCAGCAGCGCGACGCCCATCACGATCTCGGGCGTGACGAGCGGGAGCAGCATGACGGTGTTGATCGTCCCGCCGCCGGGCCCACGCCAGCGCTGGAGCCCGAGGGCGAGCGCGACGCCCAGCGGCACCGCCAAACCGACGCAGATCACGGCCAGGATCAGCGTGTGCTTCAGCGCCCCCTGGAGCTCGGGGTCGTGGAAGACGCTGCCCGTGGCGCCGGTGAACCAGCGGAACGAGAACCCCTGCCAGGTCGTCCGCGAGCGGCCGTTGTTGAACGCGAAGAGCACGGCGATCGCGACCGGCACGATCGACCAGAGGATGTAGATGCTGGTCACCACCGCGAGCACCCGCGGCTTGCCCCACGGGTTGCGCAGCCAGCTCACGCCTCGGCCTCCTGCGCGGCCCGCCTCGTGGTCCGCAGGTAGTAGACCATCAGCAAGAGCAGCGTCAGCGCGAGCAGCATCGTCAGCACCGCGCCCGTCACCTTCTCGGAGCCCTGCCGCGTGAACTGGTCGATCTGGTTCCCGATCAGCGTGGTCTTCGTGGACGCCGAGACCAGGTCTGGCGTGTAGTAGTCGCCGAACATCGGCAGCGCGACGAGCACGCACCCGGCGAGGATTCCGGGGACCGAGAGCGGCAGCGTCACGCGCAGGAACGCGCTGAACGGGCTCGCGCCGAGGTCTCGCGCCGCCTCGATGTGCCGCTGGTCGATGCGGTCGAGCGCGGCGAAGAGCGGCAGAATCAGGAACGGCACGTAGCCGTACACGAAGGCGATGATGACGGCCGACGGTTGACCGTCGAGCCAGCCGCCGGCGGTCGAGAGCAACCCCGTCCAGATGAAGATCTGCTCGATGCCGAGGTCGTGCAGGATGCGCGTGCCCCAGCCGTTGGGCGAGAGCAGGTTGATCCACGCCAGCATTCGCATCAGGTAGTTGATCCAGAAGGGGACGATCAGCAGCACGAGCACGAGGCCCTTCCAGCGTCCGCTGTGGCGCGCGGCGAAGTAGGCGACCGGGTAGCCGATCGCGAGCGAAAGCGCCATCGCGATCACGACGAACTCGAGCGTCCGGATCGAGACCGTCAGGAACTGGCCGCCGTGGCGGAAGTTGCTCAGCACGTCGAGCACGTAGCCGACGTTCCAGTCGAGCGGGTTCCAGAACGGCACCGGCTGCGAGAGCGTGTCCTGGTTCCCGAAGGCGACGCAGAGCACCGCGTAGAACGCGACGAGGAAGAAGATGCCGAGCCAGGCGACTCCCGGGAGCGCGAGGAACCGCCAGGTCCAGCGAGAGCCCACCCGTCAGCCCGCCTTGAACTTCGACCAGGCGTCGTCCCAGTGCCGCTCGCCTTCGACGCTGAGCTGCAAGAGCTCCTGGTTCGCCGCGAACTGGTCCGGGCGCACGACCGCCCGCGCCAGGCTCCTCGGGATCAGGCCCTGCCCGATCAGCGCCTCGGCGTCGATCGCGTTCTGCGGCGGCGTGTAGCCGACGTAGTTGACGAAGTTGTTGTACGCGTTGCGCTCGTCCAGCATGAAGTTGAGGAATTGGTGCGCGAGCACCGGGTTCTTCGCGGCCTTGCCGACGCAGAGGAAGTCGTTCTGGACGACGCCGTTCGAGTCCGGCCCCCAGAACGAGAGCACGTCCGGCTTCACGCCTTTCGGCATGTAGTAGAAGGCGCCGCTCAGCAGGTCGCCGGACCAGGCATGGTGGAGCACGGTCTTGCCCTCCGGGAGGGTCTGGTAGTCCGTGATCGTGACCTTCACGTTGCAGATCCCGTTTAGCTGCGAGAGCTCGTCGCCGGCGTGTGCGATCAGCGCCGGGTCTTCGGTGTTGAGGTCGGGCCGGATGCCGGTTCGCATCGCGTCGCGCTGCATCGGCATGCTGAGCGCGTCGCGCTTGTCGTCGAGCACGCCGACGAGGCCGCGGTACGGCTGCGAGTGCCAGAAGATGTCCCACGGGACGTCCATCGCCGCGACGTCCTGCTTGAGCTTGTCGTTCCGCCAGCCGATTCCGTCCATCCAGACGACGTACGGCACCGTGTACCGGCTGCCGCGGTCGTAGAACGGCTCCTGCAGCTCCGGCCAGATGTTCTTCGGGAGGTTCG
This sequence comes from uncultured Actinomycetes bacterium, assembly GCA_963765785.1. Lineage (GTDB taxonomy): Bacteria > Actinomycetota > Thermoleophilia > Gaiellales > Gaiellaceae > AC-32. The sequence continues at coordinate 46,268 of CAVXXW010000009.1, forward strand.
GGAGGTAGGAGTGGTTGAGCGGCTGGAGCAGCTTCTGCGCGATCAGGTTGACGATGTTCGAGCCCGTCAGCCCGACGATCACGTCGAAGGCGACCGCTCCGGCGGCGAGCTTCGCGATCGCCTCGTCGGCCGAGTTGTAGGTCGCGATCCGGACCGACGCACCGGTCTCCTGATGGAACTTCTTCAGCGTGGCCGGGTCGAGGTAGTCGGCGTAGTTGTAGACGTTGAGCGGGCCCTTCTCGACCGGGCGGCTGTCGGCGATCGGCTGGTTCTCCGGCGTGATCGCCCACGTGACGGCGTTGTCGGGGCGCGGGAGCGGCAGTCCGCCCGGGCCGACCGGCTTCGCGACGACGAGCTTGCCGGCCTCGCCTGCGGGCCCGGCGGCCGAGGCGCCGATCGGCTCGGTCGTGTTCTCGCAGCCGGCGAGCACACCGGCTCCGCTGACCGCGAACGCGGCGCCCGCGCCGCGGTGCAGCAGCTGCCGCCGCGTCAGTCCTGATCGATCCTTCGGGTGCCCCATGCTGGCCGCGGCCCGATTGAAGCGTGGTCCTGACCGTGAAGTCAAATAGGTGCGGCGCGTCGTAGGATCGCCCGGCGGTGCACGAGAAGCGGGTCGAGATCCGATGGAGCGACGTCGACGGGTTCGGCCACGTGAACAACGCCGTCTACTCGACCTACCTCGAGGAGTGCCGCGACGAGTGGCTCGACCGCGCGCTTGGCGACCCCGAGGCCGGCTGGGACTTCGTGGTTGCGCGGGTCGCGATCGACTTCCGGCGCGAGCTCCGGCGCGAGGACGACGAGGTGCTCGTCCGCTGCGCACTCGCGCGGATCGGCACGACGAGCGTGACGACGACGGAGACGATCCTCGCCGGCGGCGAGGTCGCGGCCGAGGCGGAAGCAGTGCTCGTCGCGCGCCGTCGCGAACGCGACGGATCCCGGCCGTTGACGCAGGCGGAGCGCGAGGCGCTCGAGCGCGCCGGCTGATGCTGTTCGACCGCCTCTTCGACCCGCTCGCGCTCGGGCCCGTCGAGCTGCCGAACCGCATCGTCTCGACGGCGCACCAGACGACGCTCGTCCACGACCACCTCCCGACCGACGACTTCGTCGCCTACCACGAGGCGCGTGCGCGCGGCGGCGTCGGATTGATCGTGCTCGAGGCGACGGCGGTGCACCCGTCGGGGCTCCTCACCTCGCATACGCTCGGCGGCTACCTGCCGCAGATCGTGGACGGGTACCGCCGCGTCGCGGCTGCGGTCAGGCCGCACGGCACACGGCTGTTCGTGCAGTTGCTGCACGGCGGGCGCGAGCAGATCGCGACCGCGCCGCGACCTCCGGCCCTCGCGCCGTCGCCGGTGCCGAGCCCGCGCTTCCGCGCCGAACCCCGTTCGGCGAGCGCGGCGGAGATCGAGGAGCTCGTCGCCGGGTACGCGCGCTGCGCCGAGCTGGCCGCGGAGGCAGGGCTCGACGGCGTCGAGGTCTCGGCCGCGCATCGCTACCTCGTCGAGCAGTTCCTCGACCCCGAGCTGAATCTCCGCCAGGACGAGTGGCGGGAAGGAAGCCGCTTCTTGGTCGAGGTGCTGCGGGCGGTGCAGGCCGCGGCGCCCGGCCTGGCGCTGGGCGTGCGGCTCTCTGCCGACTCGCCGCGGGCACGGGCGATCGCCGACCTCGCGGTGGCCAAGGGTGCCGACTACGTGTCGCTCGCGCTCGGAAACTCCTCGACGTACCTCGGCTCGGTCGGGATCGTGCCACCGCCGCCGGTCCCGGAGGCCGCCGTGATGGAGCTGCTGTTCGAGGCCGGCCTGCCGCGGATCGCAACCTCGCGCATGCTCGACGTCGAGCTCGCCGACCGGCTCGTCGGCGAGGGCCGCGTCGAGGCGTTCGGGATGACGCGCGCTCTGATCGCCGATCCGGAGCTCCCGCGCAAGGCGCGCGAGGGCCGGCTCGCCGAGCGGATCGGCTGCGTCGGCTGCAACGCGTGCATCGCGCACTACCACGCGGGGACGCCGCTTCGCTGCGCGGTCAATCCGCGTACCGGGCGCGAGGCGCGCCTGCGCCCGCCGGCATCGGGCACGCACCGCCGAGTGGTCGTGGTCGGCGGCGGGCCGGCTGGGATCGCCGCGGCGATCGAGGCGGGCCGCGACGGTCACGAGGTCGTGCTCGTCGAGCGTCAGGAGCGACTCGGCGGCCAGATCGCGCTCACGGGTGCTGCGCCCGGAGGGCGCGAGCTCGCCGAGCGCTTCCTCGACAACGCAGAGCGCGGCCTGGCGGCGGCGGGCGTGGAGGTTCGGCTCGGGACGACCGGCCCGGACGGGCTCGAAGCGGACGCGTTCGTCCTGGCGACGGGAGCGAAGCCGTACCGCGGCGACGAGGGGCTGACGGCGTGGGACGTGCTCGCCGGCGCCGTGCCCGGTGGTGAGCGCGTGCTCGTCGCCGACTGGGGCGGCGACCCGGCGGGCATGGACGCGGCCGAGGTGCTGGCCGCTGCCGGCAAGCAGGTGACCCTGGCTGTCTCGTCGGTCAGCGTCGGCGAGCTCGTCCACCAGTATCGGCGCAACCTCTACCTGCAGCGGCTCTACTGCGCCGGGGTCCGGATCGTCCACCACCACGAGCTGGGGCCCGGGCCGGTGCTGCAAAACGTCTTCGCGCGCGAGCTGGTCGAGCCGGTCGACGCGGACGTCGTCGTCCTCGCGCTCGGGCGCGTCCCGGTCGAGGTCGAGCCGCCGCCGGGTGCGCGGGTCGAGTGGGCCGGCGACTGCCTCTCGCCGCGCTCGCTCGAGGAGGCTGTGCTCGAGGGGACGCTCGCGGCAAGGCGAGCGGTGGCGTAGGGTCGCGCGGCCGTGGTCGTCCCCGAGCTTCCACCGGAGATCCGTGAGCTGAAGGAGCGCGTCGGCCGCTTCGTCGAGGCGGAGGTGTACCCGCTGGAAGAGCGCATCGCCCAGCGCGGTTCGATCGACCCCGCCGAGGTCGACGCGTTACGGGCCAAGGCGCGTGAAGCCGGCTTCTCGATGCTGAACATGCCGCCCGAGTCCGGCGGCCAGGGGCTGTCGATGCTCGGCCAGGTCGCGATCGAGGAGGAAGCCGGCAAAGCGACGAACGGCCTCGGCTTCGCGGTCGTCGATCGCGGGCCGCGCGAGCTGCTCGAGCAGGTCACGCCCGAGCAGGCGGAACGCTTCGTCGCCCCGATCGTCCGCGGCGAGTGGCGCGAGGCCTGGGCGCTGACCGAGCCCGGTGCGGGCTCCGACCTCTCCGGGTTGGAGACGACCGCCGTCCGCGACGGCGACGACTGGGTGCTGAACGGCAAGAAGTGGTTCGTGACGAGCGAAGGCGACCCGGGCGTCTACGTGGTGGCCGCTGTAACCGGCGGCGAGCAGCAGCTCTTCCTGGTCGAGCCGGATTCGCCCGGCCTGCGGATCGTGCGCACGCCGGGCTTCCTCCACGACCCCTACCTCGACCACCATCCCGAGCTCGAGCTGCGCGACTGCCGCGTGCCGGAGGCGAACCGCGTGCCCGCCGCGGGTGACACCGGCGCGAAGGAGTGGATCCTCGTCGAGCGGCTCTTCATCGCGGCGCGCTGCTGTGGCGCGTCCCTGCGGCTGCTCGACCTCGCGAGCGAGTGGGCGAAAGAGCGGTGGGCGTTCGGTTCGCGGATCGCCGATTACCAGGGCGTCTCGTTCCCGCTCGCGGACTCGTTGACGGAGCTGCACGCCGCGCGGCTCCTCACGTATCACGCGGCACACGCCTTCGACGTGCTTTCGGACCGCAAGGTCGTCCACGGCAAGGTCTCGATGGCCAAGCTCTTCGCCTCGGAGGCTGCCGGCCGCATCGCGGACCGCGCCGTGCAGATCCTCGGCGGGCGCGGCTACAGCGTCGAGAGCCCGGCCGCGCGCCACTTCCGCGAGCTGCGCGTCGACCGGATCTGGGAGGGCACGAGCGAGATCCAGCGGCTGATCATCTCCGGCGGCCTGTTCAAGCGCGGCGCGGCGCCTTACCTCGACTGGGAGTGAACCGCGCGGGCGTCCAGCCCGATGGCGAAGTCGGGCGTCACGAGCAGCGGGTTGACCTCGAGCTCGTCGAGCTCGGGGTGCGCGGCCGCGACCCGTGACAGCGCTGCACACGCCTCGGCCGCGGCGCGGGCGGCGAGCGGCGGCCGGCCCCGGGCACCCGTCAGCAGCGGGGCGCCGCGTAACCCCAGCAGGAGCTCCTCGACGAGCTCGGGCGTCGCAGGCGCGAGCGCGGCCGCCACGTCCTTCAGCACCTCCGCGAAGAGGCCGCCGAGCCCGACGAGCAGCACCGGCCCGAAACGGGCGTCCCGCCGGCAGCCGACGATCAGCTCGACTCCGCGTGAGCCGTCCACCTGATGCTCGACCGAGTACGCAGCGGCGTCGACCGACTCGACCGCCGCGAGGAGCGCTTCATCGTCCTCGATCCCGAGCACGACCCCGCCGGCGTCCGACTTGTGCACGGCGCCGAGTGCCTTCAGCACCACCGGGTAGCCGAGCTCGGCCGCGGCGGCCGTCGCCTCAGGCGGGTTCTCCGCCCTCAGCGCGATCGGGAACGGGATTCCCCCGCTGGCGAGAAGCAGACGGCTCTCCAGGTAGCCCAGCGCCGGCACCGGCTCTGCAGGCTCGGGCAGCGCTGGGACACCGGTTGGGGAGGGTCGTGCCGCAGCTCGGGACAGCGAGCGGATCGCGCTGTCGATTTCGCGAAAGACCGGCACGCCGGACTCCCGCAGCGCCAGGGCCGGCGCCTCCTGCCAGTACATCGTCTGGACGACCGCGGGTCGGCCCGCCTCGGCCGCCGCGCGTGCGAGCCCTCGTGCCGCCTCGGTCTCGGGCTCGCGCAGCTCGTCGGAGGTGGCGCTGTACCCGCCGAGGTACCCAGTCAGCAGCAGCGCGTCGACCTCGCCCGACTCGAGCAGCAGCCTCGGCACGCGCTCGTACGAGCGCAGGTCCTGCTCGCCGGCGCCGCCGAAGTCGACCGGGTTCGTCGTCGTCGCGGTCTCCGGCATCACCGCGGCGAGCGCGGCCGAGAGCTCGTCCGAGAGCCGAGGCAGCACGAGCCCCGTCGAGCTCGCGAGATCGGCCGCCACCACCGCCGAGCCGCCTCCGTCGGAGACGATCGCGAGGCGCCGCCCCCGCGGGCGGTCGGGCGCGAGCAGAAGCTGTGCCACGTCCACGAGCTCACGCACGGTCGCGACGCGCACGATCCCCGCGGCCCTGCAGGCGGCGTCCACGGCCAGCGAGTCGCTCACGAGCGCGCCAGTGTGCGACTGCGCCGCGCGCACACCGGCCGAGCTCTGCCCGCCTGCGAGCAGCACGACCGGCTTGCCCGCCTCGGCGGCGGCGCGCGCGAACGCCCGCCCCTCGCGGAAGTCCTCCAGGTAGACCGCGATCAGCCGGGTCGGCTCGTGCAGCGCGAGCGCCTCGACGAGCTCTGCCGCCTCGAGGTCGGCCTGGTTGCCGATCGAGACGAAGCGCGAGATCCCGAGCCCGGCGTCCTTCGCAAGCAGCGAGAGCTCGATCGCGAGATTGCCGCTCTGCGAGACGACGCCGAGCGGCCCGGGCTCGAATTCGCTCGTCGCGAGGTCGAGCTCCGCGGCGCCGTCGTAGAGGCCCATGCAGTTGGGGCCGAGGAGGACCGCGCCGGCGGCCCGGACTCGCTCGACCACCGCCTGCTCGCGGAGCCGTCCGTCCTCGGAGCTTTCGCCGAGACCGGCGGCGATCGCGACGATCGCTCGCGCTCCAGCTTCGAGCGACGCCTCGACGGTCTCCTCGAACGCCGCCGCGGGCACGGCCAGGACGACGAGCTCGGGTGGCTCGGGCAGCGCCTCGAGCGATGGGTGTGTCGGCCGCCCGAGCACTTCGCCGCCCGCACGGTTGACGAGGAAGACCTGCCGCCGGTGCTCCCCGAGGAGCGCCCCGCGTGCCAGCCACTGCCCCCACTTGGCCGGGTCGTTGGAAGCGCCGACGACGGCCACCGACCGCGGCTCGAACAGCGCCCGCAGGTCGCGTCCGCTCATCCCGGCCATCTTCGCATTGACTGATCGGTCAGGCAGAATGCGCCGCATGGCCGTCGCTCCTACCGCAGAGCTTGACCGCGCGCGCATCGCGGAACTGACCGAACGCGAGGAGCAGCGGCTCAACGACTCCACGCCCGGGTCGCGCGCGATGTTCGAGCGCGCGCGGCAGGCGCTCGCCGGCGGTGTCGCCTCCGCCTACCAGACGCGCGAGCCGTGGCCGATCTACCTCGAGCGCGGCGTCGGCTCCAGGGTCTGGGACGTGGACGGCGCGGAGCGCGTCGACTTCCACAACGCGTTCGGCTCGATGCCGCAGGGCCACGCTCACCCGGCGATCACGCGCGCGGTCGAGGAGCGGATGGAGCTCGGCACGCACTTCGCGGCCCCGACAGAGGATGCGATCGTCGTGGCCGAGGAGCTCCAGCGCCGATGGGGCCTGCCGCGCTGGCGGTTCGTCAACTCCGGCTCGGAGGCGACGATGGACGCGATTCGCATCGCGCGCGCCCACACCGGCCGCGACACGATCGTGAAGATCTTCGGCTCCTACCATGGCCATCACGACTACGTGATGGTCTCGATCGGCGTCCCGTACCACCGGATCGGCATCCGCGACAGCTACGAGTCGCTCCCCTACGGCGGCGGGATCCCGCAGTCGGTGGCCGACATGACGATCCCGGTGCCGTTCAACGACGCGGGCGCGATGGAGCGTCGGATCGAGCGGCTATTCGAGGAAGGCCGCCCGCCGGCCTGCGTGATCATGGAGCCGGCGATGATGAACCTCGGGGTGATCCTCCCCGAGCCGGGCTACCTCGAGGCCGTCCGCGAGCTGACGAAGCGCCTCGGCGTGTTGCTGATCTTCGACGAGGTCAAGACGGGCCTCTGCATCGCGGCCGGCGGTGCGGTCGAGCGCTTCGGAGTCGAGCCCGACATGGTCACGCTCGCAAAGGCGCTCGGCGGCGGCGTGCCGACCGGCGCGATCGGCGGCACCGAGGAGGCGTTCCAGACCGTCGAGGCCGGCAGCGTCTACCAGGTCGGCACGTACAACGGGAACCCGCTCGCGATGGCGGCCGCGCGCGCGAGCCTGATGGAGGTGCTGACCCCGGAGGCCTACGAGCTGATCGAGACGCGCGAGGAGCGGCTGCTACGCGGCTGCCAGAACGTGATCGAGCGCCACAACCTCCCGGGCTACGCCGTCGGCCTGGGCGCCAAGGGCTGCGTCACCTTCTCGCCGGAGCCCGTCGTCGACTACGAGTCGTTCAAGGCGAACCAGGACGGCGAGCTGGCCGACCTCGCGTGGCTCTACAACATGAACCGCGGCATCTACATGACGCCGGGGCGCGAGGAGGAGTGGACGCTCTCCGTCGCGCACTCCGAGGAGGACTGCGACGCGTTCGTCGCCGCCTTCGACGAGCTGGCCGCCGACCTGACGGCCTAGTAGCCCCACGCGCGATAGTTCACAGCCATGGCCGAGCTCCCAACCGGCACGGTCACGCTGCTCTTCACCGACATCGAGGGCTCGACGCGCCTGCTCCGGCGCGTGGGCGACGCCTATGCCAACCTGCTCGCCGAGCACCGAAGGCTGCTCACCGACGCGTTCGAGCACCACAGCGGCACGATCGTCGACAGCGAGGGCGACGCGTTCTTCGTCGCCTTTGCCTCGGCGCGTGACGCCGTTGCCGGAGCGGAGGCGGGACAACGCGCGCTCATCAGGCATCCGTGGCCGGGCGAGGAGGAACTGCGCGTCCGCATGGGTCTGCACACGGGCGAGCCGCGCCTCGTCGACGGCCGCTACGTCGGGCTCGACGTCCACCACGCCGCGCGCGTGATGGCCGCCGGGCACGGCGGGCAGGTGCTGGTATCCGAGTCGACGCGCGCACTGCTGGACGACGGCTCCCGCCTCCGCGATCTCGGCGAGCATCGGCTCAAGGACCTCTCGCACCCGCAGCGGCTCTACCAGCTCGAGGTCGACGGGCTCCCGACGGCGTTCCCGCCGCTGAAGACGCTCGACAACCGGCCGACGAACCTGCCCGTCCAGCCGAACGAGCTGATCGGGCGCGAGCGCGAGCTCGAGGAGGCGGAGGCCCTGCTATCGAACGGGCTGCGCGTCCTGACCCTGACCGGGCCGGGCGGCACGGGGAAGACGAGGCTTGCTCTACAGCTTGCCGCCGACGTGGTCGAGGAGTTCCCGGACGGTGTCTTCTTCGTCTCGCTCGCGCCCGTGCGCGACTGGGAGCTCGTCGCGCCGACGATCGCGCGGACGCTCGGCCTGCGCGAGCAGCCGGGGGAGACGGTGCTAGAGACACTCGACGGCTACCTCGGCGACAAGGAGCTGCTGCTCGTGCTCGACAACTTCGAGCAGGTGCTCGCAGCGGCACCGGCCGTCGCCGGGCTGTGTGCGAGCGCGTCCCGGCTGAAGCTGCTGGTCACTAGCCGGACGCCGCTGCGACTCTCCGGCGAGAGGACGTACCCGGTGCCGCCGCTCGAGCTGGCCGAGTCGGTGCGCCTCTTCGCCGCGCGGGCGCACGCCGCGGCACTCGACTTCGACGTGACCGATGAGAACGAGGACGCCGTGTCCGGGATCTGCCGGCGGCTCGACGGCCTGCCGCTCGCGATCGAGCTCGCTGCCACACGCATTCGCAGCCTGCCGCCGCCGGCGCTGCTGCGGCGCCTCGACCAACGGCTCAAGCTCCTCACCGGCGGCGCCCAGGATCTCGACGAGCGCCAGCGCACGCTGCGCGCCACGATCGACTGGAGCTACGAGCTGCTGCCCCAGGCCGAGCGGGATCTGTTCGCCCGGCTCGGCGTGTTCGTCGGCGGCTCCAAGCTCGACGCCGCGGAGGCGCTCTGCGAGGCGATCGAGATCGACGTCCTCGACGGGCTGCAGTCGCTCGTCGAGAAAAGCCTGCTGCGCCAGCGGCCGGATCCCGACGGCGAGCCGCGCTTTTGGATGCTCGAGACGATTCGCGAGTTCGCGCTCGGGCTGCTCGACGAGGTGGGGACCCTGGCTGAGGCGCGGCGCGCCCATGCCGGGTGGTTCCTCGCGCTCGCCGAGCATGTCGACCTCGCGTCGCGGACGGGCGACCAGGCGGCGCTCTTCGACCTGCTCGACGCCGACAACGCGAACCTTCGAGCCGCGGTCGACCTCGGCGAGGAGACGGGCGATAACGAGTTGCTCCTGAGGCTGGCGACCGCCCTCTGGGGCTTCTGGGCGACCCGCGGGCACATCGCCGAGGGGACGACCGTGCTCGAGAACGCCCTCGCGCTCGTCGGGCGACGGCCGGCGCGCGCGCTGCTCGGCTTCTGCACGCTCCGCATCCTGCGCGGGCAGGGCGACGGGCTCGAGGACGACATCCGCGAGGCGCTTCGGGCCTGCGAGGAGCTCGGCGACCCCTACAGCCTGGCGCAGGCCTGGAACCTGCAGGGGCGGCTCGACGGCAGCGTGCTCGGGCGCCTCGGCGCGGGCGAGCGCGCCTGGCGCGAGGCGCTCCGCTTCGCCGAGCGTGGAGGCTTCGCCGCCGAGAAGACGGAGAGCGTCAGCTGGCTCCTGACCAGCGCGATCTTCGGGCCGCTGCCCGTGGAGGAGGGGATCGCGCGCTGCAAGGAGTTCGCGGAGGCGGCGGTCGGCGAGCCGGCAACGGAGGCGTTCTGCAGCTGCGCGAGGGCCGTACTGGAGGCGATGCGTTGCAACTTCGCGACGGCCCGGGAGCTGCTGGTCGCCGGCAGGCGTGCGCTCGACGAGCTCGGCCTGCCGGTGTGGGCCGCCGTCACGGGGCAGGAGGCGTTCTTAGTCGAGATGCTCGGGGGCGACCCCGCCGCCGCGGCGGCGACGCTGCAAGAGAGCTACGAGGCGCTGCAGGCCATGGGCGAGCGCAGCTTCCGCTCGACGATCGCGGGCCTGCTCGCGCAGGCGCTCTGCGCGCTCGGCGAGGAGGACGAAGCCGACCACTTCAGCCGGGTGTGCGAGGAGACCGCGGCCGAGGAGGACGTCTTCTCGCAGGTGCTCTGGCGGTGTGCCCGCGCCAAGGTGCTCGCACGACGCGGCGAGGCCGACGCGGCCGAGGCTGCGGCGCGCGAGGCGGTGGCGATCGCCGGGCGGACCGACCTGCTCAACGACCACGGAAACGCGCTCCTCGACCTCGCCGAGGTGCTCGCGCTCGCCGGCCGCAAGGACGAGGCGAAGTCGGCGGCGCGCGAAGCCGCCGAGCGCTTCGAGCGGAAGGGGAACCTCCCGTCGCTCGCACGGGCGCGGGAGCTCTCGGCTTGACACCGCCGCGACCGGCCTGGATATTCCGGCCCGTCGACCGGAAGGGAGCCTGATGCAGGAGTCCAAGGGCGAGGGCCACAGCCGCCGCCACATCCCGGATCACGTCGCGCAGTACTTCGCGCACCGAGCGCTCGACGACCTGCCCGAGCGGGCGTACGAGGTGATCGTCAACCTCACGCCCGAGGAGATCGCGGTACTCGAGAAGGTCGGCGTCGCCCTCGGCGACTGCGAGCCGAGCCTGAAGACGTTCGCGCTCCACTGACCGCCAGCGCCCGCTTCCGGCGCAAGCTCGAGCTCGTCATCGGCCCGTACTCCGAGGCCTGCACGCACCTGGTGGAGGATCCGCGCCTGCGCGAGCTCTGGCCAGAATACCTCGTCGTCCAGCACCAGATCATCCGGGCGACGGTTCCGCTGACGCGGGTCGCGCTCGAGCGCGCGCGGGAGGTGGGCGAGCGCGAGCTCGCGGCGTACCTCGAGCTGCACGTGGACGAGGAGCTCGGCCACGACGAGACGCTGCTCGACGACCTGGAGCTGCTCGGGCTCGAGCGCCGGCAGGTGCTCGACCGCATGCCGTCGCCGGCGGTCGCGAGCCTCGTCGGGGCGCAGTACTACTGGATCCTCCACCACGATCCGGTCGCGTTCCTCGGCTACGCCGGCGTGATGGAGGGCTACCCGCCGACGGAGGAGCTGATCGAGACGCTGGTCGCGCGAACCGGGTTCCCGCGGAAGGCCTTCCGGACGTTCGCCGAGCACGGCGAGCTCGATCCCGGCCACCGCGACCACCTCGACCGCACGCTCGACGCGCTGCCGCTGACCGAACGGCACGAGCAGGTGATCGGCGCGTCCGCGATTGCGACGGTCGCGCTGGCTACCACGGCGCTCGAGGAGGTACTCGCGCAGCCGTAGGTACACTGCGCCGCCGATGGCCGGAGAACGAGTCAAGCTGACCGTCCAGGAGCGCGAGAGCCGCGGCTCCGCGGAGTCCCGCCGCCTGCGCAAGCAAGGGCTGATTCCAGGCGTCCTCTACGGCCGCGGCAAGACGCCGCACCCGATTTCCATCGAGGAGCGTGAGCTACGGCGGGTCCTGACCGGCGGCCAGGGCCTGCACGCGATCCTCGACGTCACGCTCGCGGGCCAGAAGACCACGCACCCGTCGATCCTCAAGGAGTACCAGCAGCACCCGGTCAAGGGCGGGATCATCCACCTCGACCTGCAGGAGGTCCGCCTCGACCAGCCGATCCAGGCGCGTGTCGTGGTGGAGCTGATCGGCGAGCCGGTCGGCGTGACCGAGGGCGGCGTGCTCTCGCAGGTCAACCGCGAGGTGACGGTCGAGGCGCTGCCGATGGAGATTCCCGAGCATCTCGAGCTCGACGTGAGCGGGATGGCGATCGGCGACACGCTGCGCCTCGCCGACCTGCCGACCGAGGAAGGCGTCAAGTACCTCGACGATCCCGAGGAGACGGTACTCGCGACGGTGACCATGCCGACGCGAATCGTCGAGCCCGAACCCGAAGAGGGCGAGGAGCTCGAGGAGGGCGAGCTGCCTGAGGGCGAGGCGGCTGCCGAAGGCGAGGAAGCCGCGGCTGAGGGCGAGGCCGAGGCGCCCGCCGAAGAAGAGACCAGCGAGGAGTAGGTGCGCCTCTTTCGTCGGGGCGAGCGCGCCTCGACGCTGGACCTGCTCGTCGTGGGCCTCGGCAACCCGGGCCGCGAGTACGAGCGGACGCGCCACAACGCCGGCTGGCTCGTGCTCGACGAGCTCGCGCGGCGCCACAGCGGCTCGTGGCGCTCGAAGTTCTCGGGCTCGCTCGCCGAGGTGCGGCTCGGCGACGCGAAGCTCGCGCTGCTGAAGCCGGAGACCTACATGAACGAGTCCGGCCGCTCGGTCGGCGCGGCGGTGCGCTTCTTCAAGGTCGAGCCGGAGCAGGTGCTCGTCCTCCACGACGACGTCGACCTCGAGACCGGGCGGCTGCAGGCGCGGAGCGGCGGAGGCCTCGCGGGGCACAACGGCCTGCGCTCGCTCGCGCAGCACCTCGGCTCGCAAGAGTTCCCGCGGCTGCGCATCGGCGTCGGCCGTCCGGGCCGCGGCGACCCGCGCTCCGTGGCCGACTGGGTGCTCTCGCCGTTTGCGCCGGAAGAGGACGCGGAGGCGCTGGTCACGCGATCGGCGGACGCCGTCGAAGCGATCGTCGCGAATGGCCTAGAGGCGGCTCAGCAGAAGTTCAACTAAGAGGGCTTGACCGCAACAGTCACGAGGCTCTCGGGACCCGCTGGACGCGCCGATACTGCGTCCTCGGTCGCGCCCGTACCTTCCAGGTACGAACGCTCCCCGCGTCCTTGCCTCGGCACGACCATCACGCCCCGAGGGCGTGGACTGTCACGGTCAGGCCCTCTATCGGTTCCAGCTCGGGCAGCAGGCGCTGACCTTGCGGAAGACGCGGTGGTGGTCCGAGAGCCGCGTGATCGCGAGGTGCACGATCTGGTCGTCGCCGCCTCCCCCCACGACGTAGCGGTGGTCGCTCGAGACCGCGTCGGCGAAGTCGCCGATCGGCCGCAGCTTCCCGTTCTGCGTGTTCACGACCGCGCCGAGCGTGCCGGCGTTGGTGCGGATCCCGGCCAGGATGTGCGAGTCGTCGAGCCACGCGAGCGGCTGCAGCCCGAAGAGGCCGTCCGACGACAGGTCGACCGGCGCCCGGGCGATCACGACCTTCGGGTCCGAGCCGTCGTCCTTCACCGTCCAGATGCCGGGGGCTGAGCAATCCTGCAGGTCGGTTCCCTCGGGGAAGCGGGCGAACGCGATCCCGGCCGGGCCCCAGACCGGGAATGCGCTCAGGCCGTCGTGCGTGAGCCGCGACGACTTCCCGCCCGAGACCTTCGTCACGTAGAGGTCGAACTGGTCGCCGCAGAGGCCCTGGCCGGTCGCGACGGGGGCCTTCGAGTAGACGAGCTTGCCGCCGTCGGGTGAAAAGCTGAAGCCGTACAGGGAGCCGCTCGCGACGATGCGGACCTTCCCCGACGCCTTGTCGACGGCGTCGAGCTCGAGCACGGACAGCGGTGCCGGCCGGGTCGCGAACAGCGTCGTGCCGTCCGGCGACCACGCCTGCGGGTGCAGGCGCTCGGAGGTGAGGTGTCGGACTTGCGGGCCGTCCGTGGAGAGCAGGTAGATGCCGTTCCGGCGCAGGACGGCGACCGAGCGGCCGTCCGGCGAGAGCGCCGCCAACGTACCGCGGCTGAGCCGGCGTGCGTGGGAGCCGTCGACGTTCGCGAGCCAGACCGCCGCGTGCGCGGGGTCGTCGCCGGCGACGTAGACGAGGTGGCGCTCCGCGGGCTTGACGACGTGCGTTCCGCTCCCGCCGCAGGCGGCGAGGGCGGGCACCAGCAACGCGGCCGTATACGCCCCGATCCAGGTCCTCGCCACGTGTGTCGATCATCCCACGCGGGCTACGATTGACGCGCGGAACCCAGGGTTCCGTCGTTCGTCATGGACCTGCGCGAGACCACCCGACCTGTGCTCCACCCGCTCGTCGAGCAGCTGCTCGCCGACGAACGCCTCGGCGCCTATGCCGATGTCCTACGGACTCCGGTATCCGCGCGCGTGTCGGAGCCGGCGCTGCCGCTGCTGCTCTCGGCGCTTCATGAACGGCTAGGGCGGGCACTCGTCGTCGTGCTGCCGGACGACGCCGACGCTCGTGATGCGGCCGAAAGCGCGCGCTGGTTCCTGGGGGAAGATGCAGTCGCGCTGCTCCCGAGCCGCGGCGTTCGCTGGGGCTCCGGGCTCGAGCCGCCGCCGCACCTGGTCGGCGAGCGGGCGCGGGCGCTGGACGTGCTTGCCGCGGGCGGCCTCGTCTGCGCGTCGGCGGCCGCGCTCGCCGAGCCGCTGCCGCCGACGGAGGCGCGCCCGGCGCCGATCGCGCTCGCGGCGGGCGAGGCGCCGGGGCTCGAGGCTCTCGCCGAGCTGCTAGCGCTTGCCGGCCACGAGCGCGTCGACCGCGTCCAAGAGCGCGGACAGTTCGCCGTCCGCGGCGGCCTGATCGACGTCTTCCCGACCACCGGCCGCGAGCCGCTGCGCGTCGAGTTCTTCGGCGACGAAATCGAAGCCGTCCGTGCCTTCTCGGCGTTCACGCAGCGGGCGCTGCACGAGGTCGACGGTGCGGTCGTCTACCCCGCGGCCGAGCGGCGGCTCGACCTGGTCGAACCGTCCCTTTCGGACGAGTCCCAGGGACAGTCCGGTGAGGTTCCGGGCGACCTGGTGCCCGTGCTCGACCGCGCGCCGGATCTCGTCTGGGAGCCGGACGAGGTGCGCGAGGCGCTCGCCGAGTACGAGGCGGAGCTCGACCTCGGCGGCGCCGCCGAGCTGGAGCCGTTCCCGCGCGGGCAGGCGCACTCGTTCGAGGCGCAGCGGCCGGCGATCGCGGCTCGTGGCCTCGCCGAGGCCGAGAACGAGCTCGCCGCGTTCGTCCGCGCCGGCAACCGGGTCGTCGTCGCGTTCCCGCATCGCGGCGAGGCGCTGCGCACGATGAACCTGCTCCGCCGCGTCGAGGCGCGCCTGCTCGAGCCGGGCGAGCGCTTCCCGGACGAGCCGGAGCTGCTGTTCGCTGTCTCGCCCGCGCGCCGCGGCTTCGTCTGGCGCGACCTCGGGCTCGTGCTCCTGCCCGACACGCAGGTCTTCCGCAAGCGCGCCCGCACGCGCGCCGCGCCGCCCGGCCGCGCGTTGCAGAGCTTCGCCGACCTCCGCACAGGCGACTTCGTCGTCCACGAGGACCACGGCATCGGGAAGCTGCTCGGCTTCGAGACGAAGACGGTCGCGGACGTCACCCGCGACTACCTCTTCCTCGGCTTTCGCGGCGACGACCGGCTCTACGTCCCGCACGAGCAGATCGGCAAGGTCTCGAAGTACATCGGCGCGGACGCGTCCGCGCCCGCTCTGAGCAAGCTCGGCGGCAAGGCGTGGCAGAACCTGAAGAGCCGAGCGCGCACGAGCCTGCGCGAGCTCGCCGGCGAGCTGCTTGCGCTGTACGCGCGGAGGCAGCAGGCGCCCGGCGTTGCCTTCGAGCTCGAGAACGAGTGGCTCGAGCGGCTCGAGTCGGAGTTCCCCTACCGCGAGACCGAGGACCAGCGCACCGCGATCGAGGCCGTCAAGGAGGACCTCGAGGCGCCGCGGCCGATGGACCGGCTGGTCTGCGGCGACGTCGGCTTCGGCAAGACGGAGGTCGCCGTGCGCGCGGCCTTCGCGGTCGCGGTCAACGGCAAGCAGACGCTAATGCTCGTCCCGACGACCGTGCTCGCCGAGCAGCACTGGAACACCTTCCGCGAGCGCTACCGCGACTTCCCGGTGCGCGTCGAGATGATCTCCCGCTTCCGCAGCCCGAAGGAGCAGAAGCAGGTCGTCGCCGACTTCGCCGCCGGCAAGGTCGACGTCCTCATCGGCACGCACCGCGTGCTGAGCCGCGACGTGATCCCGAAGGAGCTCGGCCTCGTGATCGTCGACGAGGAGCAGCGCTTCGGCGTGGCGCAGAAGGAGTTGCTGCGCGCCCTGCGGCTCGAGGTTGACGTGCTCTCGCTGAGCGCAACGCCGATCCCGCGCACGCTGCACATGTCGCTCTCGGGCCTGCGCGACATCTCGGTGATCGAGACGCCGCCGGAAGGCCGGCGGCCGATCCGCACGTACGTCGGCGAGTACGACGACGAGCTCGTCAAGCAGGCGCTCGAGCGCGAGCTCGCGCGGGAGGGCCAGAGCTTCTACCTGCACAACCGGGTCGAGACGATCGACGAGGCGGCGGAGAAGATCGCCCAGCTCTCTCCGACGCTGCGCGTGCTGGTCGCCCACGGCCAGATGCGCGAGCGCGAGCTCGAGGAGAAGATGCACGCGTTCCTGCGAGGCGACGCGGATGTGCTCGTCTCGACCACGATCATCGAGTCGGGCCTCGATATCCCGCAGGCGAACACGCTGATCGTCGAGCGCGCGGACGCGCTCGGGCTCGCCCAGCTCTACCAGATCCGCGGGCGTGTGGGCCGCTCGGACGTCCTCGCCCACGCCTACCTCTTCTACCCAGACTCGCGGGAGCTGACGCCGGAGGCGCGGGCGCGGCTGGCGACGCTGGCCGACCACACCGAGCTCGGCGCGGGCTTTGCGATCGCCATGCGCGACCTCGAGATCCGCGGTGCCGGCGACCTGCTCGGGGCGGAGCAGTCGGGGCATGTCGCCGCGCTCGGTTTCGAGCTCTACGTCGAGCTGCTGGCCGAGGCGGTTGCCGAGCTCAGCGGCGAGCGGCGGCCGGCGGCGCGGCCGGTCCGCGTCGAGGCGAGCGTCGACGCCTACGTGCCGGCGCCGTACATCGAGGCCGAGGCGCTGAAGATCGACCTCCACCGGCGGCTCGCGCTGACCGAGACCGAGGACGAGCTGCGCGAGCTGCGGGCGGCGACCGAGGACCGCTACGGGCCGCTGCCCGAGCCGGTCGAGAACCTGTTCTCGATCCAGGAGGCGAAGCTGAAGCTGGCGCAGGCCGGCGCCGACTACCTCGTCTTCCGCGGCGGCCGGACGACCGTCGGGCCGCTCCTGCTCGGCTCGGGTGAGCTACGCGCGCTGCGGTCGGAGCTCGACACGGCGGTCTACGCGAGCGCCCGCCGCGAAATTTCATTGAGATCTTATGAATTCAAGGCAGCGGTGCGGCTAGTCGATGCTATACTCGACGCGCGCCGGGCAGCGTGAGGAAAATCCCTGCTGCTGGCGCTTTTTCCATGAAACGGATCGGAGTTATCGGGGTTTGTCTGGCGTTCGCGCTGCTCGTTGCCGCCTGTGGCGGGAGCAGCGCGCAGAGCGTCTCGGGCAACGACGTCGCCGTCGTCGGCGACGGCCACATCACGCAGGCCGAGTGGAACGCGCTGATCGACCAGACGAAGAACAACTTCACGGCGACGCACCGCAAGTTCCCGGCGCCCGGCTCGGTCGACCTCGCGAACCTGAAGACGAACGCGACGCAGTTCCTGATCCAGAGCAGCGAGTACGAGCAGGAGGCGAAGCAGCTCGGCGTCTCGATCAGCGACAAGGACGTCGAGGCGCGCCTCGAGCAGATCAAGAAGCAGTACTACGGCAACCCGGCGGGCCAGAAGCAGGCGACGCAGGCGCAGATGGACAAGCGCTACCAACAGGCGCTGAAGCAGCAGGGCTTCACCGACGAGCAGGTCCGCTCCGGGATCAAGCAGCAGCTGATCCGCGAGAAGGTCTTCAACAACGTCACCAAGGACGTCAAGGTCAGCGACAGCGACATCACGTCCTACTACAACAAGAACAAGAAGCAGTACGAGACGCCCGCGCAGCCGCCGAGCCGCGATGTGCGCCACATTCTCGTCAAGACGAAGGCGCAGGCGGACAAGCTCTACACGCAGCTCCAGAAGAACCCGGGCAAGTTCGCGGCGCTCGCCAAGAAGTACTCGACCGACACCTCGTCCGCGCAGAACGGCGGCCAGCTGCCTCCGGGGACCGCGGTCAAGGGCCGCCTGGTGAAGCCGTTCGAGGACGTCGCGTTCTCGATCAAGACCAACGTCATCTCGAAGCCGGTGCACTCGCAGTTCGGCTGGCACATCATCGAGGCGCTCGGGCCGGTCAAGCCCGGCACGCCCGCGAAGCCGACGCCGCTCTCGCAGGTGAAGGAGGCCATCCGCCAGCAGCTGCTGTCCCAGGACAAGCAGACGAAGATGAACGACTGGCTGAACGGGATGAAGAAGCACTACTGCAAGACGATCGGCTACGCCAATGGCTACGCGCCGCCGCCGGGCCAGGACCCGTGCAAGCAGTCGTCGACGACGACCGGCGCGACCACCACCGGCTAGGTGCCGAGGGCTTGACGCAACGCCGTCTGAGTCGCCGGAACTCGCCGCTCGCCCCGATGCTGCGTTCTCAGTCGCGCCCGTACCTTCCAGGTACGAACGCTCCCTGCGTCCTTGCCTCGGAACGACCAGCGCGCCCCGGCGACGAGCAACGTTCCGTCAACCCCTCGTAGACCGTTGGCTTTAGCCGACGCGCTGCTCGAGCTGCAGGAGCTGACCGAGCGGCTGCGCAGGGACTGTCCCTGGGACAGGGAGCAAACGGCCAGGACGATCGTCCCGCACACCGTCGAGGAGGCCTACGAGGTCGCGGACGCGGCGGTCGCCGGCGATCCGGCCAAGCTGCTCGACGAGCTCGGCGACCTGCTCTTCCAGGTCTACTTCCTCTCGCTGCTGCTCCAGGAGCAGGGTGCGGGCGACCTCGAGGCGGTGGCGCGGGCGGTGCACGAGAAGCTCGTGCGGCGCCACCCGCACGTCTTCGGCGATACCGAGGCGCGCACCGCCGGCCGCGTCCGCGAGAACTGGGAGCGGATCAAGCGCGAGCAGGAGGAGCGCGAGGGCGTCTTCCACGACGTGCCCGAGTCGCTACCAGCTCTGCTCCTCGCCCGCAAGGTGCAGCGCCGCGCGCGGGCGGTCGGGTTCGAGTACCCCGATGTCGACGGCGCGCTCGCCGACCTCGACGACGAGCTGCGCGAGCTGAAGGCGGAGATCGACGGCGAGCCGGCGCCCGAGACCGAGGCCGACCCTCGTCACTTCGAGGAGCTCGGCGACGTGCTCTTCGCCGCGGTCAACGTGGCGCGCCGGCTGAACGTCGACCCCGAGCTTGCGCTGCGGGCCGCGAGCGACCGGTTCGTTGCCCGGGTGGAGTGTGCCGAGCGGCTCGCGGCCGACGAGGGCAAGCGCTGGACCGAGCTCCAGCTCGACGAGCAGGACCGCTACTTCGATCTCGCCAAGGAGGCAGGCGTATGACCGCCATCGCAGAGGTCCACGGACGGCAGATCCTCGACTCGCGCGGCAACCCGACGGTCGAGGTGGACGTGCGCCTCGCGTCCGGCGCTTTCGGCCGCGCAGCCGTTCCGTCGGGCGCGTCGACGGGCGTGCACGAAGCGCTCGAGCTGCACGACGGCGGCAGCGAGTGGGGCGGCAAGGGCGTCACTCGCGCCGTCGGCAACGTGAACGGCGAGCTTGCGGAGGCCGCGCAGGGCCTCGACGCGAGCGACCAGCGCGCGGTGGACGAGCGGATGGTCGAGCTCGACGGCACGCCGAACAAGGGCCGGCTCGGCGCCAACGCGATCCTCGGCGTCTCGCTCGCCGTCGCCAAGGCGGCTGCGGCCGATGCCGGCGTCTCGCTCTACCGGCACCTCGGCGGCGAGGGCGCAGCGACCCTGCCGGTGCCGATGATGAACGTGATCAACGGCGGCGCCCACGCGCAGAACTCGATCGACCTGCAGGAGTTCATGCTCGTCCCTGCGGGCGCGGACACGTTCTCCGAGGCGCTCCGCGTCGGCGCCGAGGTCTTCCACACGCTGCGCGCGCTGCTCCACGAGCGCGGGTTCTCGACCGCGGTCGGCGACGAGGGCGGCTTCGCGCCCGACCTCGGCTCGAGCGAGGAGGCGATCGACGCCGTGCTCGAGGCCGCCGAGCGCGCGGGCCACCGCGAGCGCGTGGCGATCGCGCTCGACCCGGCGGGAACGGAGCTGTACACGGACGGGCACTACCGCTTCGAGGGCCGCGAGGAGCCGGGCGACGGAATGGTCCAGTACGTCGCCGGCCTTGTCGAGCGCTACCCCATCGTCTCCGTCGAGGACGGCCTCGCCGAGGACGACTGGCTCTCGTGGCGCACGCTGACCGAGGTCGCGGGCTCGAGCGTCCAGCTCGTCGGCGACGACATCTTCGTCACCAACCCCGAGCGGCTGCGGCGCGGGATCATGGAGAACGTCGGGAACGCGATCCTGATCAAGGTCAACCAGATCGGGACGCTCACCGAGACGCTCGACACGATGGCGCTGGCGCGCGAGGCCGGCTACGCCTGCGTGATGTCCCATCGTTCCGGCGAGACGGAAGACACGACGATCGCCGACCTCGCCGTGGCGACCGGCTGCGGCCAGATCAAGACGGGCTCGATGTCACGCACCGACCGCGTCGCGAAGTACAACCAGCTGCTCCGCATCGAGGAGGAGCTGGGCGGGCGCGCGGTCTACCCCGGCTGGGACGCGTTTCCGCGCTTCGTTCGCTGAGGCGCTCGCTAGGCTGACGGCGTGGCCGCCGCTGTCCCTCGACGGACGAAGATCGTTGCGACGATCGGCCCGGCGTGCTCGACGCCGGAGCGGCTCGCGCAGCTCGTCCGAGCGGGCGCGGACGCAGCTCGGCTGAACCTCTCGCACGGCACGCACGACCAGCACCGCGAGTGGGCGCGCCTGGTCCGCGCAACCGAGCGCGAGGTCGGCAGGCCGATCGCGCTGATCGCCGACTTGCAGGGGCCGAAGCTGCGCGTCGGCGATCTGGAGGAGCCGTTCTCGCTGCGACGCGGCGAGCCGATCGTCGTCGGCCCCGCGGACGACTGCACGAACGGCGAGCTGCCCGTCAGCCCGTCGGTGATCAGCGAGGTCCTCCAGCCGGGTCACGACGTGCTGATCGACGACGGCCTCGTGCGCCTCCACGTCGACACCGTCGTGGCCGGGCGCGCGCAGTGCACCGTCGTCCAGGGCGGCGTCGTCACCTCGCACAAGGGCGTGAACTTGCCCGGCGTCCCGATTCCGATCCCGTCGATCACACGCAAGGACATGGACGACCTCGAGCTCGCGCTCGACCTCGGCGTCGACTTCGTCGCGCTCTCGTTCGTCCGCTCGGCCGCCGACGTGCGCGACCTGCGCGAGCTGATCGAGCAAGCGGGCTCGCACGCGCGCGTGATCGCCAAGATCGAGAAGTCCGAGGCCGTGGACGCGCTCGATGAGATCCTCGGCGAGACCGACGTGGTGATGGTCGCCCGCGGCGACCTCGGCGTCGAGATCGGCCCGGCGCTCGTGCCGCTGCTGCAGAAGCGGATCATCACCGCCGCGCTGGAGCGCGGGAAGCCGGTCATCACGGCGACGCAGATGCTCGAGTCGATGGTGCACCAGGCCGAGCCGACGCGCGCCGAGGCGAGCGACGTCGCCAACGCCGTGCTCGACGGCAGCTCGGCGCTGATGCTCTCGGGCGAGACCGCGATGGGCGAGTACCCCGTCGAGTCGGTCGCGTACATGGACCGGATCGCGCGGGCGGTCGAGCCGAGCCTCGGCTACCGGCACCAGCTGCCGGAGGTCGGCGACGAGCCGACCGTCGGCCAGGCGATGTCGAACGCGGCCTGCGACCTGGCGGAGGCGCTGCGCGCGAACGCGATCCTCGTGCCGACGTACTCGGGCCGCACGGCGTCGGCGGTCGCGCGGCTGCGCCCGCGCCGTCCGATCCTCGCGCTGACCCATCACGATTACGTCATGCGGCAGCTGGCGCTCGAGTGGGGCGTGACGCCGGTGCTGATTCCGGAGGCGGAGAACTTCGACGAGCTCCTCGAGCGGGCGCTCCAGGCCGCGCGCCAGTCGGGCCTGGTCGAGGAGGGCGGCCGCGTCGTGATCGCGGCTGGGACGCATGTGAACTTCCCCGGCACGACCAACCTGATCAAGGTCGACCTCGTCTAGAGGATCGCCTGCGTGCGCGGCGAAACGCGCCGCGTGTCCAAGCGTTCCCGCAAGCCGCCGCGCTCGCGCTACGTCATGCGCTGGATCGGCCTCGCCGCGATCGTGCTCGTCGGCCTGCTGTACGCGCGCCCGCTGCGGAGCTACATCGACACCAAGCACGAGCTCTCGAGCCGTGCCGCCGACGTGCAGGCGCTGAAGGCCGAGAAGCGCCAGCTCCAGCACCGGCTGGCCCAGTCGAGCACCGGCGAGGCGCTGGTCGAGCAGGCGCGCCTGCTCGGCTACGTGCGCCCGGGCGAGCGTCTCTACATCGTCAAGGGCATCTCCGGCTGGGTGCATAGCAAGACGAGGGCTACGATCGACAGAGGTGGAGGATGATCTCGGCATCGTGGAGCGCCAGCTCGGCCGGCGTCCGCGCGCGTTCCGGCGCGTGGCCGTCCGCTGCCCGTTCGGCCGGCCCGCGGTAACCGAGCAGGCGCCGTTCGACGAGAGCGGCGAGCCGTTCCCGACGATGTACTGGGTCACATGTCGGCACCTCGCGGCCGCGATCGCCCGGGTGGAGGCGGACGGCGGCGTCGAGCGCTGGGGCCGCGCCGCGCACGAGGACGAGCACCTGCGGGAGAGCCTCGAACACGGCCATGAGGAGCAGCGCCGCCTGCGGCCGGCGCTCCCCGGCGGGATCGGCGGCCAGACGCGCACCGGCGGCCTCAAGTGCCTGCACGCGCACGCGGCGTTCGCACTCGCGCGGCCGGGCTACGAGCTCGGCGGGCGGATCCTGGCCGAGATCGAGCCGCTCTGGCCCGACCGCTGCTGCTCCGTCTAGCATCGCCTTCCGTGGAGGGGAGCCTCGAGATGACGCGCGGCGAGTGGGAGGACGGCAACCGCCGCCTTCAGGCGGCTGCGTCCGACCGCCAGCTCCACGCGCGTCTGCTCGACGAGGTCGGCGTCGTGCTCGAGCACCTTCGCCGACGCGTCGGCCAGACCTTCACGCTCGGCGAGCTCGCGTCGGCCTACGGCGACTCCGACCGCTGGGTGCAGGCGGCGCTGCAGGAGGCCGAGCCGGCGCCCGGCTGGCCGGCCCGCACGACGACGGTGCAGGACGCAGCCTTCCATCTCTACTCCCGCGGCGCGGTCGACTACCGGCCGTGAGCACATACGAACGCAGGCGCAAGCGGCCCAACCCCGTCCGTCGGCGTCTCGTCTGGGGGGCGATGTTCGTGCTGGTCTTCGCCTTCGGGATCGCGCTCGGAGAGGCGCTCGAGGACAATCCGAAGCCGGTTTCGACCATCACGCAGGACCGGACGTTCACGCTGCAGCAGCCCGCAGCGACAGTGACCGTGACCGCTCCTTGAGCGGCGGTGTGTTCGGTTCGAGAGGTTTGGGTAGATTCGCCGCGGGATGGCTCGCAATGCGAGGGACCGCGACGTGGCGCTGGAGCCCGAATGGCTCACGCTGGGCCAGGCTGCACGCTATCTCGGCGTTGCGCAAAGCACGATCCGCAAGTGGTCGGACAACGGCCGCGTGCGCGTCTACAAGACGCCCGGGCGGCACCGTCGCTACCGGCGCGTCGACCTCGACGCGTTTCTCGAGCACTCGGGCCCGGAGGCGCGTAGAGGCCCGGTCGTGCTGGTCGTCGACGACGACGACCGCCTGCGCGAGTACGTGCGCGTCAACCTCGAGCTGGAGGGCTACACCGTCCGCGAAGCCGGGAGCGCAGAGGAAGGGATGCGGGTGCTCGACGAGTCCCGCCCGGACCTGATCCTCCTCGACGTGATGATGCCGAGGGTCGACGGCTGGGAGATGCTGCAGCACGTACACGACAGCCACGGCGTTGGCGCCGTCCCGGTCGTCATGTTCAGCGGCAAGGTCGACGA
Organism: uncultured Actinomycetes bacterium; assembly: GCA_963765785.1. GTDB lineage: Bacteria > Actinomycetota > Thermoleophilia > Gaiellales > Gaiellaceae > AC-32. The sequence continues at coordinate 69,914 of CAVXXW010000009.1, forward strand.
GCGTGCCGCGGACGAGGCGGCCGAGCGCGGGGCGCAGGGGTTCATCGGCAAGCCGTTCGACCCCAGTGAGCTGATCGCGCAGACGAAACAGCTCCTGCCGACCTGATCTCGTTTGTCGCTACAGCTCTTCTGAAGCTCGCAGCAAGCCGGCCACGATCACGGCCAGCGAGGCCAGCAGGCTGATCCAGATGCCGATCCCGCGGCCGGCCGGCGGCGGGATCGAGTCCGGGATCGAGATCAGCCGGATCAGGACGAAGATCGTGGCCAGCGAGCCGAGCGCGATCACGACGAGGCTCTCCGGCACCGACGGCGGCAGCTCGAAGCCAAACTCACGAAGCACGGCGATCGCGAGCAGGACGAGGCCCACCACGAAGACAAGCTTGCCGAGCACGCCGGTGTGCCAGGCGATCACGGCCAGCGTCGGGCCGGTCGTGTTCGGGCCCGCGTACCAATCGGTGAACGCCGAGATCGTGAGGACGAGCCCAGCGATCCAGGTGAGCCGGCCGCCGATCGACCAGAAGCCGGTCGCCGGGCGGACGTACACCTCCTCTTCGGCCTCGTAGAGGGGCTCCTGCTCGGCGGGTGGGAACGACTCGGGCGTCTGCATGGCCGCAAGTATGGGCGACCCGGCGGTCGAATGGCGACGGGTCGGGCGCTAGAGCCCGAACAGGCGCTGGATCTGGTTCCAGATCACGATCGCCAGGCCGATGCTCGTCGCGAGCACGGCCGTGACGGCGAGCCAGAACCGTAGGCCGGCGAGGTTCTTCTCGCGCGCCCGGTCCTCGCGGGCCCGACGCTTGATGCGCTGGCGGCGGTAGTTCCGCTGGATCGCCGTCGGGTCGAGCAGGTCCTCCTCGACGTGCTGTCGCTCGGGCAGGGCCACACCGGGAGTCTAGTAGGCCAGCCATACTTGCTCGGGGCGGACGAGATGGCTGTGGTCAGGGACACACGCGGTGTGACGGGGCTCGACGGCGTGCTCGAGGCGGTCGTCGCGCGCGCGGCGGACGTGACCGGCGCCGACGTCGTGGTCGTGCGGCTCGTCGACGAGTCCGGTTGCGCGACGGCGCGGGCGGTGCACGCCGAGTCGCCGGCGCTGCGGGCCGAGCTCGAGGGCACGCGCGTCGCCGCTCCGCAGATCCCCGCCGAGGAGCACGACGCTCCCGAGTCCCTGCCGCCGCCGCTGCGTCGGGTGACGCAGGAGCTCGCCGCGCAGGGGATCCTGCAGCTGCCTGTGCGCGACGGGAACGCCGTGGTCGGCTCGCTCGAGCTCGTGCGGGGCCGCCAGGTCTTCGACGAGCGCGAGCGCCGCCTGGCTCTCGCCGCGGCGGACGAGATCGCGCTCGCGCGGCGCGCCTTCGGCGACGGCGGTGCTGCTGCGGCGGTCGCGCCCGACCTGCTCGCGCTTGCCGGCGACGCGCTCGCCGCGGGCTCCGACGAGGCGCGCGCCGCCGATCAAGTCGCGACGCTCGCGGCCGAGTCGGCGGGCGCCCGCGCCTGCGCGGTGTGGCGCTACGAGGCGCGGGGCCCGGTGCTCGCGGCGATCTCGGGCACTGCGCTCGCCGCGGACGTGGCCCTCGAGTCGGCGCAGCGGGCGCGTGAGGTTCCGGGCTCGCTCAGGGTCGAGTCCGTCGATGGAGGCGCCATCGTGACGCTTCAGCTCGGCGAGCCGCCGCAGGGCGCGCTCCAGCTCCTGTTCGACGAGGAGCCCGACCCGAGCGATCCGCTACTCGAACGGCTCGGCACGTTCGCCGTGCGCGCCGCCCACACGCTTCGCGCCGGCGAGCGGCGCCGGACGCTCTCGCTCGAGCTCGAGCGCACGCGCGCCCTCTTGACGATCGTGGGCCAGGCGATCGCGCAGCTCTCCCTCGCACACACGCTCGAGACCGCGATGGGACACGTCTCGGAGCTGCTCGGCGCCGAGCGGCTCGCGGTCTACCTCGCGGCGGACGGCGTCCGGCTCGAGCCCGCCGCCGAGCGTGAGCTGACCGGCCCGCACGCACGCGTCGCCGAGCGCCTGCTCGAGCTGCTGCTAGGGCCGGCGCGCGGCCGCGGTCTCCTCGGGATCGCCTACGCGCCGAGCGACCCACGCCTGGTCGGCGTCCAGGACGTGCTCGCAGAGCTCGGGATCGAGGCCGCCGTCGCGGTCCCGCTGCGCGCCCGCGGCGAGCTGATCGGCCTGCTCTGCGTCTACCCGGGCGCGGGCCGCGAGCTGAGCGAGAACGAGGAGCAGCTCCTGCTGGCGCTGGCTGCACAGCTCGCGGTCGCGGTGCAGAACGCGCGCCTGCACGAGGAGACGAAGCTCGCCGACGACGAGCGCCGCCAGGCGCTGGAGGCCGAGCGCGAGGCGTCGAAGCGGCTGCAGGCGCTCTACGAGATCTCGCGGGCTTTCTCGGAGAGCCTGTCGCTCACGCTGACGCTCGACGCTGTCACGCGCACGATCGTGGAGACGCTCGGGGTCGACGCCGCCTCCCTGCGGATGCCCGACGCCCGTGGCTCTGGGCTCGAGCCGGTCGCGATGCACGTGCGCGACGAACGGCTGTCCGAGCCGATGCACGCGATCCTGTCGCTGCCGCAGCCGCTCGCGCCGACGGGCCCGAGAGCTTTTCGGCGCGGCCGCGCGATCGTGCTCGACCCGCGGACAGCCGCGACGCTCGGCCCGGCATTCCAGCCGCTCGTACCGTTTCTGGAGAAGGGCTCGTCGGCCGCGGTCATTCCGCTCGCGACGCAGGCCGAGATCCTCGGCACGCTCACGCTCGTCTCGCTCGACCCCGACCGGCCGGTGGCGGGTGCGACGCTCGAAGCGGCGCAGTCGATCGCCGGCCAGGCGGCCCTCGCGCTCGACAACGCCCGCCTCTACCAGCAGCAGAAGCAGTTCCTGGACTCGATGCAGCACTCGCTGCTCCCGCGCGAGGACCCGGTCTCGCCGGGGCTCGACGTGAGCGCCGTGTACGCCTCGTCCGCCCGGATGGAGGTCGGCGGCGACGTGTACGACTTCCTCGAGCTCGCGGACGGCCGGCTGGCGGTCGTGCTCGGCGACGTCACAGGCCACGGCATCGACGCCGCGGCGGACATGGCGATGGCGAAGTTCGTCTTCCGGTCGCTCGCGCGGGAGAACTCTGCGCCCTCCGACTTCCTTGCCGCAGCCAACGAGATCGTGGTCGAGGAGATCGCCGACGGGAAGTTCATCACGATGCTCTACGTCACGGTTGACGGCCGGGACGGCGAGCTGACTTGTGCGAGCGCCGGCCATCCGCCGCCGCGGGTCGTGCGGGGAGGCGAGGTCGTGCCGCTCGGCGTTCGCGGCCTCGCGCTCGGCATCGCGCCGGGGCAGGCGTACGAGGCAGAGCAGGTGCAGCTGGCGCCCGGCGACGCGGCGGTGCTGTTCACCGACGGCCTGATCGAGGCTCGGCGCGGCGGCGAGCTGTACGGCGAGGAGCGGCTCGACGCGTCGCTGGCGGCGCACGCCGGGCTGCCGGCGAAGCAGCTCGCCGAGGCGCTGCTCGAGGACTGCCGTGCCTTTGCCGGCGAGCTGGCGGACGACTGCGCCGTGGTCGTCGTCAGGCGCGCGTGATCGACCTGTCGCGGCGCAACGGCCGCATGCTGCGGATCGGCCACCGAGGCGCGGCGGCCCTCGCGCCCGAGAACTCGCTCGAGTCGATCGCCCTGGCCGTCGAGCTCGGCTGCGACCTGGTCGAGTTCGACGTCCACGAGGTCGAGGGCGCGCTCGTAGTTGCGCACGACGAACCGGTCGAAGCCGGCGAGCTGCCGACGCTGGACGCCGTCCTCGGCTACCTGGCCGGGACGCAGGCCGGCGTCCACCTCGACCTCAAGTCCACGGGGGCCGAGGCGGCGGTCGCCGAGGAGCTGCGACGGCACGGGCTCGTCGGCCGCACGCTCGTCAGCTCGTTTCGCCGCGGCACGCTGCGCAGGCTGCACGCGGTCGAGCCGGCGCTGCGGCTCGGACGGACGTACCCGCAGGACCGCACCGGCCTGACGAAGCGCCCCGTCTTCCAGCCGCCGGCGCGGGCAATCGTGCGCATGCTGCGCCACGCGCTCCCCAGTTGGGTCGGTCGGCTGCTCGCGGGCTCCAGCGCCACGGCGGCGGTTCTGTACTGGGAGGTGATCAGCGAGCCGGCCGTCGCCCGCTGCCACGCGCTCGGCGCGCCAGTGCTTGCCTGGACGGTCGACGACCCCGGGGTGCTGCCCTGGCTCGAGCGCGCCGGGGTCGACGGCGTCGTCACGAACGATCCGCGCATTTTCGCGGGCTAGACTTCCCCGCGGGATGAGGAAAGCGGGTCTCGCGCTGCTGTTCGTGCTCGGCCTCCTCGCCGCCGGCGGCTTGTCCGCGGGCGTCGTCGCCGCGACCACGACTACCGGCACGACCACGACGACCACGACACCCACGGTGATCGCCGACGGCGTGACCATCTCCGGCGTCGACGTCGGCGGACTGACCTCGTCGGACGCGTACGCGGCCGTCAGCACCTCGTTCGCGCGGCCGGTCGTCCTGCTCGCACCGCACAGCCGCCTCGCGCTGGAGCCGGCCGCGATCGGCGCGATGGCGCACGTCCGCGACGCGGTCTCGCGGGCGCTGGCGGCGCCGGCGGGAACGGAGCTCAAGCTCCGCGTGATCCTCAACCGCCGCGGCGCGCAGCGCTACCTTGCGGGCGTCGCGAAGCGCTTCGACCACGCACCGGTCGACTCCCAGCTCGCGCTCCGCAACCTGCGCCCGCTGGTGACGAAGGAGCGCGCCGGTCGCTCGCTCCGCCAGTCGAACGCGATGAACGCGGTCTTCACCGCGCTCGTCACGAACACGCGGCCGGACGTGAAGCTCCAGTTCGCCGCGCTGAAACCGGCCGTGACGCGTGCGTCGTACGGACCGGTGATCGTGATCCGCCGCGGGTCGAACCGGCTCTACCTCTACCAGGGCATGCGCTTCGTCCGCATGTTCGGCGTGGCGACTGGCCAGTCGCAGTACCCGACTCCGCTCGGCCGCTGGCACGTCGTGGTCAAGTGGCGCAACCCGTGGTGGTACCCGCCGAACTCGGCCTGGGCGAAGGGCGAGAAGCCGGTCCCGCCGGGTCCCGGCAACCCGCTGGGCACGCGCTGGATGGGCCTCTCCGCGAGCGGCGTCGGCATCCACGGGACGCCGGACGACGCCTCGATCGGCTACTCAGCCTCCCACGGCTGCATCCGTATGCACATCCCCGACGCCGAGTGGCTCTTCAATCACGTCACGGTCGGGACGACGGTCTTCATCGTCTCGAGCTGAGGACATGACCGGACGGCTCAAGCTCGGCGCGCAGGTCTTGGCGGTCGGGCTGGTCGCGCTGCTGCTGGCGCTGTTGATCTGGAAGGTCGCCCGCGGCTCCGGCAACGAGGCGAAGATCGGGAAGACTGCACCGAACTTCACGCTGAACCGGATCGACAAGCCCGGCCGCAAGCTGCAGCTCGCCTCGCTGCGCGGGAGGGTCGTGGTGCTCAACTTCTGGGCCTCGTGGTGCTATCCGTGCAAGCAGGAGGCGCCGACGCTCGCGGCCGCCGCCAAGCGCTGGGCCGGTCGAGTGGTCGTGCTCGGCGTCGACGTGAACGACTTCGCCGGCGACGCGCGCGCGTTCGCGCACAAGTACGGGCTCGACTACCCGATCGTCCACGACAACCACAACGTCACCTCGCCCACGTACGGGTTGACCGGCCTGCCCGAGACGTTCTTCATCGACCGCACCGGCAAGGTCATCGTCCACGTCGCGGGCCAGGTCAACGCCACCGACGTGCAGGACGGCGTCGAGCGGGCGCTCAAGTCGTGAGGCTGCTCGTCCTCGCGCTAGTCGCGCTGGTGCTGGCGGCACCGGCGGCGGCGAGCGAGCAGCACCCGACGCTCAGCGAGCTCGAGGGGCAGCTGATGTGCCCGATCTGCGAAGGCGAGACGCTCGCGCAGTCCGACTCTCCGGCGGCGCAGCGGATCAAGGCGTACATCCAGCAGCGAATCGACCAGGGCGCGACGCGGAGCCAGATCAAGGACGAGCTCGTCCGGCAGTGGGGGGCTCGCATCCTGGCAGCGCCGCCGCGGCACGGCTTCGACCTGCTCGCGTGGCTGCTGCCGATCGTCGGCGTGCTGGGCGGCGCGGCGGTGATCGGCGCCCTCGCGTGGCGCTGGTCGCGGCAGCGCGAGCCGGCGGCGCAGTGGACGCTGACGGCGCGGCCGCTCGGCTCCGAGGACGAGCGCAGGGTCGACGAGGAATTGCGCCGCTTCGATGGCTGAAAGGCTCGTCGCCGCGTTCGGAGCAGGGCTCGTCTCGATTGCGTTCCCGTGCGTGCTGCCGCTCGTGCCGGGCTACCTCTCCGCGATCTCGGCGGTCGAGGTCGACCGGCTCGGTGAGCGCGGCGTCGCGCGGCGGATCGTGGCGGCCAGCGTTCCGTTCGCGCTCGGGTTCACGGCCGTGTTCGTCCTGCTCGGCGCAGGCGCGGCCGCGCTCGGCGGGTGGCTGGACGCCGAGGCTCGGACGAAGCTCGCCGGCTTCGTGCTCGTCGTGCTCGGGCTCGCCTTCATGGGCTTGCTGCCGTGGCCGTCCCGCATCGTCGCCCCGGCGACCCTCACGCGGGCGCGAGCTTCCGGGTCGCGGGCGCTGCTCGGCGCTGCCTTCGCGGTCTGCGCCGCCCCCTGCGTCGGCGTCGTCCTGGGGGCGATCCTCGCGCTGGCCGCCGACTCGCGCACCGTCGTCCGCGGCATCATTCTGCTCGCGGTCTACTCGCTGGGGATCACCGTGGCCTTCGTCGCGATCGGGATTGCGTTCGGCCACGCGATGACCGCCTTTCGGTGGGTGCGGAACCACTACGACGCGATCCGGGTCGCCAGCGGCGCAGTCCTCGTCGCGCTCGGTCTGCTGCTCTTTTTCGACCGGAACTGGTGGCTGAACGTCGCCGTCCACCGGTTCTTCGACTCGATCGGCCTCGGCGGCCGGCTCTAGACACGCGGCGCCGCGAGCTCGAGCGAGCCGCCTTCGACGACCACCCGGGCTGCGGCCACCTGCTCGAGCACCGAGGCGACCTCGACGCCTTGGTGCTCGGGCGCGTAGGGGGTCAGCCGGCGGGCCGCCTTCTCGAGCTGGCGCTCGCAGCCGACGCGGTTGCGGCGTCCGGCCTGGTACCAGGCGACCGCGACGTGGACGAGGCCCTGGTAGAAGTCGCGCTCGTCCGGCTTGGCAGCGCGCCAGACGTCCTCCAGCACTTCGTGCGCCGCGAAGTACTCGCCGCGCCGGATTAGGTCGAGCCCAGCCTCCAGGCTCACGGAGGCGGCCAGAGGTGCCACGACTCGACCTCGACCCACGCGCTGACGCGGCGGCTCACGCGGTCGTGGAACGGCTCGCCGCCGTAGTGGATCGAAAGGCGGTCGATGTCGGCCAGGTCGTCGTCGTCCACGAGCTCGGCAACTCGTCCCAGCAGCGTCACCTGCCGGTACCAGCTCTCGGCGTCGAGCACGGTCAGCGACACGCGCGGGTCGCGGCGCATGAAACCGAGCCGGGCGCGCGACTCGTCCATGTTCAGCAGCACGCGCTCGCCGTCCCAGAGGTACCAGGTGGCGACCGTGTGCGGCGAGCCGTCGGGACGGAGCGTGGCGACGACGGCGGGATTCGGGCGCCGCAGAAGCGCGTCGATGTCGGGCGGGAGCACGGGTCGTTCGTATCAGATTGCGGCGTTGGTGCCGTCTCGCAAGGATGCTACGTTTGCCACGTGGCGACGATCCTGCTGGTGGGGGTCGACCTCTTCTTTCGAGGCAAGCTCGAAGGGCTCTTGCCCGGGCACCACCTCACCTCGACCGAAAGCGTCGACCCGCCCGACTGCGTGATCGCGGACATCGCGCGCATCGACCCCGACGAGGTCGCCGACGCCTACCCGGATGTCCCGATTCTCGGCTTCACGAACCACACGGACACGGAGGGCCTGCGCCGCGCGCACGCGGCGGGCTTCGACCAGGTGGTTGCGAAATCGGCGCTCGACGAGCGGGCCAAAGCGCTGGTCGAAGAGCTGACGGCGTAAGCCGCGGCCGCCAGTAGACTGCGCGCCCGTGACGTACATCATCGCCGAGCCCTGCATCGACATCAAAGACCTCTCCTGCGTGGACGTCTGCCCGGTCGACTGCATCCACGAGTTCGAGCGCATCCTCGTGATCGACCCCGAAGAGTGCATCGACTGTGGCGCCTGCGAGCCGGAGTGCCCGGTCGAGGCGATCTTCCCGGAAGACGCGCTGCCGGCGAAATGGGAGCCGTTCGTGAAGATCAACTACGCCTACGGGGACGGCGCGGACGTGATCAACAAGCTCACCGACGAGTACGCCACCGAGCACAACGTGCAGAACGAGCCTCTGGAGTAGTTACAAATCTGCCGTCCGCGGGGATCGGTCCTCCAAGCAACCGAGGAGGGATCTGATGCCTCAGCAGACATGGAGCGCCAAGCGCGAGCGGCAGTACGAGCACATCAAGGACACCGAGCGCAAGCAGGGCCGCTCAACCAAGCGCGCCAAGGAGATCGCGGCGCGGACGGTCAACAAGGAGCGGGCGCGCACCGGCGAGGCGCGCGAGTCGTCGCGCACCTCGCGCCAGGACATGTCCTCGAGCCGCCGCGGCGGCCTGCGTTCCGGGACGAACCGCGTGAAGGGCCGCACCAAGGAGCAGCTGTACAACGAGGCGAAGCGGATGAAGATCCAGGGCCGCTCGCGGATGAACAAACAGCAGCTCCAGCGCGCGGTCGACGGCAGGAAGTAGCGCATGGCTATGCTCCGGCGGGTGCAGCCGGAGACGCTCGACCACGTCGCCCTGTGGGTTGCCGACCGCGACCGAATCGCCGACTTCGTCACGGCGAAGGCGGGGATGCACGTCGTCGACCGCACCGACGCGTTCACGCTCGTCGGCTCCGATGCCCGGCGCGGGAAGCTGACGCTGTTCGCCGCGGAAGGGCCGCGCGAGCGTGGCGCGCTGAAGCACGTCGCGCTGCGGGTGTCGAGCCTCGACGAGGCGCTCGGCGACCTGAACGGGTCGGTCGAGCGGCCGCGCGAGGGCGAGGCGTACGTTGACGTCTCGGAGGGCCTGCGGCTCGGCTTCGTGGAGGCGCCGACCGAGGTCGAGTACGACCTCGACCACGTCGCGCTCTTCTCCCGCACGCCCGAGGAGACGGCGCGCGAGTACGAGTCGCTCGGCTTCACTGCGACCTCGCCGGGGCGGTCGGGCACCTCGCGAGTCGAGGTCGGCGGCGCGTTCGTCGAGTTCCACGACGGCGAGCCGGGCGATCCCGAGCGGCCGCTGCTGAACCACCTCGCCGTCCGCGTGGAGTCCGCCGAGCAGCACATCGAAGCCGCGCGCGAGCTCGGGCTCGAGATCGACAACATCGTCGACGCGGCGAACACGTACGCGGTCTTCGTCTGGGGCCCGGAGCGGGTCAGAGTCGAGTACGTCGAGCACAAGCCGACGTTCTCTCTCACGTAGGCCAAGGCGGCACTTGTGCTGCCGACCTCAGGGCGCGCCGGCTTTGCCTGTGCGCCCGTCTGAACCGACCCGTCGAGACGCATGAAGGGCGATAGGAACGGCTTCCGGGTAGCCGGCGCCGGCCTGGCCGGCCTCGCCGCCGCGGCGCGGGCACGCGAGCTCGGCGCCGAGCCGGTCGTGCTGGAGAAGGGCTCGCGCGCAGGCGGGTCGATGCTGCTCTCGAGCGGCGTGATCTGGCGCTATCGCAGCTTCGAGGAGTTCCGGGCGCAGTGCCCGGCCGGCGACGAGCGCCTGCAGCGGCTCGTGTTCGACGCGCTCGACGAGGGGCTCGCATGGCTCGAGTCGCTGGGCGCACCGGTGGTCGAGCGCGAGACCGGGAATCCGCTCACCACGGGTGTCCGCTTCGACACGCAGGGCCTGACCGACGCGCTCGTCCGAGCCGCCGGCGAGGTCCGTTTCGGCCAAGGCCGCGGGACTGTCCCAGGGACATGGCCGGAAGGGACGGTGGTGCTCGCCACCGGCGGCTTCCAGGGCGACCCCGAGCTGGTCGAGCGGTACGTGCGGCCGGAGGCGCCGCTGCGGGTGCGCGCGAACCCGTGGAGCACGGGCGACGGCCTTCGCGCCGGGCTCGAGCGCGGGGCGGCGCTCTCGGACGGCCTCGACGAGTTCTACGGCCGCAACATGGCCGACGTCGACTTCGGCGAAGACGAGTTCGTCTCGCTCGCGCAGGTCTACGGGCGATACGCGCGGATCGTCAATGAGCGCGGCGAGGAGTTCTTCGACGGCGCGGCGGTGAGCTGGTCCGAGCTCGATCTCGTGCAGGCAACGGCGCACGAGCCCGGAGCGCGTGCCTGGTACGTCCTCGACGAGCCGGCGCTCGAGCAGCGCGTCCGCTACGGCACCGTCCGCGAGCTCGTCGCGCAGGCGCCGACCCGCGTGGAGCCGGAGGAGCTGCCGTTCGCGGCGCCGGAAGGAGCCGTCGCCGCGGTTCGCGTGGCGGCTGCGATCACGCACACCATCGGCGGCCTGCGGGTCGACGAGCGGGCGCGTTTGCTCGACGCCGACCGGGAGCCGCTCGACGGCCTCTACGCGGCGGGTGCGGACGCGGGCGGCATCTCGACCGGCGGGTACGCCAGCGGCCTCGCCTCGGCGCTCGTGCTCGGCCGCGCGGCCGCGGAAGATGCGCTCAGGTAAGCGGCTGCAGGTAGGCGCAGCGGCGCGAGTCGCCCGGCAGCGGCGAGGGCGCAACCTTGGTCACGCGGAGGCGCTGCTCGCCTTCCTCGACCGTGTCGCCGACGCCCGGCGCGTCCCCTTCGCGCTCGCGTAGCTCGTAGCCGTTCGTCGTCCAGACGAAGCGGAGGTGCCCGGCCGGCCGCTGCCCGTTCTCGTCCATCACCCTGATGCTAACCGTGCGCGACGTAGGAGGGCAGCACGACGCGGACCGCGGTGCCGCCGTCCTCGCCGGCCTCGACCTCGAGCTGCCCGCTCAGCGTCCGGGCGCGCTCCTCGATGTCGTCGAAGCTCGCGCGCCGCCGCTCCCCCGCGCCGTTGTCGGCCACGACGGTCTCGACCGTCCCGTCACCGGCCTCGGCGACGGTGATCGAGATCCGCGACGGCGGCCCGCGGCGAATCGCCTGGTTCACCGCGTCGCGGATGATCTGGTAGATCGCCACGCGCGCGTTTTCGACCAGGCCCTCGGCGGCGTCGACGTCGAGGTCGACCTGGATCCGGTGCTCGAGGCCGACCTGCTCCGCGAACGCCCGCACGGCCGGGCCGAAGCCCTGGTCGCGCAGGACGACCGGCTCGATGTTGAACGAGAGGTCGCGCAGCGCGCGGATTGTTTCGCGTTGGCGCTGGAGTGCCGCGGCGAGGACGGAGTCAGCCTCGTCGAGCCGGCTGTTCTCGAGCGAGTCGATCACGGCGTCGAGCATCAGGCTCACCCCTGAGAGCGACTGCACGGCGCCGTCGTGGAGGAAGAGCGCGAGCCGTCGCCGCTCCTCCTGCTCGGCGATGATCAGGTGGTCGGAGAGCCGCGCGCGCTCGGCCTCGCGCACCTGCGCCTCCGCCAACAATCGGGCGTTCTCGACCACGCGGCAGGTGAAGTCGGCGAGCAGCGTCGCCCGCGCGAGCTCCTCGCGGTCGAGCGCCTTCGAGCGCTGCAGCTGGAGCGCGCCGATCTCTTCACCGCGGATCCGCAGCGGCAGGACGACCGCGCCGACCGCGCCCCGATCGCCCGGCGGGAGCAAGGTTGCCTTCGCGCCGAAGAGCTCCTTCGCCTCGCGCCGTGCCCGCTCCAGCACGGCGGCCGGGTCGTGCGCGGCGGCGATCGAGCCCATCGACTCGATCAGCGCCTCGAGGAAGCTCGACTGCGCAGAGAGCTCCTCCTCGACCACTTCGTGCCGCCGCCGCTCGGTGACGATCAGGTGGAGCGCGAAGCCGGCCGCGCCGACGATCGCGACGCCGAGCCCGGCGAACGCGACCCGGCTCGAGCCGATCGCGAGCCCGAGGATCGAGACGACCGCCGCCAGCGCGACGACCGCCACGAGAAAAGCGGCTCTAGTCGCGGTTCCGAATCTGGTCCAGATGTGTCGACCGGTCATTTCAGACGGACGCACGGGCTAAGCCCGCACGTCCTGACGCGGCATCGCAAGCGACGCCTTAGTCGATGATCGCGTCACGAAGCGCGATCGCAACGGCGTGCGTGCGCGTGTCGGCCTCGAGCTTCGTGAGGATGTGGCGCACGTGGCTCTTGACCGTTTCCTGGCTGATGAAGAGCCGCGCGGCCACATCCGCGTTCGACATCCCGTCGGCGAGCAGCTGCAGGATCTCGCGCTCGCGCGCCGTCAGCATGTCCTCGCGGTCGCCCGAGAGGAACGCCGGCATCAGCGCCGGGTCGACGAAGCCCTCCCCCGCCACGACCTTGTCGATCGCCTTCAACAGCGTCTGGTGCGGGGCCTCTTTGAGGATGTAGCCCTTGGCGCCCGACTCGAGCCCGCGGCCGAGCAGGCTGCGCTCGCTGTACGCGGTGAAGATCAGGACGGCCGTCTCGGGCACGCGCTGGGTGAGCAGCTTCGTTGCCTCGAGCCCGTCCATGCCGGGCATGCGGACGTCCATGATCACGACGTCCGGCTTGCGGCGCTCGGCGAGGCTGACCGCGGTGGCGCCGTCTGCGGCCTCGCCCACGACGCGGATGTGCGGCGCGCGCGACAGCGACAGGCGCAGGCCCTCGCGCACGACCTCGTGGTCGTCCACGATCAGGCAGGTGATCTCGCCCTTGCCGTTCTCCGGCTGCTCTGCGGCCTGCTCGCTCAACGCACGCGGATTGTAGGGGGCAGATCGGCTATGGCCGAGGCCGACTAGAGGGCCAGGGCCAGCTGCTCGGGCTCCGGCTCGGGGGCGAGCCGGTTCGCGCGGCGGTCGCGGATCCCGTGCTTCCGCGCCAGCTCGCCGACCAGCGCGCGCACGGGCTTCGTCTCGTCCGCCTCCAGGTACGCCCTGCGCGCGTAGAGGCGCTCGTACAGCGGCAGCTGCTCGGGGAAGTCCTCGGCCAGCGCCTCGAGAAAGTGCTCCCGCGTGCCCGGCTTGAGGTTGAGCAGGTTCGCCCACACGCCGCAGGCGCCGGCCTCGCGCGCCTCGCGGACGACCTGCTCGAGCAGCTCGGGCTTGTCGCTCAGGCCTGGCAGGATCGGCGCCATGCCGACGCTCGCGCGGATGCCGGCGTCGACGAGCGTCTTGAGCGCGCGCAGGCGCTGGCGTGGGTGGGCGGTCGAGGGCTCGGTGCGCTTCCAGACGGTGTCGTCGAGGGTCGGCACCGAGAACGTGACCGACACCTCGGCGCGCCGAGCGGCCTCGGCTAGCACGTCGACGTCGCGGACGATCAGCGGCCCTCGCGTGATGATGCTGAACGGGTTCGACGCGTCGCGCAGCGCCTCGAGACACGAGCGGGTCAGGCGGTAGCGCCCTTCCGCAGGCTGGTACGGGTCGGTAGCGGCTCCGATCGCAACCGTCTCGCGCTCCCAGGACGCGCGCGCGAGCTCGCTGCGCAGCACCTCGGCCACGTTCGTCTTGACCCGGATCGAGCGCCCGTAGCGGTCGTCTGAAGGCCGGTCGGCGCGGCGCTCGAACGCCCGGACGTAACAGAAGGTGCAGCGGTGGACGCAGCCCATGTACGGGTTCAGCGACCACGTGAAGCCCATCCCCTTGACCCGGTTCAGCGCGACCTTGCAGGGCTCTTCGCGATACTCGGCGCGCATCTCGAAAGTATAGAACGTACGTTCGTGATGGACGAGCTACCGGACGGAATCCGACGACTGACATTCCCGCTGCCGATGGGCATTCGGCACGTCCACTGCTACCTGCTGCCAGGCGACGACGGCTGGACGCTCGTCGACACCGGGCTCGGGCTGCCTGACGCCGAAGAGCGCTGGGCGGAGGTGCTGCGAGAGGTCGACGTCACTCGGATCGTCGTCACCCACTTCCATCCGGACCACGCGGGCGGGGGCGAGGACGCGCAGCGGCTGACGGGCGCGCAGGTCTTCCAGGGCGCCGACGACTACGCACAGTGCGAGCGGGTGTGGGGAAACCCCGGCTGGTCGGAGCGGCTCGCGGACTACCTCGAGCACCACGGCCTGCCCGCCGAGACGGCCGAGGAGCTCCGCCACGAGTCGACCACCTTCGCGCCGTTCATCCGCTATGCCCGCGGGCCTGAGCCGCTGGGCGAGGGCGACGAGGTCGCCGGCTGGCGCGTGCTCGAGCTGCCCGGCCACGCGGACGGCCACATCTGCCTCGAGCGCGACGGGGTGCTGGTCGCCGGCGACCACCTGCTCGGCGTGATCACGCCGACGGTCGGGCTCTACCCGGAGTCGCGGCCCGACCCGCTCGGCGACTACCAGGCGAGCCTGCGCCGGACGATCGAGCTCGACCCGCGGATCGCGCTGCCCGGGCACGGCGACCCGGTCGAGCGCCCGGCCGAGCGCGCGCGGGAGATCCTCGACCACCACGAGCAGCGGCTCGACGAGACGTCCGTCGCGCTCGGCCCGGAGCCGCGAAGCGCCTACGAGGTCTCGCTCGAGCTGTTTGGCGCCGACCTCGATGCGAACAACCGCCGTTTCGCCCTCGCCGAGACGCTCGCGCACCTCGAGCGGCTCGTGTTCGAAGGGCGCGCCGCGCGGGCAGGAGACGGCCAGGCCACCGCCTATACTGAGCCGTAGATCCTGTTGGACGACGACGACATCCCTAGACGTCCCCCCGTAGCGGGGCCGGCGTGAGCATCTCTCTCGAACTTCTCGGCGTCGCGGCGCTGATCTTGCTGAACGGCTTTTTCGTGGCCGGCGAGTACGCGCTCGTCACGGCTCGACGGACGCGGATGCAGGAGCTTGCGCAACGCGGCGACCGCCGAGCGCGGGCCGTGCTGCGGATCGTGAGCAACCCGCCGCGGTTCATCGCAGCGATGCAGCTCGGTGTGACCGCCACCAGCCTGGGCATCGGTGCTCTCGGCGAGCAGGCGCTCGCGAAGGCATTCGACCCGATCGTCGCCGGCGTGATCGCGGTCATCTTCGCGTTCCTGATCATCACTTATCTGCACGTCGTCGTCGGCGAGCTCGTGCCGAAGGGCGTCGCGCTCGGCTACTCCGAGCCCACCGCGCTGGCCGTCTCGACGCCGGTGCGCGCCTTCTTCGTGGTCTTCAAGCCGCTGATCTGGGTATTGCAGCGCTCGAGCGACGTGATCCTGCGCTCGCTCGGCCTCACCCCGCCCGGCGGCGAGATGGAGGTCTACTCCGAAGCGGAACTGAAGATGCTGCTCTCGCGCTCGACTGAGGAGGGCGAGCTCGAGCAGCAGGAACAAGAGATGCTCTACAAGGTCTTCGACTTCGCCGACAAGGAGGTCTCGGACGTGATGGTGCCGCGGCCCGAGGTGGTCGCGCTGTCGGTCGACCTGCCCCCGGAGGAAGCGCTCGCGGCGGTGATCGAGTCGCCGTACACGCGCTACCCGGTCTACCGCGGCTCGCTCGACGACGTCGTCGGCATCCTGCACGTGCGCAACCTCTTCTCGGCGCTCGTCGACCGCGGGATTGCGGGGGTGCAGCTCGAGGAGCTGCTGCGCCCGGCGCACATCGTCCCCGAGAACAAGGACCTCGCCGCGCTGCTGACCGAGTTCCGACGCACGAACCAGCACATGGCGATCGTGGTCGACGAGTACGGCGAGCTCGAGGGGATCGCCACGCTCGAGGATCTGCTCGAGGAGATCGTCGGCGAGATCGAGGACGAGTTCGACCTGCCCGACGAGTCGGTCGAGCGCCTCGAGGACGGCCGCATCCGGATCCACGGCACCTTTCCGATCGACGACTTCAACGAGCAGTTCGGCCGCTCGCTGCCCGTCGAGGACTTCCACACGATCGGCGGCTTCGTCTTCGGGATGCTCGGACGCGCCCCGGAGCCGGGCGACGAGGTCGAGTACGACGGGTGCCGTTTCAAGGTGCTCGAGGTCGAGGGCTCACGGATCGAGCGGCTCGAGATCGAGCTCACCCCGTTGGACGAGCACCAGCACCGGCTCGAAGAAGCGTCGTAGGTAACCTCCCCCGAGACGGGGTCAACAACGTGAGGGAGTACGAATGAAGCCCATTGCATCGCTGGTCGCTGTCCTGGCCGTGGCGGCAGTCTCCGTGTTCACCGTCGTCGCCTACGCGGCTCAGAACCACGCGACCGCGACGACGATCACGGTGAAGGCGACGGAGTTCAAGTTCACGCTTTCGAAGAAGAGCGCGCCGCACGGAAAGGTCACGTTCAAGGTGACGAACAAGGGTCACGTGAAGCACGACTTCAAGATCAACGGCAAGAAGACGCCGCTGATCTCGCCCGGCAAGAGCGCATCGCTCACGGTGACGCTCAAGAAGGGCTCGTTCAAGTACATGTGCACCGTCCCGGGCCACGCGGCCGCCGGGATGAAGGGCACCTTCAAGGCGACCTAGTCGTCCAGAGGCAGAGGCGAAACGCGGCCGCCTGCGATCTGCCAGGCGGCCAGCTCGCCCGTTCCCAGCGAGAGGATCAGGTAGGGCCGGCCCTCCCAGAGGCCGATGTTCTCGACGTCTGTCCGCGACGGTCGCGGCGGCGAGGAGATGTGGGAGTGGAAGACGGCGAGCTCATAGCCGTCGTCCTCGAGGAACCAGCTCTCCGGTGCGATCTCGAGCTCGAAGCGGTACGGGCTCGCTGCGCCGTTCCGCGCCGGCAGGTACCGCTCGGCCCGCCCGTTGCGGAGCGCGACCAGGCCGCAGGCCTCGTTCGGCTCCTCGGCCCGTGCGTGGCGCTCGAGCTCGGCGCGGATCTCGGCCGGGATCACCACCAGACGGCCTCCTCCATCTCCACGTCTGGGTCGGCCGCCTCCCAGAACGGCGCCGAGAGGTACTTCCAGCCGGCGTCGGCGAGCACGGCGACGACCACGCCCTCGTCGAGCTCGGCAGCGAGCCTGCGGGCGACGTGGATCACTGCACCGGACGAGACGCCTGCGAAGACGCCCTCCTCGTCGAGTAGCGCTCGGAGGCCGGCGACCGCATCGGCGTTCGAGACGAGCAGCTTGCGGTCGAGCTGCGAGACGTCGAGTACCGGCGGCACGTAGCCGTCCTCCAGCGAGCGCAGGCCCATGACCGGGTCGCCGGGCAGCGGCTCGGCCGCCGCGACGGCCACGTCCGGGAACGACTCCCGCAGACGTCGGCCGGCGCCCATCAGCGTGCCGCCGGTGCCGAGCCCAGCGACGAGCACGTCCACGCGGTCGAGCGCCTCGGCGATCTCCGCGCCGGTTCCCTCGTAGTGGGCGAGCGGGTTCGCCTCGTTGGCGTACTGGAAGAGCATGCGGTAGCGCGGCTCGCGCTCGGCCAGCTCCTGCGCCAGGCGCACCGCGCCGTTGGAGCCCTCCTCGCCGGGGCTCTCGACGATCTCCGCGCCGTAGAGCCGTAGCAGGCGGCGGCGCTCCTCGGTCACGTTCTCCGGCATCACGCAGGTGAGGCGGTAGCCCTTCAGTCGCGCGACGAGCGCGAGGGAGATGCCGGTGTTGCCGCTCGTCGGCTCCAGCAGCTCCTGGCCCGGCTCGAGCTGCGCCGCCTCGACCATCTTCAGCGCGACGCGGTCCTTGATCGAGCCGGTCGGGTTCTGACCCTCGAGCTTCGCGTAGAGCTTGACCTCCGGCGTCGGCGAGAGCCGCGGCAGCTCGACGAGCGGGGTGTTGCCGACGAGCTCGAGCAGCGAGCGCGCGGGCTCAGCCACCCGCCATCGCGGGTAGCAGGATCACTGTCGAAGAATCGTCCACCGGAGTCTCGAGGCCGTCGCGCGTGCGCACGTCCTCGCCCTCGACATAGACGTTCACGAACGGCGCGAGCTCGTCGTGCGCGAGCAGCTGGCCGCGCAGCGCGGGGAACCGGCCCATCAGGTCGTCGAGCAGCTCGCGCACGGTGCGGCCGTTCGCCTCGACCTCGCGCGCGCCCTCGGTCTCGGAGCGCAGCGTCGGCGGGATCCGCACGCGGCTCAGTGCCCGACCCCCGCGCAGAACTCCACGTAGTCGATGTACTCGGTGATGCTCGGGTCGTCGCCGCAGACCGGGCAGGCGGGATCCTTGCGCAGCTTCATCTCCTGGAACTCGCCGGAGAGCGCGTCGTAGAGGAGCAGCTTCCCGACGAGCGGGTCGCCGATCCCGAGCGCGAGCTTCAGCGCCTCCGCGGCCTGGATCGAGCCGATCACGCCCGGGAGCACGCCCAGCACGCCGCCCTCGGCGCAGCTCGGCGCCATCTCGGGCGGCGGCGGCTGCGGGAACAGGCAGCGGTAGCACGGGCCCTCGCCCGGCTTGAAGACCGTCACCTGACCCTCGAAGCGGAAGATCGAGCCGTGCACGACCGGGATGTCGTGCCAGACCGAGGCGTCGTTGACGAGGTAGCGCGTCGGGAAGTTGTCGGCGCCGTCGACGATCACGTCCCACCCGTACTCGAGGATCCGGTCGACGTTCTCGGAGGTGAGCCGCTCGCGGAACGGGACGACCTCTACGTCGGGGTTCAGCGCCTCGATCGTGCGGCGCGCCGAGTCGGTCTTCGGCTCGCCGAGCGAGTTGGTCGAATGGGCGATCTGCCGCTGGAGGTTGGTCTCGTCGACGACGTCCGCGTCGACGATCCCGAGCTTTCCGACGCCAGCGGCCGCAAGGTAGAGCGACGCGGGGGAACCGAGGCCGCCGGCTCCGATCAGCAGGATCCGGGAGTCGAGCAGCCGCAGCTGGCCCTCCTCGCCGACCTCCGGGATCAGCAGGTGCCGGCTGTAGCGCGTCGCGCGCTCCGGTCCTAGCGAGCGCGGCAGCTCCGTCGGGAGACCGCTGCGCTTCCAGTCCTCGTAGCCGCCGGACAGCGAGATCGCGCGCTCGTAGCCGAGCTCGGTCAGCGTCTTCGCCGCGAAGGCGGAGCGGTTCCCGGCGGCGCAGTAGAGCAGCACCGGCCGTGAGCGGTCGGGCGCCACGTTCTCGATCCGCGACTCGAGGTTCCCGCGCGGGACGAGAACCGAGCCCGGGATCCGGCCCTGCTCCCACTCGTCGCGCTCGCGGACGTCGACGAGCACCGGGGCGTCGGCGGCGTCCAGCAGCTCGTGCGCGCGGCGCGCGTCGACCTCTTCGACGGAGGCCTTGGCGGCTCGCAGCAGGTCGCGGTACGACGGCATGGCTTTCGATTGTATAGCGGGCACGGCGAGTGGCCGCGAGCGCGGCGGCTATCGTCGCCGGCATGAGCTCCCGCGGCCGCGTGTTCGCGATCGTGCTGCTCGCCGCGGCCGTCGCGGCAGGCATCGTGGTCGTCGGCGTGCTCGCCACCCGCGGCCACGTGCCGGCGACCGCGAAGCCGCGCAGCGGCCACCCGCCGCTGACGATCTACACCGGCGTGCGGACCGACGCCGAGGCGCGGGCACTCGACCGAGCGCAACGGCTCTACGCCGCCAAGCAGTACTCGGCGGCGGCCACGATCTTCAGCCGGTACCACTCGCTCGACGCGCAGGTCGGGTCGGCGCTCGCCGCCTGGCCCGCCGGCACCGTCGACCGGCTGCTGGAGCTACAGGCTGACCACCCGAAGAGCGCGCTCGTCGCGCTCCACCTCGGGCTCGCGCTCTACTGGGACCGGCACGACAGCGACGCCGCCTCCGCGTGGCAGGCTGGCGTACGCGACCAGCCGGACACGCCGTACGCGGCGCGCGCAGGCGACTTCCTGCACCCGCAGTTCGCGCCGGGGCTGCCGCAGTTCGTCCCGTCGTTCCAGCCGCCGCTCGCGGTCCGCGTGCTGCCGCCCGACCGCCGGCTCGAGGCGCTGCGGCGCGCGGCGGCGGGCGGCGGCGCCCACGCGAAGCTGCTCTACGGCTCGATGCTGCAGCAGCTCGGCATGCCGGTCTCGGCCGAGCGGGAGTTCGCCGCGGCCGCGAAGCTCGCGCCGGACGATCCCGACGCCCGCGTCGCCGCGGCGGTCGGCCGCTTCGACAAGGCCGATCCGGCCAAGGCCTTCGGCACGCTCGGGCCGTTGATCCGCGTCTTCCCGCACGCCCAGACCGTCCGCTTTCACCTCGGCGTACTGCTCCTCTGGTCGGCGCAGCTGAAGGAGGCGCGCAGGCAGCTCACGCTCGCGCGGAAGGAGGATCCGAGATCGACGCTCGGACGCCAGGCAGGCCAGTACCTGAACGCCCTCGGCGGAATTGGGACCGGCTGATAGAAATTAGGGCCGTTCGGCCTATGGCGTCCGTCCGGTACCCGTGAGAGAGTGCCGCATCCCGCAGCGCCGCGTGCGGAATGTTACGAGCCCAGGAGGGGACTGCCAGTGAATGAGCAGGGGGAACGGGCCAAGCCGTCGAGCATCGCCGAGGTGCTCGAGACGGACGAGGCCAAGGGGTTGCTGGAAGCGGGGCGCGAAGCGGGGTCCCTGAGCACCGAGGAGATCGCGCTCGCCCTCGGCGAGCTCGAGCTCGACGCGAGCCAGGTGGATGACTTCTACCACGCGCTCGAGGAGCTTCAGATCGAGGTCGTGGACAGCGCCGAGGAGGCTGCTTCCGAGGCCGCGCCCGTGCGCGAGACCCGCGAGGTGACGACCGACTCGCTGCAGCTGTTTCTGAAGGACATCGGCAAGGTCGACCTGCTGACGGCGGCGCAGGAGGTCGAGCTCGCCAAGCGCATCGAGCGCGGCGAGCACCGCGCGAAGCAGGAGATGGTCGAGGCGAACCTGCGCCTCGTCGTCTCGATCGCCAAGAAGTACCGCAACCAGGGCCTGCCGTTCCTCGATCTGATCCAGGAGGGGACGATCGGGCTCGTGCGCGCGGCCGAGAAGTTCGACCACCGCAAGGGGTTCAAGTTCTCGACCTACGCGACGTGGTGGATCCGCCAGGCGGTGGCGCGGGCGCTCGCCGACAAGGCCCGCACGATCCGCATGCCGGTCCACATCGTCGAGAAGCTGAACAAGATCGTCCGCTCCGAGCGCAAGCTGCGCGCCGAGCTCGGCCGCGAGCCGACCTCGACAGAGATCGCGATCGACGTCGAGCTGACGATCGACGAGGTCGACCAGATCCGCCGCAGCTCGCAGGCGCCGGTCTCGCTCGAGAAGCCGGTCGGCGACGAGGAGGAGTCGGAGTTCGGGCACTTCCTCACCGACGAGAACGAGCCGCTGCCCGAAGAAGTCGCGGAGGTCGAGATGCGGAAGGCGACGCTGCAGCGCGTGCTGGGCACGCTCAGCGCCCGCGAGCGCCGCGTGCTCGAGCTGCGCTACGGCCTGAACGGCGAGCACCCGCGGACGCTGGACGAGGTCGGCAAGACGTTCAACGTCACGCGCGAGCGGATCCGGCAGATCGAGAACCAGAGCTTGAAGAAGCTCCGCGCGCTTGCCGACGCGCTCGCGCTGCGCGACGTCGCGTAGCCGGCGCGCCGCTACGGTTGGCGCGTGGATCTCGAGCTGCTCGAGCACGCGCTGGCCGACCGCGGTGAGCCTTCCTATCGCGCCGCCCAGGTGTGGCAATGGGCGGCGCGAGGCGCTTCCAACTACGGCGAGATGACGAACGTGCCGGCGGCGCTGCGGGACGCGCTAGCCGAGGAGGTGCCGTTCTCGAGCCTCGAGCCGGAGGCGCGGGCGGAGTCGCGCGACGGCACGGTCAAGACGCTCTTCCGGACGCACGACGGCCATCCGGTCGAGGCGGTGCTGATGCGCTACCGCGACGGACGGCGCTCGCTCTGCCTCTCGTCGCAGTCCGGCTGTCCGCTCACGTGCACGTTTTGCGCGACCGGCGCCATGCGCTTCGGCCGCAACCTGACCGCGTCGGAGATCCTCGACCAGGCGCTGCACTTCCGCCGCCTCGAGGCGGTCGACCACTGCGTCTTCATGGGCATGGGCGAGCCGATGCTGAACCTCGACAACGTGCTCGAGGCGGCGCGGCGGCTGCCGGACGTGGGGATCACGCACCGCCGGACGACGGTCTCGACGGTCGGCTGGCTGCCGGGCCTGACGCAGTTCGTGGACGAGGTGCAGGAGCCGATCCGGCTCGCGCTCTCGCTGCACGCGCCCGAGGACGCACTGCGATCGCGCCTGATGCCGGTGAACGAGCGCTACCCGTTGGCCGAGGTGCTCGGGGAGTGCGAGCGGCACTTCCAGCTGCGCCGGCGCAAAGTCTTCGTCGAGTACGTGATGCTCGCCGGCGTGAACGACCGCGTCGAGCAGGCGCGCCAGCTGGTTGAGCTGCTCGACCGCCGCGCGTTCAAGGTCAACCTGATCCCGTACAACCCGACCGGGCAGTTCGAGGGCTCCTCGCGGCGGGCGATCGCGGCCTTCAAGTCGGTGCTCGACCGCGCGGGGCTGCCCGCGACGGTGCGACTGACGCGCGGCCGGGACATCGCCGCTGCGTGCGGACAACTCGCGGCCTCGCGCGCCGCTGCGTAGACTCCGCCGCCGTGCCGGAGCAGTGGTTCGAAGAGCTGTCGGAGCTGATCGCAATCCCGAGCGTCAGCGCCGACCCCGAGCGCGCGGGCGACGTTGCGAGCGCGGCGGAGTGGCTGGCGGCGTTCATCCGCGGCGCCGGCGGCTCGGCGGACGTCGTCCCGACCTCGACGCAGCCGTTGATCGTCGGCGACCTGCCGGCCTCGGAGGGCTCGGGCGTCACCGTCCTCGTCTACGGCCATGTGGACGTGCAGCCGCCGGATCCGCTCGATCTCTGGGAGTCCGATCCGTTTACGCTCGAGCAGCGCAGCGAATGGCTCTTCGGCCGCGGCGTCGTCGACGACAAGGGCCAGCTCTACATGCTCGTCAAGGCGGCCGCGCAGCTCGCGGCGACGGGCGAGCTGCCAGTGAACATCCGCTTCGCGTGCGACGCGGAGGAAGAGACCGGCGGCCACCAGATCGTCGACTTCCTCGCCGCCGACGAGCGTGGGGCGGACGCGGCCCTGATCTTCGACAGCGGCATGACCACGCGCGGGCTGCCGGAGTTCGCCGTCGCCACGCGCGGGCTCGTCTACTTCCACCTCGTCGTGCGGACGGGCGGCCACGACCTCCACTCCGGCCTGTTCGGCGGTGCCGCGCTCAACGCGAACCACGCGCTCGTCGAGATCCTCTCGGTCGTACAGCAGCGCGACGGCCGCCTGCCGGAACCGCTGCGCGCGGGGATCGTCCCGCCGACCGAGGAGGAGCGCGCGGCCTGGGCCGAGCTCGTGCCCGGAGAACAGATGCTCGGCGAGGCGGACGCGCGGCCGGTCGACCCGCGGGCGGCCGAGGACTTCTACCTCCGCACCACTGCCGAGCCCTCGCTGGACGTGAATGGCGTCGCGGGCGGCTCGCCAATCCTGCAGAAGACGGTCCTGCCGGTTCAGGCCGAGGCGAACCTGTCGATCAGACTGGCTCCCGGCCAGAACGTCGAGGAGATTGCGGCCGCGGTCGAGCGGCTGCTCAGGGACGCGGTGCCGGATGGCGCCGAGCTCGACGTCCAGCGCCTCTCGTCGGCTGCGGCCGGGCTCGTACCTCCCGACGCGCCGGCCGTGAAGCTGGCGCAGGACGCGTTCGAGGCGACGATGGGCAGGCGGCCGTTGCTCGTCCGCTCCGGCGGCACGCTGCCGATCGTCCCGGCGCTCGTGGACAAGGGCATCCCGACCGTCGTCACGGGCTTCGCGACCGGCGAGAGCAGCATCCACTCGCCGAACGAGCGCTTGCTCGCGGAGTACATGCCGCTCGGGATCGAGACGGCTAAGGAGCTCTACCGCCGCCTGGCTGCGCTAGCTCGCTAGCAGCAGTCGACGAGCCAGTCGTGCCCGAAGCGGCGCATCTCGTCGATGATGGGCAGCAGCGCCTCGCCCTTCTCGGTCAGCTCGTACTCGACGCGGGGCGGCGACTCGGCGTAGCTCCGGCGGACGACGATCTGCTCCTGCTCGAGCGCGCGCAGGCGCTCGGAGAGCGTGCGCGGGCTGATCCCCTTGCACGAGTGCTCGAGCTCGGTGAAGCGGCGCGGGCCTTCCGAGAGGTCGTGGACGAGCACGGCGGTCCACTTGGCGCCGAGGATCTCGGCGCAGGCGGCAACCGAGCAGGTCGCGTCGTGGACGGGATTCATCGTGCGCATCTCTACGAAGAGTAACGCGGTAGGCTCGCCGCGCCCTGATCGACCTCCATTCGCACATCCTCCCCGGACTGGACGACGGGGCAGCCGATCTCGGCGCCGCGCTCGAGATGGCGCGTCTGGCGGCGGCGGACGGGACGCGGGTGCTAGCCGCGACGCCGCACGTGCGCGACGACTACCCGACGAGCGCCGAGCAGATGGAGCGCGGGCTCGCGGACGTGCGCGCGGCCGTCGACGCGGCGGGCATCGGGCTCGAGGTCGTTCCCGGCGGGGAGCTAGGACTCGAGCAGGCGGCGCGCCTCGAGACGGCCGACCTGCGGCGCTTCGGCCTCGGCGGCAGCGACCGCTGGTTGCTGGTCGAGTTTCCGTACGAGGGGTGGCCGCTCGGCCTGCAGCGCCTCGGGCAAGCGCTCGGCGACGACGGCTTCGGCGTCGTGGTCGCGCACCCCGAGCGCAACGGCGAGGTGCAGGGGCGGCCGAGCCGGCTCCAGGAGTTCGTCGAGGCCGGAATGCTCGTGCAGCTGACGGCCGCGTCCGTCGACGGGCGGCTCGGGCGCCGGGCGCAGGCGGCGTCGCGGACGCTGCTCGAGCTCGGCCTGGCGCACCTGATCGCGAGCGACGCGCATGCGCCGTCGGTCCGGGCGATCGGGCTCTCGGCGGCCGCGCAGGAGGTCCGCGACCCGGAGCTTGCACGCTGGCTCACCGAGGGCATGCCGGGCGCGATCGTCGACGGGACGGAGCTCCCGCAGCGACCCTGATACGCTCGCCCGCGGTGTCCCAGCTCGACAAAGAGCTTCGGGAGCGGATCGAGGACCCGGTCTCCGAGGAGGCCGAGCGCGAAACGCGCCTCTCGCCGCAGGACGCCGTCGCGCAGATGCGGATCAAGGTGCCGGCGCAGCGGAGCCGGAAGCTGCGCACGATCCTCGATCGCGTAAACGCCGACGACGGGCTGAAGGCGTACTGGCACGTCTCGAACGTCAACGCCGTCAAGCGGCTCGGGATCAACGACCACTCCTGGGTGCACATCCAGATCGTGGCGAACATCGCCCTGCGGCTCCTGCGGATCCTCGCCAAGCGCGGCGTCGAGCCGGCGATGGTGGCCGACTACGACATGAAGCAGGAGGACGCGGAGGTCGTCGTCCTGCTCGGCGCATTGCTGCACTGCATCGGCATGGCGGTGCACCGCGACCGGCACGAGGACTGGAGCCTGTTCCTGGCGGAGCCGAAGGCGCGCGAGCTGCTGGCCGGGATCTACGAGGAGCCGGAGTTGACGGTCGTCGTCTCGGAGGTGCTCGAGACGATCACGTCGCACCGCGAGTCGGGCCATCCGCTGACGCTCGAGGCCGGGATCGTCCGCGTGGCCGACGCGCTCGACATCGAGGAAGGCCGCTCGCGGATCCCCTTCGAGCACGGGCGCGTCTCGATCCACTCGATCTCGGCGGCGGCGATCGACGAGGTGATCATCACCGAAGGCCGGGAGCATCCGGTCTCGGTCGAGATCAAGATGAACAACTCGGCGGGGGTGTACCAGGTCGACGAGCTGCTGAAGTCGAAGCTGCACGGCTCGGGGCTCGAGCCGTACGTCGAAGTGGTGGCGCGGATCGAGAACGCGGCCGAGAAGAGCCTCGTGCCGCTGTACCGGCTCGAGTAGCGCCGGTTTACATATCGAAGGATTTCGATATGATGGCAGCGATGGAAACACAGCTGCCTGTGATCCAGTGCTGCACGCCGCTCGCGGCGGAGACCTTCGAGGACGGCGAGGCCGAAGCGACCGCGCAGCTCTTCAAGGCGCTCGGCGACCCGGCGCGCGTGCGCATCGTCAACCGGCTGGCCCAGAGCAAGAAGCCCGTGTGTGCCTGCGAGTTCCCGGAGCTCCTCGGGCTGAGCCAGCCCACGGCCAGCCACCACCTTTCGAAGCTCACGCGCGCCGGGTTGCTGAAACGCGAGCAGCGCGGCAAGTGGGCGTACTTCTCCCTCGACCCGGAGGCTGCGGCGCGGCTGGCCGGGATCGTCCGACTCCAGGAGGTTTCTTCATGAGTACCGACACGAGCGACCCCTTGCGCGAGCAGGTTCGCGAGCGCTACGCGCAGGCCGCGCGCGCCGTCACCGCCGGAGGCAGCGGCTGCTGCGGCGATGCCGAATCAGCAGATTTCGGCGAGGCGCTGTACAGCGCCGACCAGCGCGGCGAGCTTCCTGACGCTGCCGCGCTCGCGTCGCTCGGCTGCGGCAACCCGACCGCCGTCGCCGAGCTGCGCGAGGGCGAGGTCGTCCTCGACCTGGGCTCCGGCGGCGGGATCGACGTCATCCTCTCGGCGAAGCGTGTCGGCCCCACGGGCGTCGCCTACGGACTCGACATGACCGACGAGATGCTCGAGCTCGCACAGCGCAACGCCCGCGAGGCAGGGATGTCGAATGTCCATTTCCTCAAGGGCGAGATCGAGCAGATCCCGTTGCCGGCCGATTCGGTCGACGTCGTCATCTCGAACTGCGTGATCAACCTTTCGACCGACAAGGCCTCGGTCCTGACCGAGATGGCACGCGTGCTCCGGCCTGGCGGCCGACTCGGGATCAGCGACATCGTCGCCGAGGACCACCTCGCGCCGGCCGAGCGCGCCGAGCGCGGCAGCTGGTGCGGATGCGTTGCGGGCGCCCTTGCTCGCGGCGAGTACGTAGCCGGCCTCGAGGCCGCTGGGTTCGAGGACGTGCGCGTGGAGTTCACCCACGAAGTCGCGGAAGGCATGCACGGCGCGATCGTGAGGGGCATCAGGTCGGCCGAACCGGCCGGTGCCGAACTACCGCTGATCGAGTCGGGAGCGAGCTCGGGGTGCTGCTAGGACAGCACGCCGCGTAGCGCGGCGAGCGGCTCTTCGCAGACGCGGAAGTACGCCCAGCTTCCACGCTGCTCCCGCTGGACGAGGCCGGCTTGCAGCAGCACCTTCAGGTGGTGGCTAACGGTCGGCTGGCTGAGCCCGAGCGGCTCGGTGAGGTGGCAGACGCATGCCTCGTGGCCCGGTTGCGCCTGGATGAGGCTCAGCAGCCGCAGACGTGCCGGATCCGCGATCGCCTTCAGGGCGCCCGCAAGCTGGACTGCCGAGTCCGCTTCGAGCGGCTCCTGCAGGAGCGGTGGGCATGAGGGGGCGATGGCGGCGACCGTCTTCATCTCCAGCCATATTGACAGAGATCGATGACCTCGTCATCATCGCCGGCCAAGGACATTGATCCCCGTCGATACCCAGGAGGTCGGCGTGCCCGAGATCATCGACCCAGTCACCCAGCACCACATCAACCAGGCTGCCGACCGGCTGGCCGATGAGTTCAAAGGGGTGTTCTCGCAAGAGACGATTGCCCGCTACATGGCGGAGTCGACCGACTTGCTCGGCGACGCGAGGATCAACGTCTTCGTTCCCGTGCTCGCCCACCGCTTCTGCCGTGAGCGGCTGAAGGCGCTGGCGCAGGCGGACGGCAAGCTGACCAAGGAGCAGCCCGAGGTGCTCTTCGTCTGCACGCATAACGCGGGCCGCAGCCAGATGGCCGCGGGGCTCGTGAAGCTGCGGTCGGACGGGCGCATCCACGTCCGCTCCGCCGGCTCAACTCCCGCCGACGAGATCAACCCGGCCGCGGTCGAGGCGATGGAAGAGGTCGGTGTCGACATGAGCGAGGAGTTCCCGAAGCCGCTCACGGACGAGGTCGTCCGCGCCGCCGACGTCGTGATCACGATGGGGTGCGGAGACGCCTGCCCGATCTTCCCGGGAAAGCGCTACGAGGATTGGGACCTCGAGGATCCGGCCGGGAAGGACCTGGAGACCGTGCGCGGCATCCGTGACCAGATCGACGAACGCGTGCAGCGGCTCGTCGGCGAACTGCTCGAGCAAACCTGACGGTGCGGCTCGCCCGGGTACTAGCGGCCGAGTTCGTCGGCACGTTCGCGCTCGTGTTCGCCGGCGCCGGGGCGATCATGGTCGATGCGAAGACACACGCGCTCGGTCACGTGGGCGTCGCGATCACGTTCGGCCTGGTGATCATGGCGATGATCTACGCGGTCGGGCACGTCTCGGGTGCGCACTTCAATCCGGCTGTCACGTTCGCCTTTGCTCTCACCCGCCACTTCCCGTGGGTTCGGGCAGTCGGCTATTGGTGCGCGCAGCTCCTCGGCGCAATCGTCGCAGCGGCCCTGCTTCGCGGCTCGCTCGGCGACGTCGCGCACGTCGGGGCGACCTTGCCATCCGGCACGGAGGGCCAGTCATTCCTCTGGGAGCTCGTGCTGACCTTCTTCCTGATGTTCGTGGTCATGGCTGTGGCGACCGATACGCGCGCCGTAGGCGAAGCGGCCGCGATCGCTATCGGCGGTACGGTCGGGCTCGACGCGATGTTCGGCGGCCCTATTTCCGGAGCCTCCATGAACCCGGCGCGCTCGGCCGGCCCTGCCATCGTGTCCGGCGACCTCCATGCCCTCTGGCTCTACATCGTCGCGCCCGTGCTCGGCGCGTCGGCCGGGGCGCTCGTGTACCAACTCGTCCGCGGCGAGCCGGCGCCTGCTCCGGCCGGCGCGCGCGAGTAGCTACTTCGGGACGGCCTCGAGGCTGTAGCCGACGCCGTAGCGGGTCTGGATGAACGTGTGCCGCGGCGCGGGGACGTCGATCTTCTCGCGCAGCCGCCGCACGCAGACGTCGACGGTGCGGTCGCGGTGCGTCGCGCGCCGGCCCCAGATCCGCTGCAGCAGCTCGTCTCGCGACGCGACGCGCCCGGCGTCCTGCGCGAGCGTGTACAGCAGCCGGAACTCCGTCGGCGTCAGCTCGGCGTTCTCGCCGTCGACGAACGCCTGGACGGAGCGCGGGTCGATCCGCAGCTCCTCGATCACGAGCTCCTCGCCGCGGTCCTCGGGGACGCCGCGCACGCCGCGCCGCGCGGCGGCCTGCACGCGCGCAACGAGCTCCTTCATCGAGAACGGCTTGACGAGGTAGTCGTCGGCGCCGATCTGGAGGGCATGCACGCGATCATGCTCCGTGCCGCGCGCCGAGACGATCAGGATCGGCGTGCCGATCCCCTCCGCGCGGGCCTGCTCGATCAGCGCCCAGCCGTCGAGCCCTGGCAGCATCAGGTCGAGCACGAGCACGTCCGGTCGCTCGTAGCGAAGCCGTGCAAGCCCGACCTCGCCGGCACCGACCCGCATCGGGTCGAGCCCGGCCGCCGTCAGGTGCTGCGCCATGCCCTCGGCGATCGTGTCGTCGTCTTCGACGATGAGAACCTTCGTCACGCCATACTCAAGACTAGTGAGTGACACCGACTACGAAGCCCTCCGAACGGCGTTCACAGCCTCCGTCTCGCACGAGCTGCGCACGCCGCTCGCGCGGCTGCAGTCGTTGCTGGAGACCGCCGAGCTTCCCGGCGTCGACCTGCACGCCCTGCTGCGACGGGCGCGGGACGAGGTCGCCGAGATGACCGAGCTCGTGGACGACATCCTCTTTCTGAGCGAGCTCGAGCAGGAGCGCGAGATCGTCGCGCTCGGCGTGACCGAGGCCGCGCCCGTGCTCCGCGACGTCGTCTCTGAGCTGAGCGAGCGCGCCGAGATGGCCGGCGTCACCCTCCGCCTCGTGATCGAGGACGAGACGATCGAGATCCCGCTGCGCCGGCGGATGCTCCGGATCGTCGTCCAGAACCTGCTCGAGAACTCCCTCCGGTACGCCGGCGAGGGCGCGACGTGCACGGTCACGCTTGCCCGTGTCGAGGGCGGGACGCTGCTCGAGGTGGCCGACGACGGGACCGGCGTCGCTGACGACGACGTCGCCAGACTGTTCGAGCGCTTCTTTCGCTCCGATCGCGCGCGTACGACGCGTGGCACCGGTCTCGGGCTGGCGATCGTCAAGCACGTGATCGAGTCCGCGGGCGGGAATGTCGAAGCCCGCGGCGGTCGTGGCCGCGGGCTCGACATTCGGTGCGTCCTTCCGGGCTGAGCTAGCTATGGACCTTGGCCAGGGTCTTGAGACCAGCGGCCTTGACGGCCTTCGGGATCGGCACGAAGAGGAGCTTCGGGCCGAAGGACTGGCCTGAGTTCAGCGCCCAGGTAATGAACTTCTTCAGGTCGGCCGCCTTGTCGGTCTTCAGCGGGACGATGACCCAGGTGAAGGTGCAGATCGGGTAGGCCTTCGGTTGCCGCGGGTTCGGATCGACCGCGGTGAAGGCGTTCTGGCTGTTATGCAGCTTGCGGATCGCCGCCGCCGCGGCCTGGATTTGGCTAAGTCCGGGCAGCTGGTACTTGCCGGCGCGGTTCTTGATCTTCGCGATCGTGAAGTGGTTCTTCAGCGAGTACGCGACGTCGACGTAGGTGATGCCGCCGGCCGTGCTGGTCAGCTTGGCCGCGACGCCGGAGCTGCCGCGGGCGCCGACGCCGACCGGAAAGTTCGGCTGCGTGCCCTTGCCGATCTTGTCCCGCCAGTACCTGCTGACGTGCGACAGGTAGTCCGTGAAGTTGTAGCTCGTGCCGCTTCCGTCGCTGCGGAAGATCGGGACGATCCCCTCATGGGGCAACTTGACGCCGGGGTTGATCTTCTTGATCCCAGGGTTGTCCCAGTACTTGACCGTGCCGGTGTAGATCGCGACAAGGAGCGGCCCCGTCAGCTTGAGGCCGTAGCCCACGCCGGACACGTGGTACGGGATCGACGTGGCCGAGAAGGCCCACGGGATCTGCGCGCAGCCCTTGCAGGCGGTCGCCTGGTCGGGCGTCAGCGGGGCGTCGCTCGCCCCAAAGTCGACCGTGCGGGCGGTGATGGCCGCGATGCCGCCGCCGCTGCCGATGGCGCTGTAGCTGACGCTTGCGCCCTTGTAGTTCTGCGTCCACGTCGAGACGAGCGGGTTGACGAACGTACTCCCCGCCCCGGTCAAGGACGCCATCGAGCGCGCCGACGCGAGCCCGGTAAGCGCCGTCATTGCGACGGCGATGACCCCTAGCGCCGCGATTGCCGCAGCGATGCGCTTCCTGTTCAAGTGTCTCTCTCCTCTCGTGGTGAGCCGTGCACCCGACGCCAGGTTTGCGCGGCGGAGGAGCGGCGTGGGCTGACGACCAGTTGGGATCCGGTAACGGTCCGGTTACACCCCGCTGAACAAGCGGTTTCCGGGGTTACGGTGGCGCCTCGTGAGCACGCTTCCGGCAACCGAGCGGCTCGCCCAGCGGCGCCGTATAAGGGACTGGCTAGGCGATCGCATCCTCTTCGGCGCCACAGCCCTCGCGTCGCTGTTCGCGATCGGGGTGATGATCGCGATCGTCTGGAAGGTCTTCGCCGGGGCGCACCTCGCGTTTTCCAAGTTCGGCTTCGCGTTCCTCTGGGGCCGGGTCTGGGACGCGAACAAGGACATCTACGGGGCGCTGCCCGGCCTGTTCGGGACAGTCGTCACCTCGTTGATGGCGCTGCTGATCGCCGTCCCGTTTGCGATCGCGATCGCGCTGTTCCTCAGCGAGCTCGCCCCGCGCGGGGTGCAGGGCACGATCGGTGCCCTCGTCGAGACGCTTGCGGCCGTGCCGAGCGTGGTGCTCGGCCTCTGGGGGATCCTGGTGATGGGACCGTTCGTCGCGAAGCACATCGAACCGTGGCTGCACAACCACCTCGGCTTCATCCCGCTCTTCAATGGCACGCCGGAGTCGAGCGGCATCTTCATCGCCGGTCTGGTGCTCGCGATCATGGTCCTGCCGATCGTCGCGAGCGTCTGCCGTGAGCTCTTCCTAAGCGTCCCGCACGAACTCGAGGAGGGAGCGCTCGCGCTCGGCGCGACCCGCTGGGAGATGGTGAAAGGTGTCGTCCTATCGTCATCCCGGCCGGGAATCGCGGCCGCCGTGATCCTCGGCTTCGGCCGCGCGATCGGCGAGGCGATCGCCGTCACACAGGTGATCGGGGCGGGCTGGACGATCCAGTGGTCGTTGTTCGCCACCGGCGACACGCTCGCGAGCCGGATCGCTGGCCAGTACCAGGGCGCCGTCTCGAAAATGCAGATCTCGGCGCTCTTCTACCTCGGCGCGATCCTGCTCGTGATTGGGCTGCTGACGAACCTGGCCGCGCAGCAGATCGTCGGGCGCTTCGACAAGCAGCGGACCGGAGCCAACTGATGTCGTCGATCGAGCCGTCGATCGATCTCCGCGGCCGAGGCCGGACGCGTCGGCGCCGCTACGTCAACCGTGCCGCCGAGGTCGCGGCGCTGATCGCAGCCCTCGCCGCGGTTGCGATCCTTGCGATCGTCGTCCTCTCGGTCGCCAAACGCGGCTGGAGCGAGCTTTCCTGGAGCTTCCTGACTTCCGACCTGCCTGTCTTCGGCCAGACGGGCGGGGGCATCGCCCCGCTGATCATCGGCTCTGCCATTCTGGTCGGAATCGCCGGCCTCATCGCGCTCCCGTTCGGCATCGCGATTGCGATTTTCACCAGCGAGTTCGCCCCGCCGCGTCTGCGCGACGCGATCCAGCTCGTGATCGACCTGATGAACGGACTGCCTTCGATCATCATTGCGATCTTCATCTTCGGCCTGCTCGTCTACGGCCACCCGCAAAACGGCCTTGCGGGTTCCTACGGCCTGGCGATCGTGATGTTGCCGCTAATCACGCGTGCCACCCAGGAGGTGCTGCGCCTCGTGCCCAGCAGCCAGCGCGAAGGGGCTCTCGCGCTCGGGGCCAGCCGGTGGCGAACCGTGTTCGGCGTCGTGCTCCCAAGCGCCGCGAGCGGGATCGTGACGGGCGGCGTGCTCGCGATCGCGCGCGCAGCCGGCGAGACCGCGCCTTTGCTGTTCGCGACCTCGATCTATGCCAACACCGTTCAGTTGGACCCGCGACACGCGATGCCGAACATGCCGGTCCAGATCTTCATCTGGTCGGAGTCGCCCGACCCGAACGACCACGCTCGCGCGTGGGCCACGGCGCTGGTGCTGATTCTATTCGTCCTGGTCACGAGCTTGATCGCACGCGCCGCCCTCGCACGCACCCGCCAAAAGATGGTCCGATGACCGAGGAGGAGCGCGTGAACGAGACGGTTACGATGCCCGCGATGAGACCGGTCGATGTCGCCGAGCGGAAGGACGAGACCGCCCCGCAGACGCGGGAGACGGTCTTCGACATCCAGAACCTGACCGCCCGCTACGGCTCGAACATCGCCGTCAAGGGCGTCACGGCGACGATCCAGCAGAACCTCGTCACGGCCGTGATCGGCCCGTCCGGCTGCGGCAAGAGCACGTTCATCCGCTGCTTGAACCGAATGAACGACACCGTGCCGAGCTTCGCTCTCGAAGGGAAGGTGCTCTACCACGACGCCGACATCTACGGCAGCCGCGTCGAGCCGGTCGAGGTCCGTCGCCGGATCGGGATGGTCTTCCAGCGGCCGAACCCGTTCCCGAAGTCGATCTACGACAACGTTGCCTGGGCGCCGCGCATCCTCGGAATGAAAAAGGGCCTCGACGAGCGGGTCGAGAAGGCGCTTCATAGCGCGGCGCTCTGGGACGAGGTCAAGGATCGCCTGAAGAAGAGCGCGCTCGGGCTCTCGGGCGGCCAGCAGCAGCGGCTCTGCATCGCGCGTGCGATCGCGATCGAGCCGGAGGTGCTCCTGCTCGACGAGCCGGCGTCCGCCCTCGACCCGATCGCGACGCAGCGGATCGAGGAGCTGATGCACGACCTGAAGAGCGAGTACACGATCGTGATCGTCACCCACAACATGCAGCAGGCCGCACGCGTCGCCGACCGCACGGCGTTCTTCAGCCTGGAGGTGGCGGACGGCCAGCGCTACGGGATCCTGGTCGAGTACGACGAGACGCCGAAGATCTTCACCGCGCCCGGGGACAAGCGGACGGAGGATTACGTAACGGGCCGCTTCGGGTAGGTTCGAACGGTGCGCGTCACCTTCCAGGAAGAGCTCGATCAGCTCGAGGCGAGCCTGCAAGAGGAGGGCGCGCTCGTCCTCCGGGTCTTTCGCGGGGCGTTGAACGCGCTCGCCCAGCGCGACGTCGAGCTGGCCGACGACGTGATCGCCTTCGACGACGACGTCGACCGGCTGTTCCTGCAGATCGAGAACGGCATCCAGTCGCTCCTCGCGCGCCAGACGCCGGTTGCGATCGACCTGCGGCTGACGCTCGCCTTGCTGCACGCGAACCTGCACCTCGAGCGGATGGCCGACTACTCGGTCACGATCGCCAAGCTGACGAAGCTGGTCGCCGACGTCGAGGGCGACCCGACGATGATGCAGACCCTGCAGGAGATGGGCGACCGCGCCGAGGAGATGATCCGCGTCGCGCTCGACTCGCTCGCCAACCGCGACCTCGCGGCCGCCGAGTCGCTGGTCGACCTCGACGAGCTGATCGACCGGTCGAACCGCCGCTTCGTCGAGCGGGTCGTCGAGATCGTGAGCGAGCCGGGACTGCGCGAGTGGGTGCTGAGGATGGTGCTCGTCTCGCGGACGCTGGAGCGGATCGGCGACCACGCGGTCGACGTCGGCGAGCAGGTCGCCTACCTGCTGACCGCGCAGTTCCGCGAGTTCACGGACGCCTCGCACCCCGAAGAGCACGCGTAGCGATCGTCACTGGCTTGTTACCCAGGGACCGTTTCCCGTCTCGGCGCCCGGGGACCGGTAGAGGCATGAAGACACGCATTCTCATCACCTCCACGGCTCTCGTCCTCGTGGCCGCAGGCTGCGGGGGGTCGAAGGGCGGCGGCTCGGGCACCGGCGGCGGCGAGAGCAAGCTGCTCGTGGGCGCCGGCAGCACCCTCGTCGCCCCGCTTGTCGCCCAGTGGTCGAACGACTACTCGAAGAAGACGGGCGTGACGATCACGTACGGTGCGATCGGCTCGGGCGGTGGCATCGCGCAGATCACCGCCCGCACCGTCGACTTCGGCGCCAGCGACGCGCCGCTCACTCCGGATCAGGCCGCCGCGTGCAAGGGCTGCCTTCAAGTGCCCTGGGCGCTCGGGGCCACATTGGTCGCCTACAACCTGAAGGGCGCGCCCACGAAGCTGAAGCTCGACGGCCCCACGCTCGCCGCGATCTACCTCGGGAAGGTGAAGGCGTGGAACGATCCCGCGATCGCGAAACTCAACCCCGGCGTGAAGCTGCCGACCACGACGATGACTCCGGTATTCCGCAGTGACGGGAGCGGTGATACGTACGCGTTCAGCGACTTCCTGGCGAAGGTCAGCCCTGAGTGGAAGTCGAAGGAGGGCGTCTCGACCCAGGTCAGCTTCCCAACCGGTATCGGCGGCAAGGGAAACGACGGCGTTGCCGCCGCGCTCTCGCGCAAGGATGGAGCGATCGGCTACCTCGGGATCTCGTACGTCTTCGGCAACAACCTCGCCTACGCACTGATCGAGAACGCAGCCGGGAAGTTCCCGGTGCCGGGGCCGTCGACCATCAGCGCGGCCGCGGCCGCAGTGACGAAGATCCCGCCGGACAACGCGATCTCGCTGACGAACCCGCCGGCCTCCGCGCCAGATGCGTACCCGATCTCGACCTTCACGTATGCGCTCGTCCCGCAGTCGTCGTCCAAGGCAAAGACGCTGCGCGACTTCCTCACGTACGCGATCGGCCCGGGCCAGAAATTCGGCGCGAAGCTGCAGTTCGCGGAGCTGCCGGCGCACGTCGTCGACGCCGGCAAGAAGACGATCGCGAAGATCGGCTCCTCGTAACCAGTTAGACCCAGCTTCGTAACCCACGTCGCGGGGCCACGCCGCGAAGATGGCCCCTCGTGGCTGCGGGCACCGTCCAGACCGACACGCTTCCTCAACCGGGAGCTCTCGCAGCTGGACTTCAACCGGCGGTGCTCGACGTCCCGCCAGCGCGAGCTGGCGCGGACGCGGGCGGCGTGTCCGCGCGCCCGGTGAGTGACGGCCGACGCGATGGAAAGAATGGAGCCCATGCGAGTCGCAGTCGTCGACGTCGGCGCGAACACGCTCCGTCTGCTCGTCGCGGTGCCTGACGGCCGTTCGGTCGCCGCCGTGTATCAGGAGAAGGCTCAGCTCGGCCTCGGCGAGGAGGTCGAGCGCTACGGCTACATCAGCGAACTCAAGTGCGCGGAGGCCGTCGACGTCGCCCGTACGCAGACGCGTCGGGCGCGCCGGCTCGGCTGCGAGCGGATCGAGATCCTCGTCACCTCGCCCGGCCGGCAGAGCGCGAACAGCGACGAGTTCGCCGACGCGCTCGCCAGGGGGACGGGCGTTCCGGTGCGCATCCTCAGCTCGGAGGAGGAGGGGGCGCTCGCCTGGGACGGGGCGGTTGCCGCGCTCGACGAGCCGCCCGAGAGCGTCGCCGTCTGCGACGTCGGCGGCGGCTCGGCGCAGGTCGTCGTCGGTGCGACCGCCAGCGGGCCCGCGTGGGTGCGCTCGGTCGACCTCGGCTCGCTGCGCCTGACCACGCGGCTGCTCTCCGACGACCCGCCGTCGGCCGACGCGGTCGCCGAGGCCCGCGCCGCCGCGGCAGAGGCCTTTGCGGCCGTCGTCCCGCCGGTCGCGCAGCTCGGGCTGGCGGCAGGCGGCACGGCACGTGCGCTGAGCCGCGTGGGCGAGCGGCTCGACGGGGACGGGCTCGAGGACGCGATCGAGACGCTCGCGGGGCTGAAGCGCGCGAAGATCTCGAAGCGCTGGGGCATCTCCCCGCAGCGCGCCGCGACGCTACTTGCGGGAACGATCCTGCTCGCCGAGGCGCAGCGCCGCATCGGCGTCCCGCTCGAGCTTGCCTCGGGCGGCGTGCGCGAAGGCTCCGTGCTCGCGCTCTTCCGCGAGAGCGCCGCAGCCTACGCCTGAGGCGGCCAGCGCTCGAGGACGCGCACCTCGCCGTCCTCGACCTCGAGCACGATCGTCTCGCCCTTCTTCGCCGACTCGCCGAGCAGGTCCTCGACGAGGTCGCCATGGACGGACACGACGAGCGGCACGTCGGCAGACGCAAAGAGCTCGAGCGCGTCGCCGGGGGTCGCGCCCTCGGTGAGCGCGGCGGTGGCCTCGAGCTCGAGCGACCGAGCCTGCGCGAGCGGCACGACCGTGTCGACGCAGCGGACGTAGGGGCTCGAGGCGATGCGGCCGACCTCGCGGCCCGCCAGCTGCCCGACCAGCAGCTCCGCCTGTCGGCGGCCGCGCTCGTCGAGCGGGCGGAGCGTGTCGTCGCCGTCCCACTGGGCGCGATGGCCGGCCCTCGCGTGGCGCACGAGGTAGACGATCACCCGAACGCAGCCCTCGCGGCCCGGTCGAGCCGCCGCCATCCCTTCGGCAGCTGTGTGCGGGCCTCGTCACGCCGCTCGCGCTCCCGCTCGACGAGCCTGCCGGCCGCGAACGCCGCGCCCGAGCCGCCCTCGGCCAGCAGCTCGCGCAGCCGGGCCTCAGCCACGATCGCGTCCTGGTGCGCGCCGAGCACGTCCTGGAAGACCTTTGCGCGCTCCACGACCCGCAGCGCCGGCTCGCCGACCTCCGACTCGGCGAGCTCGGCCGTGTAGCGGGCTCGCTTGCCCAGGATCCGGGCGCGGTGCAGCTCATCGTCGGTCGACGACGGCCCGAGCAAGTCCGCAACGGTCCGCAGGCGGTGGAACTCCTTCCGGGCGAGCTTCCGCAGCGAGACCTCGCCCCGCCGTACTCGCGGGCCGCGCGCCGCCGCCTCGAGCTGGTCGAGCAGCGCGTAGTAACGGTCGCTGCGCAAGGCGTCCACCGCGATCGCCTGCGCCGTCTCGCGGTCCTCGCCGAGCCGCTCGACGAGCACCGTCGCCGCGGTGCGCTCGGGCTGGTCGAGCTGCTCGATCTGGTCCTGCAGCCGCGCGATCAGCACATCGAGGTCGCGGCGCCGGCCGAGCGAGCCGCCGAGCCACTTGAGCTCGTCGCGCAGGGGCTCCGACCAGGACGGGTCGAGCATCGGGCGGGCGGCGTGCAGCATCGCGCGCGTCCGCCGGGTCGCGACACGGATCGCGTGCACGTCCTCTGAGTCGAGGTCGAGCCGAACCCCCGGGTCGTGGCGCAGGATCGAGGTGTACTGGCGCTCGAGCAGCGACCGGAGCCGGCCGATCGCGTCGGCGGCCTCCAGGGTCTCTGGTTCGAGGCCGTCGGCGACGCGCTCGGGCCCCGAGCCGTTGCGCAAGAACGCGGGGAGGACCCGACGGACCTCGGGCGGAGGTGTGACCGGGCCGCCGACCTGCTCGACGACGAACGGCTCGGCGTCCCGCCTTGGCAGCTCGAGGTGCCAGACGCCCGTGCCGTGCTCGAGTCGGCGGGAGAGCGTCAGCCCCGCACGCGCGAGACGCCGCTCGGGCAGGTCGTAGAAGACGACCTCCGTGACCCCGTCCACGGTCATCGTCCGATCGTACAAGGGGACCGCGGGAGGAGCGCCAAACGCCCCTCCCGCGGCTTACGGGACGCCTCCGGGAGAGGGGGAAAAGAGACGTCCGCACTCGTTTGCCTTGTCGAAAGCTCCGACGCCAAAACGCGCGCCGCTGTTAGCGGCTTAATCGAATCCTCACCAGGGGGGTGGGTTGTGCGTCCAGCCACCGCCGAGCATCGTCGCCACGACCTGGATCTCGCCGAGCTCCCCAGGTTCGCACGCCAGCGGGTCGCGGTCGAGCACGACCAGGTCGGCGAGGTAGCCGGGAACGAGCTTCCCGCGTCGGCGCTCGTCGCCCGCGAGCCACGCCGGCGCGACCGTCGAGGCGTGCAGCGCCTGCTCGACCGTGAGCGCCTGCTCCGACTGCCAGGCTTCGCGCTCGTCGAGCGTCCGCGCCACGCCCGCGCGGATCCCGAGCAGCGGGTCGAGCTCCTCGATCGGCGCATCGGAGCCGTTCGCGAGCACCGCGCCCGACTCGAGCAGCGACCGGAACGCGTACGGCTCGCTCGCCGTCTCTCCCCAGAAGCGGTCGGCGAGGTCGCGGTCGGAGGGTGCGTGGCTGAACTGCACCGACCCCGCGACGCCCAGCGCGGCGAAGCGCGGCAGGTCGCCCGGCGCGAGCAGCTGGGCGTGCTCGATTCGCTGCCGCAGCCCGAGCGGCTGCCAGTCCGAGCGGGTGGCCTCGAACGCGTCGAGCGCGTCGCGGTTCGCGCGGTCGCCGATGGCGTGCACCGCGATCGGGAAGCCGGCGCGGACGGCGCGGCGGATGAAGTCCTCGAGGCCTTCGCGGCTCGTGATCTCGACGCCCGAGCCGTCCAGCATCCGCGCGGTCTGCGAGCCGAGCGTGCCGTCCATGAACGCCTTCAGGTAGCCGAGCCTGAGCAGCGGCGAGCCTAGCCCGCTCCGCACGTCGACCCCCGCGAGCTCGTCGGCCTTCTCCGCCGGGAGCGACTGCCAGACGCGCAGGGAGAGCGAGCCTTCGGACTCGAGCCGCTGCCAGAAGCGGAGCGCACCGAGCCAGCCGTCCTTGTCGTGCACCGCGGTCACGCCGCGCGAGGCCGCGAGCTTGATGCCCGAGCGCATCGCCTCGACGTACTCGTCGTCGGTCGTCTCGATGTAGCGGTCGCGGAAGTGCCAGCACGACTCTTCGCGCAGCACGCCGGCCGGCTCGCCGTGCTCGTCGAGCTCCACCACGCCGCCCGGCACGTGCAAGTCGCCGTCCGCGCGCGCGAGAGCCGCGGAGTTGAGCCAGACCGAGTGCGAGTCGCGTGCCATCAGCGCGACGGGTCGGTCGGGCACGATCGCGTCCAGGTCGTGCTTGGTCGGCTCGCGTGCGGGCGACCAGTCGCCGCTGCGCCAGCCGCGGCCGCGCACCCAGGCCCCGGTCGACGCGTCGAGCGAGCCGCGCACGCGCGCAACGGCCTCGTCGACCGAGGCCGTCCCCTCGAGCCGCACCTCGTTCTGCGCGATCGCCCAGGTCGGGAAGTGGACATGAGAATCGGTGAAGCCCGGGACGACGCAGCGGCCGCCGAGATCGATCCGCTCCGGGGCCGGGAGGGCCGTCTCGTGCGCCGAGACGCCGCCGGCGACGAGCTCGCCGGCAATCGCCAGCGAGCGCGCGAGCGGCAGGGCCGGGTCCATCGTCCGGATGACGCCGTTCTCGAGGATCACGGTGCGGGAGAATCTAGCCCGTGCTCGACGTCTTCGACCACGTTGGGGTCGCAGTCTCCGACCTGGACGGCTCACTGCCGTTCTACGAGCTCGCATTCGCGCAGCTCGGCTACGGCGAGCCCTACCGCGGCGACTGGTTCTACGAGTGGGAGGATCTCGCGATCGCGCAGGCAGGCGACGACCGCCCCGCGACACGCAACCTGCACCTCGCGCTGGTCGCCTCGTCGCGCGATGCGGTCGACGCGTGGTGGCGGGCAATGACGGCCGCCGGCCATCCGGACGACGGCGCGCCGGGGCCGAGGCCGCAGTACTCGCCTACGTACTACGGGGCCTTCGTGCGCGATCCCGACGGGAACAGCGTCGAGGCCGTCCACCGCGACGAGCCCCGCGGGGGCGAGAACCGGATCGACCACCTCTGGATTCGCGTCCGAGACCTCGTCGAGTCGCGCCTCTTCTACGAGACGGTCGCGCCGACGGTCGGGCTGCGCGTGCACGAATGCGCCGCCGACCACTTCCACGTCACGAACGGCAGGCGCTCGTTCGCGCTCGTCCGCGACGAGCCGGTGACCGAGAACGTCCATCTCGCCTTTCCGGCGCCCGACCGCGCCACCGTCGAGGCCTTCCACCGAGCGGCCGTCGACGCCGGCTTCCGCGACAACGGTGGCCCCGGCGAGCGGCCCGAGTACCACGCCGGCTACTACGGCGCCTTCGTGCTCGACCCCGACGGCAACAACGTCGAAGCGGTCTTCCACGACCGCCCCGCGGGGAACTAGAAGTCGCGCAGGACCGCTGCGGCCGCGGTGCGCGAGTGGACGCCGAGCTTCGCGTAGACGTTGTCGAGGTGCTTCCGCACCGTGCCGAGCGAGATCCAGAGCCGCTCTGCGATCTCGGCGTTGCTCTTTCCGTCGGCGACGAGCTCGAGCAGCTCGCGCTCGCGCGGCGTGAGCTGCGGCAGCCGTCGGCGCTCCTCGAGCAGCAGCGCCCCGTCCACCAGTTCGACGACCAGCATTCCCTCGCCGACCCCGACCCGCAGAGAAGCGGCCGCTCCTTGCCGTCGCTCCGCGACCCAGGAGGTGAGCGGCTCGGGTAGCCCGGCTCCGTTCTTGCCGAAGTAGCGCTCGATCAGCGCGCGCGCAGCGGTGCTCGTGAACCCCACGCGCCCGTGGGGCTCGAGCAACACGACGGCCGTGCCGCTGGAATCGTGCGCCGCAAGCGCGGCGCGAAGACGCTGCCTGACCTCGTGTGCCCGATGAAGGCGGGCAAGATGCGGGCTCAAGGCCTCGAGGAGCGCGCGGTCTCGGGCGTCGAAGTCGGTGTCACGGTCGAAGACGAAGAGCGCCGTCCCCGGCACCGGAAGCCGTAACGAAAGCGAATCCTCGCACCGCTCCGGTTCGAGCACGATGCTGTAGAGCGGCGTGCGGTGGAGATCGCGCCTGCTGACGAGGTCCGAGAGCTTGACGGCGCCGTAGTTTCGCTCCAGGTACACGAACGTCGGCAATCTCTCGGCGAGGGCGGCTGCCTCCGCCGAGGCTTCGAGGATCGCGTAGGCGCCCTCGTCGCCGGGCCGCTCGAAGAATCTATGGGGGTGGGGCGGAGCGCTTGCACCGTAGATGTAGCCGACCCAGTTCGCGGGCACGAGCCGAGCCAGCTGCGTGAGCAACTCCCCCTCGAACGGGTGCTCGCCGCCGAAGCTCTCGGCCTCGGCGACGAAGCGGAGGATCCGCCCCTCGTCCCCACGCGCAAGTGCTGGCACGTGACAGAAGATACGTCGAACTGCGTATGGACTCCACCCGCCGTACGGGCGAGCCTGGGACGGTCACCGGACGAGGAGGCGGCAGGCTGGAAAGCCGCCGCTTCCAGGATAGAGTCGTTAGGGGTAGGGCGTGGACGTCAGCGTTCCGAAGCTCGTCGGGAGGGAGGAGGAGCTCGGCGCACTCCTCGAGCTCCTGGACGCGCTCGAAGCCTTGCCGTCGGTGGCTGTCGTCGCCGGCGATGCTGGCATCGGCAAGACGGCGCTGTGGCTCGCGGGCGTCGACCTCGCAGCCGAGCGGGGGTTTCGCGTCTTCTCGTCTCGCCTCTCGCAAGCCGAGGCCGGCTTCTCCTTCCTGGCGCTGACCGACCTGCTGAGCGAGGTGGCCGCGGACGTCCTGCCCGAGCTGCCGCCGATCCAGCGCCGCGCGCTGGAGGTCGCGCTGCTGCTGGGCGAGTCGGAGGCCCGCGCCGATCCACGTGCTGTAGCCGCCGGCTTTCTCGGCGCGCTGCGGCAGCTCGCCGGCGAGCAGTCGCTGTTCCTCGCCATCGACGATCTCCAGTGGTTGGACGCGGCCTCGCTCTCGGCGCTTCGGTACGCCCTCGCACGCCTCGACCACGAGCGCGTCGCCATCGTGCTCGCGGTGCGCGGCGACGTTCCGGAGTGGATTCGTCGCTCGGCCCCCGAACACCGG
The DNA here is from genome assembly GCA_963765785.1 of uncultured Actinomycetes bacterium. Lineage (GTDB taxonomy): Bacteria > Actinomycetota > Thermoleophilia > Gaiellales > Gaiellaceae > AC-32. Next base: position 112,397 of record CAVXXW010000009.1, read on the forward strand.
CTGCGAACGCTGGAGGTCGGGGGCCTGAGCCTCGGCGCGACGCACGAGCTGCTACGCAACCGCCTCGACGCGACGTTCGCCCGGCCTGTCCTGATCAAGCTCTGGGAGACCTCGGGCGGCAACCCGTTCTTTGCGCTCGAGCTCGCGGCCTCACTCAAGCGCCGAGGAGGCACGCTCACGCCCGGCGAGGACCTCCCGATCCCGACGGCGATGGACGAGCTCCTGCGCATCCGTCTCGACGGCCTCGGCACCGACGCGCTGGGCGTCGCCTCCACAGTGGCCGCGCTCGCTGAGCCGACGGTCTCGCTCGTGGAGTTCGCGGTCGGCGACGGCTTCGAGGCCGGGCTGGACGAGTCGCTCTCCGCTGGCATCCTCGAGCTGGACGGAGAGCGCCTTCGGTTCACGCACACGCTGCTGGGCTCAGCGATCTCCGCGCGCCTGACTCCGTCACGCCGGCGGCAGCTGCACGCGCGGCTCGCCGAGGTCGTCCCGACCGCCGAGGAACGTGCCCGTCAGCTCGCGCTCGCTGCAGCCGAGCCGAATCGCGCCACCGCGGCGATCCTCGAGGGCGTGTCGCAGGCGGCGCTCGAACGCGGCGCTCCGGCAGGGGCCGCCGACCTGGCGGAACAGGCGCTCCGCCTGACGCCGCCGGCCGACGCGGCCGATGCCCGCCGTCGCCTCCTGCTGGCGGCCGAGCGTCACGACCTCGCCGGCGGCACCGACCGCGCGATCGCCCTGCTCGAACGAGCGCGAGACGAGGCCTCCGGCGGCGCCGAGCGGGCCGAGGCCCTCGTCCGCCTCGCCGACGTCCAGGACGATCCGAGGGCGACCGTGCCGCTCTACCGCGAGGCACTTGTCGAAGCGACAGGAGACGACGCGCTCACCGCGACGATTCACACGCGCCTCGCTCTGTTGATGGCCTGGGACGAGGGCGCGGAAGCGGGGCTCGCCCACGCCGAGCAGGCCGTCCGCGAGGCGTCGCGGACGGAGGACGTCGAGATTCGCTGTCGCGCGCTCGCCGCCTACGGCGACTGGCACTTCCGCGCCGGCCGGGGCATCCAGCAGCCCGAGATGGACGAGGCGATGACGCTCGAGCGGTCGCTGCCCTGGTGGCCGCTCGACCGGGGGCCGACGGACCTGTACTCCCGGGAGCTGGTGCTCGCCGCGGATCTCGGGGCCGCGCGCGACCTGCTGCACGAGCTCCACGACGCGCACACGAAGCGGAACGACGCAGACGGCGCCTCGACGGCCACCTGGTGGCTGAGCCTACTCGAATGGCGGGCCGGCGACTGGAAGGCGGCCGAGCGGTATGCGGCCGAGTCGTTCGAGACCAGGACGCAGCTCGGGCAGGTCATGCCCGGAGACGGGTTTCCCGGCGAGCTCGTCGCCGCGCACCGCGGCCGAGTCGACGAAGCGCGTGCTGGCGCAGAGCGCGACCTGGCCGAGGGCGAGGCGATGGGCATCCGTATCTCGGTCTCGGGCTCCGCCTGGATCCTCGGTTTCCTCGAGCTCTCGCTCGGCGAGCCGAGGGCGGCGCTCGCGCACCTCAGGTGCTCGTACGAGCTGCGCTCGGCATTCATGCTCGAGCCGGCGGCGCGGCAGGAGCTCGGCGACTTTCTCGAAGCCCTCGTCGGCGCCGGTGAGCTCGACGAGGCGGACGAGGTCGCCTCGATCTGGCGCGAGCGGGCAAAGAAGCTCGACCGCGCCACGACGTTGGCGATCGTGTCGCGGTCCCGGGGTCTGCTCCTTGCAGCGCGCGGCGACCTCGGGAGCGCCTTCGCGAGCTTCGACGACGCGTTCCGGGAGCACGCCAGGTCGAAGGACCCGTTCCAGCACGCCAGGACGATGCTCGCGCTCGGCGCGACGCAGCGGCGGGCCAAGCAGCGGGCGGCGGCCCGCGCGACGCTCGGGGAGGCGCTGGCCGCCTTCGAGCGCCTGGGCGCACCGCTCTGGGCGGACAAGGCCCGCGCCGACCTCGGCCGGATCGGAGGCCGCGCGCCCTCGCGCGGCGACCTGACCGAGAGCGAGCGCAGAATCGCCGCGCTCGTGGCCGAGGGGCACACGAACCGCGAGGTCGCGGCCGCGCTCTTCGTCACCGAGCACACCGTCGAGGGGGCGCTCACGCGGGTGTACCGAAAGCTCGCCGTACGCTCGCGCGGCGAGCTCGCCGGCCGCCTCGCCCGGGAGTCCTAAGACCCGCGGCGCGGCGCGAAAACTGTAGGGATTTCCAGCTTTTCCGCGGTGTGGCCGCCTGAGACCCTCGACGTGTTGAAGCGATCGGGAGGTCGAATGAAGCGCTACCTCGTCGAGACGTACCTCGCCCGCAGCGCGGCGGCAGAACGCGCCGCACAGGATCAACGGGCACGCACGGCCGCCGAGGAGCTGGCCGGGGAGGCGAAGCGCGTCCGGTTCGACCGTTCCATCCACGTACCCGAGGACGAGATCTGCTTCTTCGTCTTCGACGCACCCTCGAGCCGGATCGCGGCGCTGGTCGCCGAGCGCGCCGGGCTCGATCCGGTCCGGATCGTCGAAGCGATCTCGTCCCGAGAGGAGGACTCGTGAAGAAGAAAGCCCTGTGGGGCCTGCTCGCGGTCGCAGCGGCCGCGGGCGTCTACGCAGCCACCGTCCTGGCGACGCCGCAGTCGGGCGTGACGACCAGCACCATCGCCAAGTCGTCGTTCCCCGAGTTCAACGTCACCGGCAAGGCGCATCCGGCCAACATCTGGCGGACGCGGCTCAAAACGCACGGCAACTCGGACCTGTACGTGATCGACAACGTGCTCTCGCCGGGCGGGACGACCGGCTGGCACTCGCACCCTGGGCCGAGCCTGATCTTCGTCGTGCGCGGACAGGTGACGAACTACCTCGGCGACGATCCGAGCTGCACCCCGCACGTCTACAGCGCAGGGCAAGGTTTCCTGGACGAGGGAGGCGGCGACGTGCACATGCTGCGCAACAACGGAACCGTCGACGCCGAGACAGTTGCGGTGCAGGTTCTGCCGCAAGGAGCCACCCGCAAGATCGACATGGCGGATCCCGGGAACTGTCACTAGGCAGGGGGCTAGCAGGGGAGGGCGTGGAGGACGTACGCGTCCACCACGTCCTCCTTGCCTTTCAGGCGGAGGCCGGAGCGGCGCTCGACGACGGCGCCGTCCGGCAACCGCTCGTACGTCTCTTCGCCGATCAGGACGCCGCCGACCGGAGCGAGGCCCTCGAGCCGCGCGCCCGTGTTGATCGTGTCGCCGACCATCGGGTAGGCGACGTGCCCTTCGCCTCCGATCTCGCGGACGACGACGCCGCCGCTGTTGACGCCGACGCGCACACGCGGCCAGTCGGGATGCTGCTCCGCGAGGTCGGCGAACTCGCTCTGCAGCGCCAGCGCGGCGCAGGCGGCGCGGCGTGGATGGTCCGGTTGGTCGCCGGTGCGGTTGAAGACGGCGACCACGCCGTCGCCGATGAACTTCTCGATCTCCGCGCCGAAGCGGCGCGTGAGCAGCGGTGCCGCCGTGCCCCAGTACGCCTGCAGCACCGTCGCAGCCTCGGCCGGCGTCGAGCGCTCGGCGAAGCCCGTGTAGCCGGCCAGGTCGCTGAAGAGGACGCTGACGTCCTGCCGCCGCTCTCGGGTGGACGAGAGGTACAAGTCGCGGAACCGTTCTTCGCGCCACTCGCGCCGGGCGGCAAGGCCGATGATCAGGTAGCCGGTCACGATCAGGAAGTGCCATTCCCACCAGCTCGCGTGCCACTTCCGCTCACCGGTCAACGCGACACCGACCAGCGCCTCCGAGAGCAGCACGAAGCACGCGATCACGGCGACTGGCAGCAGGTTGGATCGCGCCCGGAAGATCGTCCAATAGCGCGCGGCGCTGACCGCGTACACGACCGTGCCGGCGATGGCGAGAACGGCGAGCAGGCTTCCCCGCGCGGCCTCGCTGTTCGAGCCCGCGAACGGAGGAAGGTTGGCGACCGTCCAGGCGAACCACCCGGCCATCGCCAGCAGCACGCTCGCGCGCAACGCCCGGCGATGGCGGATGGCGAGCGCGGCAAAGCCGGGGCGCACGTCGACGAACGCCGACGCCGCCGCGAAGCCCGCGCCGACGAGCAGCCCGACCGGAATCGCAACTTTGAACCCGGAATGGTCGGCGGTGAAGAGGACGCCCGGCGTGCCGAGTGCATGGAGCCCCATGAATCCGCCCGTCGTCATGAACGCGAGCGAGAGGAGCAGGACGCGCGCGTCGCCACGGCGTTTCGCCGCCTCACCCGCTGTGAAGGCGAGCGCGAAGGCGACCGTGCCCACGAGTCCGAAGAGGACGAAGTGCAGCCGGTAGTTCTCGATGTGCGGATCGAGCTGCGACCGGAGCAGCAGCGACACGAGCCCGACCAGCGGCAGCGCCGCGGCAAGGAGCGCGATCGCCGGCACGAGCGTGCGCTGACGCGTGGGTAACTGGTCGCGTGTGGTCGCCGCCATGACTACGTGACGCGCGACGAGCCCCGGACCTTCCACTACGCTCCGTCTCGTGATCGACCGGGTCGGCCTCGAGGTGAGGGACTACAACGGCGAGCCCGGCCTCAGCACGCACTACCACTCCGGCTACTACGGGGCGTTCGTCCACGACCCCGATGGTTAGTTTCAAACCTTGATTCGTGACCCCCTGTAGGTCCGGATCGGCTCGCGCTGATCCACTGCGAGGCAGTACCCACGACGTGCCGAAGGAGCTTCTTCCTTATCAACGCGAGGCGCTCCTTGTCGACGGCGGACTGGGACCAGGAGGGCTGATGGGCGCCAACGGACACCGGAGAGTGGTGATCACCGGGCTCGGCGCAGTGACGCCGCTCGGGACCGACGTAGCGACGAGCTGGGAGCGCCTGATCGCCGGTCGCTCCGCAGCGGGCCCGATCACGGCGTTCGATTCGCGTGGGTTCACGGTCAGGTTCGCTTGCGAGGCGAAGGATTTCGACCCGACGCGGTGGATCAACTACAGGCAGGCGCGGCGGATGGGACGGTTCGCGCAGCTCGTGGTTGCTGCCGCGCGCCAGGCCGAGGCGGACGCTCAGCTCGAGCTCGAGAGTGAGGCCGACCGGGTTGGCGCTTCGGTTGGGAGCGCAATGGGCGGCCTGCACGATTTCGAGCTTTGCTGCGAGACGCTGATCGAGCAGGGACCCGAGCGGGTCAACCCGTTTGCGATCCCGATGATCGTGCCGAACATGGGCGCTGCCTGGGTCTCGATCGAGCTCGGAACGCGCGGCCCGCTCGGCTCCCAGTGCACCGCCTGTGCAGCCTCGCAGATGGCGATCGGCGAGGGCCTCGACGCGATCCGGCTAGGGCGAGCCGAGGTGATGTTCTGCGGCGGCACCGACGCAGCGATCACGCGCGCCGGGATCGCCGGCTTCGCCGCCATGCGCGCCCTCTCTCGGCGGAACGACGACCCAGTCGCCGCAAGCCGACCTTTCGATGCCGATCGTGACGGTTTCGTGATGGCCGAGGCGGGCGCCATCCTCGTGCTCGAGGAGCTCGAGCATGCGAGCAAGCGCGGGGCGAAGATATATGCCGAGGTGATTGGTTACGGCGTCTCCTCGGACGCCGAGCACATCACGGAGCCCGACCCGACCGGCGAAGGCCCGGCGCGGGCGATGCGAATGGCGTTCGCGGACGCCGGGATCAGCCCGGACGAGATCGACTACATCAACGCGCACGGGACATCGACCCCATTGGGGGACGCGAGCGAGAGCCGGGTAATCAAGCTCGCTCTGGGTGAAGAAGCCGCAAGAGGGACGCCGGTCTCCTCGACAAAAGGAGCGACCGGCCACTGTCTTGGTGCCGCCGGCGCAGTCGAGGCAACCTTCTGCACGCTCGCGATCCGTGACGGCGTACTCCCGCCGACGATCAACTACGACACCCCCGATCCCGACTGCGACCTCGACTACATCCCGAACGAGGCGCGCCAGGGCGACGTCCGGGTCGCGGTCTCGAACTCGTTCGGCTTCGGTGGGCACAACGCCAGCCTTGTGCTGCGCCGCTTCGAAGGATAACCCGACTTCGACTCCTTGAGCGAGCGCTCGGTGCTCGTCGTACCGGCGCTCGATCTCAGCGGGGCGATGCGCTCTTACGCCCGGCAACGTGCGGCTCACGAGCGGCGCGGTAGCGGTGGCGCTGCGTGCGCACGGCGCGGCCTCACGACCGCCGCGCCCACGGCCAATCTGAGTCGAAACAGTGTTCAGCTTGCGATCGGCTTGAGGCCCGGCAGCTCCTGCTCGCGCAGACGTGGCTTGGCCTCCTTTCCCCGCGCCGCGAGGAGCACGGCCCCGGCGACGACCGCGGCGAACGCTGCGATGCGAACGGCGCCGATCCACCCCGAAGGAAGCGGCTCGTGGAAGAGCACCATGCCCGCGGCGATCGGCAGCGCGTTCGTCAGCAGAGTCGAGAGACCGGCCGTCGTGAGCGCGCCGCCGTGCTGGAACGCGGCCTGGAGGACGGCCGTTCCGGCGCTATAGAAGACGATCAGGCAGACGAGGAAGGCGACATTCTCGAGCCGGCCAGAGACCGCCATCTTGGTCGCCACGTCCCCGGCGGCGAAGAGGATGCCGGAGGCGATGCCCCATGCCGGCGCGCGTCCGATCGCGCGCGCGAGCAGCGTTACGCACAAGGTCGCGCCCGCCGCCGAGGCTGCGAGCCAGACGCCGACCCAGGCGTACGTCGCTCCGCTTCCCTCGCCGTGGTTGGCGAGCAGTGAGACGCCGAGGAGCGCGAGTCCGACCACCGAGACGGCGGCCCCGACCTGCTCGAGCCTGGTCAGCGGAACGTGGGTGATCCGCGAGACCATGATGGCGAGGATCCCGATCCCGCCCGCGGCGGTCGCCTGAACGAGCGAGAGCGGTGCGAGTGCGAGCGCGACCACGTAGAGGACGAAGCCGCCAGCCTGGATCCCGGAGCCGATCAGCCACCGCCGCTCGACGAGCAGCGAGCGGAGCGAAGCGATCGGCCGGCGAAGCGAGAGCGGCGGCAGGGTCGAGGCGACTTCGTGCTGGAGCAGATAGCCCAGGTTGAGGCCGCAGGCCGAGACGATGGTGAGCACCAGCGCCAGCGCGATCTGCATCCTGGGTCAACCCTCCTTCACGGTCTCGGAAAGACGATATGCGCTCAGCGTGCCGGTCGTGGACCGGCGTCACTCCCCGAGATCTACACTCGGCTGATGGCCATTGAGATCGCCGCTCAGCGCCTCCAGATCGGTGACGTCATCCTGATCGCCCTTCCGGATCAGGACAGAGAAGTCGAGGCAACGGTGGTCCGGGATATCGATCGAACGGGCACGAGCGTGCGCGCCACCTTACGGATGCAGGGACGCGAGGATTTCGTCAGGGAGTGGCCTCTCGGCGAGCTCGTCGCAGTCGTTCGCGGTCCCTGAAACCGCGTCTTCTACTCGGTCGCTGACTTCTCTGGGGGACCCTGCGCTGTTGAGCCTGTCGGGGCAGGGCGCTCGGCCTCAATTAGCTTCGCAAACGCCTTCCACGACTTACCGGTAACGCGCCCGTATGCCTTTGGGAACCGGGCTCGGAGCTCTGCCGCGTTCTGTCGATAACGCTCGGCGATCTCTCCCATCGCGAAGATCGCATCGGGAGGGAGCTCCGCGCCGTGCTCGCCGGCGAGCTGGCGGAGGCGTTCGATCGCGACCTCGGCGTCCTGGTGGAGGCCGAGGATGTCCTGCAGCGCAACGACTCGCTTGATGAGAGGCCGCGTCCCCCCTGGGTAGAGCTCGGCGAGGAACTCCAGCGCATACCGGAACCGCTTGCCCCGGATTCGAACCCGGTGGTACTCGGCCGCCGGCGAGTCATCCTCGATTTGGTCGGCCGCCTTGCGAAGCGCCCGGAAGCGCTCCTCGATCAGGTCCGGCGCCACCGCCCGCCCCGGCAGCGAGGCCGGGCCGGAGCGACGCCCGCGAGCCGAGCGCAGGAGACGCCCGAAACGCCCGACGAAGAGCTCATACCTGCGCGAGTCGAGGACATCCAGCATTGCCTCCCGCGCAGCGGAGCGCTTCGCCTCCAACAGGGAGCTCACTGCGATAAGGGCTTCGCGGTCTGTCTCGGGTAGATCCGCGAGCCACCCGTCGAGCTGCTCCAGCTGAACGTCGAGATCGCGAACGGCGCCAAGCGTGTGGGCGACCCATCTGAGATCGTCACGAAGGTTTTCCGCGGACGGCGGGAGGAAATCCGCGAACAGCGACAGGGCGGCTCGCAGGCGGCGGCTCGCGACGCGCATGTCATGCAACTCCTCGCTGTCATCGCCAAGTCGCGTGCCCGGTTCCCTCGCGCGCAGGGCGGCGAACTGGCGGCGGAGCACTGCCAGCCCCACGCGACCGATCGGGGCCTCCGCCTCGATTGCTGTAGAACCGAACGCAACGGGAACCGTCTTGAGACCGGCTGCAAGGGCGCCCGCCTCGTATGTCGTCAGCTTCGCGGGTTGCAGCCGGCACGCGTTCTGCAATCGTTCGACGAACGGCCGGAGCGCCGCCAACGCCGCCTCCGGCGCTTCGATCTCGACTCGGTTCAGCCGCGTAGGCGCACCACCTGCCGCTGGCCTGATCGCGATCTCGTCGAGCACGATCTCGCCGGGAGGAAGCGCCTCTGCCTCCACTGAGAGCAGGCGGCGACGGGTACGGACTTCGAACTGCATGCGCATCCTCTTGCTGCCGGCCAGCGCGCGGACCCGTGCGGCGACTGGGCCATCGCCCTCCGCGAGCAGTTCAGGATCGGCGCTTTGGAGTCGCTCGGAAACCTCACTTCTACTCCTCTCGTCGGGCGGATCGGTCGCGATCGCCTTCATCGTCGCCTCGGCACCTGCGCCCTTCCCGCGCCCGGCTCGCCGAACCCTGAGCGCGTAGCCCGCGCGGGCGAAGCGGTGGTCATCCGTGTCGAGATAGACCTCGACGTGGCTGGTGCTACCCGTCGGTTTGATCCTCACCGCGAGGCTCTCGGCCCCCTCGTCAAGCTCATCGAGCCAACGAATCACGGGCCGGAGATCGACCGCATCGAACTCCCACATCACGTCACATGCCTTGCGGGCGGAACGACGATCGCGCCGTGGTGAGAGTGGTCATGTGCGGTCGGATGCGAGGGTTGCCCGAAGCCGATCGAGGAAGGGAACCTGCGCTGCCTTCAGCCTTCGGCGTGCCTCGTCGAGACCGAACCATTCGACGCGGTCGATCTCGGGGAATGTCTGGACGGTGCCTGAATGCGGTGGCCACTCCATGTCGTAGGTGTTGCTCATCGCGGTCGATGGGTCGAGGTCTCCCTCAACGGCCCACCCGAGCACGAGCTTGCCCGACTTCTGTGTGATCTGCCCAAGGTCGATGAGCGGGTGGTTTGGGACTTGGTGTCCCGTTTCTTCTGCGAACTCTCGCCGAGCCACCGTCACGAACTCCTCGCCGGGCTCAACCTCGCCCTTGGGGATCGTCCAGTGGCCGATGTCCTTCTTGACCCAGAAGGGTCCGCCTTGATGGGCCAGGAGCACCTCCAAGCGATCCTCCCGGCTGCGCCAGAGCAGAATGCCGGCACTCGTGCGCCCCGATTTGTCGGTCGTCATCACGCACCCTCCTCGCCGTCGGTCGGTGGAGCTCAGTCCAGCTGCCTGGGAACAACGTAATCGACAAGCTCTGCCACGCCGGGGACTAGAGCCGTCCAGCCTTCGCTGGGGACGACGAGCGTGGCAAGCGCACCGGTCGGGAACTTCTCCTCGAGCTGCGGTAGATAAGCACCCCGCGAGGCGAGGACAAGCGCAAGCTTGTGTAGGCCCGGGTTGTGGCCGATGAGCATCACCGAACTGACGGACTCGGGAAGAGTCTGGAGCTGTTCGAGCAGTTCCTGTTCCGAGGCGCCGTAGAGCTGCGGGACGACCTCGACCGCGCAGCGCTTGCCGAGTGAAGCCGCGACCGCCTCGAGGGTCTGGCGGGTGCGAAGTGAGGGTGAGCAGAGGACGAGCGCCGGCTGGATCCTCTTCCGCCGGATGTACTTTGCAAGCTTCCTCGACGCGCGTTCGCCTCGCGGCGCGAGCGGGCGGTCGATGTCGGCAAGTGTCGAGTCCGACCAGCTCGACTTCCCGTGCCGAAGCAGGACAACAGTTCGCACCATGTGACCGTGCCTGCAGCGACGGGTTGCGTCAACCAGCCCGTGCGAGGGCGCTGCCTCCACCAGAGGCTTCCTATGACTGCCACTTCGCGTCGGAGCGCTTCGATGCTCCGTCTTCAGGCTCGTCCGAAGGCTCGTACCGTTCAGACGGCCGACGAACGGTGGCGCCTTCGCCCGCTCAGACTCGGACCGGTCGGCGCCCTCCGCGAGCGCTGCTAAGGCCGGCACGGCCGCACCACTGTTCGACCTTCGTACGATAACGCGATAGTCACGTTCCAACATCGCGATCTGAGCGACGACCGCTTGGATCGCACCCAGGAGGTCGCCGGTTCGAGTCCGGTTAGCTCCATTCGGTTGGAAAGCGCCCCGGTCTTCACAGGTGTCTTCGCACCGTCACCCAGACGTCGTCCGCGTCCGCGGTGACCCCGGTCGGCGCGTAGGGGAGGGGGATGCGCTTCACCTTGTTCGTCTTCGGATCGATGCGCCAGAGAGCATCGTCCTCCGGCGTCGCCGCCCAGATTGCACCTGCGCCGGCTGCGACACGCCAGACGCAGGAGATCGTGGCGCACCGGGTGTGGTGGCGCACCCGTAGGGCGATCGAGCGAGGGCGAGGTGTCCCTACGGCGGCAAGCCGCACGACCTGTGGCGAACTCCAGTCTCCGACCCAGACGACGCTCCCGTCGACGATGGGGGACACGGGTTGGGGAGCGACGTGATCGATCGTCGTTTCCGTCCCGGTCGCCGTCTGCAGTCGCGTTAGGTTGCCGTCCGAGAAGCTCGCGATCCAGAGGTCACCGTAGCCTCCGGACCAGGCCAGCGCGCCCAGTGGGCTGGGAACTCGTATCCTCCGTTGCGCTCGGGTAACCGGGTCGACCTGCATGACGGCGGGGGGTTCCCGGTAGTCGCCGAGCCAGAGGAAGCCGCCGCCGTAGGCCATGCCTCGGAAGAACTCGATCCCGCCGGGAACGCGCAGCGTTTGCTTGAACTTCAGCGTTTTCGCATCAACGCGAACGACGTTCGAGGCTTGACCGGATGCCGCGGGAAAGCAGTTCGCGACCCAGATGTCGCCTGACGGATCGGCGGTGAGCCCGCACGGCGCGAGCCCGTTGCCGACGGGGGTTGTCTTGCCCGTCGCCGGGTCGACGCGCGTGAGCGTGTGATCTCCGGCATTGCGAATCCCGCTCGCGGCGGAATCGCGCAGGATGTTGTTGGTGACCCAGAGGTAGCCGCCGGATGCGACGACGATATCCGGAGCGTCCCCGACCTGAGCGACTTGCGTTGATTTAAGCGACTTGGGGTCGATCCTGATGACGCTGTTCGGCAGCACCTTGTGCGTTGATCCACCGTGGACGGCAACGGCGATCGCGGCCGCAACGGCTCCCGCGAGGGCGACGGCGACCACGCCGGCAACAACCGAGCGGCGCCGCAGCGTGCGTTGCTCGCTGAACCTCTCCGCGTCGAGCGGCTCGAACTCGGTCTGCAGCCGGTCGATGTCGAGCTGGAACAACGGCTCCGGTCGGTCGAAGTCCTTGAGCCGGTAGGTGCCGAGGGCCCGCACGCCGACGCCACCGACCTCGTCCTCGACCAGCTCGCGCGTGGCGTTCGAGAGGAGCACCTGGCCGCCGTGGCCGACCGCGCCGATCCGTGCCGCTCTGTGCACGCCCAGTCCGACGTAGCGCTCCTCACCGACTGCGGGCTCGCCCGTGTGGAGGCCCATCCGAACGCGTACCCGCGCCCCGTCCGGCCACTCGTGCTCGGCGAGGGCGCGCTGTGCGATGACGGCTGCCGCCAGCGCCGACTTCGCACTGGCAAAGGCGAAGAAGAACGAGTCGCCCTGAGTGTCGACCTCCCGTCCATCGCACCGCTCGACGGCGTCTCTGAGGATGAGCTGGTGCTGGGCGAGGACGTCGCCGTAGCGCTCTCCGAGCTGCCTGAGCAGCCGTGTGGAGCCTTCGATGTCGGTGAACAGGAGTGTGACGGTGCCGACCGGGAGAACGCGGCGCGCCGGTGCGCTGAGTGTGACGTCGTGGCTGAGGATCTGCCGTTCCAGCTCGGTGAGAAAGGGGCTGGGCTCGAGACCGAGCTCGTCGCGAAGGACCTGTCGACCGCGCCTGTACACGTCGAGCGCCTCTGCGTGGCGGCCAGAGCGGTAGAGCGCGACCATGAGCTGGCCGCGGAGTTGCTCGCGTAGCGGGTGGTCGGCGACGAGCGCCTCCAGCTCGGGGACGAGCTGGGCGTGGTGACCGAGCTCCAGCTCCGCGTCGATCCGCTGTTCGGTCGCGGCGAGGCGAAGCTCCTCCAGGCGTGCGATCTCGAGCTGGGCCCACTCCTCGTACTCGAACTCCTCGAACGCCCGCCCGCGCCACAGCGCCAGGGCCCGCTCCAGGGTGAGGCTCGCCCCGTCCGCGTCCTGCTCGGCAGCAAGCTTGGTAAGTCGTTCGAACTCCTCGACGTCGGTGTCGGGCGTGACGAGCACGTAGCCCGAGCTCCTCGTCAAGATGGTGTCGGCGCCGAGAGCGCGTCGAAGCTGAGAGACGTACCCCTGAAGCGCCTTTTGCGCGCTAGGTGGCGACCGACCCGACCAGAGCTCTTCGATCAGCCGCTCCGAAGAGACCAGCTCGTTTGCGTGCACGAGCAAGAGGGCCAGCAGTGCCCGTTGACGGCCACTCCCCAACGGCAGCTCCCGGCCGTTCTCCCGTACCTCGAGCGGGCCGAGGATGCGGAAGCTGTGCGGCACCGTGAACCGAGGCTAACGCACCGATAACCCGTACGCAAGCAGGGGTTTTACCGCTCCCATACCGCGCATCACCGCCCAGTGACTGCCCGGCACGAGCCTGTCCGTATCGGCATGCAAGACAGTCCATTCATCGGTGAGGAGGAGAGATGAAAAGAAGGATGCTTCATAACGCAGTCGTCGCCCTGGGTGTCGTCAGCGCGACCGTCGCGGCGTCGCTATTGGCAACTGGGGCGATTTCGCGCTCGACCAGAGACGCCTCTGCAATCGCCGCGTCCAGCGTGGTTTCGACAACGAACCTTCCGCGACCCCTCGTCCGACGTGACCGTGAGTTGTCAGCCGGCCTGCACGTGCTCGATCTCGTCGGGCTCGACACCGCCCACACCGGGCCGGCGTACCTGCCACAGATCACCATCACGCTCCCAACGGGCTGGCGCAGCATCCACGGACAGCGCCCGGTGGTCGACGCCAACTACCTCCCCATGGCGACGACGAAGGATCGCGCCGAACTCACCCGCGTCGTGCAGTCGATCCGGTTCCTGTCCGCCTCCGCGAAGAGAACCAACCAGCTCCGCAGCCGACGACAACCGGCCGTCCGCAACGGCGAGTGGATCGGCTACGCAACCGCCGCTCCCGGCGACCAGCAGAGGTACTACGGCGGGTCCGGCAGTGACGTGTTCATCACCAGGCCGGGCGGTCAGCCGAAGCTCGTCGCCGGTAGAGGGAGCCGGAGCAAGATCTGGAACGTCTGTCCGGCCTTCTCGCCGAACGGAACGTTGCTGGCGTTCGGCAGAAGAGCTCCGCACGCTCTGACGATCGGAGTTGTCGGCGTTGCTTCGGATGGCAGTATCGGTGCACCGCGGATCACCCTGGCGGTGCCTGATATCAACCACCGCGCGCCCTGCCCCAAGTGGTCAACCGACAGCTCGCGGCTCGCGTACCTCGACTCGAGGCACAAGCTCATTGTGCGCGGGCTCGACGGCTTGAGACGGCCGCGGAGAGCGGGAGATCCCCGACCCCGAGACTTCAATCGAAGCGACAGTCCGGCTGTCGGACCCGATGGCCGTCTCGTCGCGCGTCTCGAGGACTGCGGGATTGTCGCCTCGCGGCCCGACGGCTCCGAGAGGCGCGTAATCCCCGATCAGCCGTGCAGTTACGCGATCTCGGGGTGGTCGCCAGACGGCCGCAAACTCCTCGTGATGAGGGACGTCAACGGTGGCTTCGGGATGCGCGCAGTCTCTGTCAATGCCCCATTCACCGCCACGACAGTTGTTGCCTATGTCCGCGTGAACAACGCTCGATCGTGGCCCCGCTACGGCGACGTGTCGTGGCAGCCGATTCCGCGTTAGCTCAGTTCTGCGACTGACGGCGCGCGCCCCCGTGTGTGCGCCGTCAGTCGCATTCTCCGGCTAACTCCGCATTCGTGGGCCTGGAAAACATCTTCTTCGTCCCCCTATCGCGGAGAACTCCCCAGCGAACCATCCGCTGAGCCAGCTTGCTCGCCTACGCGAGCCGTATCGTTTGACCACCGTGGCTGGCCCAGGCTGTGGCGAGTCGGGAAGTCCCCTCATCGCGCTCGTGATGCAGAAAGTGACGCGGGAGGCATGAAAGCGGCAGTTCTTGGCCATTTCACGACGCGCAGTGACCCGTGGTGAAGGCGGTTAGCTGGATCGCATCCAGGAGATTTCACGCCTGATCGCGCTGACTCCACCTCAATTTCTGAGACACCTAGGCCAAAGGGATCTCCACCACATGGGCGCAGGAAGAGCTTTGCGTCCCCTGTAACCCGAGCGTGGCGTTTGGGAGTCATCAAGTAGCCTGACCGGCACGAGGCAGTAGGGCGACCTCCGGCCACCGTCCCTGAGGTCTTCGGCAACCAAGTCCGTAAGCAGGGTGAATGCAGTGAGTCAGCCGAACCACACGGAGCTTGAGCAGGCTGTCCGTGAGTACCTCAGCCTGCAGCCGTTGGGCAAGGGGCACGAGGGAGCCTTGTACGTGAAGGTCACCGAACTCGAGCGGGTCACTCATCCGCTGGACTCGAATCAGTTCAGAGGCGGACTCTTTCTCTCCGTGCCCTTCCTCGGAGCCGATCGCACGAGGTTAGAACAGGCCCTGGCCCGTATTCGCAAAGGCTTCAAGCACGACGAGATCCTGCCTGGGTGGCACATCGAGGTCGCTGAGGAAGAGGCTTACTCCCACCGCGACGACGAGCTTGGTGGCAAGGCCCTTCTGACACTTCCGGCTGTGCTGACGCTCGAACCGTTGGCCTAGAGACCGCTCTTTTAGGCGTGTAGCGCCTCGGCGAACTTGCCAGCCGACTCGAACGTGGTGCTTGAGTGCCAGGCGACCGGCGGTGGAGAGAAAACGGACTCGTTGCAGGCACTTCGAGAGACGGAAGCGACGGGACTCGAACCCGCGTTTCCCGACCATCGAGGTGAGGACGCCCGAAGTCACACCGTGGCGCTGAGTTCTCGCGGCGTTAGATGGCGTGCAGTGCGGCGAGTCGTGCGAGGGTCGCGCGAGCCTCGTTCGGAGCCCGAACTGCCGGCAGAGGTTGTTCCTCGAACGACATGTCCGGGCGGAACGAGTCCCGCCCGACGATCCGTCCGCCATTCACCACGAGCACGGACCCCTCACGCACCTCGCGCTTGCGGAGCTTGACGGCCGAATACTCCTCGACCAAGTCCAGCGCGGCGCGCGTCGACGCGAAGAAGAGCTCCTGCGTCGAGGTGCCGATCCACAGCGGCCTGCCCATCCCGCGGGCAAGCAGCAGCTCCTCCCGGCCTTCGTCGAGCCAGGCCGTCGCCATCGAGCCGACCAGTCGCTCGAGCGCGTAGGCGGTGCGTCCCCGAAACTGCTCGGCGAGCGCGAAGATCAGCTCCGAGTCGACGGTCATGCTGGGCTCGGCACGCGCGATGCCATGGGCTGCGAACAACTCGTCGTCATTGGCGATCGTGCCGTTGTGGATCCCGACGACAGCTCCGTGGCGGATCGGATGGTTGTTGGCCACGACACGCGGATGACCCTTTGTGTAGTCCCGCACGTGCACGAGGAGCTGTGTAGCGGTTTGGGGCACCTCGATGCGGTCGAGGAGCTCGCTTGCGCCCGTGCGCTGCTTGTGCACCGTGACCTTCGAGTCGTCGCCGCGGTAGGCGAAGCCCACTGAGTCCGCTCCCCGCTCGGCGATGCCTGCGAGCAGTGCGCGGGCGGCCACCGTCCGATCGACGGTGCTCTCCAGAGAGAAGCTGTATCCGGCGATCCCGCACACGAGCCGACCTACCGTTGGGGTTTAGCAGCAACAGGTGCAGGAGCAGGGTGCACGTCATCCTGGCGGAGGAACGCGGTTGTTGTGATCGCTCTCATCAGCTGCCGCTCGCGCCGCAGAGGGGCCCGCGGTTTGCGGACCCTCTCTGCGTCGAGCCGTGGGCCCTATGCGCGAACGAAACCGTTCTTGTGGACGATCACTTCGCCGTCCGTGATCTTCGGCTCATTCGGAAGCGCCGTCTCCAGCTTCTCGTCGCGCACCCAGGTGGCAGCGACGCGGGTCGACTCCTCGGCGTGGGCCGAAGTGTCGAAGAGGTCGATCGAGCTCATGACGCCGTTGCCGGCCTCGATGAGGTAGTAGCCCTCGAAGCCCGGCAACTTGCTCAGGCGGGGCAGCAAGCTCTCGTCGAGCTTCTTGGTCAACTCGTTGGTGCGACTCTGGTCGACACCCTCGTAGCGTCTAACGGTGGCATACATCTGATGCTCCTGACTGTCACGATGCTGGGTGGAGAACCGGCTCTTTAGTCCTCCTGGTGCACTCAGGCCCGATGTGACAGTCGAAGAGGGAATCTCGGAGCCTCGACGGCTTCCGTGTGAACCTTGCGCACGACCCAGTGTACCAGTTTCTTGACAACGTGGATTTACGGTACTACGTTTTCCGACGTTAACAATGTAGGAGGCTGGCGATGTGCCCATTCTCGGTCACGGTGCAGCTCGTTCCGGATCGCGAACTCGGACCGCTTCTGATTCAGCTCGCACAGGCAGGCTTCCACAATCCGAAAATCGAGCCCGTCGGCACTGGTGGCGGCTCTGACAAGGCGGCTGCTCCTGCCGGCGGGCGGGTGCCCGATCTCCCAGACGATTGGCGCCTCGTACGGGAGCGGGAGGGGCAGTCATACCAGTGGCCGGATCAGCGCGAGCACTACACGCGCTACCGCGTCTTCATCGGCACGACGCGCGCCGAAGGCGCGGTTCACATCGGACTTGGCGAAGCCACTCGCCGAAACAAGTGGGGGCGCGACCGAAAGTACGTCGTGGCCTTCCTGAGCAGTGGATCCCCGCACCAGCCGCTGGCCGAGTTCGTCGCGGCTGACGACTACCAAGAGACACGCGAGCTCGTCGCGGTGATCCGTGGCAGCGACGGAGGCCGGCGCATGTACGGCGCCGGCGACGCACTTCCGGCCGTCTATAGAGAACGCTTCCGGACTCAGCTGTACAGCGAGCGGGTCGTCTATCCGGGCGTCTGGAACAAGCTCGTCGTAGTCGCGCGCGAGGACGCCGATGCAACGATTCTCAACCATGCATTGATCCAGGGTCGGCGGCGCTACCGGAGGTAGGGCAGATACGGTTGGCAGCTGGTCGGACAGAGGGGCGTCGAGCGCGTTCTGGAAGAGCGTTTCAGATCAGACGCCGGCTCTGATACAAGCGGCGTGAGCGGCCTATTCCTGCTCGGTGCGGCGGACGTGGATCTCGAAGTCGACGTCTCTCTCGCTCACGACCTTGGCTTCGGTAACTATCCAGTGCTCGTCGTCGAGGTTGATCGTGTCGCCGACCTGCAGGACCGCTCCGACGTAGTTCGTCGTTTCGTCTCCTCCGTCCTCGAAGTAGACGCGGTAGCAGTAGCCCCTGACCATGCTGGACTTCTACAGGCGCAGCAGACTCTCGTCCATGAAAGCAGCGTGAGCGAGTAGGAGCTCCGTGCGCGCAGCCACGTGCCGGATAGCGCAGAGTAGTTCAGGCTACGAGCCACGCCGCGATCGCGCGTCGGCATTACCAATCGGCTTACGACGCCGCGTTCGTTTGCGACCAAGACAAGCAACATCGAAGCCGTGTTCCACGACCGGAAGGACCCGTCATGATCGACCACGTCTCGCTGAGCGTCCGCGACTACGTGCGCAGCAAGGAGTTCTACGCGGCCGCGGTGGCGCCGCTCGGGTACGAGCTGCTGATGGAGTTCGGGCCCGTGGGCGGCTTCGGCCTCGAGGGCAAGCCGTACTTCTGGATCCACGAGGGCGAGCCGGGCCCGGGCATCCACGTGGCCTTCGTCGCGCGCGACCGCGAGCGCGTCGACGCCTTCTACGAGGCGGCGCTGGCCGCCGGCGGAACCGACAACGGCCCTCCGGGGGTGCGCGAGCACTACCACCCGACCTACTACGCCGCGTTCGTCCACGACTTCGACGGGAACAACGTCGAGGCCGTGCACCACGGCTGACGCCGGCTAGTTGTCGATGGCCCGCTCGACGCGGAATTTGCGGAGGATGCGATCGACGGTCTCGGCGTGCGCGTCGCTGCGGTAGGAACCGAGCAGCGCGACTTCGATCTCGGCATCTCCCACCTGGATTGCGACGCAGTCGGCCTGCTCCTCGAAGTAGTCGAGCAGCGGGCCGACGAGTCTCGGATCGCCAACGTGCACGCGCAAGCCGCCTCCCCTGGTCATAGTCGCGCGACGGGCTGACCATCGCCGATGCCGGCCGTGTGCGAGCCACCCGAACGTCCGGCCGGCGCGACCCGAGGGTCTAGGCGACGTACGAGAGCGGTCGCTCGAGTAGGCCGTCGGCGTACGCGCGCCGGAGGGCCTCCGTTCGCGTCGAGACGCCGAGCTTGCGGTAGATGTTGGTGAGGTGGAACTTCACGGTCTGCTCGGCGAGGAAGAGCGACGCGCCGATCTCGCGGTTCGAGCCACCGGATTGCAGTGCCTCGAGGATCGAGAGCTCGCGTTTGCTGAGGCCGGTCTCCTCGAGCGCGCGCGCCTTGTTCGGGCCGAGCAGGTCGAGCGGCTGGAAGACCGCTCCGTTGACCACCTGCCGGATCGTCCCTGCGAGGTCGCGTGGGTCGACGTGCTTGAGCACGAACGCCGCCGCTCCCCGTTCGAGCGCCGCGCGCACGAGCGCCGGGTCGTCGATCCCGGAGAACATCACGACGGAGACGCTCGGGTACTTCTCCCGGAGCTGCTCAAGCGCGGTCAGTCCGTCGACGCCCGGCATGCGTACGTCGAGCAGCACGACGTCCGCGCCCGTCTGACCCACCAGCGACGTCAGGCTCTCAGCGGATTCGGCGTCGGCGGCGACCGTGAAGTCGTCCTCGCGTTCGAGCGAAACGCGGACAGCGTCACGCATCAGCTTGTGGTCGTCGATGACGACGACCTTCAATTGCCGCATTGCCGCAGACCCTTCGATTCGTCGGGCTCGACGAGCCCTCCCCGCCCGGCAACGTAGGCGAGTCGGGCGGCGGCGGCAACCCCTGGCGGGCCGAGCTAGACCTTCCGGTGGGTCCTTACCGACCAAGGTCTCGAAAGCGGCGAATAACTCGATTGAGGGATTCCAGCCGCCCGCCGTTTCGCAAGAGTGAGATGTGCGTCGGGATGCGGCCCGGCGCGGTAGACGGAGGGGCAATTGCGGCGGTTGAGATTGGTGCTGGCCGACGACCACGGCCTGATGGTCGAGGCGGTCAAGCTGGCGCTCGGCGGACACTCGGAGTTCGAGGTCGTCGGCATCGCGGAGAACGGCAGCCAGGTGCTGCCTGTCGCGCAGCGGACGGGCCCTGACCTGATCGTCCTCGACCTGCGCATGCCCGGCATGGACGGGCTCACGTGCATCCGTCTCCTGCAGGCGCGGATGCCGGCGGTGAAGATTGTCGTCCTCTCGGGGATCGACTCCGACGAGCTCGCCGAAGAGGCTCTGCGGCTCGGAGCGAGCGCGTTCATCGCGAAGGGGATCGACCCGGCCGAGCTTCCCGGCGCCTTGCTCGCGGCGTACGAGCAGCGCGTGACCGACCCGATCGGTCGCGCCGAGCACGACCGCACGACCGCGGCCCGCGAGGCAGGGCTGACTGACCGCGAGCTCGAGATCCTGAGGTCGGTCGGCGAGGGCCGGTCGAACCGCGAGATCGGCAAGCAGCTGTGGCTCGCCGAGCAGACGGTCAAGTTCCACCTGACCAACATCTACCGCAAGCTCGGCGTCAGCAGCCGCACCGAGGCGCTGCACTGGGCCTACGGCAACGGCGTGCTGGATGCGGGGGTCGACGCCGACGCGGAAGCGCTGCTGCTGCGGCACTCAGGGCGCTAGCAGCGCCCGAACCCGGCCGTGCCGCGCCCGCCAGGCGCGGAGGAAGAACGCGAGCTCGACCCGCGCCTCGTGCTCGTCGGCCGCCGAGGGGTGCTCGACCGAGCACGACCGCGGTCCCGTGCGCAGCGCTGGGCAGCCGCCGCGCCGGAACGAGTCGATCAGGTCGTCGAGCAGTTCCGGGCGGTCGACGTGGACGCTGAGCGTTCTACGACACACCGGCCAGCAGGAGAGTCGCCAGCGCGCCGACGGCGAGGAACGGCCCGAGCGGCAGCGTCCGCCTGAGGGCCGAGCGTCCGTCGCGCGCAAGTAGCGCAAGGCCAATCGCTGCGACGAGACCGAAGCCGATCAGCAGCGCGGTTAGGACGTGGGTGCCGAGCAGCGCGCCGAGCAGGAGCGCCAGCTTGGCGTCGCCCATGCCGAGGTCTCCCGGGCGGATCGCGGCGGCCGCCGCCAGGAACCCGCCGGCCGCGAGCGCGCAGAGCGCGTGCTCGGCGAAGGAACGCGGGCCGAGCAGCGCCGACGCCGCGGTCACCACGAACGCCGCCGGCAGCACGATTCGGTTCGGCAGCAGCCGCGTCTCGAGATCGATCGCCGCGACCCAGACGAGCACGGCTGCGGTCGCCGCCTCGACCATGCTCCAGCCCGAGAGCCCGTGTCGCCCGAGCACCGCCATGCCGACTACGGCGGCGACCACCGAGGTCGCGGCGGTGCGCGCCGGACGGAGCGGCGTCGGTGGCGCGAGGGCTGAGGTCGTCTCGGTCATCGCGCCTCACTCTCGCGGACCGCGACTCGGAGAGTCTGCAACCAAGGGCTAGCCGGGTCAGGACCTTCGTGGGTGGGTCGGCCGGACCGGCGGCGGCTCAATGCGCACCGTAACCACACCCTGACAGGACCGTTTCGTGCACGCCTCCTGTCGGACTTACCTGGGGAGGTAAGGGATGCACAACCTGTACGAGAAGGCCTCGCTGTTGCTCGGCCGCGTGCTGACGATCAGCCGCGACGACCTCAAGCGCGAGAACGGCCAGGGCGCGACGGAGTACGGCCTCGTCATCGCCTTCGTCGTCCTGTCGATCGCTCTGACGGTCGGCCTCATGGGCGCCGCGATCACGAACTTCCTTGGTCGCGTCGCCGGCAAGCTCGACCTCCTGGTTCCGTAGGGACCGGTGGCATCGCGAGCGCCGGAGAAGCAGTGGACGGACACAACGCTCTTCCGGCGACGTCGATCTGCGGGCATGGGCGCCGCCAGCCGCGGCGCTCACGCCTGCAGTCGGGATCGATGGAGGCCCGGCTGCACCGAAGGGCTGGCGCGGTCAGGACCTTCGTGGGTGGGGCGGCGGCTCCCGCCGCTGCTGAATGGCTACGTAACCAACCAAGACAGGCGGCGATGGACAGCCGTCTGGCGCCTTACCTGGGGAGGTAGGAGATGCGCAACCTGTACGAGCAGGCCACCCTCGCGCTCGGCCGCGTGCTGACGATCAGCCGCGACGACCTCAAGCGCGAGAACGGCCAGGGCGCGACGGAGTACGGCCTCGTCATCGCCTTCGTTGTTCTGTCGATCGCTCTGACGGTCGGCGTCATGGGCACCGCGATCACCGGGTTCCTCGGTCGCGTGGCCGGCAAGCTCAACCTGCTGGTTCCGTAGGGGCCGGTGCAATCGCGAGGGCTGGAGAAGCGGTGGACACCACACACAAGCACGCCGCGTCCGGCGCTCGCCGAGACGTGCAGGCGTGGACTCCGCGAGCGATCGCGGCGTCCACGTCTCTGCGTCGAAGCGCGCGGAGCGAGTCGGGGCAGGCGGCGGTCGAGTTCGGCCTCGTCGTCCCGTTCGTCTGCCTGCTGATCTGGGCGCTTGTCCAGTTCGGTCTGGCGCTGAACTACTACATCGACGTCACACACCTCGCGAACGAGGGCGCGCGCCTGGCGGCCGTGGTCGGCAACGGAGCGCAGCCCGGCGGCGACTTGAAGAGCTGGATCCAGCAGCAGGCGGAGACTGCCGACCTGCGCAACGGCACCGGCGACGTCAGCTCGCCCACGAAGGTCTGCGTGACGTTCCTGCCTGGCCCGACCGGCACGACGGGTCAGATCGGCGACCCCGTCCAGGTGACGGTCTCGGCGCCGTACAAGTGGATTCCGTTCATCGGCGGCGGCACGCTGAACATCCAGAGCTCCTCGACGATGCGGCTCGAGCAGCTCCCGACGTTCTCCGCGGGGTGCTACTCGCCATGATCGTCGGCTCGCGCTCCTGGCCCACCGAACAGCGCGGCAGCGTCGCCGTGCTCTTCGCGTGCCTCCTGCCGGTCCTGCTGCTGGCGCTCGCGCTTGCGATCGACGTCGGCAACTGGTTCGTGCACAAGCGCCACCTGCAGATGCAGGCCGACGCCGCGGCGCTCGCGGGCGGCGCCTACTTCAGCGACTGCTTCTCGTCCGACCCGGGCGTCTCGGGCGCGGCCGACACGAAGATCGAGAGCGCAGCAACCAGCTACGCCGGCAACGCAGCGAGCGCCTACAACCTCCAGATCGGGGGCGGCGCGGCGCGCGTGACGACGCTCTTCAACAGCAAGACCTTCGCGGTCGGCGGGCCGGCCGCCGACGACACCGAGACGAGCGGGCCCTGCGAGACGCCGCACCTGATGCTCGATGTCAAGCAGACCGAGGCGAACGTTCCGTACATCCTCGGCTCACTGGTCGACGCGATCGTGCCCGGCTCCTCGACGGTCGTGCCCGCCATCGACGCGCGGGCCCGTGTCCAGCTGAAGTCGGTTCGAATCCTGTCCGGCATGCTGCCGCTTGCCGTCCCGGACGTGAACCCGAAGCATGTCGCGATGACGTTCGTGAACGAGTCGACGGGCGCGTCGCTCGGCACGTTCTCGCTCACCAAGGGGGCGGCGGCAGGGGGCCTCAACTACTGGAGCGGCAATGCGGCGGTGACGCTGCCGGCCACGGCCAGCGGCCTGCGCATCGGTACGAGGGTCAGCCTGGGCGGCGTCGACGGGAACTGCGCCGGCACGGCGGCCGGAGTCGGGTTCGTCTGCTACGACAACGCGACCACCGGCATCGGCCTCGCTGCGATCCGCGACTACGCGACCGGGACCGGCACGCTCACGTCGCCGAAGCTCCAGGACGTCTGGCCGCTTTCGCGTGCGGCCTGTTCCCTCGGGACACCGTCGCCGTTCTTCTCGGACGCGACGCTCGCCGGTGCGACGAGCTGCGCGGTGGATGTCTACGCCCGCGTGAGCGCCGGCGCGAGCTACGCGTCGGGAACGCTGACGGCCACCGTCAACGGCGTGACCCGAACGCTGACGGCGCCCGCCACCGCCACCGGCGACTGGGTGACCGCGACTCCGTTCACGATTCCAGCCGACAGCGGGCCGTACGACGTCAGCCTCAACTGGACGTGCCCCTCGGGCTGCCCGAAGAAGGGGATCGACTTCCCGGCGGTGCAGCGCGTCTACTCGGGCACCGATCTCAGCTCCGGCCCGGTCGAATGGCTGGACATCTCCGAGGCAGGCACTCGCAGCTACTCGGGAACCCCGGGCGCGCACACGTTTGCGGTCACCGTGGGCGTCAAGGGCAGCCTCGACCTGTCGACTTCGGCGCAGACGACGGCGCTGCGTCTGACCGGGGGCAGCCGCACTACGGCGATCGATTGCGACGCGACCGGCGCGAGCGCCTGGCGCACGGCGATCGTCAACGGCTGCCAGACGCCGTACCAGCTCAACTCGAGCGGTGTGTGCCCCGACCCGGCGCCGCCGGCCGGACCCGCCGACTGCGTGCCGGTCGAGCCGGGGAAGATGGCCAACTCCGCCGCCAGCGCGCTCAACACCCGCTATGCGACGTGCCCGGCGAACAACTGGCCGGGGCCGCTCTCCAACAGCGATCCGCGGATCGTGAAGCTGATAATCACGGACTTCTCCGCGCTCGACGGCAGCGGCAAGACGTCGGTGCCGGTCGACAACTTCGCCGCCTTCTACATCACCGGCTGGGACGGCGCGAGCTGCGGCAACAACCAGCCGTGGCCGTTCCCCGGCTCGTCGGACAAGGGCGACATCTGGGGCCACTTCATCAAGTACGTCGCCCCGGACCCGAACAGCGGCGGCACGGACGACTGCGACCCGAACGCGCTGACGCCGTGCATCCCCGTACTCGTCAAGTGACAAGCGATTGGAGGTACCACCGATGGAATTCGCACAGAAGCTGATCTCGACGAGGAGGGGCTCGCTGTACGTGGCGATGGGCGCGGCCTTGCTGGCCGGCGTCGCAATCCTCGTCTACCTCAACGGCTATCGAAGCAAGCTGCAGGCCGGCACGACGCCGGTGACGGTGCTGATCGCCCGGACGACGATCCCGAAGGGGACGGCTGGCAGCGTGGTGGCGTCGAAGGCGATGTTCACCGCCACGACGATCCGCGAGAGCCAGCTGCGCGAGGGCGCGTTCAGCGACCCGAGCAGCCTCACGGGCAAGGTCGCGACGACTCAGGTCTACGAGGGCTCGCAGCTCACTGCCGGTGAGTTCTCGACGTCGTCGTCGGCGCTCGCCGGGACGCTCACCGACCGCGAGCGTGTCGTGTCGATCCCGCTCGACTCCTCGCACGGCCTGATCGGCGAGGTAGAGGTCGGCAACCACGTCGACGTCTACGCGGGCTTCAACGTCATCCCTGTGGGCCCGGGCGGTATTCCGGGCGGCGGCGGCCAGGCTCGGCCGGTGCTCCGGCAGATCATGTCCGACGTTCCGGTCGTCGCGATCAACAGTGGCTCCGGCGGCGTGGGGTCGCGGACGGCGAACGTCAGTCTGCAGGTCAACGACCAGCAGGCCGCAGAGCTCGCTTTCGCCTCGGACAACGGCAAGCTCTGGCTCTCGCTTCGGCCGAGCGCGGGCGCCAAGTCGTCCCCGCCGACCATCGTCACCGCTGAGACGCTCCTGCTGGGCGTGCGGCCGCTCCAGGCCCTGCGCTCGCTCGGAGGCCATCGATGACCAGCCCGGCTCCCAAGGTCTTCCTCGCCTTCGAGGACGGGCTCGACCCGCGCCCGATCGAGGACGCGCTCCCGCGCGGGACACGGGTCGAGCCGACGAGCCTCGGCGAGAACGGCAACGGCCCGCTCCTGGCGGAAGCAGCCGACGCGGAGCTCGTGGTGGTCGCGTGCACAGGGGACTCGCAGCCCGCGCTCGACCTGATCCAGGCCGCGAGCACGCAGCTGCAGGCCCGCCCGCCCGTGGTCGTGCTCTACTCGGGTAGCCCCAACGGCTTCATGGAGCGCGCGTTCGAGGCGGGAGCCGACGATCTGATCACGCTGCCGCAGCCGCGCGAACAGCTCGCGTTCGCGCTCGAGAAGGCGCTCGTGCGGCGCCGCGGGGTCAGCTCCTCGCAGCCCGGCAAGATGATCGCCGTTCTCGGGCCGAAGGGCGGCACGGGGAAGACGCTCACGGCGTGCAACCTCGCCGAGGCTCTCGCGGGCGCCGGCGCTTCGCCGGTGATCGTCGATCTCGACCTGCAGTTCGGCGACGTCGGGCTCGCGCTCGGGCTCAGGCCCCAGCGCACGATCCACGACCTCGCGGTCGCGGGCGGCTCACTCGACGCCGAGAAGCTCCAGAGCTTCCTCGCGCACCACCCGTCGGGAGCCTCGGCGCTGCTCGCGCCGGTGCGCCCGGACCAGGCCGCGAGCGTCTCGCCGGCGTTCCTGCGCTCGGTGTTCGAGCTCCTGCGCACGCTGCACGACTTCGTGATCGTGGACACTCCGCCGGCGTTCACCCCCGAGGTGATCGCGGCGATCGACAGCGCCTCCCACATCTGCCTGGTTGGCATGCTCGACGCGCTCTCGCTGAAGGACACGAAGATCGGGCTCGAGACGCTCTCGCAGATGGGCTACGACCCGCGCGAGGTCACGATCGTCCTGAACCGGGCCGACACGAGCGTCGGCATCACCATGTCGGACGTCGAACGCCTGCTCGGCCGTCGGCCCAACGTGCTCGTGCCGAGCGACCGCGCGATCCCGACCGCCATCACGGACGGCCGGACGATCGTGGGCGCCGATCCCGACTCGTCGGCGGCGCGTGTGTTCACCTCGCTCGCGCAGACCTACCTCGCGGGCGGCAAGACCCCGCGCCTGCAGCCGCTCCAGCCGGCACCACGCCGGCGGCTCGGCCTGATCAAGAAGGGAGCTGCGTGATGGAACTGCACGAGCGTCTTTCCAACGCGAACGGCGACGCCAAGGTCTGGAACGAGGCCGCCGACCCGTTCGCCGAGGTCAAGAACCGAATTCACCTCGCGATCGTGAGCGAGCTGGGCCCGCGGCTGTTCGAGGTCGACGGCGGCTCTGCCTCGGGCCGCGACCGCGTCGTGAGCGAGATCCGGGCCCAGCTCCAGCAGGAGGCCGGGCTCTCGCGGGAGGACCGGGAGCAGATCGCGTCCGAGATCGCCGACGACATCTTCGGCTACGGCCCGCTCGAGCGGCTGCTGCCCGACCAGACGATCTCCGAGATCATGGTCAACGGGCCGCATGAGATCTGGATCGAGCGGCGCGGCCTGCTCTCTTTGACGCCGCTCCGCTTCTCGGACGAGTCGCACCTGAGGCGGATCATCACGAAGATGGTCGGTCAGATCGGCCGGCGTATCGACGAGTCGTCCCCGATGGTGGAGGCGCGCCTGCCCGACGGCTCGCGCGTCCACGCGATTGTCCCGCCGCTGTCGCTCACGGGGCCGCTGCTGACGATCCGGAAGTTCGCGCAGAACCGCTTCGCGATGGACGAGCTCGTCGAGATCGGGACGCTCTCGGCCGGGGCGGCCGACTTCATGGCGCGCTGCGTCCAGGCCGACCTGAACATGCTGATCTCTGGCGGAACGGGCACGGGCAAGACGACGCTCTTGAACGCGCTCTCCGCAGCCGTGCCCGGCGGCGACCGGATCATCACGATCGAGGACGCGGCCGAGCTCCAGCTCTCGCAGGAGCACGTGCTGCGGCTCGAGTCCCGCCCGAAGAACATCGAGGGCGAGGGCGAGATCACGATCCGCGACCTCGTCCGCAACGCCCTGCGCATGCGGCCCGACCGGATCATCGTCGGCGAGGTCCGCGGCGCGGAGGCGCTGGACATGCTCCAGGCGATGAACACGGGCCACGAGGGCTCGCTGTCCACCGTCCACGCGAACTCGACGCGCGACGCGCTGAGCCGGCTCGAGACGATGGTGCTGATGGCCGGGTTCGACCTGCCGGTGAAGGCGATCCGGCAGCAGGTCTCCTCGGCCCTCGACGTGATCGTCCAGCTGGAGCGCCTCGACGACGGCACGCGCCACGTGACCGCGATCGCCGAGGTGCAGCGGATGGAGGGCGACACGATCACTCTGCAGAACCTGTTCGAGTTCCACGTCGACAAGGTGGAGGCCGACCGCACCGTAGTCGGCGAGCTGTTGCCCACGGGCCTGCGGCCCGTGTTCCTGCCGAAGTTCGCCAGACACGGGGTCGAGCTTCCGCCCGACCTGTTCGGCTCGCCGTTCACGGCGATGTACGGCGCGGGGGCGGACCGATGAGGCGGGCGCTCATCACGCTGGCCCTCGCCTTCGCCGCCTTCACGGCGTCGTCCGCGGCCGCTTCGGGAGACGGGCTCCAGCTGACGCCTGTTGGGCGCCTGCCGTTCCCTGACCGCGGTTACGTCGTCGACCTGCCGCCCGGCGCGGTTGCCGGGCCCGGCGCCGTCGCGGTACGTGAGAACGGCCGGCTCGTCAAGAACCTCCAGGTGACGCCGCTCGGGGCCTCCGGGATCCACTTCGGCGTCATCGTCGCCATCGACTCGAGCGCGAGCATGCGCGGCAAGCCGCTGCAGGCTGCGGTCGACGCGGGTCACGCCTTCCTCGCGAACCGGCAGGAGGAAGAGGAGGTCGGGCTCGTCGCGTTCAACGGCGCGGTGAGCGTCCTGCGCAGGCCGACATCGGACCCGGCGCGGCTCCAGCAGGCGCTCTCGCAGGCTCCGACGGTCGCGTACGGGACTCGGATCTACGACGCGCTCGACCGCTCGCTCAAGCTGCTCGACAGCGCTCAGCTCTCGACCGGCTCGATCGTCCTGCTCTCGGACGGGGCCGACCTCGGCAGCCACACGAGCGCGGAGCAGGTGCTGAAGCAGGCCCACATGCAGCACGTTCGGATCTTCACCGTCGGCCTGCGCTCGCCAGACTTCGACCCGGCGCCGCTCGAGCAGCTCGCGGAGCGAAGCGGCGGCCGCTACGTCGAGGCGCCGACCCCGGCTCGCCTGAAGGCGATCTACGCAGCGCTCGGGAAGCAGCTTTCGGGCGAGTACCTCGTCCGCTACCGCTCCGACGTCGCACCGCACTCGCAGGTGCACGTGCAGGTGCGGATCGGCGACGTCGGGTCGGGCACCGCGAGCTACACGGCGCCGACGCCGGCCGGGCTCGCGCCGTTCCACCGCTCGCTGTTCACGCGCCTCGTGCTCTCGAACGCCGCGACGCTGCTGCTGGCGCTGCTGATCGCGGGGCTCACCGCGCTCACGATCGTCGCCTTCCTGCGACAGCGGCGGAGCACGGTGGTCGACCGCGTCTCCGAGTTCGCGGCCGGCCGGGTGCAGGCCGAGGTGGCCGAGAAGCGGCGCATCCCGCGACGCCTCGCCGGACTGCCGGCTGCACGGAGCGGCTGGATGGCGCGCCTCGAGGAGCAGCTCGAGATCGCGCGGATCGAGATGACCCCGACCCGCGTCGTCTTCTTCACGGCCGCGGGCACGGTCGCGGCGGTCCTCCTGCTGTGGTCGATCTCGCCGGTCTTCGCCCTTCTCGGCCTGCTGACGCCGCTCGTCACGCGCTCGCTGATCCGGATGAAGCTCCGCAAGCTGCGAGACGAGTTCGCCGACCAGCTGCCGCCGAACCTGCAGGTGCTCGCCTCGGCCCTGCGGGTCGGCCACAGCTTCGTCGGCGCGCTGGACACCGTCGTCGAGAACGCGCACGAGCCGTCGAAGAGCGAGCTCCAGCGCGTGCTCACCGACGAGCAGCTCGGGGTCCCGCTCGAGGAGGCGACGCGCCACGTCGCCGTCCGGATGGCGAGCCGGGACCTGGAACAGGTAGCCCTGCTCGCCGAGCTGCAGCGCACCGCGGGAGGCAACGCGGCGGAAGTGCTCGACACGGTCGTCGAAACGCTGCGGGAGCGCGCCGACGTCCGGCGCCTGATCAAGACGCTGACCGCCCAGGGGCGCATGGCGCGCTGGATCCTGACCGCGCTGCCGATCGCCGCCGGGCTCGGGATGTGGGCGCTGCAGGGCCCGCTCATGCGCCCCCTGCTCAGCTCGCACGGCGGGCAGATCGCACTTGTCCTCGCCACCTGCATGGTCGTGGCGGGCTCGCTCGTCATCCAGCGGATCATCGAAATCGACGTCTAGGAGCGACATGGTCATCTTCCTGCTCATCGGTCTCGCGCTCACGGGCCTCGCGGTCGCGCTGGGCGTGCGCACGGTCGCCTTCGACCACCTCCGCCGGCGCGAGACGCTGGCGCAGATCGACGCCTATGGCTTCAGCAGCACCCGCTCCGAGGCGGCGCCTCGGCCAAGCCTGCGGGAGCAGGCCAACCGGGCCGCCACCGCCATCGGGACGCTGGCGCTTCGCTGGCAGAGCGAGGCGAAGCAGCGGAAGCTACAGGTCCTGCTCCGGCGCGCCGGCCACTACCGGACACAGCCGGAGACGTTCCTCGGCTACCGGATCGCGGCGGCGACGCTGCTGCCGCTGTTCTGGCTGCTGTTGCTCGTCGACGGCGGCGCGTTCGGCGTGAAGGCGCTGGGCATCGTGTGCCTCGTCGCCGGCTTCGCCTGGATCCTGCCGACCTTCGTGCTCGAGCGCCGCGCGACGAAGCGGCTGCACCAGGTCGACCGAGAGATGCCCGAGCTCGTCGACCTGCTCGTGACTACGGTCGAGGCGGGCGTCGGGTTCGCCTCGTCGCTCCAGCTCGTCGCGCGCCGCGTCGAGGGGCCGCTCGGGCAGGAGCTGCGACTCGCGCTGCAGGAGCAGAACATGGGCATGACGATCGAGGACGCCCTTCGGCACATGCTCGACCGGATCGACAGCGCGTCGGTGCGCGCGTTCGTGCAGGCCATCCTCCAGGGCCAGATGCTCGGCGTCTCGATCGGGAAGATTCTCCGCGACCTCGCCATCGACATGCGCAAGCGTCGGCGGCAAGCGGCCGAGGAGCGCGCTCAGAAGGCGCCGACGAAGATCCTCTTCCCACTCGTGATCCTGATCCTGCCGGCGCTGCTGATCGTCTCGCTCGGCGGGCCGCTGATCGGCCTCGTGCACAACCTGGGCTCGTTCTAAGCCGGAGGCAAGCGCTAGCGGCGGAGGCCGGGCGCCTCCGCCAGCGTGCGCAGCACGCAGCCCGAGACCCAGAATGCGCCGGTCAGGGACGGGAGCACGACGGCGAGCAGCGCGAGCGCGATGCCGTAGTGTCCGAGTCGCGTGGCGGCGTCGAACAAGGGCCCTGCGAGCCAGAGGCCGACAACGAGCGCGACGACCGACACGACGAGGGCGAGCGGGCGGCGCGGACCGAGCTGCGGGTACCGGGCGAGCGTCCAGAGCGCAAGGGCAGCACAGCCGATCGAGAAGAACAAGAGGATGGCGCTGCCGTGCATGGCATCCCTTTCGGCAGGTTCCCGGAGCTGGTTGAGCATACTCCGCCGCCAGGCCGGCGCGCGCAGACAGCAGGCTCAGCGGTGGCGCTCAGGCCGGCGGTGGAAGACCGCCAGAGCGCCCGGATGCTGGCGCGACCACACTGCGAACGAGCTGTCGCGCGCGTCGAGCCAGCGTTTGAAGGACGCCGCGTCGACGAAGACCCGATGCGACCAGACGAGCGCGTTGACGTGCGGCTGCTTGGTGACCTTCACCGGATGCGGATGGCGGATCGTGTGCGCCACGCGGAGCCAGGTCAGGCCCGCGGCGATCGCGATCACGGCGAGGAGCGCCGCCGCGAGCGCCCTGCGCTGCCAACGCCGGCTCCGCGGCGCAAGCTGGTCGAGGACGGGGGCGTTCGTCTGGCCCATGACCGAATTGAAGCTCTGTCCGCCTCCAGGGACACCCGACTTCGGTCCGGTTCGAGCTAGACCCGCGAGGGGCGGCCTCGCCCGGCGCTTCGCCTAGCGTCGAGGTGTGGGATCAGGTCGAGTGCAGCGGCTAGACGGCGAGGACGGACGCGTCGTGGTGCAGCGCTGCGAGCTGGCGGACGGGTTCTTCTCACGCTTTCGCGGCCTGCTCGGGCGTCGCGGGCTACCGCCGGGCGAGGGCCTCCTGCTCCGTCCGAGCTCGTCCGTGCACACGATGTTCATGCGCTTCCCGATCGACGTCGTCTTCCTCGACCGGGGACTGCAGGTCGTCGGCGTCTCGGCCGAGGTGCGGCCGTGGCGGCTCGCCGGTCGCAGGGGCACGCGGCATGTGCTCGAGCTCGGGGCCGGCGAGGCGCAGGCGCGCGGCATCCGCACCGGTGAGCGGCTGAGCCTGGAGTCGGCCCGATGACCACCGCGGAACTGCAGAAGGCGCGGGCGACCGACGACGAGGTGGTCGCCTGGCGGCGCGATCAGCTCAGGCGCGCGGGCTGCCGCCGCTTCGAGGCGGAGGTGCTGGCGCGTGAACGTCAGGTCGACCTGCACGAGGCGGTCGCACTGATCGAGCGCGGTTGCCCGTCGAAGATCGCGCTCGAGATCCTTCTCGGCTCAGTCCGCACCGACTCTCACGGCCGTGCCGGCCGACCCGCTGAGCCAGGAGCAGCGCGAGATCCGCGACCTCGTGCGCGACCTTGCGCGCGAGCGCGTCGCCCCGCGCGCGGCCGAGATCGACAAGTCGGCCGAGTTCCCGTGGGACATGGTCGAGCTGATGCGCGAGCACGACCTGCTCGGGCTCCCGTTCGAGGAGCGCTACGGCGGCACCGGCACCGGCGCGCTGATGGTGCTCGTCGCGATCGAGGAGCTTTCGAAGGTCTGCGCGACGACGGGCCTGATCCTCGCCGTGCAGGAACTCGGCTCGCTCGGGATCAAGCTCGCCGGCAGCGACGAGCAGAAGGAGCGCTGGCTGCCGCGCCTCGCGAGCGGCGAGTGGCTTCCGGCCTACGCGCTGACCGAGCCGGGCTCGGGCTCCGACTCGGCCGCGATGCGGACCGAGGCGCGCCGCGAGGGCGACGAGTACGTCCTCAACGGCGGCAAGCGCTTCATCACCAACGCCGGCGTCGCGCACGTCTACATCGTCTTCGCGAAGACCGACCCCGAGGCCGGCCATGACGGCATCTCCGCGTTCGTGGTCGAGGCGGACGCGCCGGGCTTCGAGGTCGGGCGGATCGAGCCGAAGATGGGGATCAAAGGCTCGACGACGGGCGAAATCTTCTTCGACGACTGCCGCATCCCGGCCGACAATCTGCTCGGCGAAGAGGGCGAGGGGTTCCGCATCGCGATGCGGATCCTCGACCGCTCGCGGCCGGGCATCGGCGCGCAGGGCCTCGGCCTCGCGCAGGGCGCGACCGACTACGCGCTCGAGTACGCCAAGAGCCGCGAGACGATGGGCAAGCCGATCGCGCAGCACCAGCTGATCGCGGGGATGCTCGCCGATATGGAGACCAAGTGCGAGGCGGCGCGCGGGCTGCTCTACAAGTGCGGCCAGCTGATCGACGAGGGCGCGGACGGGGCCGATCTGACGAAGATCTCCGCGATGGCGAAGCTCTACTGCACGGACGTCGCGATGGACGTCACGACCGACGCGGTGCAGATCCTCGGCGGCTACGGCTACATCCAGGAGTACCCCGTGGAGCGGATGATGCGCGACGCGAAGATCACGCAGATCTACGAGGGCACGAACCAGATCCAGCGCCTCGTGATCGCCCGCGAGATGGTCAAGGAGCAGCGAGCGTCACTCCTGGCCGGTGTCGTCTAAGGCGTCGCTTGCGATGCCGACCTCAGGACGCACGGGCTTTGCTCGTGCGTCCGTCTGAAATGACCGGTCGAACCGATCGAACCGATCCAGCTGCGGCGCCCAAAGAGGCTCCTGCCGACGCCTTCGGGCGCACGGCGCGCGAGTACGAGCTCGGGAGACCCGAGTGGCCGGAGGAGCTGCTCGACCGCGTTGTCGCCGACCTCGGTCTCGGGCCGGACGCGGAGGTGCTCGACCTCGGCGCCGGAACCGGCAAGCTGACGCGACTGCTCGTGCCGCGGTTTGGACGGGTCGTCGCGGTCGAGCCGGACGACGCGATGCGGGCGGTGCTCGAGGAGGTCGTGCCCGGCGCCGAGGCGGTGGCCGGGAGAGCCGGGTCGATCCCGCTCGGCGACGGCGAGGTCGACGCGGTCTTCTCGGGCGAGGCGTTCCACTGGTTCGCCACACCCGAGACGGTCGCGGAGCTCGAGCGCGTGCTGCGCCCACACGGAGCGTTCGCGATCTTCTGGAACATCTTCATCTCCGAGGAGTCGCCGCTCGACGACCGTGTCGAGGCGGTACTCGACGAAGCGTTTGCGCGCGGCGGCGCGCCCGGCCTGCCGCGCGTGCTCAGCGGGAAGTGGCGCGAGCCGCTGGCCGAGTCGCGCTTCGGCGAGCTGCGGGAAGACGAGCTCGTCCGGGAAGTCGTCCGCGACCGGGAGGCGTGGATTGCGAACATGCTGTCGGTGAGCTCGATCGCGCACCAGCCGGCAGAGGACCGGGAGGCGCTTGCGGAGCGGCTGCGCGAGCTCGTGCCGCCCGGCGAGGTCCGCCGCCGGTACCGGACGGTCGCGTACTGGACGCGGCTTGACTGAGCTCGGCCTCAGCTTCGGCCGGATCGCTGTCGAGTACGACGCGGTGCGGCCCGACTACGCGCCGGATGCGGTGGCGCGCGCGGCCGACATGCTCAGGCCCGGCCCGGCCTCGCGCGTCCTCGACCTGGCGGCCGGGTCAGGGAAGCTAACCCGCGCTCTCGAACAGCGGTTCGCCGACGTCGCCGCCGTCGAGCCGAACGACGAGATGCGCGCCGTCCTGGCACAACGCTCGCCGCACGTCCGCGTGCTCGCGGGAACGGCCGAGCGCATTCCGCTGCCCGATGACTCGGTCGACGCCGTCTTCGTCGGCGACGCGTTCCACTGGTTCGACGGCGCGGCCGCGGGCGACGAGCTGGCGCGCGTGCTTCGGCCGCGGGGCGGCGTGGCGCTGCTCTGGAACCACTGGTGGAGCGACGGCGACGACCGCACGAGCAACTCGCTCGACCCGCCGCTCCCTGCCGAGGCGCAGGCGCTCTTCGACGAGGTCTACGTCCGTTCGGGACGCGCGGCCGCGCGCGCGGCGATGGCCGACCCGCTCCTTGCACTGTCGGACGACCGCTTCGAGCCGCTCTCCGAGGAGGCGTTTCCCCGCTCCGAGCCGCTCTCGCGCCGTGAGGTCGTCGACCTGTTCACGACCGTCAGCTCAGTCGCTTCGCTGCCGCCGGACGAGCGCGCCGAGCTGAAGCGGAAGCTGTCGGCGCTGCTCGGCCCGTCGTACCGGCTGAAGATCATCACGGTCCTGCACTGGACGCGCCGTGTCTGACGCCGAGCTCCAGATCGGCCGCCGCAGTATCCGCGTGTCGAGCGCCGACCGGGTGCTCTTCCCCGAGGACCGCGTGACGAAGGGCGACCTCGCCGAGTACTACGCCGAGATCGGCCCGGTGATCGTCCCGCACCTGCGTGAGCGGCCGTTCACGCTCAAGCGCTACCCGCACGGGATCGACGAGCAGCCGTACTTCGCGAAGCAGGTTCCGAAGGGCAAGCCGGCGTGGCTGCCGACGCGGCAGTTCCGGACCTGGCCGCGCGAAGGCGGCTCGCGGCTCGTCGACTTCGCGCTCGTGAACGAGCCGGCAGCCGTCGTCTGGATGGTGCAGATGAACTGCATCGACATGAACGCGTGGTACTCGCGAACCGACAAGCCGGAGCGCCCCGACTACGTCGTCTTCGACCTCGACCCGCCCGAGTCGCGCAACGGCTTCGCCCTGGCGATCAAGGTCGCGCATCTGATCCGCGAGGCGCTGGAGCGGCTCGAGCTGCGCTCGTACGTGAAGACGAGTGGCGCCGACGGGATCCACGTGCTCCTGCCGATCGCGCGCCGCTCGACCTATCACGACACGTACGAGCTCGCCGAGCGCGTCTCGCGCGGGCTCGAGGAGGAGCACCCGGGACTCGTCACGACCGAGTGGCTGAAGAAGAAGCGGCGCGGCGTGCTCGTCGACCACCGCCAGAACGGTCACGGTAAGACGATCGCGTCGGCCTACTCGGTAAGGCCGAAGCCGGGCGCGCCGGTCTCGACGCCGCTGCGCTGGGAGGAGCTCGGCGAGAAGGTGCGCCCGCGCGACTTCGGCATGCGCGAGGCGCTCGAGCGCGTGGAGAAGCACGGCGACCTGTTCGAGCCGGTGCTGAAGGGCGGCCAGGCGCTCGGCCCGGCCCTCCGCGCGCTGCGGCGTGAGTGACGCGCTGGTCGTCGGCTCGGGGCCGAACGGCCTCGCGGCGGCGATCGTGCTCCTTCAGAACGGCGTCGACGTCGAGGTGCGCGAGGCCGCGGACTGGGTCGGCGGCGGAGTCCACTCGGAGGAGCTGACACTGCCGGGGTTCGTCCACGACGTGTGCGCGACGGTGCAGCCGCTCGCCGCGGGCTCGCCATTCTTCCGGACACTCGACCTCGGGGTCGAGTGGGTCCACCCGGAGGCGCCCGCGGCGCACCCGTTCGACGACGGGACGGCGGCGCTGCTCGAGCGCGGCGTCGACGAGACGGCCGCCGGTCTCGGCCGTGACGGCGGCGCCTACCGCCGCCTGGTCGAGCCGCTCGTCGCGGGCTGGGACGAGCTTGCGCCCGCCCTCCTCGGGCGGCTGCCGCCGTCTCCGCGGAGGACGCTGCGTATGGTCGATGCGGTCGGCACCGGTGCCCTGGCGAAGAGCGTGCGGGTGGCGCTCGCGGACGCGAGGTCGTTCGTCGAGTCGACGTTCGAGACCGAGCGGGCGCGCGCCTGGTTCGCGGGCCACTGCGCGCACTCGCTGCTCCCGCTCGAGCGGCGGCCGAGCGCCGGCTTCGGCCTCACGCTCGCCGTGCTCGGCCACGCCGTCGGCTGGCCGGTCCCGCGCGGCGGCGCGCAGACGCTCGCGGACGCCCTGGCCGACCGGGTGCGGAGTCTCGGCGGCACGATCGCCACCGGCTCGCGCATCGACGACCTGCCGGGCGACCGGCTCGTGCTCGCTGACGTCGTGCCGCGTGAGCTCGCTCGCCTCGCGGGCGGGCGCTTCCCCGAGCACTTCGAGCGGCGGCTGCTCCGCTACCGGCACGGCCCGGGTGTCTTCAAGGTCGACTGGGCGCTCGACGGCCCGATCCCGTGGCGCGCGGAGGTGTGCCACCGGGCGGGGACGATCCACCTCGGCGGCACGCTCGACGAGATCTCGCATTCGGAGTGGTCGGCGTGGAGCGGCCGCGTCGCCGAGCGTCCGTTCGTGTTGCTCGTCCAGCCGACGATGTTCGACGAGACGCGCGCGCCGGAGGGTAAGCACGTCGCCTGGGCCTACTGCCACGTGCCGAACGGCTGCGGAGAGGACCTGACCGCGCGCATCGAGGCGCAGGTCGAGCGCTTCGCGCCGCGGTTCCGCGAGCTCGTGCTCGCGCGCTCGGCGCTCGGGCCGCGCGAGCTGGAGGCGCGGAACGGCAACCTCGTTGGCGGCGACATCAACGGCGGCGCGATGGACCTCGGCCAGCTCGTCCGGCGGCCGACGCTCAAGGCCTACGCCACGCCGCTCGACGGCGTCTTCCTCTGCTCGTCTTCGACCCCGCCCGGCGGCGGCGTCCACGGCATGTGCGGCTACCTCGCGGCCAAGGCCGCGCTCCGCTCCGTCGCCTAGGGGTGCAGCTTCGAGGTGTCGACGACCTCGAAGTCCGATCCCGTCACCCGCCCGAGCGTGTGCAGCTGGTCGTTCGACCACCCGGGGCTCGGCGCGCCGGTGATGTACCAGTTCGAGCCGTTGTCGGCGACGATCATCCCGTAGCGCTTGAGCGCGGTCAGCACGATCCGAGCCTGCTTCGGGAACGGCCGGATGTCGAAGCTCGCTTTCAGCCGCACGCGCAGGCCCATCGGCGGGAGGTTCGGGTCGGTCAGCGAGCTCGCGAAGTGCCGCGCGGGGTAGACGAAGGCCCGGCGCGTGCGCGACACCGTGAAGCGGAGCGCGTGGTCGATCACGCCGCGCTTCGCCTCGTCCCAGCGCGCGAGGCCCGGGAAGATCGGCAGCCCAGCCGCGTCGGCCGATGTCCAGCCAGCCGGCCGGACGTGATTGGAGCGCAGGTTCCAGGTCGCGCCGGCCCACGCGTGCCAGCGGCCGTTCTGCTTCTCGAGCCCGCCGAGCTCGTAGAGCCGGCACGCGTCCCGGTCGAGCAGCAGCGCGTGGTGGTCGCTGCCGCCTTCGATGTGGACGCGCTTCGGGATCGGGTAGCCGACGTGATCGCTCTCGTCCGAGTACTCGAAGCCGACGCGTGACCGCGGCGTCATTTTGGTGACCACGTCGAACGGGATGCCGATCGGCGAGCCGTCCCAGAGGCCGGAGCCGAAGTCGGCATGGAGGCCGGTCGAGGCGCCGATCGAGTTGATGATCGCGGCCGAGCTCGACGCGACCGGCAGCTTGTCGACGCGCTGGTTCCACGGATTCGACTTCGGGAAGACCGGGCACTTCGGTGCGGCCGGCACCCGCAGCGCGTAGGCCGAGCCGCCCGCGCATGCGAGCGCGAGAACGACGACGAGGGCTGCGGCGGCGCGGGCTCTCACGATTCGTCTATCGGCGGGCGGCCGCCGGGGTTCGACCCCCGAACTAGCGCCCGCCGGCGGCGCGCATCTTCGCCTTGTACGCGCGCTTCTTGGCCTGGTACTCCTCGAGCGCCTCAGGCGAGTCCACGTCGCCGAGCGTCGGGTGTCCAGGGTCGAGCTCCTCCGCGGCCGGCACGCCGAAGCGCTTCCAGAGCACCGCGCCGAGCGCCTTGACCTTCATCTCGCCGAACCCCGGCAGACCCGAGATCCGCTTCCGCAGCTCGGCGCCGTCCTGCGCCTCCCGCCAGATGCGCGAGGCGTCGCCGCCGTAGTCCTCGGTGACGTGCGCCGCCAGGTCCTGCACCCGCGCGGCCATCGCGCCGGGGAAGCGGTGGATCGCCGGCCTCTCGCGGAAGACCTCCTCGAGGCGCCCGGGGTCGGTCGCCGCGACCTTGCCGGGATCGAGCGTCCCGAGCCGCTGCTTCAGCTTCCACGGCCCCTGGAACGCGGTCGGCACCGGCACCTGCTGGTCGAGCGCGAACCCGACGAGCAGCGCGAACGGGTCGTGGGCGATGAGCTCGTCCGCCTCGTCGACGCCGGTGTAGTGCAGCCGGTCGGGAGCGGTCACGGCCATGAGGAGATGCTACAGCCAGCCGGCCGCTCGCTCGGCCAGCGCGACCGTCGTCAGGTTGGTGTTCGCCGAGGGGATCTCCGGGATCGCGGACGCGTCGACGACGTAGAGGTTCTCGAAGCCGAGCACCCGGCAGCGCTCGTCCACGACGCGCCCGATCGCGCACGTCCCGACCGGGTGGAAGAAGCCGCGCGCGGTCGCGCGGACGTGCTCCTCGGCGCCGACCTCCTTGCCTGGGCGCAGCTCGGCGCCGCGATACGGCCCCACCGCGTCGCTCTCGGCCAGCTCCCGCAGCTGCTCGAACGCCTCGGTGAGGGACTCGAGGTCGCGCTCGTCGCGCAGGAAGCCGTGGTCGATGCGCAGCGGCGTCTCCGCGTCCGGGCCGTTCAGCCGGACCGATCCCTGCGACCACGGCTTCATCGCGAAGGCGGCGCCGCTGATCTCCGGGCCGATGTCGAGCGCGGGGAAGAGGAACAGATCACGCGTCCCCGGCGGGCATGATCGGCTGCGGCCCGCGACCGTCACCTGGCCCATGTAGAGCCCGTGCTCGGCCTCGTGCGCGGCGGTCTCGTCGAGTAGTCGCTCCGTCGGCTCCCAGGCGGCTCCCGTGCCGACGTGGTCGACCAGCCCTTCGCCGACCGGGAGCTCGTCCCCGAGCCCGCTCCGGAGCAGGATCCCAGGCGAGCCGTAGGCGCCGGCAGAGACGACGACCACGTCCGCGTGCAGCTCGCGCCCGCCGGCGACCGCGCCCAGAGCCCGGCCGTCCTCGTGCAGCACGCGGTCGACGAGCATGTCGCCGAGCACCGTCAGGTTCTCGCGTGCCCGGGCGGGGTCGAGGTACGCGAAGCCGGTGTGCCAGCGGACGCCGTCGACGATGTTGACGGGGTGGACGATCGAGTCGTCCCCGCCGGCGTTGCGGAAGGCACGGTGCCACGGCGTCAGCTCGTCGTCCGGGAGCACGTGCCCGCGCAGCGTCTCGTATGCCCGGCGCAGGTACGGCGCGAACGCCTCGTATGTCCACGCACCGCCCCACTCGTAGTCCGCCGGCGTGCCTTCGAGCAGCACGCACGCGTTGTGCGCCGAGCAGCCGCCGATGATCCGGGCGCGCGCCTGCGAGCGGTCCTCCTCGTCGTCGCGCTCCCAGAGGTGCGACTCGAGCGCGAGCCAGCGCGGGTCGAGGATGTCGGCCGGCCATCGCCCCTCCGAGAGGTGGCCGTAGTCGGGGCCGGCCTCGACGAGGCAGACCGTGCGGTCGGGGTTCTCGCTCAGCGGCGCGGCGAGCGCGCAGCCGGCGGCGCCGCCGCCCAGCACGAGCACGTCGAACCTCATGCGGGGCTGGCCGAGCCGAGGTCCCGCGCCATCGTCCGTACGCGCTCCAGCGAGACGAGGTTGCCCTTGCGCTCGAATTGCGCCGCCGCCTGCTCGAGCACCGATGCGGCCTCGGCCGGCTGCCCGGCGAGCGCGAGCACTGCAGCGAGGTCGGCGAGCGTGTCGCCCTGCGTGTTGAGCAGGTCGGTCTTGTCCGCCAGCGCGACCGCCTCGCGGGCCAGCGTCTCCGCCTCCGTCAGGTCGCCGCGCCGCGCGCGGATCTTTGCGCGCCCGCTCCGCCACAGCACCTGCGAGAAGACGTCCTCGGGGGACGACGTCTCCTCGCTGACCCGGCTGAAGCGCTCCGCCTCGTCGAGCTCGTCGAGGTCGCCGAGCGCGTGTGCGAGGAGCGCCGCGGCCGTGGAGAGGTACGCGCGCTCGCCCAGCGGCTCGAGCTGGGCAAAGCTCTCGCGCGAGATCCGCGCCGCCGCCGCGGGGTCGCCCGCGAGCGTCTCGACGTAGTGCGCCTCCTGCGCGCTCATCGCCACCATGAGCGTGAAGCCGAGCTCCGCCAGTGTCTGCCGGCCGGTCGCGAGCAGCTCTCTCGCGGTGCGGAAGTCGCCCCGCATCGCCTCCAGCGCGGCCAGCTCGATGCGCGAGTTCGCCTGGATGAATTGATCATCGGCGGCCTCGTCGTGGAATTTGCGGCAGCGGGCGATGCCCTCTTCGACCGGCAGCGGGCCGAAGTTCGCGCTCATCATCAGCCAGCCGATGCTGTCGGCCCGCTCGGCTCGCAGATTCGCGCGCTCCGCGTAGGCGAGCGCCTGCCCCCAGGCCTCCTCCGCCTGCGCGAGCGATCCGAGCAGCGTCCCCTCGACCTGGCCGAGCAGGTTCCACGCCTGGGCGAGCGTGAGCGGGTCGCCGAGCTCCTCCGCTGCGTGCAGCGCCTCGTGCACCTCGTCGACGAGCCCGGCGCTGTTCACGCTCAGCACGTGCAGAGAGCTGAGCCCGAGCAGCGCGCGTGCCGGACGGCGCCCCGCGAGCTCGAAGGCGTCCTCCAGCGCCCGCTGTCCCTCGCCGACGTAGCCGCGCGTCGCCCAGAACGGCCAGAGCGCGGTCGCGAGCCGCAGGAGCAGCTCGCCGTCGCCGCCGTCGCGAGCCCAGCCCATCGCCGCGCGCAGATTCGGGTAGTCGTCGAGCAGGCGCGCGATCACAGCGGGCTGGTCGCCGGTGCGGGACTCCTCGTCGAGGCATTCGGCCAGCTCTGCAAACCAGTCGGCATGGCGTTGCCGAAGGCCGTCGGCCTCGCCGGACGACTCCAGCTGCTCGCAGGCGAACTCCCGGATCGTCTCGAGCATCCAGAAGCGCGGCTCGCCGTCGGAGTCCGCGCGCTGGCGGAGGAGGCTCTTCTCGACGAGCGACTCGAGCGCGTCGAGCATCGCGCCGAACGCCCCGTCGCCGTCGCACATCGCCTCAGCGGCATCGAGTCGGCAGCCGCCTACGAAGATGCCGAGCCGTGTGAAGAGCGTCTGCTCGCCGGGGGAGAGCAGGTCGTAGCTCCACTCGATCGTGCCGCGCAGCGTCCGCTGCCGCTCGTCGAGATCCTGCGGGCCGCCGGTCAGCAGCGCGAGGCGCCGGTCGAGGCGCCTCAGGAGCGCGGCGGGAGTGAGCGTGCGCACCCGCGGCGCCGCCAGCTCGATCGCGAGCGGCAGTCCTTCCAGGCGCGCGCAGATCTCGCCGACGACGGCCTCGTTCTCCTCGGTGACCGCGAAGTCGGCGCCCGCGGCGCGGGCACGTTCCACGAAGAGCGGCACAGACTCGTCGAGCGCCAGCGGCGTCACCGGGTAGGCGCGTTCCACGGACACGTTGAGCGGCGTCCTGCTCGTCGCGACCACCTTCAGGCCGGGCGCGGCTGCCAGCAGCTCGACGAGCACGGGGCCGACGCCGACGACCTGCTCGAGGTTGTCGAGCACGAGGAGCATCTGCCGGTCGTGGAGGTACTCGGTCAGCGCCGCGACGGACGACTCGCCTGCGCGCTCGCGAAGGCCTACGGTCTGCACGATCGTCGGCACCACGAGCTCCCAGTCACGGACGGGCGCGAGCTGGACGAAGAAGACGCCGTTGTCGAAATCGTCCAGGGCGGACGTCGCAACCTGGAACGCGAGCCGCGTCTTGCCCGTCCCGCCTGGGCCGGTCAGCGTCAGCAGGCGCACGTCGTCGCGCGCCAGCAGCGCGCCGAGCTCCTCGAGCTCCCGGAGGCGGCCGATGAAGGCGTTCGGTGCCGCCCGCAAGTTCGTCGGCCGGTTGCCGAGCGTGTTGAGCGGGGGGAAGTCGGAAGGCAGCCCGTCGACGACGAGCTGGTACAGGCGCTCCGAGGCCGCGAGGTCCTTGAGGAGATGCTCGCCGAGGTCGCGCAGCTCGAAGCGCTCGTCCAGCAGCGTCCGCGTCGCCTCGGAGACGAGCACCTGGCCGCCGTGCCCTGCCGCCATCACCCGCGCCGCGTGGTGGACGTCGAGCCCGACCCAGCCGCCGTCGACGACCCGAGGCTCGCCGGAGTGCATCCCGATGCGGACGCGCACCTCGTTGGCGTCCGGCCACAGATGCTCGGCGAGCGCGCGCTGGCCGTCCTCCGCGGCGGCGGCCGCCTCGACCGCGGACGGGAAGACGACGAAGAAGCTGTCGCCCTCGGTGTTGACGTGAATGGCGCCGTGGCGCTCGAACGCCTCGCCGAGCAGGCGCCGGTGCTCCGAGAGCAAGCCCGGGTAGGCGTCGCCGGTCCGTTGCAGCAGCCGCGTCGACCCTTCGATGTCGCTGAAGAGCAGC
Organism: uncultured Actinomycetes bacterium; assembly: GCA_963765785.1. Taxonomy (GTDB): domain Bacteria; phylum Actinomycetota; class Thermoleophilia; order Gaiellales; family Gaiellaceae; genus AC-32. The sequence goes on from CAVXXW010000009.1 coordinate 155,057, forward strand.
GTCACCGTCTCGCCAGCAGGTTCGGCCATGCACCCAGTATCTCGTTCGGCGCTACGCCGGTTTCCGCTGCTCGAGCCAGGCCCGCGCCTCGGCGTCCGAGCGGAGGCGGACAAAGCGCGGGTCGCCGCCGTACAGCCGCGGCCACTCGCGGCGCTGGCCGAAGTGCGTCCGGAGCATCCAGCCGAACAGCGAGTCAGGTCCCCAGACGGCGTTCCACCACGTCTCCTTGTTGCCGTTCCAGAGCTCGACGTCGTTGCGGATCCGATAGCTCGTCCGCCGCCAGAGCCGCCGCAGCTTGAGCCGCAGCGGGAGGTCGAGCCAGACGATCGTGTCCGCCTCGCCGAGAACGGTCTCGCCGAGCTTGCCTTCGTAATTGCCGTCGATCACCCAGCCGTCCGGCGCCGCGTCGATCGCCTCGCGCACCCGCGCGCGGAACTCCGCGTCGGTCGGCTCGGCCCAGTCGGGGCCATGGTGGAGCGCGTCGAGCTCGACGAACGACACGCCGAGCCGCCGCGCCAGCTCCTGGGCGAAGGTCGTCTTGCCCGAGCCGGACGTGCCCTTGACGTTGACGCGCCTCAACCGTCGAGCAGCTCGGCCGCGTTCGGCACGAGGTCACGGTCCGCGAGGGTGCGGACGAACTCGGCCCAGCGGGGCTCCGCCTCGAGCAGCGGCCTGAGCAGCTGCCTGGCCCGCGCCAGCTCGCCGGTGGCAGTGGCGGCGAAGATCGCCGCCCACTGGCGGTCGAGCTCGGGTAGAGCGTCGAGGTCGTCCTGCGAGGGCCCCGGCGGCTCGCGCATCGCCTGATACGCACGGCGCAGCCGCAGCAGTCGCCGGAGCTCGCCGAGCGGATCCGAGTGGTCGTCCACCCGCAGGTCGATCTCGCGCCCCCACGGTTCACCTTCCGGGCCGACGACGACGATGCCGCCCGCCTGGCGGCCGCGCCAGTCCCCGCCCGCAGCCTCGGCGGCGTCGAGCGCCGCAAGCAGCCGCTCGGCGAGCGCTCCGTCCGAGTGCTCGAACGCCTCCGCCATCGACTCCCAGACGCCTTCGCTGTCCACCATGTTCGCCTGCGCGCTGAAGCCGTCGCCGGCGGCGAAGCCGGCCGCCGGGATGCAGGCCTCGCCGACATGCACCGCGACGCGGCCCTGCGCGTCGAGGATCGCGACCTGGCGGTAGGCGGAGTCGTCGTCGGCCGCGACGAGCTCAGCAAGGGCCTGCTCGGAGCTCTTGCCGGCCCGCAGCAGGTCGAGTCCGCGCGGGCCGTACCCGGGCTCCGTGTACGACTGCGTCGCGACGACGCCGACGCCGGGCGCGCCCCACGGCACGACCGCACCGGTGTTGAACGCGCGCGACTGCACGGCGACGCCGAGCTCGCCGGTCTTCGGGTCGCGGGCAACGATCGAGTACGTCATGTGCGGAGCGCCGCCGCGACGATCCCGGCGTTCTCGCGCCAGATCTCCTCCGGCACCGGCGGGAGGACCTCGTCCCAGACCGCGGCGAAGCTGTCGCTGAGCAGCCGCATGCGCGCAGGACGCGCCATGAACCACCAGTGGAGGTGCTCGCTGCCTTCGCCCCAGCGCGCGATGTGCACGCGGCCGATCTCGCCGACCGAGCGCATGGCGCGCTCGATCCGCTGCATGAGCGGCCCGAGCTCGGCCGCCAGCTCGGCCGGCAGCGTCTCGATGTCGTAGTGCTGCTTCGGCTCGAGGATCAGGACGAGCGGCAGCCCGGTCGGCCCGAGCGCCGTCAGCTGCCAGTGCTCGTCCTCCCAGATCAGGTCGTCGGCCGTCTTGGCGCAGGCATGGCAGCCGACCCCGCCTTCGCCCTCGCGCTGCTTCTCGTCCTCAGCCGGCGGTCGCAGCGCGCGAGGCCGGAGGTCGCCGTCGAACGGCCAAGTCTCCCACTCCTCGACGGGCGGCATCCGCAGCGCATCCTTCGTGCGGGCGTAGAACTCCTCGGGCGTCTCCGGCACTGACGCGCGATCGTACGTCTTAGAACTCGACGAAGTGGTCGAACGGCCTGCCGTATGCCTCGCGCGGGCCCGTCCGCAAGACGAGCCACTCGTGCTCGCTTTCAATGCCCTCGTCTTCGGCTGTCCACCCCAGGTTCGCGACGCAGAATGAGATCGCCCGGCGCACGGCCGGGAGCTGAAGATCGTCGGCGAAGACGATCCCGCCGGGGCGAACCAGGCGTCCGCAGTAGACGAGGTCGAGGAAGACGCCCTCGAAGCGGTGGTTGCCGTCGATGAACGCGAGGTCGAAGCTTCGGTCGTCCGCGAGCAGGCGCGGCAGAACGACCTCGGACATCTCCCCGTGGAACTCGGCGAGCTCGCGCACACCTGCTTCCTCGAGCGTGCGTAGACCTGCGTCGACGTGGCTGTTCGGCAGGTGCGGGTCGATTGCGACGTGCCGCGCTCCTAGGCCGTTCGCGATGAGGCCCTCGCAGATGAAGAGCGTCGAGATCGCGTAGCCGAGACCGGTCTCGATCGTCCGCAGCGCGCCCTCTCGGCGAACCGACTCGCGCAGCGACGCTCCCTCCCGAGGGCCGATCGCCACCGGCGCAAGCTCGTCGAAGTTCAGGCGCTCGCGCACCTGCCGTAGCCGCTCGGCTGCCTCCACTCCCAGAAACGCTAACGTCGGAGGCGTGGACTGGCCGGAGTCGTTCTACGAGCTGAAGCGCGGTGAAGGCTGTCCGATGTGCGACCAGGGGAGACCCGAGGAGACCGAGTACGGCGCGCGGTTCTTCGCCGGCGAGGTGGCCGACGCGTACCTGCAGAAGGAGAACGTGCAGCGCGGCTACTCGGTCGTCGTCTGGCGCGGGCGCCACGTTGCGGAGCCGACGGAGCTCTCGAGCGAGGAGGCGGCGCGGTACTGGCTCGAAGTGCTGGAGGCGGGGCGGCGGCTCGAGCGCCACCTCGAGCCCGTCAAGCTGAACTACGACGTCCTCGGCAACTCGCTGCCGCATCTGCACACGCACGTCGTCCCGCGCTATGCGGACGATCCGAAGCCGGGTTGGCCGTTCCCGTTCCCGGAGGACCCGGGACCGGTGGACGAGGCACAGTTCCGCCACGACCTGGAGACGCTGCGGGCATGAGCTCTCTCGACGTCTTCTCGCCCGAGACGCGCGCCTGGTTCGAGCAGGCATTCGATGGGCCGACCCCGGCGCAGGAGCTCGGCTGGCCCGCGATCGCGCGCGGCGGGCACACGCTGATCCAGGCGCCGACCGGCTCGGGCAAGACCCTCGCCGCGTTCCTCTACGGGATCGACAGGCTCACGCCGGCGCCGGCCCAGGGCCTGCGCCTCCTCTACGTCTCGCCGCTGAAGGCGCTCAACTACGACATCGAGCGCAACCTGCGCGGGCCGCTCGCGGGCCTGCGCTCCGAGCTGCGCGTGGGCGTCCGCACCGGCGATACGAGCCAGAAGGAGCGCGCGGCCATGCTGCGCGAGCCGCCGGACATCCTGATCACGACCCCCGAGTCGCTCTTCCTGCTCCTCACCTCACGCGCGCGGGAAACGCTGCGCGGGATCGACACGGTGATCGTCGACGAGGTGCACGCGGTCGCCGGCACCAAGCGCGGCGCCCATCTCGCGCTCAGCCTCGAGCGTCTCGACCGCCTCGTCGCCGAGCCCGTCCAGCGGATCGGCCTCTCGGCCACGCAGCGCCCGCTCGAGGAGATCGGCCGCTTCGTCTCCGGCGGGCGCGAGATCGAGCTCGTGGACGCGGGCCGCGCGAAGCAGCTCGACCTGAAGGTCGTCGTTCCGCTCGACGACATGCGCGAGCCGGAGGAGCAGCAGTCGATCTGGCCGTCGATCTACCCGGAGATCCTGGAGCTCGTCCGGGCGCACCGTTCGACGATCGTCTTCGTCAACAACCGCCGTCTCGCCGAGCGCCTGGCGCTGCGCCTGAACGACCTCGCCGAGGAAGAGCTCGCGCGGGCGCACCACGGCTCGCTGGCGCGGGAGCAGCGAGTCGAGGTCGAAGAGCTGCTCAAGCGCGGCCAGATCCCGTGCCTGGTGGCAACGTCGTCGCTCGAGCTCGGGATCGACATGGGCGCGGTCGATCTCGTGATCCAGGTCGAGTCGCCCAAGTCCGTCGCGCGCGGGCTGCAGCGCGTCGGGCGCGCCGGCCACGAGCTCGAGGCCGTCTCGAAGGGCCGGATCTTCCCGAAGTTCCGCGCCGACCTGCTCGAGTCGGCGGTCGTCGCGCGGCGGATGCTCGAGGGCGCGATCGAGGAGACGAAGATCCCGCGCAACCCGCTCGACGTGCTCGCGCAGCAGATAGTCGCGATCTGCGCCGACGAGGAGGTGCCGGTCGATGAGCTGCACGCGCTCGTGCGCGGCGCCTACCCGTTCGCTGACCTCTCGCGCGTCCAGCTCGAGAACGTGCTCGACATGCTCGACGGCCGCTACCCGTCGGACGAGTTCGCCGAGCTGCGGGCGCGGATCGTCTGGGACCGCACAGCCGGCGTGGTCAAGGGCCGGCAGGGCGCTCGGCGGCTAGCGGTGACGAACGCCGGCACGATTCCCGACCGCGGCCTCTTCGGCGTGCACCTCGTCGACGGCGGCGGCCGGGTCGGCGAGCTCGACGAGGAGATGGTCTACGAGGCGCGGGCGGGGCAGACGTTCCTGCTCGGCGCGTCGACCTGGCGGATCGAGGAGATCACCCGCGACCGCGTGCTCGTCTCGCCGGCGCCCGGCGTTCCGGGCGCGGTGCCGTTCTGGAAGGGCGAGGGCGTCGGCAGGCCCTACGAGCTCGGCGAGGCGATCGGCGCGGCCTCGCGCGAGCTGGTCGCGCTGTCGGACGAGAAGGCTTCCGTACGGCTGCAGTCCGACCACATGCTCGACGAGCGCGCGGCGGCGAACCTGCTCGCCTTCCTTCGGGAGCAGCAGAGCGCCACCGGCGCGGTGCCGTCGGACAAGACGATCGTCGTCGAGCGCTTCCGCGACGAGATCGGCGACTGGCGGCTCTGCATCCTGACCCCGTTCGGCGGCCGGGTGCACGCGCCGTGGGCGCTGGCGCTCGGGGCGCGGCTCCGGGAGTCGCTCGGCCTCGAGACGCAGGCGATCTGGTCGGACGACGGGATCGCGATCCACCTGCCCGACGCCGACGCGACGCCGCCGATCGACGACGTGCTGCTCGACCCGGGGCAGGTCGAGGAGCTCGTCACGCAGGAGGTCGGCGAGACCGCGCTCTTCGGCGCCCGCTTCCGCGAGAACGCCGGCCGCGCGCTGCTGATCCCGCGGCGGCGGCCCGGCGAGCGCACGCCGCTGTGGCAGCAGCGCCTGAAGGCCCAGTCGCTGCTCCAGGTCGCGCGCCGCTACCCGGCGTTCCCGATCGTGCTCGAGACCTACCGCGAGTGCCTGCAGGACGTCTTCGACCTGCCCGCGCTGAAGCGGCTGCTGCACGGCCTGCGGACGCGGCAGGTCGATCTGGTCGACGTCGAGACGCCGTCGGCCTCGCCGTACGCCGCATCGCTCCTCTTCGACTACGTCGCGAACTACATGTACGAGGACGACACACCCGCGGCCGAGCGGCGGGCGCAGGCGCTCTCCCTCGACCGCGACCTGCTGCGCGAGCTGCTCGGGCAGGAGGAGCTGCGCGACCTGATCGACCCCGGCGCGCTTGCCGAGGTCGAGGAGAAGCTGCGCGGCGAGGCGCGGACCCCCGACGAGCTGCACGACCTGCTTCGCCGCCGCGGCGACCTTCGCGACGGCGAGTATCCGGACGACCTCGCCGAGCCGCTGCTGCACGAGCGGCGCGCCGTGCACGTGCGCGTCGCGGGCGAGCGGCGGCTGATCGCGGCCGAGGACGCGGGCCGCTACCGCGACGCCGTCGGCGCGATGCCGCCGGGCGGGTTGCCGGAGGTATTCCTCGAGGCGGACGACGAGCCGCTGCACTCGCTGGTGCGTCGCTTCGCTCGTTCGCGCGGGCCCTTCACGACCGCCGAGGCGAACGAGCGCTTCGGGCGGGACGTGGAAACGGTGCTGCGTGAGCTCGAGCGCCGCGACGAGTTGGTGCGGGGCGAGCTTCGGCCCGGCGGCACGGAACGAGAGTGGTGCGACCCTGAGGTGCTGCGCCGGCTGCGGCGCGCCTCGCTCGCCGCCCTGCGGCGCGAGGTCGAGCCGGCCGAGCAGGCCGCCTTCGGACGGTTCCTTCCGAGCTGGCACGGCATCGACCGTCGCGCGTCGCTGTGCGAGGCGCTGGTGCCCCTCCAAGGACTCGCGCTTCCAGTCTCCCTCTGGGAGTCCGAAGTGCTGCCGAGACGCGTGCCCGGCTACCGGCTCGAGCAGCTCGACGCGCTCTGCGCCTCCGGCGAGATCGTCTGGGTCGGCGCCGGACTCGACCGCGTCGCGCTCTACTTCCGTGAGGACGCCGCCGCGCTGGGCCCGCCGCCGGCCGCCGACACGCCGGAGCGGGAGGTGCACGAACGGCTTCGCGCCGCGCTCGGCCGCAGCGCGCTCTTCTGGCACGACCTGCTCGACGACACCGGCCTCGAGGCCGAGGAGGCGCTGCCTGCGCTGTGGGACCTCGTCTGGGCGGGCGAGGTGACGAACGACGCCTGGGCGCCGCTCCGGGCTGGACGCCGCTACCAGACGCAGTCGGCCCGCCCGCGGTCGCGCCGCTTCTCGCGTCGCCGCGGGAGCGAGGCGATGGCCACGCAGGGCCGGTGGTCGCCGACCGCACGCCTGTTCCCCGGCCGTGCCGACCGCCGCGCGCTCGCCGAGCTCCTGCTCGAGCGGCAGGGGATCGTCACGCGCGACGGCGTCCGCGGCGAGGGGATCCCGGGCGGCTACGGCGCGGTCTACGGCGAGCTGAAGGCGCTCGAGACGGTCGGCCTCGCCCGCCGCGGCTACTTCGTCGAAGGCCTCGGCGGCGCCCAGTTCGCGCTCGGCGGAGCGGTCGAGCGGCTGCGGGAGCTGCGCCCGAAGGACGGCGACGAGCCGGACGTGCTCGTGCTGGCGGCGGCCGATCCGGCCCAGCCCTACGGTGCTGCGCTTCCCTGGCCGAAGCGCGCCGGCGCGCGGGCCGCGCGCGTGGCCGGGGCGCACGTCGTGCTGATCGGGGGCGAGGCGGCCCTCTTCGTCGAGCGCGGCGGCCGCTCGCTGGTGCCGCTCCGCGAGCCGGAGGATGACTGGCTCCGCGACGCGCTTGCGGCGCTCGTCGCGTACGTCAAGGCCGTCGGCGTTAAGCGGCTGGCGGTCGAGCGCTTTGACGGGGAGGCCGTCGGCGACAGCGAGATCATGGCGCTGCTCCTCGAGGCCGGCTTCGTCGCAGGCCCGCGCCGGGCGACGCTGCGGCCTTGACACAAACGTAACGACGGCGTAGACCACCGCGTAGACCACCAGGCCCCCGGGGAGAGGGGCCAACCCAGGGGTCACACAGGAGGATCCATGAGACGTGTTCTTGGAGGCTCGCTCGTGGCCGCCGCAGCCCTGATCGTGCTCGGCACGTTCGCGGGGGCCGGCCGAGCGTCGCCGCCTGACTGCGCCGAGCCGGCAGCGTTGTGCACCGAGCCGGTCGACTCGATCGGCTACGCGGGCGAGTACACAGGTCACGACGAGCCCTCGCTGCTCTTCTACTCGAACTCCGCGGGCTCGGGTAACTCGTCGCTCTACCACCTGACACTGCCGACCGACCCGAAGGTGCTGCCGAACCAGGCCGGCACCGCGGGAACGTGGAACTTCCAGCTGCATCCGGCGTTCTGGGTGGGCATGGCGCTCTGCGACAACCAGTCCGGGCCCGAGTTCACGCACGCACCGTGCGTGCCCGACAGTGACACCAACATCTTCGACGGCACCGATCCGGCGGGCGCCGACTACATCGGCAAGCATCCCGGGACGGCGTTCCTCGAGCTGCAGTTCTACCCGCCGGGCTGGGCGCCGTTCCAGCTTCCAGGCGGGGTGAGCTGCGACGCCAGCAAGTGGTGTGCTGCGATGGCGATCTTCAGCTTCAACCAGGACCAGAACACCGGCGTGAACAACAACGCCTCCTGCCTGAACAGCGTCGGCGTCGAGCCGGCGAACTTCGCCTTCATCACGAGCTCGGGAACGCCTCACGCGCCGCCCGGGCCGCTGACCGCGACCGGGTCGACGTTCACGCCGAACCCGGCGACCGATCTGTTCATGGGCTCGGGTGACGCGCTGACGGTCGACATCCACGATGCATCCGGCGGGCTGACCGCGATCGTCAACGACCAGACGACCGGCCAGTCGGGCTCGATGACGGCGAGTGCGGCCAACGGCTTCGCACAGGTGCTGTACGAGCCGACATCCACCGCCTGCCACCAGGCGCCGTACACGTTCCGGCCGATGTACTCGACCTCGAGCGAGCACACCCGCGTCCCGTGGGCCGCGCATAGCTACAACGCGGCCTTCTCGGACGAGATCGGGCACTTCGAGAACTGCGACACGGTTGCCGGCGACGGCTCCTGCGCGAGCAACGGCGAGGGCCTCGACGACGACGACGCGCCGTGCCTCACCGCAGCGCAGTCGCTGTTCGTGCCGATCAGCGGGTGTACGGGGACCGACAACGACTTCGACGGCACCCCGTACCAGCAGGTGTGGCCTGGGACCGATCCGAACCGCGGGCAGGACAAGAAGTACCACCCGAGCCCGGTCACGTTCACGAGCCCGGTCTTCAACGGCTCGCAGAACTACAGCCGGGTGGCCTTCGAGGCCGACCTGCCGCGGATCGAGGCGGCCGACTTCGGCGGCAACTGCAACCGGTTCACGGGCGTCGGCTGCGTGAACCCGCCGCCGGGCTCGAACTTCTACCCGATCTACTCCACCGGGACGTCGACGGAGAACCCGAGCGCGAACGGGCACTGCGTCTGGCAGCTCGGCGGGCCCTACATCAAGGGGACGACCAACACGTTCGGCGGGAACTCGGCGGCCGAGTACGGGCCGCTGCTGTTCAGCTTCTACCCGAACCCGAACCCCGCGATCCGGCTCCGCACGAACAACTTCAGGAACGTGCTGAGCTCGAATCCCTGTCCGGTTTAGGGGGAAGGCGGCAATCGAAGCGAGGAGCGCCCTTCGGGGCGCTCTTCGCGTCAGCGGATGCCGCTGTCGTAGACGAAGTCGCGCCTGGCGAAGCCGCTGCTCGGCACCTTGACCCTGCGCGGCTGCAGGCCGCTCTTCGGCAGCGTGCTCGCGGTCCCGGCCCGGACCGTGTAGGTGCCGCCGCCTAGTCGCACGCGGTAGTGGCCCTTGGCGTCGGTTCTTGCCGTCACGGTTCGGCCGTGGCCGCGGAAGACGAGCTTGAAGCCGCGCGCCGGCTTCGAGCAGGAGGCCCCCCTCCCACAGAGGGGGGTCGACGGGCTGATGCGCACCGTGCCGTAGAGCCCGCCGCCGCTCGCGCCACCCGAGCTCTGCGCGCCGCACGCGGCCATGGTTACGGCAACGGCCGCGAGGAGGAGCAGGCTCCGGGTGATCACCTCGGCGCTAGGGTAGCTCCGAATGCCCGAAGGGGACTCGCTCCACCGAGCCGCGCGCAAGCTGCAAGTGCTCGTCGGGGAGCGCGTCGCGGTCGAGACACCGAACCCGCGCGCCGCAGCCGCGGTCTCGGCGGCGACACTGGACGGGCGCCGGCTCGAGTCGGTCGAGGCGGTCGGCAAGAACCTGCTGCTGCACTTCGAGGGCGGGCTCGTCCTACGCAGCCATCTGCGGATGAACGGCCGCTGGCAGGTCCTCGACCGCGGCGCCGCGCGGCACGGAAAGCCATGGCTCGTGTTGACGGGCGCGGAACGCGAGGCGCTGCTCTGGAACGGCCCCGTGCTCGAGCTTTCGGCGCGTGGAACGCGCAAGCTCGGGCCTGACATCCTTGCCGACCCGCCCGACCTGGCGGCGATGGCCGCCGACCTCCGCCGTGAGCACCCGGCGCGCCAGCTCGGAGACGCCCTGCTCGACCAGCGCCTCGTCGCCGGGATCGGGAACGTCTGGAAGGCCGAGTCGCTCTGGCGCGCACGGCTCTCGCCGTGGCTGCGGCTCGGGGACGTGACCGACGAGGAGCTCGAGCGCGTCCTCGCGGAGGCGGCGCGGCTGATGCGCAGGTCGCTCGAAGGCGGGCGAGAAGAGCGAGCGGTCTACAGGCGAGCCGGCCGCCCGTGCCCGCGCTGCGGCGGACGAATCCTCTCCCGTGGACAAGGTGACGACAATCGCACCGCTTACTGGTGCGCGGGCTGCCAGCGAGGCGCGTGAGGCGCGTGTCGCGGCGCTCTGCAAAGAGAAGGGCCCGCTTTGTGCGGGCCCTTCTGACCTTCGTGAGTCGGTTTCGCTTTCGTCCGCTTCTCCGGGAGGGGTTTCGGTGGGTTCTTCCTACTGCCCTTCTCGTCGAGGCTTCTTCCTAGTTGCGATCCGTTCTTCGCGCAGGACAAACGATCTCGGACCGGGTGACGCACGACATCCGTGCCTTCGCTGAGAGCCGACCGTACTTTTCCGCAAGCCCAGCGTGTGGCTCTTGCGGCCCGCGAGACAGGAAAGGGGCCGCCGGTCGCGTAGCTGCAACTCGTGGCTGTGCGCGCTCCGCACCTGTATCGCTCGCTTCGCTGCTTCTGCCTCGCCGGCTTCTCGCTGCTCGGGAACGACGTCGAGGGCGGAGCGGAGCTGCCGTTCGCGTTCGAGGAGCACGCCGCGCGAGGTGGCTCAGCGCTCTACGAGTACAAACCCCTCGTGCGGTCGTACGTCGAGTCGCGCGCCGAGCGGCTCGGCGCGCTCGCCGACGCGCGGCTCGGGCTCGACGATCTGCGTCGCGAGCCGGCCGCGGCGATCTACGCGGCGGCGCATTCGGGCAAGGGTGGCGACGAGCCGCTCCTCCGGACGATCGTCCTGCCGCTGCTCGCCGACGTCGCGGACGCGTGCGGCGGGTTCGACTGGAGCGACGAGGCGTTCGACCGCGCGTACGCCGAGCTCGAGCGCTCGCTCTTCGGCTCTCGTCGCGCCTACGCCGCGGTGGCGCCGTTGGTCGGGCTCTCGCTCGGGGCGCAGGCCGAGCTTGCCGACGGGCTGCGGATCCGCATCGTCGCCGCGGGCGAGCTCGCGGCCCACTGGCCGGAGGCGAACGGCCTGCTTCCGCCCGGTTTCGGCACCGAGCCCGACCGCCTGTGCGTGCTCGAGCTCGAGCGCCCGCTCGCGCCGAACGAGCAGCACGTTCCGGATGCGCCGGGCGAGCTCGCGGACGCGGTCAGCTCGCTGCGGCTGGCCACCGCGGCGCCTGTAGCGGCCGGGCCCGTGCTCTTCGAGCGGCTCGACTGGAGGCCGCTTGCGATCCGGCCGGTGCTCCCGATCGCGGCGGCGGAACCGGCGGGCGAGCCGACGCGGCTCGACGCCTTCCGAGCGCGGCTCGCGTCCGATCTGCTCGCGCGGCTCGGGCGTGCTGAGGACGATCCAGAACTCGCGGAGGCGCTCGACCGGTGGGAGCTGTCGCTCTTCGCCGAGGAGCCGTTCCGGTCGGAGCAGCTGCGTGAGGCGCTGGCGGCGCTGCTCGGCGGGCCCGACGGGTTGTGGGCGGCGGCGGTGCGCGCGGCGGTGCTGCTGGGCGAGACCGGCCGCGACCGCGCGGAGCAGCTCGGACTGCTGCGGGGACTGTCGCGTGGCGAGACAGCCGGGCCTGCCGCCGCGGACGCGGTCCGCAAGGCGATCGTGGAGACGCTCGCGCACGGCGACCGCGCCGCGTTGGTCTCGTCGCTGGACGACGCGCTGCTCGGCGTCCGCCCGCGCCCGGCTGGCTACTTCGCGGCCATGGCCAGCTAGGACTAGATCGGCGTCTGCGGGGCGGGCCGCGGCAGGACGGTCGTGCCGGGACACGGCGTCGCCTGCGAGAGCCTCGCGGTGAGGACGCCGCCGCCCGGGAGGCGCTCGTACGCGTCGTGGACGCGTAGCGGGAGACACTCGTTCGTGCCGGCCCGCTCGAACGTGAACAGCTGCACGAGTGTGTCGGCCTCTACGTCGGCCTCGGTCCGGACGCCGGGCGCGAGCTGCCGATGCATGAAGGTCGTCGCGCAGTCGGGGTCGTCGCAGCCGCGGACGGCGACGGTCTGGCCCGTGTCGTTGACGAGCCGAAGCGTCACGCTCGGGTTGCTCTCCCCGCCGAGCGCCGCCGCGAGTACGAAGCCGACGAACACCGCCAGCGCCGCCAGGACGCCGACGCCGATCGCGACCTTCGCCGCGCGCGTGACCGTGACGTTCGTGTGCTCCTCCGGCGCCTGGAGGTCCGGGTACGGGTCGGCCCACGGCTCGTGCCGTTCTCGCGCGGCCCGGCGGGACTCCTGGCGGAGGTTCTGCTTGACGGCGTAGACGAGGTTCTGGCGGGCGGAGCGCGTGTGGTCGTCGGCCGCATCGACGAGCGCGGACATGTCGAGGACAAGACCCAGGCCGTCGGCGTCGTGGCGCCTCAGGTACCCGCGGCGAGCGCGGTCGAGGCTCGCGATTGCGGCACGTCCGTCGCTGCGGTCGAGCGCCGCTCGGGCCTCGCCGAGATCGCGGTCGGGACTGGCGGGCACGCTGGGGACGAAACGTATCCCTTTCGTGACGATTTCGACACACACGCGCGCGAGGGCGACGGCTACGTTCGAGCCATGGACGAAGCACGGGCGGTGCTGCAGCGACTTCGGCGGATCGAGGTACTCGAGCGCGAGGGCGCTCCAGCTCGGTCGCTGCTCGCCGAGGTGCACGCGCTGCTCGAGGAGGCGGACGCGTGGCTCGCGGCCGAAGGCTCGGGGACGGAGCTCGCTGCGACGGCCCTCGCGCGGTGTCACGACGCGCTCGCCGAGCCAGCGGTTGCGCGGTGAGCGATGGCGCGGCGGGCATGATGGGGCGTGTCCTCGATCGCCTCGCGCTCGTCTGCGGCGGGCGGCTACCGCCAGGGCGTTCGCGCCGCGGTGGCCGTGGCGGCGACGGTCTGGTTCTTCGGCGCGTCCTTCGGGCTCGTCGCGCGCGCGGCTGGAATGGGCGTCGCGGCGCCGCTGGTGCTGTCCGCGACGACGTTCGCCGGCTCGGCCCAGTTCGCGCTCACGTCCATCCTTGGCGCAAGCGGTGGAGCGGCCGCCGCGATTGCTGCCGCCGTCCTGCTGAACGCTCGCTACGCGCCGATCTCGATCTCGGTCGCACCGCTCTTCCACGGCCCCCGCCTCCGCCGGCTCGTTGAGTCACAACTGATCGTCGACGAGTCGTGGGCGCTCTCGAGCCGCGGCGACGGCCGCTTCGACCGCCGGCTCCTGATCGGCGCGGGCCTGCTCCTCTACGCCGCGTGGCTCGGAGGCACCGCCGTTGGAGTGTTCGTCGGGAAGGCGCTCGGCGACCCGAAGGCCCTCGGGCTCGACGGGGCGTTCCCGGCGCTGTTCCTCGCGCTGCTCGTTCCGCAGCTGCGGACGAGGAAGGCCGCGCTGGCGGCGCTCCTCGGCGGTGCGATCGCGCTCGTGCTCATTCCGGTGACGCCGCCGGGCGTGCCGATCATCGCGGCGAGTACCGCGTGCCTGCTCGGCCTGCGCCGCGACGAGGAGGAGGCGCCGGCATGAGCACCATCTGGCTCGTCGTCCTGGTCGTCGGCATCGCGACGATCGCGCTGAAGGCGACCGGCCCCGTGCTGCTCGGAGACCGAACGCTCCCGGAACCGGTCGCGCGGGTCGTGCCGCTGCTCGCGCCGGTGCTGCTCTCGGCGCTCGTCGTCACGCAGACGGTCGGCGGTGACAACGAGCTGGTGATCGACGCGCGCCTCGCTGGCGTCGGCGCCGGAGCGGTCGCGATCGCGGCCCGTGCGCCCCTGCCCGCGGTCGTGGTCGTCGCGGCCGCCACGACGGCGCTCGTGCGCCTCGTCGCGTGAGCGGCGTCCTGCGCCCGGCGTACATTTCGAGCGTCGGACCGGCCCGAATCGCAACTGAGAAACGCGCGGGAATCCCGCGGAGGTATCGCTAGAGTGAGAGCGAAGAAAGGGGCTCGATGGGGCTCGCACGCCTGCTTCCGCGACCGGGAACCCGGACCGAAATCGCCAAAGGGCCACCCATGGGCCGCGTGATCTCGTTCGCAAACCAGAAAGGCGGCGTCGCGAAGACGACGACCACGCTCAACCTCGGCGTCGCACTCGCCGAGCAGGGCCTGAAGGTCCTCCTCGTCGACCTGGACCCGCAGGGCAACCTGACCATGAGCCAGGGCCTAAACCCGGACACGATCGAGCGCTCGATGTTCGACGTGCTCGTCCACCGCCTGCCGATCCAGGAGGTCGTGCACCACATGGAGGCCGACCTCGCAGTCTCGTCGATCGACCTCGCCGGAGCCGAGCTCGCGCTCTCGAGCATGATCGGCCGCGAGCGGGCGCTCGAGAAGGCACTCGCGCCCGTGAGGGAGAACTACGACTTCGTCCTGATCGATACGCCCCCGTCACTCGGCCTGCTGACCATCAACGCCCTGGTTGCGTCGAACGGCGTGATTGTCCCGGTCCAGTGCGAGTACCTCTCGCTGCGCGGGCTCGTGCAGCTCGAGAACACGCTCTCGATGATCCGCGAGAACCTGAACCCGGACGTCGGGATCGTCGGGATCCTCCCGACCATGTTCGACAGCCGCACGCTGCACTCGCGCGAGGCGGTCGAGATCCTGCAGGAGAACTTCGGCGACCTGGTCTTCGACACGAAGATCCGCAAGACCGTTCGCTACGCGGAGGCCCCGGTGAAGGGCACGTCCGTCCTGAAGTACGACCCCAGCGGCAACGCCGCTCAGGCGTACCGCGAGCTCGCGAAGGAGGTGCTCGATGGCGCGCAGGCGCGCGAGCATGCGTGAAGGCCCGCTCGCGGAGCTCTTCCGCGCGACCGAGGCGGCCCAGCGGCAGGCCGAGAAGGAGGGCCGCGAGGCCCAGCCCGAGCCGGCCGAGGCCGAGCAGCAGGCAGCGGCGACCCCGGCCGAAGCGCCGGCGCCCCCGCCAGAACCGAAACCGACGCCGGTCGAGCCGCCCGAGCAGACCGTCGAGCACGTGCCGGAGTGGGAGGAGGCAGCTCCTCCGCCGCTCCCGCCGCCGCCGTCCGAGCCGGTCCGGCTGCCCGAGCGCGCACCCGAGCCGAAGCGCCAGGAGCCGCCGCGCCCGAAGCTCGAGCCGCTGCCCGAGCCGCCGCCGCGTCTCCATCGTGTCCCCGAGCCGGGTGCGTACATCGCGGTCATCCGCGTCGTCGGCGTCGGCGGTGCCGGCCTCAACGCCGTCAACCGGATGATCGACGCCGACATCTCGCAGGTCGAGTTCGTCGCCGTCAACACCGACATCCAGCAGCTCCAGACGAGCGATGCACCCGTGAAGATCCACATCGGCCGTGAGCTGACCGAGGGGCTCGGCTCAGGCGCCGACCCGGACCTCGGCCGCCGCGCCGCGGAGGAGGCCTACGACCAGATCAAGCGCGCGCTGCGCGGCTCGGACATGGTCTTCGTCACTGCCGGGGAGGGCGGCGGCACCGGCTCCGGCGCCGCGCCGGTCGTCGCGCGGATCGCCAGGGAGCTCGGCGCGCTGACGGTCGGCATCGTCACGACGCCGTTCCAGTTCGAAGGGACGCGCCGGCGCAAGCAGGCCGACGACGGCGTCGACACGCTGCGCGCGAACTGCGACACGGTGATCGTCGTGCCCAACGAGCGGCTGCTCGAGGTGCTCGACCGCGAGACGTCGATGCTCGATGCGTTCCGCATCGCCGACGACGTCCTCCGCCAGGGCGTCCAGGGCATCTGCGACCTGATCACGCTCCCGGGCCTGATCAACCTCGACTTCGCCGACGTGCGCACGATCATGAAGGACGCCGGCACGGCCCTGATGGGCATCGGCTTCTCGGCCACGGGCGACAACCGAGCGCGCGACGCCGCCGAACGGGCGCTGCGCTCGCCGCTGATCGAGACCGACATCGGCGGCGCCAAGGGCATCCTGCTCTCGATCGCCGGCGGCGACGACCTCTCGCTGTTCGAGGTCAACGAGGCGGCCGAGGTCGTTCGCCAGGCCGCGACCGACGACACGAACATCATCTTCGGCGCGACCGTCGACGACCGTCTTGCAGGCCAGGTCTGGGTCACCGTCGTCGCGACGGGCTTCGGCCAGCGCGCCGCGCAGCGGCGGATCACGATGCGGGCCGAGTCGCGGGACGAGGACTCGCTGGAGCCGCCGAGCTTCCTCCAGAGCTAGCCTGCCGCGCTCCGTCGTCCTCTCGTTCTTCGACCCCGGAGAGGTTCGGACCATCGTCGCCGCCGTCCGCGCGGCGCGGTTCCCGCCGAAGACGCCGGTCTTCGTCGGCAGCTATGGGATCAGCCCGAAGATCGCCGACCAGGTGCACGCGCTGCCCGGTGCGCGCTACGCGCCGATGTTCCACATCCAGCCGGGCTGGTTCTGGGAGCGCCGGCGGCTCGACCCGGACGCGGAGCGCGAGCTGCTGGCGCGGAACCCGGGCGTGAGCCGGCTGGCCGGGCCGCTGCCGGAGCTGAACGAGCTGATACGTCTCCCGACCGCCACGCGCATCACGTGGAGCGTCGAGCTCGGCGCACGCTTCCGAGATGCGCTGCGGGCCGAGCCGGTGGCCGAGACCTGGCAGCTGGACGAGATCGTGGCCGAGTGCGCGGGAACGCTCGGGCGCCAGTACCGCGAGCTGACCCGAGGCGTGCTCCGCGGGCTCACCTTCGGCCGCCCGGCGCTCGGCGACCGGAGCCGGCCCGGCCTCGTCTGGTGGGCCAAGAACGCGCGCGGCCTGCCCTCCAGGGCGATCACGGCCGAGCTCTCCGCCTTCTGGAAGATGCTCGACCGCGCCTGCATCCACCTGATCGGCGAGGAGTACCCGGACTTCGAAGGCGACCCGAGCCGAGCCGCCCGCGCGGCCGCGGCCGGCCACGACGCCCTGCGCCGCGGCGGGCCGGTCCGTCAAAAGCTCGCGCGGAAGTACGCGGCGGGCCTGACGCCGGGCTTCCGGCTCGTGCCGGGCCTTGGCGGCAACACGCGCGGCCTGCCCCGCGCCGAGGCCGAGCAATGGCGCGCCGCCTACCTGCGCGCGCGTGCGGACACGGGCGTCTCCGGCTTCGCGGAGTTCGACTTCCGCTTCGAGAACAGCGCGCCGGCGGTCGTGGGTGAGCTCATGCGCGAGCTCGCAGCCGTCGTCTAGCGCTAGCCCGTGTCGCAGATCTCGGAGCGTGCGCCGACGACGGCCGTCGCCAGCGCCCTGCCCGCGCTCACGTGGAAGCGAAGGTCCAGGCGGCCCGGCTGGTCGGTGGCCACCGTGGTCATGCCGTCGGCGCGGCTGCTGAGGCAGGCGCCCTCGGCGTGCCAGTAAGGCGAGTAGCGCACCGCGAGCCGGTACGCGCCCGCGTGCGGCACGTCGAGCGCGATGCGGGTCGCGGTCAGGCCGAGGACGCGACCGCCGCCCTCGAGGATCGGCCGCGGCGACGGCACCTCGTAGATCCGCATGCGGCGCGTCGCGTAGACCTCCCGGAGGCCCGAACGGCCCGAACGGATGAGGTCGGCCTCGCCGCGGGCGCTGTAGTCGGGCGGCGCCGTGGTCAGCACGACGTAGCGCACTCCGAGCCGGCGCAGCCAGTCGAGGTAGGCCTTCGGCCCGAGCTCGTCGTAGAGCAGCTTGTTCTGCGGGAAGTCGTCCTGTCGGTAGCCGCCGCGCGCGATCGGAATCTGGGCCTCCGCGAGGTAGGCGGCGGCCCAGTGGCCGGTCGTGTCGACGACCTCGACGCGATACGAGGGCGTCAGGTGCGCGCGCAGGTACGAGATCGCGGGCGTCCAGTACGCGCGCGACGAGGCCGGGTCGCTCTGCCCGTGCACGATGTTGAAGACCGTCGGGGTCAGGTTCCACGCCATGGCCAGCGCGAGCACGGCAAGGGTCACCGGCAGCGGGCGCCACCGCCGTAGCGAGAGCGTCAGCACCGCGATCGGGATCGCCAAGTAGCGCAGGCGCAGCACGTTCTCGCCGACCGCGCTCGGGATCGCGAATGCGGCCAGGCACGCGACGAGGTAGACGATGAACATCGAGCGAAGCGGCCGGGCCCGCTCGACACCCCACGCCATCCAGATGCCGAGCCCGCAGAACGTGATCCCGGTGAGCAGCTCCTGCCACGAGAACGGGTACTGCCCGTTGCCCGGGAACGCCCGCCAGAGCGCGACCTCGACGACGCCGAACGCCGCGATCGTCACTGCCGGCGCTACGAGCTTCCGCCGCTCCTCCCAGCGCGCAAGCCCGAAGCTGAGGAGCACCAGCGCGAGCAGTAGGAACGCGAGCGGGCTCGCGGCCAAGGTCAGCGCGGCGAGCAACGCGAAGCGCCACGTCCGGCCGGCCTGCAGCGCCCAGATCGCGAGCAGCGCGAGTGCCGCGCCGAGCGCGAACGGGAAGGCCGCTGAGAAGACGACGCCGCACCAGACGACGGCGAACGTCCGACTCGACCAGCGGGCGGTCGGCCCCCACTGGCGCGAGACGACGACCGCGAACGCGAGCGACGCGGTCGCGACGGTTGCCACGGCCAGTAGCCGGATCCCGAGCAGCGCGGCGAGCGGGTAGTAGAGGACGCTGTAGGTGACGAAGCTGTAGCGGCCCGCGTACCAGAAGTTGTTCCAGAGGGCGAAGCCGTCGTTCAGAAACAGCGTTCGCTGGTAGGCGTGCTCGGCCAGGTCGGCACCTGGCGGCCCGAGCCAGACGAGGAGCGCTGCGAGGGCGGCTGCGCCCCCCGCGGCGAGGCTTGCCTCACGCAGAACGGGGGTCTCGCGGGTCACGCGCCTACGAGGATAACTGCAGCCCCGGAGTTAGCCTTCACGCATGCGAGGCGCCGTCGCCGCAGGTCATCCGCTCACCGCCGAAGCCGGGGCCCAGGTTCTGGCTGAGGGCGGCAGCGCGGTCGACGCCTGCATCGCGGCCGCGTTCGTGTCGTGGGTCGCCGAGAGCACGCTCACGGGGCCGGGCGCGGGCGGCTTCATGCTCGTCCACCGCGCGAGCGACCGGACGACGCGCGTGCTCGACCACTTCGTGACCGTTCCCGGGCTCGGGCTGCGCCGCCGCGGCGCCACGGAGATGGCCGAGGCGAAGGTCGTGTTCACGCCCGAGTCGTCGCAGTCGTTCCGTGTGGGCGAGGCCTCGAACGCGGTGCCCGGCGCGGCCGCCGGTCTCGGCGAGGCGCACTTCCGCTTCGGGACGCTGCCGTGGCGCGTGCTGCTCGAGCCCGCCATCGCCCACGCGCGTCAGGGGGTCGAGCTGACACCGCCGCAGGCGTACCTGCACGAGATCCTCGACCCGATCCTCCGCCGCACCGACGAGGGCCGCGCGATGTACAGCTCGAACGGCGACTACCTCACCGCCGGCGAGCGGCTCGTGCTGCCCGATCTGGCTCTCACGTTGGAGCGCCTCGCCGAGGCGGGGCCGGGCGACCTCTACAGCGGCGAGCTCGCGCGTGCGCTCTCGGAGCACGTTCGCGCGGGCGGCGGCGAGATCACCGAGCGCGACCTGAGCGAGTTCCGCGTGATCGTCCGGCGGCCGGTCCGCGTCCCGTTCCTCGGTCACGAGTTCCGCTCGAACCCCCCGCCGTCCACCGGCGGCATCTTGATCGGCCTCGGGCTGCGGCTGCTCGACCGCCTCGGCGGCGCGGCGGGCCCGCTCGGCAGCGCGGAGGCGATGGCCCAGCTCGTCGAGATCATGCGAGAGCAGGAGGCCGCGCGAGGAGGGCCGTTCGTGCGCGAGCTCTACCGCGGCGGCCTCGCGCGGCGGCTCTTCGACGAGGGCGCGCTCGCCGCCGCGGCGCGCCGGATCCGCGGCCGGCTGCCGGAGCTCCAGCGCGGGACGACACACATCTCCGTCGTCGACGGGAAGGGCAACGCGGCAGCGCTTACGGCCTCGACGGGAGCCGGCTCCGGCGTGATCGTCCCGGGCACCGGCATCCAGCTGAACAACATGCTCGGCGAGTTCGACCTGGCCGCCACCGGCGGCCACCCGCGGCCGGGCGTCCGCTTCACGAGCGGCATGGCGCCGTCGCTCGTGCTGCGCGACGGGACGCCGCGGCTGGTCGTCGGCAGCGCCGGCTCGCTGCGGCTGCGCGGCGCCATCATGCAGATCGTCGTCAACGCGGTCGCGCACGGGCTCGGCATCCGCGACGCGATCGAGCAGCCGCGCGTCCACCTCGAGGCAACGCACGTGCATGCGGAAGGCGGCAACGACCCGGGAGAGCTCGACCGGCTGGAGTCGTGGGGCTACGAGCTCGTCCGCTGGCGGGGACGCAACCTGTTCTTCGGCGGCACGGCCGGCGTCGAGATGCTGGAGGACGGGAGGCTCGCCGCGGCCGGCGACCCGCGGCGCGGTGGCGCCGGCGTCGTCGTCGAGTGAGCGGCTTCGAGATCCGCGAGGCGAAAGCGGGCGACGCTGCGGCGCTGGTCGCGCTCGCGCGCGCCGTTGCCCATGAGCCCGGCGACTGGCTGCTCGCGACCGATGGCTGGCGCAGCACCGCGGCCGAGCGGCGCTATCTCCGAGCCGTGCGCCGCTCGGCGCACGCTGCCGTCTTCGTCGCGGAAGTGCCCGAGGGGCTCGTAGGTCGGCTGTCGGTCGCGCGCGACCCGCACCCGGCGAGCCGCCATGTCGCCGACCTCGGCCTGATGGTCGCGGCCGAGCAGCGCCGCCGCGGCATCGGGCGGGCGCTGCTCGAGGCGGCTGCGGAGTGGGCGCGGAGACACGGCGTCTCGAAGCTGGAGCTGCACGTCTTCCCGCACAACGAGCCGGCGATCAGGCTCTACGAGTCGTTCGGCTTCGTCCAGGAGGGCTACCGGCGCCGCCACTACCGCCGCGGAGAGGAGTACCTGGACGCGATCCTGATGGCGTTCGCCACACTGCCGGAGTGAGCGGCTTCGTCCACCACTACGGGCTCGTTGCGCTCTTCCTGATCGTCATGCTCGAGTCGTCAGGCGTGCCGCTTCCGGGCGAGACGGCACTGGTCACCGCAGGCGTCTACGCCAACGCCGGCCACCTGAACATCGCCGCCGTCATCGCCGTGGCGGCGGTGGCGGCGATCGTCGGCGACAACATCGGCTACTGGATCGGCCGCACGGGCGGGCGCTCCGTGATCGAGCGGTGGAGCTTCGCCTCGAGGTCGCTGCCGACGACCGAGCGCTTCTTCGACCGGCACGGGCCGAAGACGATTTTCTTCGCGCGGTTCTTTGCGGGCCTCCGCGTTACTGCGGCCTGGATTGCGGGCATCTCTCGCATGCACTGGATGACCTTCTTCTTCTGGAACGCCGCCGGCGGCATCTGCTGGGCGCTGCTGGTTGGGCTGATCTCCTACTACCTGGGCCGGGCCGCGGCCGACGCGATCGCCCAGTACGGCCTGATCGGCGGGGCCGTTATCGTCGGCCTCCTGGTGGTCGGTCTCGTCGCGTTCCACTTCTGGCGGAAGCGGCTGGTGGAGCAGCCGTGAGGCGGCTGGCCGTCCTGGCTGCGGTCCTGGTGCTCTGCGGCGGGGCGCAGTCGGCTACCCGGCCGGTGCCGGCGTTCCAACGGGTGATCGTCGTCGTGTTCGAGAACAAGGCGCCCTCGCAGGTGCTCGGCAACCCTGCGGCACCGGCCTTCAACGCCTTGGCCCGCGCCGGCGCGGTGCTCTCGGGCTACCGCGGCGTGACGCATCCGAGCCTGCCGAACTACCTCGCGCTCGTCTCCGGCTCGACCCACGGCATCACGTCGGACTGCACGACCTGCACCGTCTCCGGGCCGAGCCTCGCGGACACCCTCGAGGCGAAGGGCCTGACGTGGAAGACGTACGCCGAGGGCCTGCCGCGGCCCGGCTGGACTGGTCCGTACAGCGGCCGCTACGCGAAGAAGCACGTGCCGTTCCTCTACTTCCGGCGCGTGCTCGCGAGCCCGGCGCGGCTGCGGCGCGTCGTGCCGCTCACGCAGTTCGGCCGCGATCGCGCGGCCGGGAAGCTCCCGACCTTCTCGCTCGTCGTCCCGGACCTGTGCCACGACATGCACGACTGCTCGGTCGCAACCGGCGACGCCTGGTTGAAGCGGTTCCTGCCCCCGCTGGTGAGGCTGCCCGGGACAGCGGTGTTCGTCGTCTTCGACGAGTCCGATTCGATCGACCCCCGCGTGCCCGCGCTCGCACTCGGGACGCTTGTCCGCCCGCACTCCAAGGTCACCGGCCCGACCGGTCACTATGCGCTTCTGCGAACGATCGAGGACGGGCTCGGGCTGCCGAAGCTCGGGCAGTCGGCGCGGGCGGTGCAAATCACCGGGATCTGGCGCGAGCCGCCTCCCACGAAAGAGGGATCAGCGCGCCGGAGTTGAACCTTCCCGGTCGTGGCGATGCTCTCCGTCCTGACCGGCGCGATCGAGGCCCGTGATCCGTACACGCGGGGGCATTCCGCGCGGGTGACGGCGCTGGCCGAGGTGATCGCCCTGCGGCTCGGCTGGAGCGAGGAACGGCTCGCGTCGCTGCGGGTCGGCGGCCCGCTGCACGACATCGGCAAGCTCGCCGTCTCCGACCACGTCCTGCGCAAGGAGGGCGAGTTGGAGGACGACGAGCTCGCGGAGATCCGCGAGCACCCGAGGACGGGCGCGCGGCTGATCCTGCGCGTGGCCGCGCTGCGCGAGGCGATTCCGTACGTGCTGTACCACCACGAGCGCTGGGACGGCTCGGGCTATCCGAGCGGCAAAGCGGGCGAGGAGATCCCGCTCGAGGCGCGCGTGCTCGCGGTCGCGGACGCCTTCGACGCGATGACGAGCGACCGGCCTTACCGCCGCGCGCTCAGCCGGGCGCAGGCGCTGGCAGAGGTCGAGCGCTGCGCCGGCACGCAGTTCGACCCCGTGATCGCGCGGGTCTTCCTGGAGCTGTTCGAAGAAACCGAGCTCGCCAGCGTCGCGTCAGCGTAGCGCCGCAGTCTCGAGCGAAAGCGCGCTCGCCCAGCCCACAGGACCTACCTAAGACCACTGATGACGACTACGACCGAGCGCCTCGGCCCGCTTCTGAGCCTGGATCGTGCTCGGATCCTCCTCGGGTGCATCCGGGCTGCGCTCTGACAGGTGAGGCTCGTACGGCTCGACGAGGATCTCTCCGATCAGGCGCCGCTCGTGCCGTCGCCGCACAGCGGCGACAACGATGGCAAGCACGACAGCAACCACGAGGACGACGATCACAATTGAGGCGGCAGTCGGAACGTGTTGAGGTAGCACCGGCACCTCTTGATCGTAGGAACTGGCCCTCGAACAAGCAAAGAGGCAAGACCTTCGGGTGACATTCCCGCAGGCTGGCCCATTCTGGTGACTCCTCCCTCGAGGGAGTTGCGGCTTTCCCACACGCGAGTCCGCACGCGACACCGATGCGCTGTTCCGCCTCGCCAGGAGATGCTGGCGGTGGTTTAGCGAAGCCAACGTGTATCCACGCAGCGCGGAGCCGAGCGTGAGCCTGCCTGACGACGCCGAAACGCACTGGTTCGGTGCTCGCGTGAGAAGGGAGGGCTATGACTATCGCCCCGACGCCTGTTCGCCCCGGCCGCGAAGAGCACCGCTCTCGGTGGGTGCTCCTCACGATCGTCGCCTTCTTCCTCGGCGGACTGACGGTTGCGCTCCTGTATCAGTCCGACGTCTTCGGAGGCTCATCTTCCTCGAGCGCTCACGGATCCGGCATGCCTGTCACACAGGCCCGTGACGTGGCCTCGTTCACGAGCGTCGAGCTCGCAGGGAATAACAACGTCGTGGTTCACGTCGGTCACTCGCAGTCGGTCGTCGTGAAGGCCGATGACAACCTCATCAACCGCGTGACGACCGAGGTGCAGTCGGGCACGCTCATCATCGGCAACACGCCCGGCAGTTTCTCGACGGAGAGTCCGATGCGTGTCGAGATCACCGTCCCGACCCTTGACGCATTGACGCTCGCCGGTAACGGCAACATCGTCGTCGACGGCTTCGAGGCCAAGAGCCTCAGGGTCGATTTGCCAGGGAATGGCACGCTGTCCGGAAACGGGACTGCGACCCGCCTCGACGCCACTGTCGGCGGCTCGGGAGTCGTGCAGTTCACGCAACTTGTCGCGACTGACGTGCACGCAGCCGTGAGCGGCTCGGGGAGTATCTTCATCACCGCGACGAAGAGTCTCGACGCCTCCGTATCTGGATCTGGCGCGATCGTCTACACGGGCAATCCGCAGGACGTGACGAGGAGCATCACCGGATCGGGCGCGATCACCGGGCGCTAGCGACACAGGACGAGGCTCCGGCACGCCTCTGGCGGGGTCAGAGCGTCGACCAGATCTCGAGCTTCTGGCGCGTGCGCCGGATCACCTCGTCGGTGAACTCGGTCGTGCCGGCGTGGCCGCCGAGATCGGCTGTGCGAACGCCCTCCGCGACCGCCTCGAGACAGGCTTCGCGGATCGCCCGCGACGGCTCGCGGCCTCCCTCCGCGTAGCCGAGCACGGCCGCCGCGGCGAGGATCATCGCCATCGGGTTCGCGACGTTCTTGCCCTGCAGCGAGGGCGCGGTGCCGTGCGCGGCCTCGGCGAGCACGACCTTCGGCTCGAAGTCGTCGCCGAACCCCACCAGCAGCGACTCGGAGCCGGCGATCGAGCCGAACAGCGGCAGCACGAGGTCGGAGAGGATGTCGCCGTCGCGGTTCAGCGCCGGGATCACGAACGGGTCGCCGCTTGAGGCGACGAGGAGCGCGAAGGTCGCATCGATCAGCTGCGGCTCGTACGGCACGTCGGGGTGGCGCGTGGCCGCTGCGTCCATCTCCTCCTTGAGCATCCCCTCGTAGACCGGGCTGACGGTGAACTTCGGCCCGCCGAAGACCTTTGCGCCGGTGTCGGCCGCGAGCCGGAACGCGAATTCCGCGACCGAATGGCAGATGCGCCGCTCGATCCGCTCGGTACGGAACGCCGCCTCGTCCTCGCCCGAGCCCTCGCGCCACTCCTCGGCGCCATAGGCGTCGCCGACGGCCATTCGCACGATCGAGATCGGCGCGTGGACGCCGCCGAACGGGACGATCCCCGGGATCCGGCGGCCGGTCCGGACGATCACGCGCCCGCCGATTTCCTCGCGCAGGATCCGGTTCGGCGAGCCGACGTCGTCCGCGCCCTCGGGCGTGATCGTCGCGCCCTTCAGCCCGAGGCCCGCCTCGCGGACGGCGGCTGCGGCCTCGTGGACGACGGCGTTGTCCGACGCACGGCGCGACTCGAGCGAGAGGTCGTAGCGCGGCAGCTCGACCTCGAGCCCGATCACGTCCGGCGCGAGCACGCGGAGCGACTCCTCCAGCAGCTCTTGCCCTGTCTCGTCCCCCTCCAGGACGACGATCGTCGTGCCCGCCATCCGCCTCCTTGGATTACGTTCGCCCGCCCGTGGCTACACCGCAACTCTATGGCTCGGAGCGGAGGGTGGACGATGCTCGGCGCGCCGCCAGTACCTTTACCACCCGGATTACCGGGCTCGGCAGGAGCAGGCGAAATACGACAAGCTGGTGCACTTCGCCGAGCGGCTTCCCGAGCTGAGGGCGGCGATGAGCGAGCACCTCGACCAGGAGCCTTTGAGCTTCGAGTGGACGGCCGCGGTCGCCAAGACGTTCGGGATCACGACGCTGCGCAAGGGACAACGTCCGCGTGCGCGGGAGCAAGATCACCTTCCGCTTTCGCGCCAAGCAGCCGGTCCTTTGCCACACGGTTCTCCTCGACGCCGGACTCGCGGCCGCGATGAAGGAGCTGCTTGCGCTCCCGGGCGGGCGGCGGCTCTTCCGCTACGAGCGCGACGGCGAGATCTACAACCTCTGCGCGCGCAAGCGGAACGAGTACATCCGCGAGCACATGGGCGACGAGTTCACGGCGAAGGACTTTCGCACCTGGGGCGGCACGCTCGTCGCGGCGATCCAGCTCGCGGAGGCCGGGCCCGGAGAGAGCGAGACGGAGCAGAAGCGGGCCGTGGCGGCGGTGATGCGCAAGGTCGGTGAGCGGCTCGGCAATACCCCCGCCGTTGCGCGCGCCTCGTACGTCAGAGTCCGGCCGTGGTGGAGCAGTATCTCGACGGTCGAACGATCGATGATTTTCGGCCACGTCATTTGCGCGTCGTAGGTGCACGCGATTTGGAGCTCGACACCGAGGAACAGGCGCTGCTCAGCTTGTTGCGCTCGTCGCGCATTCGGCGGGCGCGA
Source organism: uncultured Actinomycetes bacterium (assembly GCA_963765785.1). GTDB lineage: Bacteria > Actinomycetota > Thermoleophilia > Gaiellales > Gaiellaceae > AC-32. The sequence continues at coordinate 181,156 of CAVXXW010000009.1, forward strand.
GAGGCAGCCTAAGATTTCACTCGCGGATTCGGTTACCCTGATCGGAATCCGCGAGCGAAACGGAGGCTGACAATTGGCACGCAAGACGATTCGCGTTAGCGACCAGTCCGGCGAAGAGATCCCGGAGGGTAAGGGCGCCACGGTGCGCATCACCTTTGCGGACGCGCGCAAGGGCGTTCGCGAGCTCGACCTGACCGATTCCGAGGCCGAGCGCCTCGGCGGACGCGCCGTCGCTAGGCGCGGGCGCAGGCCGAAGTCGGCCTCGTAAGAACGCCGGGCGGGGACACCCGCCCGCGCCTCGGAACCGTCCCATCCCGCTACTAGGATGGGGCGGGTGCCGCTGAGCCTGCTCGCAGGCCCTGCCAACGCGGGGAAGGTCGCGCTCCTGCTCGAGCGCTACCTCGTCGCGCTCGGGGCCGATCCGATCCTGATCGTGCCGAACCGGCCGGACGTCGACCGCGCCGAGCGTGAGCTGCTGCGGCGGAGCGGTGCGCTCGTCGGCGGCACGATCGGCACGTTCGACGACCTGTTCCAGCGCTTTGCCCGAAGCAACGGCGCGCACCGGCCGGTGATCTCCCAGGCGCAGCGCACGCTGCTGCTGCGCCGCCTGGTCGCTCGCGCGCAGGGCCGTTCCGCGCGCTTCTCCGGCTTCGCCGACTCGCTGGGGTCGACGCTCGCCGAGCTCGAGTCAGCGTTGCTCGAGCCCGGCGAGCTGGAGGGCGAGCTCGCCGATCTGTACGGCGCCTACCGTGAAGAGCTCGACCGGCTCGAGCTCTGGGATCGCGAGCTCGAGCGCCGGCACGCGGCCGAGCGCGCGGCCGGCGATCTTGCTGCCTGGGACCCGCGGCCGGTGTTCGCGTATGGATTCGAGGACCTGACCGGCGCGGAGTGGGCGCTGCTCGAAGCGCTGGCCGCCCGCGCCGAGGTGACCGTCTCGCTTCCGTACGAGCCGGGCCGCGACGCCTTCGCCTCGCTGTCGCGTACCGCGGAAGACCTTTCGCGCCTCGCGGACGGGCGCATCGAAGAGCTGCCGCCCGGGCCGAAGGCGCGCACGCCCGTGCTGGCACACCTCGAGCGTCACCTGTTCGAGGACGCGCAACCCGAGCGCTCGCCGGAGCTCGACGGCTCGCTCCGCTTCCTCGAAGGCGCGGGTATCCGCGGCACGCTCGAGCTCGTCGCGGACGAGATCCTGGCGCTGCTTCGCGACGGGACTCCCGCCGAGGAAGTCGCGATCGTGTGCCCGTCGCTCGAGCGCTGGCGCGCGCCGCTCGACACGGCGTTCACCACGCTCGGCGTGCCGTACGCGCTCGAGGGCCGGCTGCGGCTGGGGCAGACGCCGTTCGGCCAGGCGCTGCTCTCGCTGCTTCGCTACGCCTGGCTCGACGGCCGGCGCCGTGAGCTGTTCTCGTATCTGCGCTCGCCGTACTCCGGCCTGACGCGGATGCACGTCGACTTCCTCGAAGGACGTCTGCGCGGCCGCGGCGTGAACGAGCCGGAGCGGGTCGAGGAGGAGGTGCTGAAGCTCCGCGGCCAGCCGCTGCCGCACCTGGAGAACGTCCGCTCGGCGTCCGATCCGTTGGCCGCGGTCCGCGACCTGGCTCGTGCGATGGTCACCGCGGCGTACCGCCTCGACGCGCCGCCGACCCACGAGGCGGCGCGGCTCGACCTGCGCGCCCACGAAGCGGTCGCGAAGCTGTTGGCCGAGCTGGAGCGCTGGCGCGAGCTCGGCGCCGAGGCGAGCCGGGAGGAGGTCGTCTCGCTCCTCGCCGACGCGCAGATACGCGGTGCCGGAGCCGGCGAGGCGGGCAGGGTCGCCGTGCTCGACCTCCTGCGCGCACGGACGCGCCGCTTCGAGGTCGTCTTCGTCGTCGGCCTCGAGGAGGGCCGTCTGCCGAGGCGCTCGCAGGCCTCGCCGTTCCTCGACGAGGAGCAGAAGGCCGAGCTCGAGCGCACCTCCCGCGCCGGTCGCCTGCTGCGCACGGATCCGGTCTCGCGCGACCGCTACCTCTTCTACACGGCCTGCACGCGCCCGACCCGGCGGCTCTACCTCGTGCGCGAGGCCGCGAGTGACGAAGGCGCTCCCCGCGAGGCGAGCCCGTTCTGGGACGAGACGCGGGCGCTGTTCGCCGCCGACGAGGTCGAGCGCTGGACGCGGCGCCGGCCGCTCGCCGCGCTCACGTGGCCGCTCGAGGCGGCACCGAGCGAGCGGGAGCGCCTGCGCGCGCTCGCCTCGCTGGCGCCGACGGACGGCGACACGGCCGGCTCGCTCGCGCGCGCGAACGGCTGGGAGCGGCGCCTCGACCGCGCGCTCGGCGCATTCGACCGGCCGACGCGCCTGACGCATCCGGCCGTGCTCGAGGAGCTCGGCAACCGCGCGACCTTCGCGGTCACCGAGCTCGAGCGCTTCACGGCCTGCTCCTCGATGTGGTTCGTCGACCGGTTCCTGTCTCCGCGGAGCATCGACGTCGAGGTCGACGCGCGCCTGCGCGGCCAGGTCGCCCACCAGGCGCTCTACTCGTTCTTCAAGGGCCTGCCGAAGCGCACCGGCGCCGACCGCGTGCAGCCGGAGACGCTCGAGGACGCGCTCGTCTTCCTCCGCGAGTGTCTGGCCGACGCGCTCGAGGCGCACGTCCGCTTCGACCTGCCGAACCTCGAGCGGAACGAGCTCGAGCAGAGCCTCGCCCGGGACCTCGAGAAGCTGATCCGCCGCGAGGCCGAGTCGGAGTCGCCGCTCGTGCCGAACCGCTTCGAAGTCTCGTTCGGGTCCGAACGCTCGGCGCCCGAGCTCCAGCGCGGGCTCGATCTCGGCGGCTTCTCCGTCACCGGCAAGATCGACCGCATCGACCGCGACCCGTTCGGCGCGCGCGGCATCGTCGTCGACTACAAGTCCGGCCGCGCGCCGACGGCTCGGGAGATCGAGCGCGAGCTGCACCTGCAGATCCCGCTCTACATGCTCGTCCTGCGCGACCTCGTCGGGATCGAGCCGCTCGGCGGCGTCTACCGCACGCTGGCCGGCGACGCGAAGGCCCGCGGTGTGCTGCGCGCCGAGGACGGCGTGCCCGGCTTCATGCGCAACGACTACCTCGACGAGGATGAGTTCTGGGACGGGATCGAGCGCGCGCAGAAGCACGCGCGCGGCGTGGTCGGCCGCATCCGCGAGGGCGACATCCGCCACGACCCGCGCGGCGGCTCGTGCCCGACCTGGTGCGAGCTCTGGCCGGTCTGCCGGGTGAGGCGCTCGTGAGCCGCGACGTCGCTTGCGATGTCGCGTTCAGGCCAAGCCGGCTTTGCTGGCTTGGCCGTCTGCGCCGCTGGCCAGGAACGCGTGGATTGAGGGCAGCGGCGTGATCGTCGAGACGGTCAATCGCGAGCAGCTCCGGGCGATCGAGGAACAGGGCGTCGTCTTCGTCTCCGCCGGCGCGGGCACCGGCAAGACGACCGTCATCGTCGAGCGCTTCTGCCGCGCCGTCTGCGACCGCGGCTTCGACGTCGAGTCGATCCTCGTGATCACCTACACCGAGCGCGCGGCCGGCGAGCTGCGCGGGCGGATCCGCAAGCGGCTGCACGAGCTTGGCCGGCATGACCTCGAGCGGAAGCTCGACGGCGCGTGGATCTCGACCATCCACGGCTTCTGCCACCGGCTCTTGAAGGCGCACCCGTTCGCGGCCGGAATCGACCCGCGCTTCCGCGTCCTCGACGACAGCCAGGGGCGCGTGCTCCGCGGCGAGGCGTTCCGCGCCGCGCTCGAGGAGTTCTGCGGCGACGACGAGGCTCGGCTGCGGCTGCTCGCCTCCTACGGTGGGCGGCGGCTCCGGCGGATGCTGACCGGCGTGCACGAGACGCTCCGCTCCTCGGGCCTCGAGCTGCGGATCGACCTGCGCGAAGAGTCACGGTTGCCGGGGGCGCTGGCGGAGCTGCGGGAGGCCGCGCGCACCGGCGGGCACGACGCAGCGCTGCGCTACCTGGACGCGGCCACGGTGCCCGACGGGTTGCTCGACCTCTCCGACCTTGCGTCCGACCTCGACGAGCACCGCCGTGCGGTCGAGCAGGCGGCGCTCGAGGCGCTGGCCGCGCGCGACCGCGAGCAGCTGCAGGAGCTGCTGCTGACCTACGACCGCGCCTACCGCGAGGCGAAGGACCGCGAGTCGGCGCTCGACTTCGAAGACCTGCAGCTGCTGGCCCGCGAGCTCCTGCGCGAGCACGAGGAGATCCGCGAGCGCGAGAGCTGGCGCCTCCGCTCGATCATGGTCGACGAGTTCCAGGACACGAACCGGCTCCAGTGCGAGCTGGTCGACCTGCTCGCGAGCGACGACTCCGAGATCTTCTTCGTCGGCGACGAGTTCCAGTCCATCTACCGCTTCAGGCACGCGGACGTCGAGGTCTTCCGCGAGCGGCGCGAGCAGGTCGGCGGCGTGCTGGCGCTGACGCAGAACTACCGCTCGCGGCCCGAGGTGCTCGACGTGATCAATCACCTCTTCGCGGCCGACTTCGGCGACAGCTTCCAGCCGCTCGAGGCGGCGGGGCGGTTCCCGGATCCTGCCTTCGGGCCTGGTGTCGAGCTGCTCGTGACCGACAAGGAGAGCTATGCCGAGACGGGCACGCACTGGCGCGTCGCCGAGGCGAAGCACATCGCGCGGCGCGTCCGCGACCTCGTTGACGCCGGCGAGGCGGCGCCGGGCGAGATCGTCCTGCTCTTCGCAGCGGGCACCGACGCGCGGATCTACGAGGAGGAGCTGCGCGCGCTCGGGCTGCCGACCTTCCGCGCGACCGGGCGCGACTACTACCACCAGCAGCAGGTCGTCGACCTCCTCAACTACCTGCGCCTCCTCCACAACCGCTATGACGACGAGGCGCTGCTGGGCGTGCTGGCGTCGCCGTTCGTCGGCGTTTCGAACGACGCGCTCGTGCTGCTGCGCCGCAACGCGCCGAAGCGGCCGCTCTTCTGCGGGCTCGAGAAGGAGCTGCCTGAGGGCCTGAGCGAGCGCGAAGCACGGCTCTTCCAGGCGTTCAAGCAGCGCTACGACCGGCTCGCCGGGCTCGCCTCGTCGCTCTCGCTCGAGCGGCTCTGCGAGCGAATCGTGGCCGAGCACGACTACGACCTCGCGGTGCTCGCGCAGTGGGACGGCCGCCGCCGCTACGCGAACCTGCGCAAGCTGGCACGGCTCGCACGGTCGTACGAGGAACTGCGCGGGCCGGACGTCCAGGGCTTCGTCCGCTTCGTCGCCGAGCAGGATGCGGTCGGCGCCTCGGAGCTCGAGGCCGTGGCCGAGGAGGAGGGCACCGATGTGATCCGGCTGCTCACGATCCACTCGGCGAAGGGGCTCGAGTTCAAGGTCGTCGTCGTCGCCGATGCGGGGCGCGACCGGGCGAGACCGGACTCGGACGAGATCCTCTGCCTGCCGGACGGGCGGCTCGGCTTCCGCGTGGCCGACCCGGAGACGGGCAAGCGGCTGACGACGGCCGAGTACGAGGCGGTGCGGGAGGCCGAGCAGTCCGCGGAGGAGGCCGAACGGCGGCGGCTCTACTACGTCGCGATGACGCGTGCGATCGACCGGCTGATCGTCTCCGGCGCTGTCGGCGAGCGCGGGGCGGACGCCGGCACGCCGATCGGCTGGGTGCTCGACCGGCTCGAGACCGACCTCGGCGAGGCGGAGCCGACGGTCGAGCTCGAGCGGAACGGTGCGCGGGTGCTCGTGCGGCTCGATCGCTTCGCGCCTCAGCCGGAGGCTGCGCCCGAGCCCACGGAGGAGGAGCAGCTCGAGCTGTTCGCGTTCGCCGAGAACGGCCACGTCGCGGCCGCGCCAGAGCTGGCGCCGCTCGCCGAGGTGCCGGCGCCGCCGCTCCACCGGGTGCGGCGGCTCTCCTACAGCGCGCTGGCGCTGTTCGAGCGCTGCTCGTACCGTTACTTCGCCGAGCGCGTGGTCGGGCTGCGGCCCGCGCAGGCCGTAGGGACGGTTCCCGGACACACCGGGCTGGCGGCGACCGAGGTCGGAGACGCGGTGCATGCGCTGCTCGAGGAGATCGACCTGCGGGCGCCGGCCGTGCCGGACAACCTGCCGGAGCTCGTCTGCGCCCGGTACCCGGCGGCGACCGACGAGGAAGTCGAGCGGATCCACGGGTTCGTCGAGTCCTACTGCTCGTCGGAGCTCGCGGCGCGGGTGGAGGCGCTGCCCGGCGCGACGGCCGAGCTGCCGTTCGCTTTCGAGCACGACGGCGTCCTCGTGCACGGGCGCATCGACGTGCTGCACCGCGACGGGCCGAGGGCGCTCGTGCTCGACTACAAGACGAACACGCTGGCCGAGGGCTCGCCCGACGAGATCGTGGAGCACTACTACCGCCTCCAGCGGCTCGTCTACGCGCTCGCCTGCTTCCGTGCCGGCGCCGAGCAGGTCGAGGTCGTGTACCACTTCCTCGAGCGGCGCGACGCGGTCGTGGCTGCCACGTACACGGCCGACGATGTCTCGGCGCTCGAGGCCGAGCTCTCGGAGGCGATCGGGCGGATCCAGGCGAACGAGTTCCGCCCGACGCCGGACGAGTTCGTCTGCGCCGACTGCCCGGCGCTCGACCTCGTCTGTGCCGGCCCGAAGCTCCGAAACGCCTGATGGCCAGGAGCTACGTCAAGGAGGCACGCCGGCGCGTGGGGCCGAAGCGCGCGCGGATCGTGCCCATCATCGAGCGGCTGCTGGCCGAGCACCCGAACGCGACGATCGCCTTGAAGTACCGCAACGACCTCGAGTTGCTCGTCTCGGTGATGCTCTCTGCGCAGACGACGGACGTGAACGTCAACCGGGTCACCGCGAAGCTGTTCGAGAAGTACAAGCGGCCCGAGGACTATCTCTCAGTCCCCGTCGAGGAGCTCCAGAACGAGATCCGTGCGACCGGCTTTTTCCGACAGAAGACGAAGTCGCTGCGCGGGACGATGGCCATGCTGATCTCCGACTACGGCGGGGAGGTGCCGAAGCGGATGGACGACCTGCTGCGGCTGCCGGGCGTCGCGCGCAAGACGGCCAACGTGGTCGTCGCCGAGCGCGGGCAGGCCGAGGGGATCGTCGTGGACACGCACGTACGGCGCCTTTCCCAGCGGCTGGGCCTGACGCGGCAGGAGGACCCGGTGAAGATCGAGCGCGACCTGGTGAAGCTCGTGCCACGCGAGTACTGGAACGTCTTCCCGCACCTCCTGATCTGGCACGGCCGTCGCGTGTGCATCGCTCGGTTGCCGGGCTGCGAGGTCTGCGTCCTGAACGACCTCTGTCCGGCAAGTCGTGTCGAAGCGGTCACAGCCCTGACACACGCGCGCGCGTAGCCTCGGTCCATGCGCGGCGTCGACCTCGCGATCTACTCGGACGTCCTCTGCGCGGAGGCGGCGAGCCTGGAGGCCCGAGCCGAGCGTGCGCGCTCGCGCCTCAGGCAGGCGGCGATCGAGCAGCGCGCCCGCGCGGCGCTGACCCCGGTCGCCGTGGAGCGGCTGGAGGCGAACGGGCTCATTGGCGCGGTCGACGAGGCGGCGACCAGAGCCGAGCTCCGCGAGCTTGAAGGCGCGCTCGACGCCGTCGAAGAGCTGCAGAGCTGGGTTGAGGCGGAACTCGTTAGCGCGGCCTGAGGCGCCGCTTACGGTGCCGATCTGGAGGCCGCGCGGGCTTTGCCCGTGCGGCCGGGCCAACTGCCGTCCTGGTCAGGAGAACGACTGCCGTGGCTGGATCATCTCGGGGTAAGCCCGACGAGCAAGCCGCCGTCGTCGTCGTAGGCCGGGAAGAAGTCGGCCTTGACGGGCTTCACGGTCCCGATGCGGGACCGGAGCTCCAGCTGCTGGTCGAGCCGGCGCACGCCCCATTCCAGCGCGACCTTCGCGGGGTTCTCGCCGTCGAAGCCCGACAGGCCGAGCGCCTCCGTCACGTCGCGCCCGATCAGATCCTGCTCGCGGTAGCCGGACAGCTCGAACACGTCGCGGCCCGCCGCGAGCACGCGCGCGTCCTGGTCGCAGACGACGAAGCCGGTGCTCGGCGCCGGGTAGTAGTCCTCGAGCAGCTCGAACAGAAACCCGAAGCCGCAGCGGTGGCAGGCAACGGCCTCGCGGGTCAGGCCTTCCACCCGGTCGTGGTCGATTGACCGGTCCTTGCAGTTCGGGCAGATGAAGTACGGCACGCGGCGATCGTAGCTCCGGCGGCTAGTGCGGCCGCCGGCGACCAGGGAGGGTGCGCGGGTCGAGCGTGCGGAGCGGCGGCAGCTTCAGCGGGGCACGCCCGATCCAGCCCATCCAGCGGAAGATCAGGAGCTGTGCGGCGGTCGTCACGAGGATCAGCGCCCAGCTCCACCAGTAGCCGAAGCCCCAGGCGAGCTCCGGGATGTGCCGGAAGTTCTGGCCGTAGACGCCGACGATGAAGGTGGGGACGAGCAGCAGCGACGCGATCACGGTCAGCCGCTTCACTACCTCGTTCTGGTCGTTGGCGATCTTGGCCTGTTGGTAGTCGCGCGCGCTCGCGAGCAGGTCGCGGGAGAAGTCGAGCCCGTCCACCGCCCGCAGCAGCTTGTCGTAGACGTCGGCGAAGTCGAGCTCGACGTCGCGCGGCAGCACTTCGGGGCCCGCTCCGACGTCGATCCGGCGGTCGACGACGCGACGGATCGCGTCGCGCGTCGGCGCAACCGTCCGCCGCACGTGCAGGAGGTCGTGGCGCAAGGTCGAGATCCGTTGGCGGATCTGCTCCGCGGGCCACTGCTCGATACCGTCCTCGAGCTCGTCGATCTCGTCGTCGAGCGCGTCCACGAGGTCGAGGAAGTACTCGGCGATCAGGTCGACGAGCCGATAGACCATCGCGCCCGCATGCGTCTCATGCTCGCCTTGAACTGCGTCCATCGCCTGCGAGAGGTCGATCGGATAGCCGCCCTCCGGCGTCTTCCGCACGGTCACGAGGCGCTCTCGCGTCGCGATCAAATCGACCTCCTGGTAGAAGACGCGGTCTTCTTCACGGATCGCGATCGGCACGAGGAAGACGCCGAAGACGTAGTGCGTCTGGCCCTCCAGGCGTGGGCGCGGCTCGTCGTCGTGTTTCGTCGGCAGGAGCAGCTGCTCGAACGCGCGGTCGTGGACGTCGCGATCGAGTGCGTTCTGCAGCTCCTCCTCGCTCGGGTCGAGGAGGTCGATCCACTCGGCCATTCGCGCCGAGGCTAGCGGGGCTGTCGGTCGGAGCTAGCCCTCGCGCGGCGCGGCCAGCGCGGTGGCCGCGTGGCCTTCGCGGGCTGCGAGCCAGCGCTCGGCGTCCAGCGCGCCCATCGCGCCGCTGCCCGCGGCCGTGACCGCCTGCCGGTACGTGTGGTCGACGACGTCTCCGACCGCGAAGACGCCCTCGCGGTTCGTCGCGGTCGAGCCGGGCTGCGTCACGAGGTAGCCGGCGTCGTCGTGGTCGAGCTGGTCGAGGAACAGCCTCGTGTTCGGGTCGTGGCCGATCGCGACGAAGAGCCCGTCGGCGGGCAGCTCGCGCGTCTCGTCGGTCTCGAGGTCGCGCAGCACTACGCCGCTCGTCTGGCCGTTCTCGCTGAGCACGTGGTCGACCGCCGCCGGCGTGACGAACTCGATCTTCTCGTTCGCCCGGGCGCGGTCGATCATGATCGGCGAGGCGCGGAACTCGTTGCGGCGGTGGACGAGTGTCACCTTCGTGGCGAACTTTGTCAGGAAGATCGCCTCCTCCATCGCGGAGTCGCCGCCGCCGACCACCACGACCTGCTTGTCGCGGAAGAAGGCCGCGTCGCAGACCGCGCAGTACGAGACGCCGCGCCCCTGCAGCGTGCGCTCCGACTCGAGCCCGAGCTGCCGGGCGCTCGCGCCAGTCGCCACGATCACGCTCTCGGCCGCGAACTCCTGCTCGCCGACCCACACCCGCAGCGGGTGCTCGCTGAAGTCGACCTTCGTGACGTCGTCGGTGAGGAATTCCGCGCCGAAGCGCTCGGCTTGGCGCCGGAAGTCCTGCATCATCGCCGGGCCCATGATCCCGTCCGGGTAGCCCGGGTAGTTCTCGACGTCGCTCGTGATCATCAGCTGCCCGCCCCAGGCGAAGCCCTCGATCACGAGCGGCTCCAGGTTGGCGCGCGCGGCGTACAGGGCAGCCGTGTAGCCGGCCGGCCCGCCGCCGATGATGATCAACTCTCTTGTTTCCCCGTTCATTTCTGCCTTCAAGGTATTAAACGTTTCGGGTCGGCTGGCTGTTCCAAGTGCGTCAGGCCACGCGCGCGCCGTAGAGATAGAGCTTTCCCCCTGAAACGTCACCGCCGCCAGGGCCGGCGGCGCGCGAACGGCCGCTCCTCGCGCGTGCCGAGTGCGGCCGCTGCGGCCGCGAAGTCGCCCGGCTCGAGGCTGATCAGATCCTCGACGCTTAGCTCGCCGGAGCCACTCAGCCGCAGCGCCTGGGCGTTCAGCGCCTGCTCGAACATCGTGCGCGCGTAGCGCGCGTTTCCGAAGCCCTCGCTGCGCTCCGCGCGCCCGAAGATCCGCTGCAGCTCCTCGGCGCCGGCCGGGCTGACGTGGTACTCGTTCTGCGCCGCGAAGCCCTCCGTGATCTGCACCAGCTCGCCGGTCGAGTAGTCGGGGAAGGTGATCTCGCGCGAGAAGCGAGAGCGCAGGCCGGGGTTCGAGTCGAGGAACTCGTCCATCAGCCGGGGGTAGCCCGCGACGATCACGACCAGCCGGTGGCGGTAGTCCTCCATCCGCTTGAGCAGCGTCTCGATCGCCTCCTGCCCGAAGTCGGGGCCGCGCCAGCCGGAGCGCGCGAGCGCGTACGCCTCGTCGACGAAGAGCACGCCGTCGAGCGCCCGACGGATCGCGCGGTCGGTCTTGATCGCGGTCATGCCGACGTACTCGCCGACGAGCCCGGCGCGGTCGACCTCGACGAGGTGGCCGCGCCGCAGCAGGCCCATCGCCCGGTACATCTGCGCGAGCAGGCGCGCGATCGTCGTCTTGCCGGTGCCGGGGTTGCCGAGGAAGACCAGGTGCTGCGAGGTGGCGACCTCCGGTAGTCCCTGCTCGAGGCGCTTGCCCTGCACCTCGAGGAACGCGACGAGCGCCCGCACCTGCTCCTTGACCGAGTCGAGCCCGACCAGTCCGTCGAGCTCGGCCTGCAGCTCGTCGAGGTTGCGCTCCTCCTGTGGCGTACGGCGCGGGTCGAGCCGCTCGAGCCACTCGCTCTCGGCGCCCTGCCGTACCTGCTCGCGCAGGACGCTGAGGCCGACGAGGATGTCCTGCAGCGGGTTTGCCATCGCCAGGACGGTACCCGTCGCGAGCGGGCCGAAAGCGTGCGCCTGACTCAGACGCGCGTGATCGAGACCGTGCCGTGCTTGTCGACGTCGACCAGCTCCCGGATGGTTCCGAGCGGTCGCCGCTGCTTGACGAGCAGCCGCCGAAACTCGTTGCGGCCGACCAGTACCTGCTCGTTGTCGCGCTTCGTGTCCCGATGCCAGCCCTTAGCCTCGAGCTCGGCGACCGTGCGATCGAGCGTTGCGTGCCTCGTCTCGGCGGAAGGGAAGAGGTCCTGCACCGTGGTCATGGCGATTCCTTTCGACGTAGGTGCAGGAATCGTCGCGCAGGCCACGCTCGACGCCATCCGTCCACGCCCCGACCTCGGCGCGGGCAACTACGCATCTCGCCCCCGTGCGCTCCGTGCATACAATCGCCGCCTTCCGGCGAAGGGGGAGTCGTGGCCTCGACAGTGACGTGGGACAGCCTCCGCGGCCTCGCGGGGTTTCGCGCGCAGAACGGCTGCGCGATCAGCCTCTACGTCGACCTCGACCCGAGCGACACGCCGACGCCCGCGGCCTTCGATACTCGCGTCAACGCCCTGATCGACGAGATCGAGCGCTCCGAGTCGGCGCGGCGGCCCGACTTGACGCACGAGCAGAAGGAAGGGCTGCGCGCCGACGTAAAGCGGCTGCGCGAGTTCTTCGACCAGGAGTTCGACCGCGAAGGCGCGCTCGGCTTGGGCATCTTCTGCGCGTCGCTCGACAACCTCTGGGTGCCGCTGCCGCTGAGCGGCCGCGTGCCGGACGCCGTCAAGGTCAACCGGAACCTCTACCTCGCGCCGCTCGTCTCGCTCGTCGGGCGCGGCGAAGGGGTGCTCGTCGTCGTCGTCGGGCGGGAGCGCGGCGAGGTCTACCGCCTCCGCGCCGGCCGGCTGGAGGAGATCGTCGAGCAGACCGACGAGACGCCGGGCCGCCACGACCAGGGCGGCTGGTCGCAAGCGCGCTTCCAGCGGCACATCGACAAGCTCGTCCACGACCACCTGAAGGAGGTTGCCGAGCATGTCGACCGTTCCGTGCGTCGGCTACGCGGACCGCGCGTGATCGTGGTTGCGACCGAGGAGACTCGGCCCGAGTTCGAGGGCGCCCTGTCCAACGAGGCCAAGAAGCACGTGATCGGCTGGACGAGCGCCGAGGCGCACGCGACACCCGCCGAGCTGCTCCACCAGGTCGAGCCGCTGCTCGACGAGTGGCGTGGCGACCAGGAGACCGAGACCGTCGAGCGCTGGCGCGAGGAGGCCGGGCGCAACGGCCGCGCCGCCGCCGGCTGGGGGCCGACGCTCGAGGCTGCCTCCGACGGCCGCGTCGAGCTCCTGCTCTTCGAGGACGGCTCCGACCGCCCGGCATGGGAATGCCCGGCCTGCGGCCGCGTCGCGAGCGAGGGCGGCGCCTGCCCGCTGGACGGGACGCAGATGGAACGGCGCGACGAGGGCATCGACCTCGCCGTGCACCAGACGCTGGCCCACGGCGGCACGGTGTGGGCGCTTCACGAGCGGCGCGACCTCGACCCGGTCGAGGGCATCGGCGCTCTCTTGCGCTTCTAGCGGCTAGGCGGCGTCGACGACGCGCGGGAGCTCGCGCGCCTCGGCCGCCTCGAGCTGCTCGGAATCAGACGCCTCGCTGAGCTTCGCGCCGAACTTGTCGAGGTGCTTGTCGGACTCGACGTATTTCTTGTGCGCGCGCTCGAGGTGTGTCCCGACGAGGTCGAAGTCCTCCTTGAACTTCCCGAAGTCGACCTGGAGGCGCGCGCAGTACGCCATCACTTCCTGGGCGTGCTGTTCGATCTGCAAGCCCTTCAGGCCGAGGACGATCACCTGCAAGTACGCCGTCAGCGTCGTCGGCGAGACCGGCAGCACGCGCTTGTCGTGCGCGTATGTGAGGAGTGCGCCGGTGCGGCCGCAAGCGAGCTCGTAGTAGATCGCCTCCGACGGCAGATACATGAACGCGAACTCGTAGGTGCCCTCGTCCGGCCGGATGTACTTCGACGCGATCGCGTCGACGTGGTTCTTCACGTCGCGCGCGAAGAGCTTCTCGAACTGCTGGCGCTCGAGGTCGTTGTCGCCCGCGGCCATCCGCTCGAAGTTGTCGAGCGGGAACTTGGAGTCGATCGGGACGAGCCGGTCGACCTTGATCACCGCGTCGACGCGCTCGCCGCCGGTGAACCCGTACTGGGTCTCGAAGGCGCTCCGTGGCAGCCGGTCGCCGAGCAGGTTCTCGAGCAGGAGCTCGCCGAACCCGCCGCGCGCCTTCGGCGGTCGCAGGATCTGCTGTAGCTGGCTCAGCTCCTTCGCCTGCTCCGCCATCTGCGAGGTGGCCTGCCCGACCTGACCGAGCTGTTTGTGGATCTCGTTCGTCTGCTTCGACGCGTGCTCGAGGCGGCGGTCGACCTTCGTGTCGAGCTCGCCGAGGCGCCGGTCCATCGTGGCGGTGATCGCCTCGAGCCTGCCGTCGACCTCGCGGTTCCGGACGGCGAGCAGCTGGTCGAGCGCCCGCGCCGTGTCCGCGCTCTGCGCGGTCAGGCGGCGGCCCAGCCAGAGCGCGAGCGCGGCTCCGCCGGCGAGCAGGACGACGACTGTCACGGCGACGACCATGAGCCGACGAACCCTAGAGACGGTGTCGGACGGCAACGACGAGGGCGGCTCGCGCCGCCCTCGAACACCGCTTGTCGGCCGCGATTACGCGCCGTCGGAGCGCTCGGCGTGATGCTCTGCCGCCTGCTCCCGCTCCTCCTGCGCGACATCCTCGGCCTGGTCGGCGCGGTCGGACGCCATCGCCTCTTGCTCCTGGTGCATTCCCTCCTGCGCCATCGAGCTGTCGCCGGTCATATCGCCCGCGGCCTTCTTGCTGCGGCCGAGGAGCTTGTCGAGGAAACTCATGCATAGCCTCCTTGCGGGTTGCCGGAGCTACGAGTATCCGCAAAGGGCAAAAAAAACGCCAGATCCGGAAAACCTTTCGGCCCTCCGGATCTGACGGGGATGACCCTAACGCGCCACCGGACTTGCGTCAAGCCGGTGCTACCATCCGCGCCGCGGTGGCCAAGAAGTCGCGTACGCCGGCGCCGCCGCGGAAGGTCCAGGCACCTCAGCGGCGGTCCGATCCGAAGAAGCGCCCGAGCTGGACGGCGTCCGGACGGCTGCCCGTGTGGATCGGTCTCGCGGTGCTCGTGATCGCCGCGGTCGTCGCAGGCGTCGTCTTCGTCGGCCGCAGCGGCGGCGGGAACACCACTTCGGCCAAGGTGCTAAACGACAGCCAGCTCGTCGGGCTCCAGACCGGGCTGGCGCCGTGGAACCCCGGGCTCGACACGCTGCCGGACCGCCTGAAGCCTGTCGGCGTGCACGCGCTCACGAACGAGGGCGAGGTGCTGCACATCCACCAGCACCTCGACATCTACGTGAACGGCAAGCACGAGGTCGTGCCGCAGGGGATCGGCATCTACGACGGCCAGTTCCTGACCGAGCTCCACACCCACGACGCGACCGGGATCATGCACGTCGAGTCGCCGGTGGCGAAGAACTTCGACCTCGGCCAGTTCTTCGGCGTGTGGGGAGTGCGCCTGACGAACGACTGCATCGGCGGCTACTGCCAGGAGCTGACGCCGTGGACGATGTACGTCAACGGCCAGCCCTATCGGGGCGACCCGGCCTCGCTGGTGCTCAAGGAGCACCAGGAGATCGCGTTCGTGATCGGCACGCCGCCGAAGAACGTCCCCGCGACGTACAAGTTCCCTGCCGGCCTCTAGAACCGCGCTTCCGTAGGGCTATCCTTCGGCCCGCCGGGGTGGCGAAACTGGTCATACGCGCCTGACTTAAAATCAGGTGTCCGCGCTGCGGGCGTAAGGGTTCGAGTCCCTTCCCCGGCACCTCTTCGGCGTTGACGCACTCGGGTCAGGCGAGGCGATGCGCCCGTCCGCGACCATCCTGTCGTGGACTTCGACCTCCGTCAGCGGACGATCGATCTCGAGGCGAACCGCTCTCGCCTCGAGCGCGCATTGGGCTCATGCGAGCTAGCGCTCGCTGAGCTCGAACGGCGCGGTGACGTCGACGGACTGCAGCGTCTGCGCGATGATCTCCGCTCGGCGTTGCTCCTCGTTCAGGAGGGCACGGGGCGCGACGCCCAGGGGTCGGGCGGAGGCCGTTGTCCACGTGTGGCATCGCCCAGGTCGCTCCGCCGCAGGGCGCGTGGCGACTCTCCCCCCGGAGCGGCCGCCCATCAGGCGGCCTGAGGACGGCCGCTCCACCTCCTTGACTCGGACGGCCGCCGGGGACGACACTCTCCCCATGGCCGTCTCGACAACGAGGCTCGCCCCGCTGGCCGCCGTCTTCGCGGCAGTCCTGCTCTCGAGCGGGTGCGGCGGCGGCGGGAGCTCGAGCTCGAACACGAAGCCCGCCGAGGACTGGGCGAACAGCGTGTGCTCGGCGATCACGACGTGGACGAGCTCCGTCCGTCAGACCGGGAACGACCTCCGTAGCGGCACCGTCAACAAGGACAGCCTCAACAAGGCCGTCAACGAGTTCCAAAGCTCGACGACCCAGCTCTCGGACGACCTCAAGGGTCTCGGGCGGCCGGACACCGCCTCGGGGCAGAAGGCTCAGGCCTCCGTGGACAAGCTCGCCAACGAGATCCAGACCGACGCCGACCAGATCAAGACCGAGATCAAGGGCGCGTCAGGTGTGGCGGGCTACCAGAAGGCGCTCGCGAACGTCGGCGTCACGCTCCAGCAGATGGGCCAACAGGTCACGAACACCTTCGGGGAGCTCGGCAACCTCGACGCTAAGGGCGAGCTCCAGTCGGCGTTCAAGAAGGCCGACAAGTGCTCGAGCCTCGTCAAGTCGTCCGGCTGACGTCCAAAGCCTCCTAGACTCCGAAGCGTGACGGAAGTGCAGGAGGTTTCTCCCGAGCACGACCACCTCGAGTGGGAGACGCCGCTCTACCGGACGGCGCTCGCGCAGTACGAGCAGGCGCTCCCGCACGCCGACGTCGAGGAGTTCGTGGCCGAGCGGCTGCGCTACCCCGAGCGGTCGCTCGTGGTCAGCGTGCCGGTGCGGCTCGACTCCGGGCGCTGGACGGTCTTTCCCGGCTACCGGGTGCAGCACTCGACGGTGCTCGGCCCGACGAAGGGGGGCGTCCGCTACGACGCCGCGGTCTCGCTCGGCGAGTGCGCGGCGCTCGCGATGTGGATGACGTGGAAGTGCGCGCTCCTGCGGCTGCCGTACGGCGGCGCGAAGGGCGGCGTCCGCTGCAGCCCGCACGACCTGTCGCCGGACGAGCTGCAGAGGATCACGCGGCGCTTCACGTCGGAGCTGC
Organism: uncultured Actinomycetes bacterium; assembly: GCA_963765785.1. Classification (GTDB taxonomy): domain Bacteria; phylum Actinomycetota; class Thermoleophilia; order Gaiellales; family Gaiellaceae; genus AC-32. The sequence continues at coordinate 197,740 of CAVXXW010000009.1, forward strand.
TCCCGATCATCGGCCCGCAGAAGGACATCCCGGCGCCGGACATGGCGACGAACGAGCAGACGATGGCCTGGATGATGGACACGTACTCGATGGAGATCGGGCACGCCGTGCCGGAGATCGTGACCGGCAAGCCGATCGCGCTCGGCGGGTCGCTCTTCCGCCACGAGGCGACCGGCGCAGGGGTCGTCATGGTGATCGAGCGTGCGTGCCGGCGGCTCGGCTGGAAGCTCTCGGAGCAGCGCTGCGTGGTGCAGGGCTTCGGCAACGTCGGCGGGATCGCCGCGGCGGAGCTCGATGCGCTGGGGGCAGCCGTGCTCGCGGTGTCCGACCTCTCCGGCGGCGTCTACGACGCCGGCGGGCTCGACGTCGCGGAGCTGATGCGCTTCGCGGAGCAGCATGGCTCGCTCGCCGACTGGACGGAGGGCGACCGGATCACGAACGACGAGCTGCTCGAGCTGCCTTGCGACATCCTCGTGCTTGCCGCACGCGAGGACCAGGTGACGGCGGAGAACGCGCCGCGGCTGCAGGCCAAGCTGATCGCCGAGGGCGCGAACGGGCCGACCTCGCTCGAGGCCGACGCGATCCTCGGCGAGCGCGGGATCCTGGTGCTCCCTGACGTCCTCACCAACGCCGGCGGCGTCACGGTCTCGTACTTCGAATGGGTGCAGGATCTCGGCCGGCTCTTCTGGGACCGGCGCGAGATCCGCTCGAAGCTGGCCGACCAGCTCGGGGACGCGTTCGACAGGGTCTGGACGCTCTCCGAGGATCGCAAGCTGACGCTCCGCAGCTCCGCGCTTGTCGCCGGCATCCGCGAGGTGGCCGGCGCGCTGCGCTCGCGAGGGATCTACCCGTGAGCGCCGACCGCGTCCGCGACGCGATGATCTCGGAGCCTCGCTCACTCGACGCGTCGGTACCGGCGCAGGAAGCGGGGTCGCACCTGACGCAGCCCGACGTGCGTGCCGTCTATGTCTCGGACGCCGACCGCTTCGTGGGAGTCGTCACCCGCAAGACGCTCGTCCAGGAGGTCGTCGCGGCCGGCCGAGACCCCCGCGAGGTGCGGGTGGGGGAGATCGCGGAGCCGCCGAACTGGACGTTCGATCCCGACGTGCCGCTCGACGAGGCGTTCGCGCAGCTCGAGGAGTGGGACGCCGAGCGCGTGCCCGTTGTCGAGGGCGGCGTGCTGGTCGGCGTGCTCTCGCGCAGCTCCGTGCAGCGGCGGCTGGCCGAGGACGAGCCGCCCGCGGCAGCCGATCAGCAGCAGGTGTAGGCGCCGGGCGGCGCCGCGCCTTCCTCGGGCTCGGGCAGCTCGGCCGCCTCGAGCGCGGCGCCGTTGAGCAGGTCGCGCTCGCTCGCCTCGAGCCCGTCGAGGCCGTACCTGTCGAGCACCTCGCGGACGACGATCGCGCCGCCGACGATCACCGGCGCGCGCTCCGGCTCGAGGCCGGGCAGCTCTCGGCGCTCGGCGAGCGTAAGCGAGGCCAGCCGCTCGAGCTGTCGTTCAACCGCCTCGCGCGTGAGCCGGTGGCCGTGCACCTGCTCGCGGTGGTAGCCGCCGAGCTCGAGCGCGGCGAGCGTCGTGATCGTCCCGTCGACGCCGATCGCGTCCCCGGCTGTCAGGTCCGGGAGGGACCTGCGGACGTCGTGCGCCGCCGCTGCCAGCTCGTCGGCGCCGGGCGGGTCCGCGCGCAGGTGCCGCTCGGTCAGGCGCACCGAGCCGACGTCGACGCTCACGCGGTCGCCAGCGGTGATCAGCTCGGTCGAGCCGCCGCCGACGTCCAGCACGAGCGTCCCGTTCTCGAGCCCGCGCCCGTTCGCAACCCCTCGGCGCGTCAGCTCGGCCTCTTCTTCGCCGCTCAGGAGCCGCGTCGTGAAGCCGTAGCTCCACTCGACCTCGCCGAGGAACGCCTCGCCGTTCTCGGCGTCGCGCACGGCGCTCGTTCCGACGGCGAGCACGCGCTCGGCCCCGAGCTGCTCGAGCTCGCGGCGGTAGTCCGAGAGGACGTTCCGCACCCGCGCGATCGGCAGCGGCAGGAGCCGGCGCCGCTCGTCGACGCCCTCGCCGAGCCGCGTGATCGCGGTCCGGCGGGCGACTTCATCGACGCGGCCGCCGTCCACGTCCGCCACGAGCAGACGGGTGGAGTTGGTGCCGAGATCGACGACGCCGACGCGCACGGGTCGAAACGCTAGCCGGACTACGCCGCGTCGAGCAGCGCCTGCGCGCGCCGGGTGTTCCTGATCGACGACGGCGGCACGCCGTACTCGCGCGTGAAGCTCGCCGTGAAGTGGCTGTGGCTGGAGAAGCCGAGCTCGAGCGCGAGCGTGGTCAGCTCCCCGGCGGAGAGCGGCAGCCGCTCGAGCGCCGTGCGCAGGCGCAAGGCCTGGCGGTAGCCCGCGAGCGTGAACCCGGTCTCGGCGCGGAACACCCGGGCGAGATGGAAAGGCGAGGTGAGCAGGCGCGCGGCCAGGTCGCCGAGCGTCACCCGCGCCGCGGGGTCGAACGCCAGCTCGGCCTTCGCTGCCTCGGCGAGCTCGCGATGGTCAGCAGCCGTTCGATCGCGGGCCGCCGTCCTCGGCGACGTGGTCGCTCCGAGGGCGCGCAGCGCGAGCCGGGTCGCCAGCTCCTCGGAGCCGAGGGGGTCGACGGGCCGGCCGCGTAGATACCGCACGAGCAGGTGCTGGAGCAGGTAGGTGCGCCGGTCGACCGCCACGTGCGTCACGCGGATGCGCAGCCCGCCGGCGAGCACGGCGGCTCCCTCTACAGCCAGGCGCGCGAGCGACTCGGGCGGGAGCTCGATGAACACGGACTCGTCCCCTCCGGGGCTGTGCAGCTCGCGGCGGTACGGCTGGTCCGCGTTGTAGAGCATCGCGTGGTTCGGCGTCGCCAGGACGGGCTCGCGCCCGAGGTGCCGGATCACCACCGCGCGTCGCGGAAAGACGACGTGGGCACGGTCCCCGATCACGTTCGTCTCGCGCCACGAGGCGTCGTCCGGCGGGCAGTGGAACTCGCCGAGCTTCAGGGCCGGCGTGGTCAGCAACGGCGTCACCGTGGCCACACGACCTCTGACGCCCCCGCCCGCGCGAGGTTAGCGCGGCGCCTCCGAGGCGAGGCGCCGCGCTGTGAGGGAGATCAGGGCCGGCGGGGCCTGTTGCCGGCGACGATGTAGACGTGGTTGCCGTTCGCGGCCGAGACGAGCTCGTCCGGCAGGCCGTCCCGGTTGGTGTCGCCGAGGCCGACCGCGTCGAAGCCGAGCTGCTCGTTCTCGACGGTGCTCGTGATCGTCCGCAAGAGCGCACCGGTGGCGCCCGAGAAGATCTGCGCCTTCCCGGCCTGGAACGCGCCTGCGCTCGACGTGTACGAGCCGACGATCAGGTCGGGCCGGCCGTCGCCGTTCACGTCGCCGGCGCTCCGGCCGGGGCCGAGGCCGGCGTCGGCGGAGTCGCCGACCCAGGCATGGAGCTCGTGGCCGTCGCGGCCCGAGTAGACGGCCGCGCGGCCGGCGGGGTTCCCGTCGACGCTGCCGCCGGTCGTGTCGGCGTAGTCGCCGACGTAGAAGTCAGGCGTCCCGTCGCCGTTGACATCGCCCACGCCGGCTACGAAGAACGAGCCGAACTGGCCACCGTCCGGAGAGGCGTCGATCGCGAACAGCCGCGCACCGGTCTTGCCCGAGTACACGTACGCCTTCCCGCGCTGCTCGGGTCCCGCGTTCCGCGCCCCGATGATCTGGTCGGGGACGTGGTCGCGGTTCACGTCGCGGCTCCACCCGGCGCCCGAGCCGAACTGGTCTCCGACGCCGTCGCCCGTCAGCGTCCGGATCGGCTCGTACGTGCGGCCCGAGTAGATCGTCGCGTAGCCGGGGCCAACTCCGCCGAACGCCTGCGGCGCGCCGATCAGCACGTCGGCGTGGTGATCGTGGTCGACGTCGCCGGCGCTCGAGACGCTCCAGCCGAACGCGTCGCCCGCAGTGCGGCCGACGAAGCGATGGAGCAGCGCTCCCGTGCGCCCCGAGAAGAGATCGACGTGCCCGGCGCCGTTTCCGGGAGCGCCGACGAGGATGTCGTGCACGCCGTCGCGGTCCGTGTCGCCCGCGTCGGCGATCGAGAACCCGTACTGGTCGCCCGCCTCGCCGTCGAAGCGGTGGAGCAGCCGGCCGGTGCGCCCGGAGTAGACGTACGCCGTTCCCGTCGAGGTGTCGGCGCCGTTGTAGGGCTCGGAGACGATTGCCTCCTCGACGCCGTCGCCGTCCACGTCGCCAAGCTCGCTGACGGCCCAGCCGAAGTACGACCCGGCGGGGGCAGGCCCGCTCGAGTCGAACTCGTGCAGCACCTTCACGTCCTGCTCGACGAACGACCCGCCGGCGCCGCTCGCTCCGACGGCGAGCGCCGCCGACAGCACCGCCAGCGCCGTGACCGCGAACGACAGCGACTTTCCGTTGGACATCTCTGCACCTCCCGATGCCTGGATTTCGCCCAACGTAGGAGCCGTCCGCGGCGCCCGCTGTCACGTTCGTGCTCGTTTCAAGTGGCGCTATACTGCGGCCAGCGACGCGGGGTGGAGCAGTCAGGTAGCTCGCCGGGCTCATAACCCGGAGGTCGCAGGTTCAAATCCTGCCCCCGCTACTGCGAAAGGCGCCGGAGTCGGCGCTTTTTGCGTTCTGAAGGTACGTTTGGCGCGCCGCTGGCCCCGCGCACTTGACGTCTTGCCTGCCCATCGGTCAACCTCGGGTCCGGATGAGTGCTGGCCGCGTCATCCTGATCGTCCTCGGCGGCATCGGCGTCCTGTTCGGGCTGGCCCTGATGGCGGGTGGAGGCTTCCTCCTGTGGGCCGACCGCACACAGCGCGACGACGGCTACCTGACGACTCCGACCGAGCGGTTCGCGACGCCGTCCTACGCCTTGACGCGCACGCGGCTCGAGGTCGACACCAACGGGGCGGGCTGGGTCTTGAATGAGAGCTGGTTCGGGAAGATCCGGATCCGCGGCGAGAGCTCCGACCACAAGACCCTCTTCATCGGCATCGGCCCGGCGGCGGACGTCTCGAAGTACTTGGGAGACGTCGCCCACGCGAATGTCCAGGACCTCGACTTCGATCCCTTCCGAGCTACGTACCTTCCGATCACGGGAGGCGCGCCGGAAGGCCCGCCTGCCAACCAGGGCTTCTGGGCGGCCTCCGCTTCCGGTGTGGGGACGCAGACGCTGACGTGGAAGGTGCGAGACGGCGACTGGTCGGTTGTCCTCATGAACGCCGATGGCTCCCGCGGCGTCTCTGCCGATATCGACCTCGGCGCGAAGCTGTCCTTCCTGCTCTGGGTCGCCATCGGCGTGCTCATCGGCGGCGTGCTCGTCACCGCGGGAAGCACCGGGCTGATCGTCCTTGCCGCGCGAAAACCCCGTCCACCGCCAGGGCCGCCGGAGGCCGGTCCCGAGAGCCGCGCACCAGGCCCTGCGCCGCCGTCCGAGCCTCCCGACCAAACGACAGAGGAGCCCCCGCCCGCGTAATTCACGCGCGAGGGCGCCGGGAGCGTCTCGCCAAGCGCCGTCTAGCTCGACGGGCGTCGGCCAGGATCGCCCTCGCCGCGTTCCTCCCGGGGCCGCCCGTGATTCCGCCGCCCGGGTGGGCGCCGGCTCCGCACAGGTAGAGGCCGCCGATCCCGGCGAGGCGGTAGCGCGCGTGGCCGAGGAGTGGGCGCCAGGCGAAGAACTGGTCGAGCGCGTGCTCGCCGTGCATCGGGTGCCCGCCGGTGAGGCCGTACTCGCGCTCGAGGTCGGCAGGCGTGACGACGTGCCGGGCGACGATTCTCTCCTCGAGTCCTGGCGCGTACGTCTCGAGCATCTGCACCGTCCAGTCGGCTACCCGATCGCTCGCCGAGTGGTCCCACTCCGCGTCCCGGAGGTCGTGTGGCGCGTATTGGAACAGCGCGCCGAGCACATGGGTGCCCTCGGGGGCGAGCGACGGGTCGGAGAGGGTCGGGATCGCCGCCTCGAGATACGGGCTCTCCGAGATCCGGCCGTACTTCGAGTCGTTGAAGGCGCGCTCGAGCTCGTCGAGGCTCGGCGCGAAGACGATCCGCCCGCGCAGTCGCTCGTCGTCGGCCCCCGCGATCGCCGGGAGACGATCGAGGACGAGGGTCACCTTCGCCACCACGCCGCGCGCCCGGATGTGCTCGGCCCGCCAGCCCAGCGTGGGGCCGACCTCGGTCGCGTCGAGGAGGCGCAGGAACGTTTGCTTCGGGTCGGCGCTCGACGCGACGACAGGGGCGTCGATCTCCTCGCCGCTAGCGAGGGCGACCCCCTCGACGGCTCCTCGCGACGTGCGGATGCGCGAGACGTCGGCGTCGGCCCGTAGCTCGGCGCCGTGGCTTCGCGCGGCGGAGGAGAGCACGTCGGCCAGTGCCTCCGGGCCGCCCCGTGCGAAGACCGTGCGCCCGGCCGCGCCCCCGCCTGCGGCCGAGTCCCAGAGGAAGTTCAGCGCCGTACCCGCCGAGCGAGGCCCCATGGCCGAGTAGCGAATCCCCCTCGCGCCGAGGACGCCGCGCAGCGCCTCGTCGTCGACTGCCTCGCTCACGAGGTCCGCGACCGACATCGGCAGCACCCGCAGTGTCTCGCGAACCTGCTCCCGGCCCAGGTTTCGCAGCGCGTTCATCAGAGTGAAGCCGGTGCCCGCGTCCCCGAGCGAGGGCGACTCGAGGTCCGGCGGCTCGGCTGCCTGCAGCCGGGCGACGAATGCGGCGAGCGAGCGGACCTTGCGGTCGAAGGCGACGAACGCGTCGGCGTCGCGCGGCCGCGCGCGCTTCCGGAGCTCCGTCGCGGTTCTCGTCGGGTCGCGCCACAACGTGAGGCCCTCGCCGTCGGCGGACGGCGCGAACGCCACTACGTCGGGCTCGATCGTGCGGAGGCCGTGTGAGGTCAGCCCGAGGTCCCGGACGACGGCGGTCCGGAGACCTCCGACGCCGTCGGCGAGTACGGGCGCACGCACGCCCGGGGCGACCTCCTCGGACGCCAGCAGACCGCCCGCGCGGCTGCGGCGCTCGAGGACGAGCGTCCGCAGCCCGGCCTTGGCGAGGTAGCCCGCCGTGACGAGGCCGTTGTGGCCGGCCCCGACGACGATCGCGTCGTACTGACCGCCAGGCATCGTTCAGGCCGCCTTCCCGGCGCGAAGCGAACGGAGGACCTGGAGAGCGGCGAGCCTTCCGGACGCGCCCATGATCCCGCCGCCCGGGTGCGTCGCCGAGCCGCACATCCAGAGGTTCGGCAGCGGCGTCCGGTAGCGCGCCCACCCCGGCACCGGCCGGTTGAAGAACAGCTGCTCGAGCGAGAGCTCGCCCTGGAAGATGTTTCCCTCGGAGAGCCCGAACCGCTCTTCGATGTCGCGAGGCGTGAGCACCTGCGCGTGCAGGATCAGCTCGCGGATGTTCGGGGCCCGCTCGGCAATGGTGTCGACGACCGTCTGGCCGAACGCCTCGCGGCGTGCGTCGTCCCACTCGTCACCGTCGGCCAGGTGGTAGGGCGCGTACTGGACGAAGCAGCTCATCACGTGCTTGCCCGGAGGGGCCATCGACGGGTCGACCAGGGTCGGGATGACCGTGTCGATGTAGGGCCGCCGGCTGAACCGGCCGTCCTTCGCGTCGTCGTAGGCCTGCTCCATGTAGTCGATGCTGGGGCTGAAGCTGATCGCGCCGCGCAGGTGGTCGCCGGCGCCGGGGAGGCAGGTGAACTCGGGCAGCCCGTCCAGGGCCAGGTTCACCTTCCCGCTCGAGCCGCGGTACCTGTAGCGCCCGACCTCCTCGAGGAACGACGCGTCGAGGTGCCCGGCCGGAGTGAGCCGGTCGAACGTCTGGTGCGGGTCGAGGCTGGACAGCGTCACGCGGCCGGTCACCTCCTCGCCCGACTCCAGGATCACGCCGGTGACCTCGTCGCCACGTGTCAGGAGCTGGGCGACAGGAGCTTCCGTCCGGATCTCGGCGCCGAGCGACCGGGCCGCATCCGCGATCGAGTTGCTGACCGCGCCCGTGCCTCCGCGTGGGATCCCCCAGGCGCGCAGGACGCCGTCGATCTCGCCCATGTAGTGGTGCAGCAGGACGTAGGCGGTCCCCGGCGAGCGGATCCCCTGGAACGTTCCGATGATCCCCGAGGCGCTCATCGTGGCCTTCAGCGGATCGGTCTCGAACCACTGGTCGAGGAAATCGGCCGCGCCCATCGTCATCAGCTGGATGAACACCGCCTGCTGCTCGCTCGGGAGGTTCTTGAACTCGCGGGCGAGACGCGCGACCGGCAGCCACTCGCGGGGGTGGAACCGGCCCGGGTCCGGCGGCGTCATCGAGAGGATCGGCTTGACGAACCTCGCCATCTCGACCATCAGGCGGCTGTAGTCCTCGTACGCCTCCGCGTCTCTCGGCGACCAGCGCCGCAGCTCGCGCATCGTGCGGCCGTGGTCGTTCACGCGCCACAGGTAGTCGTCGTCGAGCGGCGTGAACGTTCCGTCGAGCGGCAGGATCTCGAGCCCGTGCCTCGGGAGCTCGAGCTCGCGGACGATCTCGGGCCGAAGCAGCGAGACGACGTAGGAGGCCACGCTGAAGCGGAAGCCCGGGAAGACCTCCTCCGTCACGGCCGCGCCCCCGAGCACGTGGCGGCGTTCGAGCACGACGACCTTCAGGCCGGCCCGTGCGAGATACGCCGCGGCGACGAGGCCGTTGTGGCCGCCGCCGATGACCACGGCGTCGTACGTGTTGTGTTCCGCCATCAGCGGCGACACTAACGGCGGCGCGCCGAGGAGCGCCCACGAAAAGCGGCCGGTCTATAGTTGCCGCGGCGCATGAACGACGTCTCGACCATGGCCAGGCCGTTCGACATGTCGACGGTGCAGCGGGGAGCGCGGCTCCGGCGCAGCCCGTTCTACGAGGCGACGCAGCGCTACGGCCCGAAGGGCTTCACGGTCTACAACCACACGCTTTTCCCGATCAACTTCGACGACTTCGAGGCCGAGTTCTGGCACCTGCTGAACCACGTGACGCTCTGGGACGTCGCCGTCGAGCGCAACGTGGAGGTGACGGGGCCGGACGGCTTCCGGTTCGCGCAGTTGCTCACGTGCCGCGACCTCAGCAAGTGCGAGGTCGGCCAAGGCAAGTACGTCCTGATCACGGCCCCAGACGGCGGGATCCTGAACGACCCGGTGATGCTGCGGCTGGACGAGAACACCTTCTGGTTCGCGCTCGCCGACAGCGACGTCCTGCCATACGCGCAGGGGCTCGCCGCATACGCGGGGATGGACGTCCAGCTGTCGATGGCCGAGGCTTACCCGCTCCAGATCCAAGGGCCGAAGTCGAAGGACCTCGTGCGCGACCTGTTCGGCGAGGAGATCCTCGAGCTCCCGTACTACCGCTTCCGCCGGCTCGAGCTGGACGGGATCCCGCTGATCCTCACCCGCACCGGCTGGACCTCCGAGGTCGGTTACGAGATCTACCTTCTCGACGCCTTGGGTGGGGACGATCTGTGGGAGCGGATCATGGAGGCGGGAGCTCCCTACGAGATCCGCCCGACCGGGCCCGTGGACATCCGCCGGGTCGAGGGCGGCATCTTCAACTGGGGAGCCGACATGAACTACGAGAACAACCCCTTCGAGCTCGGGCTCGACCGGCTCGTGGATCTCGACTCCGAGGCCGACTTCATCGCCCGAGACGCGCTCACCAGGATTCGCGAGGAAGGCGTGACGCAGAAGATCGTCGGAGTCGAGATCGAGGGCGACCGGCTGGAGATGAACGCGGCGGCGTGGCCGGCCTCGGCGGACGGCGCAGACGGAAGGGTGACCTCGGCCGTTTACTCACCGCGGCTGGAGAAGAACATCGCGTACGCGTGGCTGCCGGTCGAGCGCACCGAGCCGGGGACGCAGGTCACCGTGGAGACTCCCGACGGGGCCAGGGAAGCGACCATCGTGCCGCTGCCCTTCTTCGACCCCGAGAAACAGATCCCCAAGTCCTAGCTCCGCCGTGTCCGTGGGGACCGCCTTCTACTCCCGCGCCGCGGCGCTCAACCGCAAGCAGCAGTGGCGGGAATGGTCTGGCTACTTCGCCGCGAGCGCGTACGACGACTCCCACGAGATCGAGTACAACGCGATCCGCGAGGCCGTGGCGCTCATCGACGTCTCGCCGCTCTACAAGTACCTCGTCTCCGGCCCGGACGCGATGCGGCTCGTCGACCGCGTGATCACGCGGGACGCGACCAAGCTCTCGGTCGGCCGCGTCTACTACACGTCGTGGTGCAACGAGGACGGCCGCGTCGTCGACGACGGGACCGTCGGCCGCCTCGACGAGCAGACGTACCGCTGGACGGCCGCCGATCCGTCGCTGCGCTGGTTCCGGATGAACGCGCGCGGCCTGGACGTCGAGATCGAGGACGTGAGCGAGCGTGTGGCCGCGCTGGCGGTGCAGGGACCGCTGAGCCGCGACGTGCTCGAGGCCGCTACCGGGGCGGAGTGGGGGGACCTCAGGTACTTCGGGCGGCGCGCCGCGCAGGTGGGGCCGATCCCGGTCGACGTCTCGCGGACGGGTTACACCGGCGACCTCGGCTACGAGGTCTGGGTGGACAGCGAGCGCGCGGAGGAGCTGTGGGACGCGTTCGTCCGCACGGGCGCTGCCTACGGGGCGCGCCCTGCCGGGATGCTCGCGCTCGACATCGCGCGCGTCGAAGCGGGGCTGATCCTGATCGAGGTGGACTTCGACTCGGTGCGGCGCGCGCTGATCCCCGAGCAGTCGTTCTCGCCCTTCGAGCTCGGCATTCTCGGTCGCTTCGTCGACCTCGACAAGGAGGCAGATTTCGTCGGCCGTCGTTCGCTCGAACGAGAGCAGGAGCGAGGAGGGCCTCCGCGTCGGCTCGTCGGGCTGGAGCTCGACTGGGAGCCGCTCGAGGAGCTGTATAGCGCGAAGGGGCTGACTCCGACGCTCGACGCGGCCGCCTCGCGCGTCGCCGTTCCTCTCTACACGCGGGGTCGCCAGGTCGGCAAGGCGACCAGCACGACCTGGAGCCCGATCCTGAAGAAGGTCGTCGCGCTGGCCTCGGTCGAGGCCGGGCACAGCGAGACCGGCACGAGGATCGAGGTCGAGTGGACGGTTGAGGCCAGGCGCAGCCGAGTGCCGGCGACGGTGGCGGAGCTGCCGTTCTTCAACCCGCCGCGCAAGACCGCGACGGTCGCTGCCGAACGTTAGAGGACGGCCAGTGGGTTCAGCGGCGAGCCCGTTCCGCCCGTGATGCGGAGCGGGGCGGCGACGAAGAGGAACTTCCAGCGCCCGGTCCGTTCGCAGGCATCCAGCAGGTCCTCGAGCTGGAGGTAGTCGAGCAGATGGACGCCCATCGCATTGAGCGCGAGGACGTGGATCGGGAAGTCGACGCCCTCGGTGCTGGCGGGCGCCGTGTCGCTGTTGCCGTCGCCGCCGAGCACCGACACGCCGCGCTCCGCGAGGAACGGCATCGCCGTCGGATGCAGCCCGGATTTGGCGGCGGCCGTGTCCCACGGCCCGAGCTCGGCGAGGCGGCGGGTGTGACCGGTGCGAACGAGGAGTACGTCGCCCTCGGCCACGGTGACGCGCTGCTCGGCCTCGGCCGCTTCGAGGTCGTCGCGGAAGACATGCTGGCCCGGCTCGAGCCAGGGCACTCCGCGTAGGCGCGGGACGTCGAGCAGGACGCCTCGGGCGACGAGGCCGTTCGCGAGCACCTCGATGGAGTCGGCCGCAGCGCCGTCGCCCGTCACGGCCGTCGCGGGAGCGCCGTTGTAGAGCGAGCCCTCGTAGATCACGTGGCAGAACGCGTCGATGTGTGTGTGGCCGTCGTTGTGGTAGTCGGCGCCCACGAAGTCCTTCGCGAACCGCAGCTCCCCCTGGGCGCTGTCGGCGCCGTCGGGGATGGTCGTCATGTAGTGGATAGCCGGCTTAGGGTTGTCTGCCGCGGCCTCCGTGTTCATCGGCAGGCCCAGCGTCACGGTCGTCCCCTCTTGCACGAGGCGGGACGCCTCGACGACACGGCTCGGCTCGAGGTAGTTCAGCGCCCCCCGCTGGTCGCTCTTGCCCCACCGTCCCCAGGCGCTCACACCGCGGAAGAGCTCGGCGAACTGCGCAGCAGAGACCTGGACGTTCGGCGGAGCCGGCTCGGTCATCGCTCCAGGGTACGCTCCGGCCCGTGAATGACGAGGACCGGGCGGGTGCGGAAGTGACGGGCGGCTGCGCGTGTGGCGAGGTTCGCTACCGGCTCGCCTCGGAGCCGCTCTTCGTCCACTGCTGCCACTGCCTCAACTGCCAGCGGCAGACCGGCAGCGCATTCGTGATCAACCTGCTCATCGAGGCCGACCGCGTCGAGCTGCTCTCGGGCGACCCGGTGCCGGTCGACGTGCCGCGCGACGACGGCAGCAGCCAGCGGATCTTCCGCTGCCCGACGTGCCAGGTCGCGGTCTACAGCGAGTACGGCCGGCCCGAGGTCCTGTTCGTCCGCGCCGGTACGCTCGACGATCCGTCTCAGGTCGAGCCGGACGTCCACATCTACACGCGCTCGAAGGTGCGCTGGGTCGAGCTCCCCGAGTCGACGCCGGCGGTCGAGGTCTACTACGACCGGCGCCAGCTCTGGCCCCCGGCGAGCAACGAACGGCTCGACGCGCTGTTCGCCTAGGGAGGGCTTGCCTTTCAAGCGCACCGAGGCCACGGGGAGCGCTGCGAGGTACGCGGCGACCGTCAAGCAAGGTCTCGAAGGAGGGCCGAGCCCGTCGCCGAGGCCGAGCGCGCCGCCAAGCGGGTCGAGAAGGAGCTGTCTGCCGCGCTCGACGAGGAGGAGCGGCAGGAGCTCCGGCTGGTGCTTGCGCGTGTGGCAGAGGACATCGGGCTGATCGAGGGGGGGCGCCAGGCTGGTCATGCACGACGCCTGAGCGGCGAGTCGAAGGTGCTAGACGGCACGACCGCGACGCGGGGTGGAGCAGTCAGGTAGCTCGCCGGGCTCATAACCCGGAGGTCGCAGGTTCAAATCCTGCCCCCGCTCCTAGCCGAAGGCCCCGGGGACGGGGCCTTGCCCTTTCGGTCGCCTCGGGGGCGTCCGCGAAACGTTGCCCAGGCAACGGGCGGCGACGGCCTCGATCGGCGAACCAGGATCTGCCAGTCGGGCCGCCTGGCGGCACACTCGCCAAAGCGAGTCGAGTAGAAGATTCAGGCGGTTAACCGACTGCCCGGCCGCGCCACACTAGGCGTGCGCGACCGGGGTGGCGATTGAGAGGGCGCCGACGGGGCAGGTGTCGCAAATCTGGGCAGCACGTTGTTCTTCGAGCTCGGCAACCAGTATGTGCGCGGTGCCGTGCTCGTCCAGTTCGACCGCTTCGGGGTCGAGTGCGACGCATTCGGCTGAGCCAATACAAACGTCCGGGTCGACTGTCACGTGAACCAGCATGGTGGTTTCCTCCTCAAGCGTGGGTGGCGGCTAATGTCTGAGGTTCGGTGGAGGCGACGAGCTCGCGAGCCTCACGCAGGCGCGCAGGCGCGTTGAGTAGGAGCACGCATGCGGGCGCGCCTCCCAGGTCGCGACCGACGACGAGCCCGTCGTCGTCCTGCCATTCGACGGCGGCGTCGCTAACTCCGACCTGCTGAATGCGGAGACGGCCGACGTCGCTGAAGAAGTAGGGCTCGCGCGTGTAGGGCGCGGTGGACCCGAGGATCGACTCGGCGGCGTGGCGGCCGCTCCAGAGCGCGTGATCCCAGTGCGGGATGCCGATGCGACCCCAGCGTGGGTGCGGGAACGAGACGCAGTCGCCGCAGGCCCAGAGGCGCTCGCGCCCGATCACGCGCAAGCGCTCGTCGGCCGGTAGGGTCAGCGCCCTGTGGGGGCCGGCGAGCTCGGGCGGGAGGCTCGATCGGAAGCCGGCCGCCGAGACGACGACGTCGCAACAAAGGTTGCCGTGGGTCGACGTGTGCACCAGAGCGCCCTCGGCGTCGTAGCTCGCCGAGTCGATCTTGCAGGAGCCGAGGAAGCGCACGCCGAGTTCGTCAAGCGCCGCACGTGCTGCGTCGGACACGCGCGGGAGGAAGCGTGCCAGCGGGCGGTCGAGCATGTCGACGAGGATCACGTCGTGGGCAGCCGCGAGCGTGGCGGCCGTCTCGGTCCCGATCAGCCCGGCACCCACCACGACGACGCGCCTGTGCGGGAGGGCCAGGTGCCGGGCGAGCGAGACGAGACCCAGCCCTGTGGTGTTCTCTTCGGCCTCCTCGAGCCCGGGAACCGGCGGCTTCGGGTAACGCAGGCCCGTCGCCCAGACGAGTGTCGACGCTTCGATTTCGAGGGGGGCGCCGCCAGCCAGGCTGCTCACGACCAGACAGCGGTGGTCGAGATCGCAAGCGGTCACGACCCCGTCGACATGCTCTATGCCTCGCTCGGCCAGCTGCGCTGCCTCGGCAAGCAGCGGTACGCGACCCGTCACGAGCGCGCGTTTGGAGAGGGGCGGCCGATCGTGCGGGAGGCCTGGCCCAATCATCGTCACAGGTGCTCCTCGCTCCGCGAGCCGGGCGGCACACGCGTACCCGGAGACGCCGTTGCCGACTACGACGACATCACTCATACGCCAAGCAGATCGCGTCCGGCTCCAAGCGGCATCAGGGGGTGCGCTGATGGGCCGGGGAGAAAGCCGCAGATGCGCGGCCGTGGCGTCAGCGTGCGGAAAAACCCGTATCCGAGATGCGTATCGCTGCCGATGGCCCGTGTCACCGGCACGGCAATCATCGGTGACCGGGACGGCGTGTCGGCAGACGCGAGTCCCAAGGCCGAGAGGATGACCGTGGTTGCAGGGGCAAGCAATGGCCAAGGACCAGGCAGCGTGAGCCGGCGCGAGCGGTTCACGCTCGCAGCAGTGCTGGCGGCGACCGCGCTAACAGGGGCCGCAGCGATCGCCGGCCTGACGCGAAGCGTTCCCGCCGCGCCGACTGCGCCGCGGGTCGGCCAGACGATCACTCCGGTCGCGCCGGGTCCGCCGCGGCGCGTCGAGCCAGGAGACTGAGATGCGCCCCCTCTGGGCAACCGTCTTGGCGACCTGGGCGCTCTTCGGCGTCCTCGCCGTGCTGGCCTGGACGCGCCCGCAGCCGGCGACCACACCGCAGCCCATCCCGGGAGCCGTTGTCGTCACCGACAAGAACGGCAAGAGCCATCTCGTCGTCGTGCCTGGTGGCGCCTCGACGTCGCACGCGACGACGCGAACCTCGCCTGTCGGGGCGGGATGATCGCCGCCCAGACAGCCGGTGTGCCAGTGGCCTGGCTTGTCGCGCGAGCCGCTGGCCTCGTCGCCTTCGCCCTGCTCACGGTCGCCGTCACGCTCGGTCTCGCCATCAGCACCAGGCTGCTCGGCAACAGGCGCGGCAAGTTGCTGCTCGGCTGGCACCAGACGCTCATGTGGACCGCCCTGGCGATGCTCGTGCTGCACGGGGGCGCGCTCGCAGTCGACCCCATCATGCGCTTCGGCATCGTCGGCGTGCTCGTGCCCGGCGCGGCGCCTTGGCGGCCCCTGCCCGTCGCCGCCGGCATCGTCACCGGATGGCTCATGCTCGCACTTGCGGCCTCGTTCCATGTGCGTCGCCGCATCGGTCAGCGCCGCTGGCGCCTCATGCACTACGCCACCTTCGGGGCCTTCGCGTTCGGTCTCTACCATGCCCTCAACGTCGGCACCGACCTCGTCGGGACCCGTGGGCTGATCTTTGCCGCGATCGCCGTGGCTCCCGTGGTTTGGCTCGTCTTAGCCCGCATCCTGATGCCACGCCCGGGAGCGCGACCGGCGCCCGCCCGACCTGCACCGCCGGCACTCTCGAAGACCCAGGCGCCCCTGCCGGAGGGCCACCGCGCTGCGGTGTCGGCATGACGCGGGCGCTGAAGCGCGAGTCGTTCCGTGCGATGGGCACGATCTGCGCGGTCGCCGCCACCGCGGAGTCCCGCGACGTGTTCTTGGCCCGGTCGGCGCTCGATGCCGCCCGGCGCGAAGTGGCGGCCTGCGAGCTCGCTCTCTCGCGCTTCGACGTGAGCAGCGACCTCTCGCGGCTCAACGGCGCCGAAGGCGCCTGGGTCGCGGTCGACGAACGGCTCATCGATGGGCTTGCGGCCGCGCTTCGCGCGCGCGCCAACACGCGCGGGCGGTTCGACCCGACGATCCTCCCCGCGCTAGCCGCAGCCGGATACGACCGCTCCTTCGAGCTGCTCGCGGAGCGACCGGCCAGGCCGCTCGACGACTGGCATGCAGGCGCGCGCATCGACCTCGACCGAGGGTCGGGTACGGCGCGAGTCGAGCGGGGGGCCGCCGTCGACCTTGGAGGCATCGGGAAAGGCTTCGCCGCGACGCGCGCGCTCGACGCGATGCGCGCGGTGTGGCCCGCCCTGCCGGGAGCGTTGATCGATCTTGGCGGCGATATCTCGGTCTGGGGCAACCCACCCGAGGGAGGATCGTGGCGCGTGGACATCGCGGACCCACGAGTGCCCGACGGCGTGGCCGGAACGCTCGAGCTCGCGAGCGGAGGGGTCGCCACGTCCGGACGGGACAGGCGGCGCTTCGGGCCTGGGGGCCGGCTTCATCACCTCATCGACCCGGTGACAGGCGCGCCCGCTGCCGCCGGCCCGCTCTCGGTCACGGTCATCGCCGCGAGCGCCACGGAGGCCGAGGCCCATGCGACCGCGCTCGCGATTGCGGAGGTCGACGACGCGCGCGATCAGCTCGCCTCTCGCCCCGACATCTCAGCGCTGTTCTTCCCGCAGATCGGTGAGCCCATCGCGATCGGCCGCCTTCCTCTCGTTCGTGTGGGCCGGCGAGCACGGCTCGTGATCACAACGCAGGGAGGACGGTTGCAATGAAAGCAAAGGCCTACACACGCTCCGGAACGTTCGTCGCGATCGTCGCCACGCTGGCGCTCGTGGTCGCTGTCTCGACCGGTTGCGGGGGCGGGGGCGGCGGAGGCGGCGGCGCGGGAGGGGGCAGTCAGTCGGCCGCCGACTTCATCCGCCAGGTCACGACGCAGTTCTCACGCGGCCAGTCTGGTCGGCTCTGGGACACGCTCCACCCTGCTGACCAGGCCATCGTCAGTCGCGCTCGCTACACGACGTGTCAAAGCAACTCCGGCTTCGATCTGCAGAAGTTCAAGGTTCTCGAGACGTATGCCGACCCCGTCGACATCGCGGGAAAGACGAGTCCCTCGACGGCGGTCTCCGTCCAAGTCACCGCGGACGACGGCGTGACCACGGCGACCATGCACGCCATCAGGCTCAACGGGAAATGGCGCTGGACCCTGCCGTCCGCCGACTACGCCGCTTATAAGCAAGGAAAGTGTCCTTCGTCCTAGATTCGTAAGAGGCTGAGGCGCCTAGGCTGCAAGCGTTCTGCAAGCGGCCGGCTTCCGTGGGCTGCCGCGCGGCTCCGCCCCGACGCAGCGTCGCGGCTCCGCCCCGACGCAGCCACTGGCACCCGACTTGGCTTGGAACTTGTAGTACGGAGGAATGCGGCGGCACGCAGATGGTCGCTCGAGGCGGCTCATAACCCGGAGGTCGCAGGTTCAAATCCTGCCCCGCTACTGAAAAAGCCCTGGTAACTGGGCCTTTTGCTTGGACCGCTACGCCGCCGGCGCCGGCCGTGGGCGTTAGCCGAGCATTCGCGGCAGGCCGAACTGCGGGAAGACGCCCGCGCCTGCGAACCATGTCAGCGTGGCGATCCGGTCGCCCTCCAGGGTCAGCACGAACAGCGCGAGCGCGCGACCGGCGTCGGCCGTGGGCGCGGTGAGGTAGCAACCGAATGCCGGCTGCCCGTTGGCGCGTGTCGGCACGAGCCGCAGCGGCGCGCCTCGGCGCTCGGCTGCACCGCGCAGGAACGCGGCGATTGCCTCGTGGCCCTGGTAGGCGTGGGGGAGGGGCGGCATCGTCAGCCATGCGTCGGCCGTCAGGAGCCCGACCATGCCGTCCACGTCGCCGCTCTCGACCGCTTCGGCGAAGCGTCCGACGAGCTCGCGTTCCTCCTTCGAGTCGGGAAGCGCTGCGCGCTCGCGGCCAACGGCCGGGAGGCGCGACTCGAACGCCGCCCGCGCGCGGCGGAGGAGGCTGTTCACCGCCGTTTCGGTGGTATCGAGCAGCTCGGCGGTTTCTGCGGCGCGAAAGCCGAGCACGTCGCGCAGCACGAGCACCGCGCGCTGCTCCGGCGGCAGGTGCTGGAGCCCCACGACGAAGGCGAGTGCGATCGCCTCGCGCAGCTCGTAGCGCGCGTCCGGCCCTGGAGCCTCGTCGGGGACGCCGTCGAGGAGGATGTCAGGGTACGGCTCGAGCCAGAGCGGCTCGTTCCAGCGGGTCGGCTCGGGGAGGTGCGTCACCGGTTGCCCCTCCGCCCGCCGTCCCTTTGCGCGCAGCGCGTCGACCGCGCGGTTCGTGGCGATCCGATACAGCCAGGTACGGATCGACGACCGCTCCTCGAACTGCTCGAGGCCGCGCCAGGCAGCGAGGAGCGTCTCCTGGAGCAGATCCTCGGCATCCTGCAGCGACCCGACGATCCGGTAGAGGTGGACCTGGAGCTCACGGCGGTACGGATCGGTGAGCTCGCGGAAGGCGTCCTCGTCGCCATCGACTCTTCCTTTCACGTGCATGCAGGTACCGACGCCGAGCCAGTCAGAAACTCGTCGCCCAGTTTTCGCTCCCGCCGACGACTGTACGAACACGGCAGGGAAAACGCGTTGAAGGGAGAGCCGAGATGGCAAGGTTGGTGGTCAGCGAAGAAGTGTCGCTCGACGGTGTCGTGCAGGATCCGACCGGCGAGGAGGGGTTCCGACACGGCGGCTGGTTCAACGCGGTCGGCGACGAGACGCGCCGGGCGTGGGCCGAGGTCAAGACCCGGGAGGCGTTCGCGGCAACCGCGCTCCTGCACGGACGCAAGACCGACGAGTGGTTCGGCTCGCGGTGGTCGAGTCGGGAGGGCGCGTGGGCGGACCGGTTGAACAGCCTGCCGAAGTACGTCGTATCGTCCAAGCTCATCGATCCGGTGTGGGGCAACTCGACGGTACTGCAGGGCGACGTCGTGCGCGAGGTCACGCGGCTGAAGCGGGAGCTCGACGGCGAGCTCGTCGTCTTCGCCAGCCGGCCGCTCGCGCAGACGCTGCTGGAGCACGACCTCGTCGACGAGGTGCGACTGACGGTGTACCCCGTCGTGCTCGGCGACGGCGAGCTCCTGTTCGCCGAGCTGAGCGACCAGCGGCCGCTGCGCCTCCTCGACGCGCGGATGCTCGGCGACGGTCTCGCACAGCTCTACTACGAACGGGCGCGTGGCTGACACTGTAGGTCGGCGTCAGCGATGAGTTTCTCGCCTCCCGGCCGTCATATCTTCGTGACGACTGTCTCCGCAGTAGGTGTCTCTCGGAGTGAGGGCGAGCTCTGGTCGCGTGCGCTGCGCGGGGACGGAGATGCGTTCGTTGCGGCGGCCGGCCGGTACCGGCGCGAGCTCGAGGTGCACGCCTACCGGATGCTGGGCTCGGCCGAGGATGCCGAGGACATCGTCCAGGAAACGTTCCTGCGTGCGTGGCGGCGGCGGGAGACGTACGTCGGAAAGGCGACGCTGCGCGCCTGGCTCTACGGGATCGCGACCAATGCGTCGCTCGACCTGCTCGAGCGCAAGTCGCGGCGTCTGTTGCCGCACCTGCTGAGCGAGCCGGCCGACCCGGACGTGGTACCCGCGGCAACCGAAGAGGTGACCTGGCTGGAGCCGTACCCCGACCGGTTGCTCGACGAGGTCGTCAGCGGCGAGGACTCGCCCGACGAGGCGATTGTCGCCCGGGAGACGGTCGAGCTTGCGTTCCTGGTCGCGATTCAGCAACTGCCTCCCCGGCAAAGGGCGGTGCTGATCCTCCGCGATGTGATCGGGTGGAGCGCGCGCGAGACGGCGGCGATGCTGGAGATGTCCGTGGTCGCAGGCAACAGCGCGCTACAGCGAGCTCGCGAGACGCTGCGGGAGCACTTGCCGGAACGCCGCGACGACTGGCGTGCGGCGCCCGCTTCGGACCCTGTCGAGCAGGATGTGCTCGAGCGCTACATGGAGGCCTGGAAGCGCACCGACGTCCAGGCGCTTGCCGCGCTCCTGAAGGAGGACGCGCACCTGACGATGCCGCCGTCCCCGGCTTGGGTCTTCGGACGCGACGCGATCGCGCGCTTCTTCGCCAACTATCCGTTTCGCCCGACCGCGCGCCGGCATCTGCACGTGCCGACGCGTGCGAACCGCCAGCCGGCGTACGCCGTCTTCCTGCAGGGCGAGCCGGGCGCTCCGCCCTCGCCGTTCGCGCTCGAGGTGCTGCGGATCGAGGACGGGCTGATCGCAGAGATCCACTACTTCCTGCAGCCGGAGCTCCTTGGGCGGTTTTCGGTCGCGCCGCCCGCATGAGCTGCGACGGGGAACTCGACCTCGAGCGGCTCGCAGGGGACTCCATCCACTTTCGCCGGCGCGTGGTCGAGCTGGCACCCGAGGAGGAGTTGCGCATCGACGCCGGCTCTTGGCGGGATGCGATCGTCTTCGTGGAAACCGGCGCGGTCGAGCTGGAGTGTGTCGCCGGTGAGTGCCGGCGGTTTGCCAGCGGGGCCGTCCTCTGCTTCCGGCCGCCGGTTCGCTTTCTCCGCAACAGCGGCAGCGAGTCGGCGCGGTTGATCGCGATCTCGCGGCGCAGACCCGCCGGTTAGTCCCTGGACCTCCCGCCGTCACACCAGTGACGACGAATTCGAACGGGAGGTTCTCGTGATCGCTCTAGCCCAATCACCGACTAACGAAGAGACCGTCCATCGGTGGCGCGCCTTCGCCGTGCTCGCAGTCTCTTACTTCATGACGATCGTCGACCTGGCCATCGTGAACGTGGCCTTGCCGACGATCGGACGCGAGCTCCATTTCAGCGAGACGAACCTCCAGTGGGTCGTCACCGCGTACGCGTTGACGTTCGGCGGCTTCCTGCTCCTCGGCGGCCGCGCGGCAGACCTGCTCGGGCGGCGGAGAATCATGATGATCGGTCTTGCGATCTTCACCGTCGCTTCGCTCGCCTGCGCGCTGGCGACCACCGACTGGTTCCTGATCGTGATGCGCGGGGTCCAGGGCCTCGGAGCGGCGATCGTGTTGCCGGCCGCGTTGTCGATCGTGATGAACATCTTCCCGGAGGGCGCCGAGCGGAACAAGGCGCTCGGAGCGTGGGGCGCCGTCGCGGCGAGCGGCGGGACCGCCGGCCTGATCCTGGGCGGCCTGCTGACCCGTTACCTCGGCTGGGAGTACATCTTCTTCCTCAACGTCCCGATCGGGATGGCGGCGCTGCTGCTCGCGCCGCGGATCGTCCCCGAAAGCAGGCTCGAGACGACCCGGCGCCGCTACGACCCGTTCGGCGCGGTCACCGTCACCGCCGGACTGCTGGTCGCCGTCTACGCGCTCTCGCAGGCGCCGCAGTACGGCTGGGCCAGCGCGAGGACGATCTTGCTGATCGCGCTCGCCGCAGTGCTCGTGCTCTCCTTCCTCGCGATCGAGATGCGGGTCGAGGCGCCGCTGCTGCCGCTGCGGATCTTCCGGCTGCCGACGGTCGCCGGCGCGAACGGCGTCGGGCTCCTGCTCGGCGGCAGCTTCTTCGCCTACATCTTCGTCGGCACTCTCTACATGCAGCAGGTGCTCCGTTACTCGGCGCTCCAGACCGGGCTCGCCTGGCTAGCCGCGTCGGTTACCTCGGTCGCACTCGCCGGCCTCTCCCAGGCGCTCGTGACCCGCGTCTCGGCCAAGCTCGTGATGGCGTTCGGGATGGGGCTGATCGGCGGCGGCATCATCTGGACGGCCGCGGCGCCGGTGGACGGCCGCTTCTGGTCAGATCTCGCCGGACCGTTCTTCGTGGTCGGCGCGGGCACGGCGTTTGCGTTCATCCCCGTCTCGATCGCCGCGCTCGCCGGCATCGCCGAGCGAGAAGCCGGACTCGCCTCGGGCCTGCTCAACACCTCACAGCAGGTCGGCGGGGCGATCGGCGTCGCGATCGCCTCGACCGTCGCGGCCACGCACTTCAAGACGCTCGTCGACTCCGGCTCCGCCGCTCCGGCTGCACTGACCGGCGGCTTCCAGTGGGCCTTCTCGGTCTGCGGAGCGATCGGGCTCGCCGCGGTCCCGGTCACTTTCCTGCTCGTCCGCAACCGCGACCTTGCTCCCGCGGCAACGGCGCAGCCTGCCCTGTCCACCGAGTCAACCCAGCGAAAGGCGGCTTGAGATGGCCACGAACGTGACTGCACACGCGCTCGGAAACCGGGAGCAGTGGCTCGCCGCTCGCGAGCGGCTACTCGTAGGCGAGAAGGAGCACACTCGGCTCGGAGACGAGCTGGCGCGTGAGCGGCGCGAGCTGCCCTGGGTGCAGGTTGAGAAGGACTACCGCTTCGACACCGACGACGGAGAGAGAACGCTCGGCGAGCTCTTCGACGGGCGCTCTCAGCTGCTCGTCTACCACTTCATGTTCGGCCCGAGCTACCAGGCCGGCTGCCCGGTCAACTCCTCGATCGCCGACGCCGTCGACGGTCTGATCCCACACCTGCGCGCCCGCGACTCGACCGTCGTCTTCGTCTCGCAGGCACCGCTCGAGAAGCTGCAGGCGTACAAGAGTCGCATGGGCTGGAGCTTGCCCTGGGTCTCGTCCGCGCCCACCGGATTCAATTTCGACTTCGGGTTCTCGTGGACGGAGGAACAAAGCCGCGAAGCGGTTGCCGCCATGGGTTCGCTCCCGCCGATCGTGGAGCACAACGCCCGGTCGAGTGGCACGGACGCCGTCGGCTACCTGACCGAGACTCCCGGCTTCAGCACCTTCGTCCGCGACGAGGACGCCGTCTATCACGCGTACTCGACGACCGGGCGCGGATTGGAGTTCCTGATGGGGTACTACGGAATCCTCGACCGGGCACCGAAGGGCCGCGACGAGGGCGAGGCGTGGCAGCTCTGGATCCGCCGCCACGACGAGTACGAGAGCGTCTGAGACCCCCAGCTCCCGCTCCTTCGAGAGGCGCCGGAGACGGCGCCTCTCGCGTTACAGGTCCTGCGGAGGAAGAGGTGCGCGCCCACGTGGCGCAGCGTCGTCGGTGAAGGCCTTTCTACCCGGCGCGCGGTACGGTGACGCCGTGTCGTGGCGGCTAGGCGAGGAGCGGCTCCTTGTAACGGGGCTCGTGGCCTGCTTTGCCGCCGCGGCGGTGCCGCTGGCGCTCGCCGGACCGAACTTCGTGCCTGCCGCGGCGCACGCGAAGCCGGAATGGCTGCTCGGGCCGTACGGAAACGGCCTCGGGCTCGACGGCCCCTGGTTCTTCGTCTGCCTCTTGCTCGCGTTCGTCGCGTACCTCGGGCTCGTCGCCCTGGCCGACCGGATCCCGGCGCGGGTCCTCTGGGGCTTGGTCGCCGGAGCCGTCGTGCTCTTCCTGCTGGCGCCGCCGCTGCTCTCGCAGGACGTGTTCAGCTACATCGCCTACGCGCGGCTCGGCGCGCGGCACGGGCTCGACCCGTACGTCGTGGTTCCGGCCGCGATTCCGCACGACGCTGTGCTGCCGTTTGTCGGCTGGCGCGAGGCGGTCAGTGCCTACGGTCCGCTGTTCACGCTCGGCACGTACCCGCTCGGGCTGCTCGGCGTCCCGGCGGCGCTCTGGCTGCTGAAGGGCGTCGCGGCCGTCTCGGTCGTCGGCATCGCCGCGATCGCCGCCCGGGCGGCGGGCCGGCGCGGCGCCGATCCGATGCGCGCGGTCGTGCTGATCGCGCTCAACCCGGTCGTGCTCGTCGACGTGATCGGCGGCGCGCACAACGACGCGCTCACGGTGCTGCTCGTCACCGCCGCCCTCGCGACCCTCGGCCGGAACGAGATCGCGGCAGGTGCGTCGCTCGTCGGGTCGGCCGCGCTGAAGGCCTCCGCGCTCGTGGCCGCTCCGTTCGCGCTCCTCGCCACGCGCGGGCGGCGGAAGCTGCTGGCGGCGGAGCTCGGTGCCCTCGTGCTCGCCGGCGCGGTCAGCTACGCGGCGTTCGGCGTCACCCCGCTCGACGCGCTGGGCGTGCTCGGGCTCGATCAGTCCCTGACCAGCCGGCACAGCGTCCCCTCGACCCTGGCGCGCGTGCTCGGCCTCGGCGTCGCGCCGGTGCGGCTGGCGCTCGAGCTCGGATACGTCGTGCTGCTGGTCGTGCTCCTCGTGCGGACGGCGCGCGGCGGCGACTGGGTCCGCGCCGCGGGCTGGGCGGCGTTCGGCCTCCTGCTCGCGACGAGCTGGCTGATGCCGTGGTACGTGCTCTGGGTGCTGCCGTTTGCCGCCGTCGCGGGAGACGGCCCGCTGTCGGTCGCGGTGCTCGCGCTCTGCGCGTTCCAGCTCACGAGCCGCGTCCCGCTCTAGCTCATGTCCACTGGATAGATCTTTTCCGGCTCGATCGTGATCACGACCCGGCCGTCCTCCGGCGCGTCGTACGCGCTCAGCAGACTCGGTCAGTTGCGGGTAGCCCTCGTCGTCGATCGTCGCGAGGGTGGCGACCTGCGAGTCGAGCAGGTCGCGGTGGGACTCGGGGAAATCGGCCATCTCTGGGCTCGTGCCACGTCGCTTGCGCCACGAAACTTGGGCCGCATCTAGCCCACGTGAGCCAGACGATGCCTGCCTGGAACCGGCTTTCCTGGTGCGATGCAGAGCCTCTTCCTGCGGGTGGCCGTCTGCGTCCTGGCCTGCACGCTCGGCGTGCTCCTGCTCGCGTCCTTCGCGGGCGCGACACGGCGACCAGCGAAGAAGCGGCCCCACCCGGCCCTCCGGCACGTCCATGCGCGGCACAGTCGCGCCGGCCGGCTCCGGGTGCTGAGCGTCGAGCGGCGCAACCGGATCGTCGTGCCCGCCTGGCGAGCCGTCGGCGTCCCGTATCGCTCGGGCGGCGCCTCGCCGCACGGCTTCGACTGCTCCGGCCTGACGCAGTGGGTGTACCGGCACGTTGGGATCTCCCTGCCGCACTACTCGTCGGCGCAGTGGAGCTACGGGCGGCGCGTCTCTCGGCGGGCCCTTCAGCCCGGAGACCTGCTCTTCTTCTCGGGGCTCGGTCATGTCGGCATCTACCTCGGGCACGGTGCGTTGATCCACGCCCCGCACCCCGGCGCACGGGTGGAGTTCGCGCGGCTGCGGGGGTGGTTCTCCTCGAACCTGTACGGGGCACGGCGCTTCCGCCTCGCCTGAGCAATCTGTGACGCGCCGAGCGGCGTAGTGCCGGGCATGAGACGACTGGGGACCGTCCAGCGGGGAGTCGTGATCATCGCGCTCTCGCCGACGGCGCTCGGCGTGGCCGGCTATGGCTCGAGCTCGGGTAGCAGCTCCTCGGGCAGCACCGCGAGCAGCGGCGGCACCACCACGAACAACACGACGACGGGCAGCTGCAAGGGCTACTGACAGCCCACCGATGAGTTCTCGGCCGCCGGGCCGTCTTGCCTAGGATGCCGGTCGTGGAATCCGTCGCCCAGACCCCGGCGTTCGCCGAGCTCGAGCAGCACCGGCGCGAGCTGACCGCGCACTGCTACCGCATGCTCGGCTCCCCGTTCGAGGCCGAGGACGCCGTGCAGGAGACGCTGCTGCGCGCCTGGAAGAGCCTCGACCGCTTCGAGGGCCGCGCGTCGCTGCGCTCGTGGCTCTACCGCATCGCGACGAACGTTTGCCTCGACCTGCTCGAAGGCAAGGAGCGCCGCGCTCGGCCGATGGACCTCGGGCCGGCCGGCGAGCCGGTGATCGAGAACCTGCACACGCCCGAGGTGCCGTGGCTCCAGCCGGTGCCGGACTCGCTCGTCGCGGACCCGGCCGAGGCGGTCGCCTCCCGTGAGACGATCCGGCTCGCGTTCGTCGCGGCGCTGCAGCACCTGCCGCCGCGCCAGCGCGCCGTCCTGATCCTGTGCGAGGTGCTGCGCTGGAAGGCGTCCGAGGTCGCCGAGCTGCTCGAGACCAGCACGGCGTCCGTGAACAGCGCGCTGCAGCGGGCGCGGGCGACGCTCGGGCAGGTCGAGCTGACGCCGGAGTCGATCTCCGGCGAGCCGGACCGCGAGCTGCTGGAGCGCTACGTCAAGGCCTTCGAGGCCTACGACCTCGAGGCGCTGACGGAGCTGATCCACGAGGACGCGACGCAGTCGATGCCGCCGTTCGACCTCTGGCTCAGCGGTCGCGACGACATCTTCACCTGGTGGTTCGGCCCCGGGATCGGCTGCAAGGGCTCGCGCGTGATCCCGGCCGGCTCGACTGCGAACGGCTCGCCGGCGTACGGTCAGTACAAGCCGCGCGAGAGCGGCGAGGGCCACGAGCCGTGGGCGCTGATCGTGCTCGAGGTCTCAGGCGACCGGATCGTCGAGTTCACCTTCTTCCTCGACACCGAGACGCTGTTCCCGCTCTTCGGGCTGCCGCTTCGGTTCGAGGGCTAGCACGGCCGAGAGCCCGGCCAGCTCGATCACGCACCGCACCTCCTCGCCGCTCTCGACCACCTGCAGCTCGAAGCCGTGCCGGTGCGCGACGAGCTGCAGCCGGGCGAGCACGTCGACCAAGGCGAGCTCTTGCATCTCCCGGTACAGACGCCGGCCGCGCTCGGAACTCATCGCGATGAATCGGGGCCATGTTTGTCGTCGTACTGACATGCCCATGATCGAAAGGAGCGCATGACCCTCGACCGCCGCCACCGCTGGCTTGCCCTCTACGTCC
This sequence comes from uncultured Actinomycetes bacterium, assembly GCA_963765785.1. Taxonomy (GTDB): domain Bacteria; phylum Actinomycetota; class Thermoleophilia; order Gaiellales; family Gaiellaceae; genus AC-32. The sequence continues at coordinate 224,416 of CAVXXW010000009.1, forward strand.
TCTGCCTGGGCGACCTGATGATCGTCCTCGACGCGACGATCGTGAACGTCGCCCTGCCCGCGATCCGCACCGACCTCGGCTTCAGCCAGGCCTCGCTCGCGTGGGTCGTGAACGCGTACCTGCTCACGTTCGGCGGCTTCCTGCTCCTCGGCGGGCGGCTCGGCGACCTGTACGGCCACCGGCGGCTGTTCCTGGCGGGGATCGGCGTCTTCACGGCCGCCTCGCTTGTCTGCGGGCTCTCGACGTCGCAGGGGATGCTCGTGACGGCCCGCGCGGTGCAGGGCTTCGGCGGCGCCGTCGTCTCGGCGGTCGCGCTCTCGCTGCTCTTGACGCTCTTCCCGGACACGGCCGAGCGGACGAAGGCGATGGGCTTCTTCGGCTTCGTCATGGCGGGCGGCGGCAGCGTCGGCGTGCTGCTGGGCGGTGTACTGACCGACCTGCTCAGCTGGCACTGGATCTTTCTCGTCAACATCCCGATCGGGATCGCCGTCTTCGTGCTCTGCCTGCTGCTGGTCCCCGAGGGTCGGGGCCACGCGCTCACCGGCAGGCTCGACGTCGCGGGCGCCGTCATCGTGACGGGCGCGCTGATGATCGCCGTCTACGCGATCGTGAACGGCAACCAGGCCGGGTGGCTCTCGGCGCAGACGCTCGGGCTGCTCGCGGCGGCCGTAGGGCTGCTCGGCGCCTTCCTCGTGATCGAGTCGCGGGTGTCGGCGCCGCTCGTGCCGCTGCGCCTGTTCAAGCTCCGCAACCTCGCGGTCTCGAACGTGGTCGGGATCCTCTGGTCGGCCGGCATGTTCGCCTGGTTCTTTTTCGCCGCGCAGTACCTGAGCTTCGTGCTCGGCTACGACGAGCTGCAGGTCGGGCTCGCGTTCCTGCCGGCGAACCTGATCATGGGCGCGTTCTCCCTCGGGCTCTCGGCGCGGATCGTGATGCGCTACGGCACGCGCCTGCCGATCGGGGTCGGCATGACGCTCGTCGCGATCGGCCTCGCGCTGTTCGCCCGAGCGCCGGTCGGCGGCAGCTTCTGGATGGACGTGCTCCCGACGATGATCGTGCTCGGCATCGGCGTCGGGATGGCGATGAACCCGGTGCTGATCGCGGCCATGTCGGACGTCGACCAGAGCGAGGCCGGGCTGGCCTCGGGCGTCGTCAACACGTCGTTCATGATGGGCGGCGCGCTCGGCCTGGCGGTGCTCGCGAGCCTCGCCGCGTGGAAGACCGGCGGGTCGACCTCGGTCGAGGCGCTGACCGCCGGTTACCATCTCGCCTTCATGGTCGGCGTCGCCTTCGCGGTGCTGGCCGCGGCCGTCGCGACCGTCTTCCTGCGTGACCGCCGAGTGGAGCCACATCTCGAAGCCGAGGCCGCGACGGCGTTCGAGTAGCTAGCCTCTCGCCGTGCGCGCGAGCGTCAAGGAGTCGCGGGAGGTCGCCAAGGGGACGCTGTTCGTCGTCTTCGACCTCGAAGGCGAGGAGGTCGACTTCCGGCCCGGGCAGTACTTCTGGGTCGAGCTGCCCGACCGGGGCCACGAGGACGAGAAGGGCCTGCGCCGGCACATCTCTGTCGCCACCTCGCCGACCGAGCGCGGCGTGCTGGGCCTCTGTACGCGGCTGCGCGACAGCGCGTTCAAGAAGACGCTCGCCGAGCTGCGGGTCGGGGACGAGGTCGTCGACGTCGAGCACCCGAAGGGCGACTGGCAGCTGCCGGAGGACACGAACCGCGAGTACGTCTTCGTCGCCGGCGGAATCGGCATCACCGTCTTCCGCTGCATGCTCCGCTACATCCGCGACACGGGCGAGCCGTACCGGGTGACACTCGTCTACTCCAACCGCGACCGCGAGTCGACGCCGTTCCTCGACGAGCTGGTCGAGCTCGAGCGCTCGCTGCCGAACTTCCACCTCGTGCTGACGATGACGGACGACGCCGGCTGGGAGGGCGAGACGCGGTACGTCAACGGCGACCTGCTGCGCGACCACCTCGACGGCGACCTCGGCCACTACACGTACCTCGTCGCCGGCCCGCCGCCGATGGTCGAGTCGGTCGTCGAGCAGCTCGCCGGCGCCGGCGTCCCGGAGGACAGGGTCCTCCCGGACCGCTTCAGCGGCTACTAGGTGTCCGCCGCCGACGTCGCGAGCCAGGCCGACGACGCAGACCTCCGGCTCGTCCGCTTCCTCTGGTGCGGGAACGACGGCACGATCCGGGCCAAAGCCAGCTCGCTGGACGGGCTCGAGGGCCGCATCCGCAGCGGCATCGGGCTCACGGTCGGAATGCAGGCGATGAACTCGCTCGACCAGCTTCAGCCGGTCGAGGGGATGGGGCCGGTGGGCGAGGTGCGCCTCGTGCCGGACCCGGAGACGTTCCGGGTGCTCCCGTACGCGCCGCGGATGGGCGCACTGCTCGTCGACCACGTCGCGCTCGACGGCGCGCCTGCGCCGGTGTGCCAGCGCTCGTTCCTGAAGCGGATGGAAGCCCGGCTCTCCGAGCGCGGCGCGACGCTCGAGGTGGCGTTCGAGAACGAGTTCTCGCTCGCGACGGTCGTCGACGGCCGCTACGTGCCGATCGACTCCGGGCTCTGCTTCTCGACGATCAGCGCGACGGCGGCGCAGGAGTTCGTGGACGAGCTCGTCGACGCGCTGGACGCGCAGGGGATCGTGCTCGAGCAGTACTACTCGGAGCTCGGCCACGGGCAGCACGAGATCTCGACCGGGCACGCGCCGGCGCTCCGGGCCGCAGACGAGCAGCTGCTCGTGCGCGAGACGCTTCGCGGGGTCGCGGCCCGCCACGGGATCGTGGCCTCGCTCGCGCCGAAGCCGTGGCCGGACAACGCGGGCAACGGCGGGCACATCCATTTCTCGCTCTGGGAGGCCGACGGCTCGAGGAACCGCTTCCACGACTCCGGCGCACCGGACGGGCTCTCGGCGGAGGCACGCTCATTCGTCGCGGGGGTGCTGGAGCACCTGTCCGGCCTCTGCGGTCTGACTGCCCCGAGCTTCAACTCGTACCACCGGATCGTCCCGCAGTTCTGGGCGGGTGCCTTCGTCTGCTGGGGCCACGACAACCGCGAGGCGCCGGTGCGCGTGCCATCGGTGTTCGGGGGGATGGAGGAGGCGTCGACGAACGTCGAGCTGAAGTCGGCGGACGCGAGCTCGAACCCGTACCTCGCGGTGGGCGGGCTGATCGCGGCCGGCCTCGACGGGCTCGAGCGCGGGCTCGAGCCGCCCGCGCCGGTCGAGGTCGACCCGGCGACGATCGACGAGCGGGAGCGCGAAGAGCACGGCATCGTGCCGCTGCCGGCGTCGCAGGCCGAGGCGCTCGACGCGCTCGCGGCCGACGAGGTGCTGACCGGCGCGCTCGGCGAGGTGCTGGCGGAGTCCTACCTCGCCGTGAGACGCTCCGAGTGGGACGCGTACTCGGCAGGAGACGAGGCATTCGAGCAACAGGGCCACTTCCTGAAGTACTGAGCGGCATCGCGCTGGTCGACCAGCACGCGCACGGGATCCTGCGCGGCCGACCGGAGAGCCTCGACGAGTTCCGCGGCCTCTTCTCCGAGAGCCCGGACCCGCGCCAGTGGCCGCACGTGGCGACGGGCGTCACCTTCCGGCGCGCAATGCGCGAGCTCGGCGCGTTCTTCGGGTGCGAGCCGACCGAGAGCGGGGTGTACGAACACCGGCTCGCGTCCGACCCGGCCGAGTACGCGTCCGCGCTGCTGCGCGCGACCAACACCGAGGCCCTCTACGTCGACGACGGCTTCCCGCCCCCCGGCGAGGGGACGAGCTGGGACGAGCTCGGCGAGCTCGCGGGCTGCGTCGCGCGACCCGTGCTGCGGATCGAGCGCGTCGCCGCGGAGGACGGGGCCGAGGCCATCGAGGAGGTCGTCGCCGCCGCGCGCGACAACGGCTTCGTCGGCCTGAAGACGATCGCGGCGTACCGAACGGGTCTCGAGCTCGAGCGGCTCGACCCGGTGGTCGTCTCCGCGCTCGATGCGAACGAGCGGACCGCCGCGCCGCTGCCCGTCCAGGTGCACTGCGGCTTCGGCGACTCCGACCTCTACCTGCCGCGCGCCGACCCGGGTCATCTCAAGCCGCTGATCGAGCGCTTTGCCGAGACCCCGTTCGTGCTTCTGCACTGCTACCCGTTCGTGCGCGAGGCCGGCTGGCTAGCGCACGTCTACGGGAACGTCTGGTTCGACCTCTCGCTGACGATCCCGCACGTCTCGCGCCCGGCCGAGATGCTCCGCCAGGCTCTCGAGCTGGCGCCGGTCTCGAAGCTGCTCTACGCCTCGGACGCCGCGCGCACGCCCGAGCTCTACTACCTCGCGGCGAGATGGTGGCGCGAGGCGCTCGCCGACGTGCTGCCCGAGCTGCTCGGGGCCGAGGACGCCGAGCCGGCCGCGCGGATGATCCTGCGGGAAAATGCGCTCGCGGTCTACGGGTAGGTCCGGAACCGGCCGGCCGGTCGCTGAGGTAGAACCAGGCGGTGCGCCTGCTCGGCGTCACCCTCGCGGCACTCGTGACCGCGCTCGCGACCGGCCTCGGGGCGCTGCCGTTCGCCTTCGGCACGTTCAGCCGGCGCTGGCTCGGCGTCTCCAACGCGCTCGCCTCCGGGTTCATGCTCTCGGCGAGCGGGGCGCTGCTGATCGAGGGCGTGATCCGGGGCTGGTGGCAGACGCTCGCCGGCGCCGCCGTCGGCGCGGCCTTCATCTTCGTCACCCACCGGCTTCTGGTCGAGCACGAGATCGAGTTCGGCGAGATGCGCGGCGCCGACGCGACGAAGGCGCTGCTGATCGTCGCCGTGATGACTGTGCACTCGTTCAGCGAGGGCGTCGGCGTCGGCGTCGCCTACGGCGGCGGCGCCGAGCTCGGCATCTTCATCACGATCGCGATCGCGATCCACAACATCCCGGAAGGGCTCGCGATCAGCCTCGTGCTCGTCCCGCGTGGCGCGAGCGTCCGCTCGGCTGCGGGCTGGAGCATCTTCTCGAGCCTGCCGCAGCCGCTCGTTGCCGCGCCCGCGTTCCTGTTCGTCGAGACGTTCAAGCCGTTCCTGCCGGCCGGGTTCGGCTTTGCCGGCGGCGCGATGATCTGGCTCGTCTTCGCGGAGCTGCTCCCCGAGGCGCGCGAGGAGCTCAGCTTCGGGCGGCTCGCCCTCTGGCTCGGCGGCTCCCTGCTGGCGATGTCGCTGTTCCAGGCGGTGCTGCTCGGCCGCTAGCGAGAGCGGCGGCGGCGGACCGCCCGGCGCAGCTCGTCGCCGCCCCAGACGACGAACGGGAAGGGTGCGAGGATGGCGAGCTCGAGTCCGTTCAGAGGCGCCGTCCCGAACAGGCCTTGCAGTGCCGGCACATAGACGAGCACGGCCGCGAAGACGAGCTCACTCGCGATGCCGAGGAGCAGCAGGCGGTTCGTGAAGAAGCCCACCTCTCGCAGCGAAGCGCGCTGCGTTCGGGCGGCGACCGCCGTGCCGATCTGGCAGACCACGATTCCGGCGAACGTCATCGTCGTCGCGGTCCGGTAGGTGTCGTGCAGCGCGGTGCCCGAGCCGGTCGGGTCGCCCGGGCTCCAGCCGTTGTGGAGCAGGACGAAGAAGAATCCGAACATGACGAGTGCGGCCTCGACGAGGCCGAGGACCACCCACGCGCGGAAGAGCAGCTCGCGGCCGATCACCCCTTCCGACTGCCCCCGAGGCGGCCGCTGCATCAGCCCCGGCTCGGCAGGCTCGCTGCCGAGCGCAAGGGCCGGGAGGATCTCGGTCCCCAGGTCGATCGCAAGGATCTGGAGCACCGTGATCGGCAGCGGGATCGCGCCGCCCGCGACCGCGAAGACGAGGAACGGCACGACCTCGGGCGGGGCGTGGGCGAAGATGTACAGGATGAACTTGCGGACGTTGTCGTAGACGCGCCGTCCCGCTTCGACGGCCGCAACGATGGTGGCGAAGTTGTCGTCGGTCAGGACCATCGTCGCCGCCTCGCGCGCCACGTCCGTCCCCGAGCGGCCCATCGCGATACCGATGTCCGCGCGCCGGAGCGCCGGTGCGTCGTTCACCCCGTCGCCCGTCATCGCGACGACCTGGCCGTGGGCGCGCAGCGCGTCTGCGATCCGCAGCTTCGCCTCGGGCGAGGTGCGCGCGAAGATCAACTCGCGCCCTTCGAGCAGGAGCTCGTCGAGCTCCTGCTCGCTCATGCGGTCGAGCTCCTCGCCCGTCAGAACACGGGAGCCGTCACGTGCAATGCCGACACGCCGAGCGATCTCCGCCGCTGTCGGCCCGTAGTCCCCGGTGAGCACCAGAATCCGGATGCCCGCGGTGTGGCACTCGGCGACCGCGTCGCCGACCTCCGGCCGCGGCGGGTCGAAGAGGCCGACGAGCCCGAGCAGGCAGAGCTCGCGCTCGGCGTCCTCGCGCCGCTGGGGCGGCGACGCACCATCCGGGAGCCGCCGCCGGGCGACGGCGAGCACGCGCAGCCCCCGGCTCGCGTAGTGCTCGAGCACCGCGAGCACCTCCAGCCGGTCCGCCTCGGTGATCGGCCGGTGGTTCTCGAGACCGCCGATGAGGGTCGCTCGCGCGAGCACCTCCTCGGGCGCTCCCTTGGCGTGCACGGTCAGCGTCCCGTCCTGGCGCTCGTCGACGGTGGACATCAGTCGCAGCGTGGGATCGAAGCGGTAGAGCTGCCTCCTGCGTGGCTCGCGCCTGCGAGTCGTCACGTCGACCCCGAGCTCGCGCGCGGCCTCCAGCAGGCCGATCTCGGTCGCTTCGCCGCGCGACTTGCCGGTGCGCGACGGGTCGACGTCGGCCGTGCTGCAGGAGGCGATCGCTCGGCCCAGCAGCCCGAGCACCGGGTCGGCGGCCGCCGCGGCGGCGGCGATGCTGCGGTCGTCCTCGAGGTCGACCTCTCCGAGCGGCGTCCAGATGCGCATTGCGCGCATCCGGTTCTCCGTGAGCGTGCCGGTCTTGTCGGTGCAGATCACGCTCGTCGACCCGAGCGTCTCGACCGCGCTGAGCCGCTTGACCAGCGCGCCGCGCCGCGCGAGGCCGGCCACGCCCACTGCGAGTGCGAGCGTGATCGTCGGCAGGAGCCCTTCGGGGACATTGGCGACGATCAGGCCGATCGCGAAGCTGAGGGCGTCGTGCAACGGCAGCCCCGCGGCAAGCCAGCCGATCGGCAGGAACGCCAGCCCGGCGACGACGGCGACAAGCGCGATCAGCCACGCCACTCGCCGCACCTGCAGCTCCAATGGGCTCGGCTCGGCCTCGACGCGCTCGGTCAACGCGGCGATCCGGCCGATCTCGCTCTGCATGCCGGTCGCGAAGACGACCGCGGTGGCGGAGCCGCCGACGCAGCTCGTGCCGCTGAAGACGACGTCGCGGGCTTCGGTGAGCGCGTCGCTCGAGGCGTTGAGGCTCGCCTGGCGCACTACGGGCTGCGACTCGCCGGTCAACATCGAGAGGTCGACCTCGAGCGTGCCGTCGAGCAGCCTCCCGTCGGCCGAGATGCGCTCGCCCTCCTCCACCAGCATCACGTCCCCGGGCACGAGCTCGCGCACGTCGACCAGGCGGCGCGTGCCGTCGCGGCGGACCGCGGCCTGCTGCGGCAGGTAGCGCTGCAGCGCCTCGACGGCCTGTTCCGCGTGGCGCTCCTGCGCGAACGCGAACACCGCGTTCAAGAAGATCACGAGGATCACGGCGATCCCGATCGTGCCGAGTCCGGCCGCGAACGCGAGTGCGGCCGCCACCCAAAGCAGCAGGGCAAGGGGGTGAGTCAACTGCTGCGCGACCTGCCTCGGCCAGCGCCGGCGGCCGCGCCGCTGGAGCTCGTTCGGCCCGTACGCGACGAGCCGTCGCTGCGCCTCACGCTCCGACAGGCCCTGCTTCTGCGTCTGGAGCTCCGCGAGCAGCGCCGCGATCGGCGCGCGTGGGTGCGGGGGGCCGTTGGTCGGCGCCAGGGTCGTAGCGGGCTCGTTCACGATCACATGATCGAGCCCGCTGGCGGGCTCCGCATCCGCGCGGGTGCGGACGCCCGTTGCGGCGCGTCACTGATACCTGAGCACCTTTGCGGGGCAGTCCGCGAGGCGTGATGTCGCTGTTGCAGCCGGCGCTGCTCGGTCACTGACGCCGGGCGCCTCCAGCACGGCGAACGGGACGAGCGCGAGCACGAGGGTGACGGTGGCCTCGGCCGGCCCGAGCGCGTTGGTGGCCAGCGGCCCCTGCAGCGCCGGGACGTACACGGCGGCGGCTTCGAGCGCGGCCGAGCCGATCGCGCTCCAGAGCAGCCAGGGGTTGGGCGGCAGCCTCCAGGGCCTGGACCCGCTGCGAGCGCATCGCGAACACGAGCACGAGCTCCGAGAGCGCCAGCGTCGCGAACGCAATCGTCGGTCGACATCTCCGCCGAAGGGGCGCCCGGCGAAAAAGGCGCCCGCGGCGAGCCGCTCGATCTGCCCCAGTTCTGTCGCCTCGCCCGTCGCGCAGACGACGATTCGCCCGCGCCTGCGGTTGACGGCGCAGCCGGCGTACGCCATCGACGTGCGCTCCGCCAGTGGGGCCTCCTCCGCGACCGGGCCGGACTCTTCGGCACGGGCAGCGACTCGCCTGTCAGCGCCGACTCGGCGACCTAGAGCCCGTGCTCGGAGACAATCCGGCCGTCGGCCGCGACGCGCTCGCCTTCGAGCACGAGCAGCACGTCGCCCGGGACGACGTCCTCCGCCGGGATCTCCGTCACCGCGCCGTCGCGGATCACGGTCGCCTGCTGGGTGAACGCCTCGGAGAGTGCAAGGATAGCGCGCTCGGCCGTTGCCCCTGCCAGAAGCCGAGCGCCGCGTTGAAGACGAGCACGGCCGCGATCGCGACGCCCTCGCCGACGTCGCCGATCGCGATCGAGACCGCCGTCCGGCGACGAGCAGGGCGACGAGGGGGTCGAACAGCTGTCGGAGGAGGATCCGCAAGTAGCTCGGACGCTCCTGCTCTCGCGGGCGGTTCGGTCCGATCCCGGACGAGACGTGCGATGGCCTCGTCGGCGACGAGGCCGCGTTCGAGGTTGGTTTCGAGCGCCTCGGCGACCTCGCCCGGCGCGAATGCCTAGGGCGGGCTGCATTAGCCCGCCCGTGTGCGGACGATCAGCACCGAGCAGGCCGCCTGGTGCGCGACGCGCTCCGACACCGACCCGAGCGCCTTCAGCCCGCGCAGGCCCCGGCTGCCGAGGAGCAGCAGGTCGGCCTCGCGGCTGGCCTCGACGAGCGCGGGCACGGGATGGTCCTCGGCGGTGACGACCCGCAGGCCGGCGTCGAACCTCCGCGCGAGGTGCTCGGCGACGCCGACCGCGAGCTCGGCGCACTCGGAGCCGTCGCTCCCGACGACGATCGCCTGCGGGAAGCGCGTGGGGTCGGCAGGCGGCCGCGCGACGAGCACCGAGCACGGCGCGACGTGCAGGAGCTCGCCCGTGACACCGCCCAGCACGATTTCTGATGCGCGCCGGTGGCCGTGCGTGCCGACGGCCACGAGCCCGGCCCGCGTCTCCTCGAGCTCGTGGAGGATCGACCGCAACGCCGGGCCGTCCACGACGCGTCCGGTCGCATCCGGGCCGGCGAGCTCGCGCGCGCGGCGGTTCGCCTCGGCCGCCGCGTGCTCCAGCTCCTCGGCCACCCGCTGCGCCGAGAAGCCGGTCCGGCTCGCCTCGGCGAGCTGCACGGCGGTGAAGATCTCGAGGTCGCCACCGGGTGCGGCTAGGCGCGCGGCCTGCCGCGTCGCCTCGAGGCCGGCCTCGCTGCCGTCTGCCCCCGCCAGCACGCGCCCGAAGAGCGAGGCCGGGTCGAAGCGCTCCGCTGCCTGTGCGCTCACTGGTACCTCAGGGCCTCTGCGGGATAGATCCGCGAGGCCCGAAGCGCCGGCAGCCACGTCGTGGCGAGTGCGACCAGGTAGACGGCGCCGAAGATGATCCCGAGGTTGACCCACGGGACGTCGAACGTGAGGTTCGACCAGCTCGGCGTGCTCGCGGAGTCGCTGATCACGTTGTGCGCGACGATCAGCCCGAGGGTCGTGCCGACGACGATCGAGGTCAATGCGACGAACGACGACTCGAGCAGGAAGCTCAGCTGCACCATCCGCTTGCGAAAGCCGATCGCGCGCAACACGCCGATCTGCTGCCGCCGCTCGACCACGGCGCGGGCCGTGATCACGCCCAGCGCGGCCACACCGACGATCAGGCCGAGGCCCATGAACCCGATCACGATCCGGTTCATCGTCACGTTCGCCGCGACGAGGTCGTGGAGCACGTCCTTGAGCGCGTCGGCCTGCATGCCATTCGCCAGGAAAGCCGACTCCAACGTGTGCGCGGTCGCCTTCGGGTCGACGCCCGGCCGGAGCGCGAAGAGGTGGATCGTGGGGAGGACGCGGTTGCCGAAGACCGGCGCGAGCGAGCGCTGTGACGTCCAGACGCCGCCCATGAACGTCGGAGCGCTGTCGGAGAGCACGCCGATCACCGTGAGCGTCAGCCGCTTGCCGGTCTGCTGGTCGCGCACGGTCATCTTGACCGGGTGGAACTGCTCGTCCTCGAGGTAGAAGCCCTTCAGCTGGAACTTCGTCGGCGCCGGGCCGAAGTTCCAGTTCGCCTTCCGAGGCACGACGAACTGGTCGACGACCGCCAGGTTCCGGTGTGTGCGCACGGCGTTCCAGACGTCCTTGCTGGAGGCGTAGCCGTACGCATGGGCGGCGAGCTTGTAGGTCGTGTGCTCGAGGAAGGCGTCGTCGGCCCCGTTGACGACGTACGACTCCTCCTTGCTCTTCACTGCGAGCTGGCGCGCCTTCACCGGCAGCGTCGACTCGCTCGAGATGACGGTGAAGTCGCTCCGCTTCAGGCCCCGTGTGCGCGCGACTGCCGCGGACATGTTGGCGATCGGCTGCGCCGGCGAGCTCGTCGCACGGACGTCGAAGCCGCCGCCGAACACCTGCATGTCGTTGAAGGCGTTCGTGAACGCGCCCGAGGTCGTCGAGCCGACGACCAGCGTGAAGACGACGAGCGTGAACATCGCGAGCGTGACGCCGGTGCGGAAGCGGCTCCGCAGCGGGTAGGCAATCGCCATCCGCAACACGGGCGCGAGCCCGCGGCTCCGGGCCGTCGCCGTGGCCAGCGCGCCGAGCAGGACGTCGGCGTTGTACATGATCGTCCAGGATGCGCCGAGCACGATCATCAGCCCGCCGAGCAGGAAGATCGAGAAGTTGACCTTCATCTCGCCGAATAGCCAGCGGCTGATCGGGAGCACGAACCAGCAGACGAGCGCGAGGCCGGCGCCGGTGTGGACCGCCCGCTCGGGCAGCCCGGCGAGCTGCAGCAGCGGGACGAGGCTCAGTACGACGAGCGAGACGCCGAAGCCGAGCACGACCGCGTCCTTCGAGCCGATCCCGGAGACGGCGAGGAAGACGCCCGCCATCACGCCGATCGCGCCGGGGATCCACCGGCGCTTGCGGCCCTTCTCGGCCGGCGGCTCCGGTAGGTCCCTGATCGCCGTGACGATGTTCATCCGGCTGACGCGCCGCGCGGAGAAGACGACGACGGCGAGCGTCAGCAGCACGCCGATCGCGTAGCCGAGCAACAGGCTCGTCGCGCTCACGGAGTACGAGATCGTCAGGTCCTCGACGCCCGAGAACGCTGCAGCCATTGCCAGCACCATGCCGTACGCGATCGCGACGCCCAGCAGCACGCCCACGAGCGCCGCGAGCAGGTCGTACGCCAGGCCCTCGAAGAGGAACATCTGGACGAGGTGCTGGCGTCGTGTCCCCACCGCGCGGGCGATGCCGAGCTCGCCCCTCCGTTCGGCGGCGAGCATGACGAAGATCAGGAAGATCAGCAGGATTCCGGCGGCGATCGAGAACGAGCCGAACGTCGTGAAGAAGGACATGAAGGCCGCGCCACCGGCGTTCGCCTGGTCGAGCGCGTCCTGCTTGGTGTTGTCGGCCTCGAGCCCGATCGGAGCGACTCGCGGCTGGAGCAGCTTCATCACGGCGTCGGTCCCGGCGACGCCGTTCGTGTTCGAGACGAACAATGCATTCACCATGCCGGGCTTGCCGAGCAGGCTCTGTGCCGGTGGCAGCGGCATCAGCACGCCTGCGCCGTCCGTCCCGCCGCCCGCGTAGCGGACGATCGACTTGACGCGAGCCGTCGAGACCGAGTTGCCGGACAGGAGCTGCACGATGTCGCCCGGGTGGGCATTGAGCTTGTCCGCCCCCTTTGCGTTGAGGTAGATCTCGCCGGGCCCGAGGTCGGCCAGGGAGACCGGTTGCCCCGCGGTCGTGCGAATCTGGCCGAAGCCGTTCATGTACTTCGGGTCGGTGGCGAACAGGGTCACGCGCGGCTCGGTCTGGCGGCTGTCCGTGTCCTGTACGGCGATCGGGCTCACGATCACCGGCTGGATGCCGTCGACGAGGCCGCTTGGACGCATCTCGCGGGCGACGACGTCGGCGAAGCCCCGCGTGAAGTAGAGGCCGCCGGTGCCGCTGCTGCCGCTGGCTAGCGCGGCGCCGACGCCTCGCGCCGCGACCACCTCTTCGGTCTGACCGAGCGAGGTCGTCGCCGCGGAGCGGATCGTGTGGCTCATGGTGTCGCCGGTCGCGAGCGCGGCCGCGATGATCGTCGTGCCGAGCATCAGGCCCGTGACGATCAGGACGGTCCGGCCGCGTCGGCGGCGGACGTTGCGGATGCCCAGGCGTAGGAAGACGCGGTTGCGCACGGCGAGCGCGGCGACGACCGCGAGCGCGAGGGCGAGCAGGATCATGAGGACGGCAGTCAGGCCGCCGACCGGAATGCCGAAGATCTTGGTCACGGCGCGCCTCCTAGACAGCGACCGCCAGCGCCGGGAAGTCGGCCACGACGACGTCGTAGCTCTCCCGTCCCGGGGGCGAGCGGTAGATCGTCACGAACTTCTCGATCTGTTCCGCGTAGAAGCTCCGGCCGCCTTGCACGCCGGCGTCCGCGGCCTCCTCGTCGTGCCAGAACGTCAGCGCGAGCGCCTGCCCCTCTTTCGAGACGAGGACGAAGCAGCCCTCGTAACCGTCCTGCTCGCGCAGCGCCGACACGACGGAGTCGCGGAAGAGCTCCGTGGACTCCTCGAGCCCCATGCGGACGAAGTCGATCTCGGCGATTGTCGCCCGGGCGACCATCAGCTCATCACCTCCAGTAGCTGCTGCTCGACGATTCGGCCGTCGACCATGCGGACGATGCGGTCGGTTGCGCGGCCGACGCCGATGTCGTGCGTGACGATCAGGAACGTCAGTCCGCGCTCGCGGTTGAGGCGGCGCATCAGCGCGACGATCTCCTCCGCGTTCTCGCTGTCGAGGTCGCCGGTCGGCTCGTCGGCCCAGACGATCGCCGGGTCGTTCACGAGCGCCCGCGCGATCGTCACGCGCTGGCGCTGTCCGCCCGAGAGCTCGTCCGGGACGTGCCCCGCGCGCTCGGCGAGGCCGACCAGCTCGAGCGCCTCGAGCGCCTTGCGCCTGGCCTCCTTCGCCGGGACGCGCGCAACCAGCAGCGGCAGCTCGACGTTCTCGACCGCGGTCAGGACCGGCATCAGGTTGTAGAACTGGAAGACGAAGCCCATCCGGCGGGCGCGGTAATCGGTGCGCTGCTCGTCGGTCATCTCGCTCAGCGCCACGCCCTCGATCAGCACCTCGCCGCCGTCGATCCGGTCGAGGCCGGAGAGGCAGTTGAGGAGCGTCGTCTTGCCGGAGCCGCTCGGCCCCATGATCGCGACCATCTCGCCCGGCCTGACGGCGAACGACACCTCGCGGAGGGCGTTCACCTGGAGCTTGCCCCTGTCGTAGACCTTGTCGACGCTCCGCGCCTCGACGATCGGCTCCAGCGCGACCTGCTCGATCGGCGGCCGCGGGGCTTTCGTTGCGACGCTGACGGCCATCGCTCCTCCTCTCAGCAAGGGGTCGCGTCGGGGTTCATGCCGTTGACGTGGCGCGGCTTCTCACGCGGGATCGCCGCGCAGGGCACACGGAGCTCGAGCAGTCCGCCGCTCAAGCGCACGAGCACGACGAGCTCGTCGCCGGACTCGTAGATCTGAGCGACCGATTCGATCGGACATGCCCGAGAGGTGCCGCTCGCCGCCGATAGGTGTGGGGCCATGGCTCCTCCTCTCGTGGATGTGTGCCCGCATCGTCCTCGCGCGCGCGCGCGAGGCCATCGGGTCCGACGCCGATCTCGCCTGCGGCCAACTACCGAGCGTGCGCCCGCGCGCGGCCCGATGCCGTCGCCCCCGCTTGCCGCAACGATCGGAGAGCACCCACGCGAAGGAGGACCACGATGGAGACCATCCTGATCGCCGTGGACGGCTCGCCCTCCGCGCAGGAGGCGGTCGACTTCGGCCTGGAGCTCGCGGCCGAGCAGGACGCGACGGCGACGTTCGTGCTCGTCGCGCCGGCCGTGGACGTTCTACCCGCCGGCGGCTTCGGCGTCACCGTCGCGGTGTCGCACACGCCGACCGAGGACGAAGGGGCACCACTCGACGCGGTCCGCGAGCAGGCGGAGCAGCAGGGCGTCCGCGCCCACACGCGGCTGTTGAAGGGCGATCCGGTCGACGAGATCGTCGCCTACGCGGACCTGATCGACGCCGATCTGATCGTCGTCGGCTCCCGCGGTCACGGCGCGCTCGCGAGCGCGCTCCTCGGCAGCGTCTCGCGCGGGGTCCTGCGCGAGGCCCGCCGGCCCGTGCTGGTCGTGCGCGGCCTCGCCGCGCGCGCGGCCGCCGAGGCCGTCGCCTAGGTGAAAACCCGCAACGCGAGCCGGGATCGCCCGCAGCAAGATCCCGGCTCGCTACCGATGGCGGAGCGAGGCGATCGACGCACACTCCGCCGAAAGGTCGCAAGCACAGAAGGCGACCGCGACGGAAGGAGCGAACGATGAGGAAGTTCTTCGAGATCGGCGGGGTGGTCGCCGGCGCGGTCCTGATCGCCTTCGGCATCGCGGCGATCGTGATGGGCATGAACGGCCGCTCGACGGTGAGCGACTCCCTCAAGCAGGAGCAGATCACCGGCACGCCCGACATGACCCCGGCGGCGATCGCCGGCGAGGTGACGGCCGCGAAGCAGGCACAGTCGAAGCTGTTCTCGCAGCTGAAGGCGGCGGGCTCGAACATGACGGCGTCGCCGATCGAGACGCCGACCTGCTCGGTCGCCAACAAGCTCGTCGACACGGGCTCCGAGGCGCGGTGCTTCGCGAAGTACATGCGGATCCACACGTTCGGCGCCACCTCCGGCCTGACGTACTCGCAGATGGGCCGGTACGTCGCCAAGCCCAACACGCCGGTCAAGTACACAGACGGCCTGGGCGCGACGAACGACCCGAAGTACGCGGTCGCCGACCCGAAGACGCAGCAGCCGGTGAGCAACGGCCGCCGCGACATCTGGGTCACCTACACGGCGCTGACCACGGCGCTCAACACGAGCTACTTCGCCACGCAGATGGCGCTCTTCGGGGTCGTCGTCGGGATCGCCC
The DNA here is from genome assembly GCA_963765785.1 of uncultured Actinomycetes bacterium. Classification (GTDB taxonomy): domain Bacteria; phylum Actinomycetota; class Thermoleophilia; order Gaiellales; family Gaiellaceae; genus AC-32. The sequence continues at coordinate 239,892 of CAVXXW010000009.1, forward strand.
TGCTCATCGCGGGCATCGGCTTCGAGATCCTCGCGATCGGCGGGGCGCTCGAGAGCCCGAAGCCCGCGTTCGCCTTCATGCAGCGCGGCGACAAGCACGGCGGAGTCGCCGCCAAGGCGTAAAAGCTCCTCCGTCGCACAGAGAAGGGCCGCTCGCGGGCGGCCCTTCTCATTCCTCCAAGAGGCCCCGGTCGAGCGCGTAGCGGACGAGCTCGGCGCGGCTCGAGAGCCGGAGCTTCTGCATGATGTGAGCCCGGTGCGTCTCGGCGGTGCGCACCGAGATGAAGAGCTGCTTCGCGATCTCCTGGTTCGTGTGCCCGAGCGCCAGCAGGCGCAGCACTTCGCTCTCGCGCTCCGAGAGCGGATCCTCCTCCGCGCGCCTCCGCTCCTCCGACTCGGCGGCGACGAGCCGCGCGCCGAGCTCCGGGTGGACGTAGCGCCCGCCGGCCGCGACCTCACGGACGGCGGCCACGACCTCGCTGTCGGCCGCCTCCTTGAGCACGTAGCCGCTCGCGCCCGCTGCGAACGCCTCCCGCACGTACTGCGGGTCGTCCTGCATCGAGAGGACGAGGATCTTCGTCTCTGGGTGCTCGTGCAGCAGCGCCGGGATCGCCTCGAGGCCGCTCTGCTCGGGCATCACCACGTCGAGCAGGATCACGTCGGGCTTCGTCGACCGCGCCTCGAAGATCGCCTCGCGCGCGGTGCCGGCCTCGCCCACAGGCTCCAGGTCGTCCTCGGCCTCGAGCACGAGCCGGAGGCCCGAGCGGACGACCGCGTGGTCGTCGACGATCAGGATGCGGGTGGCTATGCCGGGACCTCCACGGCGAGCGTCGTACCGCTCGCCGGGCCCGTCTCGACCACCAGCGACCCGTCGAGCAACTCGATCCGCTCGCGCATGCCGATCAGCCCGATGCCGCCGTCGGTCGCGGTCGGGTCGAATCCGGTGCCGTCGTCTTCGATCACGGCCTTGATCCTGCCACCGGCGCGCGTCACGAGCACGCTGACCCGCTGTGCATGGGCGTGCTTGACGACGTTCGTGAGCGCTTCCTGGACGATCCGGTAGATCGCGGTCTCGACCTCCACAGGAGGGCGCTCGGTGACGGCGCTCGCCTCGAGATCGACCGTGATCCCCGTCTGCTCGGCGAACTCCTGGGTCAGTCGCTCGAGCGCCGGTACGAGCCCGAAGTCGTCGAGCACCTTCGGCCGCAGCTCGATCGCGAGGCGCCGGACGTCCCGCAGCGTGGCGACGACGAGCTCGCGCAGCCCTTCGACGGCCTCGGGCGACTCGGCGCCCTCGAGCTGCTTCAGGCCGAGCAGGATCGAGGTCAGCGCCTGCCCGGTCTCGTCGTGGAGCTCGCGCGCCAGGCGCTGCCGCTCGAGCTCCTGGGCGGCCACGACTCGCCGAAGCGCATCGCGCTCGACCCGCTCGGACAGCTCGACCGCGACCGCGGCCCGCGCGGCGAACGTCTCGGCGAGGCGCACGTCGTCCTCGTTGAAGCGGGCGTCGGGGGTCGTCTGCTTGTCGTACGCGGTGATCACGCCGATCGGCCGATTGGCGACGACGAGCGGCACCCAGATGCCGGCGCGCGCGCCGAAGCTCCGCGTGAAGCCGCGGTGCACCTCCGAATCGTCCACCACCGCGTCGATGCGCTCGCTCCGCCCTCGCTCGAGCACCCGGCCGGCCTTGGTCTCGCCCCGAGACATCGTCGAACCGGCGAGCTCGTCCGCGCGCTCGCCGGCGACGGCGACGATGAGCAGGTCGTCCTCGCCGGCGGGCAAGGCGACCGTGACGACGCGCGCGTCGAGCAGCTCCAGCAGCCGGCGCGCGATGAGGTCGAGCAGGGCATCGAGGTCCGTCTCGCGAGCAAGGGCAGCGCTGACCTCGATCAGCGACTCGAGCTGCCGCGACCAGCGCGTCGCCGATTCGTATAGCCGCGCGTTCTCGATCGCGACCGCAGCCTGGGCGGCGAGGAGCTCGACGAGCGCCTGGTCGGCCTTCGAGAAGTCGGAGCCGTCCTCCTTCTCGGACAGGTAAAGGTTGCCGTAGGCCACGCCGCGCAGCAGCACCGGCACGCCGAGGAACGAGCTCATCGGCGGGTGGTTCGGCGGGAGGCCCACCGACCGCGGGTCGTCCGAGATCGCGTGCAGCCGCAGTGGCCGCGCGTCGGTGATCAGCGCGCCGAGGATCCCGCGGCCGTGCGGCGGGTCCCCGATCGCAGTGCGCGTCTCGTCGTCGACGCCGAACGTGATGAAGCGCTCGAGGCGAGAGCCGGAGGGGTCGATCACGCCGAGCGCGGCGTAGCGCGCGCCGGTCAGCTCGGCCGCAAGCTCGGTCAGGCGCTGCAGCAGACTGTCGAGCGAAAGCTCCGAAGCGAGAGCCATCCCTGCTTCCAGCAGGGCGCGCAGCCGGGGCTCGCTCGGCGTCGCCGACTCCACAACGACGAGCCTACTCTGGCAGCGGGGTCAGGCGGCGCGGCGGCGGGCGACCCGGCGCGTCGCGACGAGCACCGGACGGTCCGCACGCTGGACGACCTCGCGGGAGACGCTGCCGAGCAGCGCGCCGGCAAGCGTGCCGAGTCCGCGCGAGCCGACCACGATCAGGTCGACGTCCCGGATGCGCGCCAGCTCGAGGATGCGGTCGGCCGGGTTGCCTTCGACGACCTCGGCCTCGGCATCGACGCCTACCCCGCAGGCGAGCGTCGCGGCCAAGCCCGTCGTCTCCTCCGCGAGCCGAAGCTCGCGGCTGATCGACCGCTGGTAGACCGGCTCGCCGAGCACGGGCAGCGGCGCGTGCCGCACGTAGGCGACCACGAGCTTCGCGCCGGCCGAGCGGGCGAGCTCGATTGCCTGCGAGACCGCTTCCTGCGCGCTCTCGGAGCCGTCGGTGGCGACGAGGATCTGCTTCATCGTGAAACCTCCTTGGTGCTCGCAGCTTCGGCGTTCGCGCGTTCGCTCACATCCGGGGGGCGCCGGATTCGCGCCTGCGGGAACGTCCCGCGGAGCTGCGGGAAAACCCCCGATGCAGGCAGGCTGATGAGCGGCGAGAATTCGCGGCAACGCGACGTGAGGAGGCCACATGGCCGCGACAACAGGAGAGCAGGCAGCAGTCGACGTCATCCTCAAGGACGGCGGCACGCTGCGCCTGCGACCGCCTGCCGCCGCCGATGCCCAGGCGGTGCTGGCGTTCCTGCAGGGGCTCTCCGAGCGCAGCCTCTACCTCCGCTTCCACGGCATCCGCAAGGTCGACGAGTCGCTGGCCGAGACACTGCTCGATCCCGACTGGGTCGAGCGCGGCGTGCTCGCGGGCTGGCTGGGCGAGCGCGTCGTCGGAATCGCCAACTACGTGCGCCTGCGCGACCCGTCGGTCGCAGAGGCTGCCTTCGTCGTCGCCGACGAGGAGCAGGGGCGCGGGATTGGCACGCGCCTGCTCGAGCAGCTCGCCGCTCGGGCGGGCGAGACGGGCATCACTCGCTTCGTCGCCGAGGTGATGGCCGAGAACCGGCAGATGCTGAGCGTTTTCACCGGCGCCGGCTTCGACGTCGTCCGCGAGCTCGAGCACGGCGAGATCGAGGTGAGCTTCCCGCTTGCCGCGACGGAGACCTTCCAGGCGCGCGTGGAGGAGCGCGACCACGTCGCAGTCGCCGCCTCGCTGCGGCCGTTCTTCGAGCCGGCGAGCGTGGCAGTGATCGGCGCCTCCCGCCGCCGTGGGTCGATCGGCGGCGAGCTCTTCCGCAACGTGCTCGAGGCGGACTTCGACGGTGCCGCCTACCCGGTGAATCTCGGCGGTGAGCCGGTCGCGGGCGTGCGCGCCTATACCTCGATCACCGAGATTCCGGACCCGGTTGACCTGGCGGTTATCTGCTTGCCGGGCCCGCACGTGCTGCAGGCCGCCGAGGAGGCGCTCGACAAGGGCGTGCCCGCGATCTGCGTGATCTCATCCGGCTTCGCCGAGATCGGCGCCGAGGGCATCGAGCGGCAGGAGCAGCTGCTCGCGCTCGTCCGCGCCCATGGCGCACGCCTGCTCGGGCCGAACTGCCTCGGCATGGCGTCCTTAAAGCCACGGCTGAACGCCACCTTCGCCCCACGGGCGCTGCCAGCCGGCCGGATCGGCTTCTCGTCCCAGTCCGGCGCGCTCGGCCTGGCGCTGCTCGAGCAAGGCTCCGCGCGGCTCGGCTTCTCGGCCTTCGTCTCGATCGGGAACAAGGCGGACGTCTCTTCGAACGACCTGCTCGAATGGTGGGAGGACGACCCGGAGACGGACCTCGTCCTGCTCTACCTCGAGTCGTTCGGAAACCCGCGCAAGTTCGCGCGCCTCTCCCGCCGCGTGGCCCGCAAGAAGCCGATCCTCGCCATGAAGGGCGGCGCGACCGCCGCCGGCGCGAAGGCGGCGAGCTCGCACACCGCGGCGCTCGCCGGTTCCGAGGCCGCAGTCGACGCGCTCTTCCACCAGGCCGGGGTACTCCGGGCGCAGACGCTCGAGGAGCTCGTCGACGTCGCGGGCCTGCTCTCGAGCCAGCCGCTCCCGCGCGGCCGCCGCGTGGGCGTGCTCACCAACGCGGGCGGCCTGGGGATCCTCTGCGCCGACGCCTGCGAGGCCGCCGGGCTCGAGCTGATCGAGCCGACCGAAGAGACGCAGGAGCGGCTACGCGAGATCCTTCCTGCCGACGCCAGCGTCGGGAACCCGATCGACATGCTCGGCTCCGCCATCGGCGCGACCTACGAGCAGGTGATCCCGCTGCTGCTCGCCGACCCGCGGCTCGACGCGCTGATCGCGCTCTTCGTCCCGCCCGTCGTGGCGGGCGCCGACGAGATCGCCCACTCGATCTGCCTCGCCACGAAAACGGCCCAGACCGACAAGCCCGTGCTCGCGGCCGTGATGAGCGCCGAGGGCACACCCGTCGAGCTGCTCGCGTCGGAGATCGCGAGCTTCGCCTATCCGGAGTCCGCCGCACGCGCGCTCGGCATCGCCGCCGACCGCGCCGAGTGGCTGCGCCGCCCGGCCGGGACGGTGCCCGAGCTGGATGGGATCGACCGCGAGGCGGCCATGGCGGTCGTCGAGGCTGCCGGCGAGGACTGGCTTCCGCCCGCGCAGACCCGCACCCTGCTCTCTGCCTACGGGATCCCGCTCGTCGCCGAGCGCACGGCTGCAAGCGCCGGCGAGGCGGTGGCCGCCGCCGACGAGATCGGCTACCCGGTCGTCGTCAAGACGGCCGCTCCAGGGGCGCACAAGACCGAGACCGGCGGCATTGCGCTCGATCTCGGCGACGAGGCGCAGGTGCGTCAGGCGGTCGAGCGGATCGGCGTCCCGGTGATCGTCCAGCAGTACCTGCGGGGCGGCACCGAGCTGCTCGCGGGCGTCGTGCAGGACCCGGTCTTCGGGCCGCTGGTCGCCTTCGGCCCGGGCGGCGTGTTAGCGGAGCTGATCGGCGACGCGACCTTCCGCATCGCGCCGCTCACCGACGTGGACGCCGAGGAGCTCGTCACCGGCGGCAAGGCGGGCCGCCTCGTCGCCGGCTTCCGAGGCGCGCCCGCCGCCGACCGCGCCGCGCTGGAGGATCTCGTCCACCGGCTCGGCCGGCTTGCGGAAGACTTCCCCGAGGTGAGCGAGCTCGACCTCAACCCGGTGATCGCCAGTCCCGCCGGCTGCGTGGCGGTGGATGCGCGCGTGCGCGTCGGCACACCCCCGACCGAGCGGGCACTCAAGAGCTGGTGAGCTCCGAGCTCGAACGGCTCGACGCCTTTTGGCGCGCCGCGAACTACCTCTCGGTGGGCCAGATCTACCTGCTCGACAACCCGCTGCTGCGCGAGCCGCTGCGCGCGGAGCACGTCAAGCCGCGGCTGCTCGGCCACTTCGGCACCGTGCCCGGGCTGAACCTGGTCTGGGCGCACATGAACCGGGCGATCCGCGCCCGTGAGCTCGACGCGATCTACATCTGCGGGCCTGGCCACGGCGGACCGGGCGTCGTCGCCTGCGCGTACCTCGAGGGCACCTACACCGAGCTCTATCCACACGTCACGCTCGACGAGCCCGGGCTGAAGGCGCTCTTCCGCCAGTTCTCGTTCCCGGGCGGCATCCCGAGCCACGTCGCGCCGGAGACGCCGGGCTCGATCCACGAGGGCGGAGAGCTCGGCTACTCGCTCGCCCACGCTTACGGCGCGGCGTTCGACAACCCGAAGCTGACCGTCTGCTGCGTCGTCGGCGACGGCGAGGCGGAGACCGGGCCGCTCGCGACGAGCTGGCACTCGAACAAGTTCCTCGACCCCGAGGCCGACGGCGCCGTCCTCCCGATCCTGCACCTGAACGGCTACAAGATCGCGAACCCGACCGTGCTCGCCCGCATCCCCGAGCGCGAGCTGGTCGCGCTGATGGAGGGCTACGGCTACCGGCCGATCCTCGTCACCGGCGGCTTCGACGGCGAGGAGCCGATCCGCGTGCACGAGCGCTTCGCGGCCGCGCTCGACGCCGCGCTCGACGGGATCGCCGAGGTGAAGGGCGGCTCGGGCGGCAGGTGGCCGATGATCGTGCTGCGCACGCCCAAGGGCTGGACGGGGCCGAAGGAGGTCGACGGCAAGCCGGTCGAGAACTCCTGGCGCTCCCACCAGGTGCCGATCGTCGACCCGCGCGAGAACCCGGATCACCTGCGCCTGCTCGAGGAGTGGATGCGCTCCTATCGGCCTGAGGAGCTGTTCACCGAGGAGGGCGAGCCGCTGCCCGAGCTGCTCGAGCTGCCGCCGCGCGAGGAGCGGCGCATGAGCGCGAACCCCAACGCGAACGGCGGCTCGCTGCTGCGCGACCTCAGGCTCCCGGACTTCCGCGACTACGCGGTCGAGGTCGCCGAGCCCGGCACGACGTTCAGCGAGGCGACACGCGTGCTCGGCGGATTCCTGCGGGACGTCACCTCGCGCAACCTGGACAACTTCCGCGTCTTCGGGCCGGACGAGACTGCGTCGAACCGCCTCGCCGACCTCTTCGCCGCGACGCCGCGTCAGTGGGAGGCGGAGATCCTGCCGACGGACGAGGACCTCGCGCGGCAGGGGCAGGTGATCGAGGTGTTGAGCGAGCACCTCTGCCAGGGCTGGCTCGAGGGCTACCTGCTCACCGGCAGGCACGGGCTCTTCAACTGCTACGAGGCCTTCATCCACATCGTCGACTCGATGTTCAACCAGCACGCCAAGTGGCTGAAGGTGACGCGGCACATCCCGTGGCGCCGCCCGATCGCGTCGCTCAACTACCTGCTCTCGTCGCACGTCTGGCGCCAGGACCACAACGGTTTCTCGCACCAGGACCCCGGCTTCATCGACCACGCGGTGAACAAGAAGGCCGAGATCATCCGCGTGTACCTGCCGCCTGACACGAACTGCCTGCTCTCGGTCGGCGACCACTGCCTGCGCAGCCGCAACTACGTGAACGTGATCGTGGCGGGCAAGCAGCCGGCGCTCAACTACCTGTCGATGGACGACGCGATCGTCCACTGCACGCGCGGGATCGGGATCTGGGAGTGGGCTTCGAACGATGCCGGCGCCGAGCCCGATGTCGTGCTCGCGTGCTGCGGCGACATCCCGACGCTCGAGACGCTCGCCGCGACCGCGATCCTCCGCGAGCGCCTGCCGGAGCTGAAGGTGCGGGTCGTGAACGTCGTCGACCTGATGCGCCTGCAGCCGGAGACCGAGCACCCTCACGGGCTGCCGGACGGCGAGTTCGACGCGATCTTCACGACGGACAGGCCGGTCGTCTTCGCCTACCACGGCTACCCGTGGCTGATCCACCGGCTCACGTACCGGCGCCGCAACCACGACAACCTGCACGTGCGCGGCTACAAGGAAGAGGGCACGACGACGACCCCGTTCGACATGGTCATGCTGAACGACCTCGACCGCTTCCATCTCGCGATCGACGTGCTCGACCGGGTGCCCAGCCTGGCGAACTCGTGCGGGCCGCTGCGCCAGGAGCTCGAGGACCGCCGCCTGCGCGCCCGCGCCTACACGCGCGAGCACGGGGAGGACGACCCCGAGATCGCCGGCTGGACGTGGCCGGGCTGACGATTCTCGTCGTCAACGCGGGGTCGACGTCTCTGAAGCTCTCGGTCGTCGCCGACGACGACTCGACGTCACCGGTCGCGTCGCTCTCGGAGGCGCCCCCGGTCGACGCGGCCGCGCACCGCGTCGTCCACGGCGGCCCGTGGCTGCGCGAGCCGGTCGTGATCGACGACGAGGTGCGCGCCGACCTCGAGCGGGCGTCCGAGCTCGCTCCGCTGCACAACAGGCCGGCGCTCGAGGCGATCGACCAGGCACGTGCGGAGCTGCCGGACGTCCCGCACGTGGCCGTCTTCGACACGGCGTTCCACTCGACGATCCCGGAGGTGGCCTCGACCTACGCGCTGCCGCGCCGCTGGCGCGAGGACCACGCGATCCGACGCTACGGCTTCCACGGTCTCTCCGTCGCGTGGTCGGCGGAGCGTGTGCGGGTGCCGCGGCTCGTCGTCTGCCACCTCGGCGGCGGCTGCTCGGTGACGGCCGTGAAGGACGGCCGCTCGGTGGACACGACGATGGGCTTCACGCCGCTCGAGGGCGTGCCGATGGCGACGCGGCCGGGCTCGATCGACCCCGAGATCCTGCTGTTCCTGCTCCGCCACGGCGCCGAGTCGCGCGAGAGCCTCGAGCAGGCGCTCCAGCACGAGTCGGGGCTGCTCGCCCTGGGCGGATCGACTCGGGTCGACGAACTGCAAGCATCCGATGATCCCGGCGCAAGGCTCGCGCTCGGCGTCTTCTGCTACCGGGTCGCGACCGCGGTCGCCGCGATGACCGCTGCGCTGGGCGGGCTCGACGCGCTCGTCTTCACGGCCGGCATCGGCGAGGGCTCTGCGCTCGTCCGCGAGCGGGTCTGCGAGCGTCTCGTCCACCTGGGCGTCCGGCTCGACTCCGCCGCGAACGGCGACGCGCAGCCCGACGCGGACGTCGCGAGCGAGGACTCGGACGTGCGCGCCTGGGTCGTCCACGCGCAAGAGGACGTCGTCGCCGCGCGCGCGGCGCGGATGCTGCTCTAGCCCAGCGTCAGCTTCGCGACGTGCTCGGTGATCTCTGCGAGCACGCCCGTCTGCGCAACGGCCGAGACGACGATCGGTTCTCGGCCTCGAGGCTCTAGCACGAGCGTCGGGTGGCCGTTCAGCCGCTCGGCGCTCGTGCGGCCCGTGTGGATTCCGTCGAGCTCCTCGTACGGGATCTCGAGCGTCACGCGCTCCTCGCCCGCGAGCCCGTCGAGCCGGACGACGCGCGGCAGCAGCTCCAGCTTCCCGCGCGCGAGCGGCCGTTCGCCGGTGCGCCAGACCACGCCGTAGCTCGTCTTCATGCCCGCAGTGTGCGGCCGAGCCGGTGCGGCGCCATCGGGACGCGCGCGGATCCGCCGCTACGGGAAACCCGCAATTCCCTCGAAGCAGGCTCCCGCGTCGGCCGCCCGGCGCCGACGTCTCTACGAGCTGGCGCTCAGCAGGTCCGCGGCGGTGCCAATCGCGATCAGGGGCGCCGCCGCGGGCCGCAACCACCGCAGCGCCGCGATCAGCTGCGGGCGCGGCAGGCTCAAGCAGCCGAGCGTCGGCCGCCCGGTGCTCACGTGGAAGAAGATCCCGGAGCCGCGATCGGGGACGACCGGGCTCGTGTTGTAGGCGATGACCGCCAGGTGCTGGTAGGCGGTCGGCGAGCGGGACAGGTCCTCGCTGGTCGTCCGGAACGGCGGCCGAGACCCGCACGGGACGTGGCGGAAGCGGTTGTAGTAGGGCGAAGCGGGGTCCTCGACCCACCAGTCGCCGCAGATGATCCGGTGGTAGCGGTAGCGGACGCCTGGGCTCGGCGAGAGGCCGTACATCGTCGGCAGGAAGCCGAAGATCCCCGTGGGCGTGCGCCGGTCGCCCTCGCGCTTGGCCGGCGAGGTGCCGTTGCCGCCGAGCCACGCCGTCCACGGGCCGGCTGACTGACGCCAGCAGCCGGCGGGCTTCGTCCAGAGGCGCAACGCGCCCTGCGTCGAGGCGCGCCTCGACGCCACGACCGTGATCAGCTGCATCGAGTTGCCGGTGTCGAGCCGGCCGGCGAAGGTCGGCGCGCAGGCGGCGGAGGTGGCACCGCCGGCCGACGTGGAGACCCCTGCGGCCAGGATGGCGAGGGCGGTTACGAGCAGCTTCACGGGCCTTCACACTACGGGCGATGGCCGCCGTTCTGCTCGCCGCGCTCGTACTCCAGGCTCCGCCCTTCAACCACTCGGTCTCGCGCGTGACGGCGGTGCAGCTGCCGCACTCCTGGCACGCGGGCTGCCCGGTCGTGCCGGCCCAGCTGCGGCGTCTGCGCCTGACCTACTGGGGCTTCGACGGCCGCCCCCACGCGGGGACGCTCGTCGTGAACGTCCGGGCGGTCTCGCCGCTGACGCGCGTCTTCTCGCAGCTCTACGCCGCGCACTTCCCGATCCGGCGCATGCGGCCAATCGACGCCTACGGCGGCAGCGACGAGCGCTCGCTCGAGGCTGACAACACCGCGGCGTTCAACTGCCGTTACGCGGTCGCGTCCGGGCCGAAGCACTGGTCGGTACACGCCTACGGGCTCGCGATCGACGTCAACCCGGTCGAGAACCCGTACCTCGAAGGGGGCCGCGTCCATCCGCGCGCGGGCCGCGCCTACCTCGACCGCTCGCGCTACCGGCGCGGAATGGCCGTTCACGGCGGCCTGCTGGTCAATGCGTTCGCGCAGTCCGGCTGGTGGTGGGGAGGCCGCTGGACCGGCTCCCCGGACTACCAGCACTTCTCGTCGACCGGGGGATAGGGTCCGCCGATGGAGGTGACGCCTCTGGGGACGCGCGACGTGCCGACAGTCGACGGCGACGGCCGCCCGCGCAGCCGGATCGAAGGCGTCCAGGCCGTCCGGCTCGAGCCGCACGTCGACCACCGCGGCTCGCTCTTCGAGATCGTCAACTTCGACCACGAGTTCTGGCGCGAGCCCGTCGTCTACGCGTACGCCGTCGGCATCCGTCCCGGCCGGATCAAGGGTTGGGGGATGCACCAGCTCCAGTCCGACCGCTACCTGATCGTGCACGGCTCTGTGCGCGTGGTGCTCTACGACGGGCGCGACGGCTCGTCGACACACGGGCAGGTCGATGTCCACTGGCTCTCCGGGGAGGCGCCGAGCCTGCTCGCGATCCCGCCGGGCGTCTGGCACGCCGACCACAACTGGGGCGACGAGGACGCGCTGATCGTCAACTTCCCGACGCGCGCCTACGACCGCGACAACCCCGACAAGTACCGTATCGACCCGCACTCGGACGAGATCCCGTTCGACTGGTCACTCCGCGACGGCTAGTCCGCGCACCGCGACCGCTCTCACGCGGCGAGCTTCCCGAGCACCGCGCCGAAGAGCAGGTGGCGCCATGTCGCCTGCGTGTACGCGCGCGGGTTCGTCAGCAGCGGCGGGATCCCTGGCTCGCCGCGCGCGGGGTGGTACCGGTCGATCACCGCGCAGAGCGGGTAGAGCGACGCGTGCTCGGCCAGAGCCATCGCGACAGCGAGCTTGCGCGGGCCGACCGGGACCTGGCGGCGAAGCTCGTCGAAGACGAGCCCGAAGACGGCGCCGTTCGCCGCATGGATCGCGAACCCGGCGGCGCGCCAGCCGGGACCGCGCGTCACCGCCTTCCCGAGCACCGCGACATCCGAGTAGTCACAGCCGAGTAACCGCTGGTCGAACGGCTCGGCGAGCCCCCAGACGGTCGCCGCGGCGGCGCCCGCCGCGGCAGCGCGCAGCCGCGTGTTCATGCGAGTTCAGTTCCCGCTCGCCCCGCTCTCAATCGTCGAGCTCGCGCAGAAACGAGCCACCGCCGATCAGCCGGTCGGCGCTCCCGCCGGCGGCCTCGCGGAGCGCGCGGTCGGAGGTGACGAGCCAGGCGCCGCTGCGGCCCGGGACTTCGCGGATCAGCCAGTCGTCCGCGCTCTCGCCGCCGGAGCCGACGAGCGTCGTGTGGTCGTCGAGCTTCCGGGGGCCGACGACGCCTCCGGGCGCTTCGCGGTCGAACACGACCACCAGCTCGTGGCCGTGTCGCACCGCCCAGTCCCGCGTGCGCTCGACGAGCTCCTCGTCGGTCAGGTTGGGCCACTGGGAGCGGCGGACATTGTTCGCGTCGACGAAGGCGAGCACGTTCCCTAGGCTGACAGGTCGTGCGAGCAATGGTGCTCGAGCAGCCGCGGAAGCCGCTCGTCGAGCGCGAGCTGCCCGACCCGAAGCCCGGTCCGGGCCAGGTGCTGCTGCGGGTCCGCGCCTGCGCCGTCTGCCGGACCGATCTGCACGTCGTCGACGGCGAGCTGCCGAACCCGAAGCTGCCGCTCGTGCTCGGGCACCAGCTCGTGGGGGAGGCGCCCGACGGCCGGCGGCTCGGCGTCCCGTGGCTCGGCTGGACCGACGGCTTGTGCCGATACTGCCTGAGCGGCCGGGAGAACCTCTGCGACGGCGCCCTGTTCACGGGCTACACGCTCGATGGCGGCTACGCCGAGTGCGCCGTGGCCGACGAGCGCTTCTGCCTCGAGCTGCCCGACGAGTACGACGACGTGCACGCGGCGCCGCTCCTGTGTGCCGGGTTGATCGGCTACCGGGCGCTGCGGCTCGCCGGCGACGCCGAGCGGCTCGGCCTCTACGGCTTCGGCTCGTCGGCCCACCTCGTAGCGCAGGTCGCGCGCTGGCAAGGGCGACGTGTGTTCGCGTTCACACGGCCGGGCGATCTCGAGACGCAGGCGTTCGCGCGCGAGCTCGGCGCGGAGTGGGCGGGCGGCTCTGACGAACCGCCGCCGGAGGAGCTGGACGCGGCGATCCTGTTCGCTCCCGCCGGCGAGCTCGTGCCGGCTGCGCTACGCGTGCTGGCCAAGGGCGGCGTGGTCGTCTGCGCCGGAATCCACATGAGCGACATCCCGTCGTTCCCGTACGAGCTGCTCTGGGAGGAGCGGTCGGTGCGGTCGGTCGCGAACCTCACGCGCGAGGACGGCCGTGAGTTCCTCGAGCTCGCGCCGCGCGTGCCGGTGCGAACCGAGGTCGAAGTCCTGCCGCTGGCGCAGGCGAACGAGGCACTCGAGCGGCTGCGCCGCGGCGACGTGCGCGGCTCGCTCGTGCTTCAGGTCGCGTCGAGCGCTTCGCGGAGCGAGGCGACGTAGCCTGCGAGGGCTGGGGGGCCGGCGTCGGCCACTTCCAGGGCGCGCGAGCCGACGACGATCCCGTCGGCGAGCCGGGCGGCCGCGCTGGCGTGATCCGGCGTCGAGATCCCGAACCCGGCGTAGAGCGGGAGCTCCGTCCGGGCGCGTGCACGCTCGACGAGCCCGGCGAGCGCGGGAGACAGCTCGTCGCGCGCCCCGGTCGTGCCGGTGACGGTGACGAGGTAGAGCCAGCCGTCGGTGTGCGCCGCGGCGAGCGCGAGCCGCTCGTCGGTCGAGGTCGGCGCGACGAGCTGGACCCGGCGGATCTCGGGCCGCTCGCCCGCAGGCAGGTCGGCCACGATCAGGCTGGTCGCGCCCGCGTCGTGGGCCTCTTCGGCGAACCGCTCCCAGCCGTGCGCCTCGAGCAGCGACGAGTAGGTCATCGGGACGAGTGGCGTATCTGGGAGCCGTTCGCGGGTGGCGGCGAGGCACTCGAGACAGGCGGCGGTACGCATTCCCTGCGCGAGCGCCCGCTCGGCCGCGCGGCGGATGACCGGCCCGTCCGCCAGCGGGTCGGAGAAGGGGAACCCGAGCTCGACGAGATCGGCACCGCCCTCGACCGCGGCCTGCGCCAGCTCCGGCGTGTCCGGTCCGCACATCAGGTAGATGACGAGCGCCTTGGGACGAACCGGCACAGATTCGTCACGCCCCCGTGACACACCCGCGCGCTGTTCGCCGCTACCTTCGATTTCCCCGGGTGGGTGGGGGCTAGGGATGGGTCCCGCCGCTTCGCCCTGCGCCCGAGGGCTCACCGGCTCGCGACCTCGGCGAGGTCCTTGTCGCCGCGGCCGGAGAGGCAGACGAGCACCAGTTCCTCTTCGAGCTCCGCTACGCGCGCGAGTGCGTGCGCCGGCTCCAGCGCGGGGAGGATCCCTTCCGTTCGCGCCAGTCGGCGGAGCGCGTCGGACGCTTCCCCGTCGCTCGCGCCTACGTACTCGGCCCGGCCGCTGTCGCGCAGGAACGCGTGCTCCGGCCCGACCCCCGGATAGTCGAGCCCGGCTGAGATCGACTCGGCGTCGAGTACCTGCCCGTCCTCGTCCGCGAGCACGGACGACCGCGAGCCGTGCAGCACCGCCGGACGCCCCGACCCGAGCGACGCGGCGCCGGCGGCCTCGACGCCGACGAGCCGCACCTCGGCATCGTCGACGAAGCCTGCAAAGAGGCCGATCGCATTCGACCCGCCGCCTACGCACGCGAGCGCGACCTCCGGCAGCCGGCCCTCGACGTCAAGAATCTGCCCACGCGCCTCTTGGCCGATCACCGACTGCAGCTCGCGCACGATCTCGGGGTACGGCGCGGGGCCGACACACGAGCCGATCAGGTAGTGCGTGTCCTCGACGTTGGCGATCCAGTCGCGGATCGCCTCGCTGGTCGCCTCCTTCAGCGTCTTCGTGCCGAACTCGACGGGCCGCACTTCGGCGCCGAGCAGCGCCATGCGCTCGAGGTTCGGCCGCTGCCGACGCATGTCCTCGGCGCCCATGTAGACGACGCACTCGAGGCCGAAGCGCGCGCAGACGGTGGCGGTCGCGACGCCGTGCTGGCCGGCGCCTGTCTCCGCGACGATGCGGCGCTTGCCGAGCCGCAGCGCCAGTAGCGCCTGGCCGAGCGCGTTGTTCAGCTTGTGCGCGCCCGTGTGCAGCAGGTCCTCGCGCTTCAGGTAGAGGCGCTTGCCGGGCGCGAACCGCTCGGCGAGCGTGAGGGGCGTCGGCCGTCCGGCGTAGGTGCGGCCGAGCTCGTCGAGCTCCGCGCGGAACGACGGGTCGTCCTGGGCCTCGCGCCACCCGGCGTCGAGCTCGTCGAGCGCCGGGATCAGCGTCTCCGGCACGAAGCGGCCGCCGTACTCGCCGTACGTCAGCTGCACCGGACCGCCTCGACGTACTCGCGCACGCGCGTGTGATCCTTGATTCCCGGCTCGAGCTCGAGGCTCGAGCTCGCGTCGACCGCCCACGGTCGGACGCGCTCGATCGCGTCACGGACGTTCTCGGGCGAGAGGCCGCCCGCGAGCATCACGCGGCCCTTTGCGGCGCTCGCGCGCTCGAGATGCTCCGGATCGTCCGCGTGCCATTCCCGGTCGACGACCCGCGCGACCTCGCGGCCGTGTCGGAGCAGCACACCTTCCCGCCCTCGGTGCCCGTTCTCGCGGGGGTACAGCTGGACGAGGTCGGCGCCGTCGTCGGTGATCTCGCCGACGTGCACAGCGACGCTCAGCATCGTGTCGGGTACGGGCAGCACGCCCGCGGCACGGCGCGGCGTCTCGCGCGCGAGGATGAAGCCGGCGAGGTCGGCCCCGGCCTCTGCCGCCGCGGCCACGTCTTCCTCGCGCGTCAGGCCGCAGACCTTGACGAGCGGCCGCGCGAGCAGCTCCTCGAGCTTCGCGGCCGGGTCGGCGGCGCGCATCAGCGTCGAGCCGACGAGAATCGCGTCGGCGCCGGCGAGCTCGGCCTCGGCGCCGTGGGCACGGGCCGCGATCGCGCTCTCGGCGACGACGACGCGGTCGCTCGGCGCTGCCCCGACGAGCTCGAGCTGCGCGCTCCGGTCGATCTCGAAGGTCGAGAGGTCCCGCGCGTTGATCCCAATCACCTGTGCGTCGAGCGACACCGCCCGTCGCAGCTCCTCAGCGTCGTGCGCCTCGACGAGCGCGTCGAGCCCGAGCTCGTCTGCGGCGCCGAGCAACGCGCCCATCTGCGCGTCGTCGAGGTCGCGCAGGAGCAGGAGCACGGCGTCCGCTCCCAGGCCGCGCAGATCCTCGAGCGCGGCGCGCGTCGAGAAGAAGCCCTTGGCCAGCAGCGGCAGGCCGGCCACCTCTCGCGCCGCCGCGAGGTCCGCGGGCGAGCCGGCAAAGCGCTCGTCGACGAGGATGGAGACCGCGGACGCGCCGGCGCGCTCGAACGACGCTGCGAGCACGGCGGGATCGGCGCCCGGCCGCAGGTCGCCGGCAGACGGCGAGCGGCGCTTCACCTCGGCGATGGCCGCGAGGCCGTCGCCGGCGAGCGCGTCGCGGAAGCGGCCCATCAGGCGCTGACCTCCGCCGCCTGCGAAAACGCGACCAGGGCGTCAAGCCGCTCCAGGGCTGCGCCGGAGTCGACCGCCTCCCGCGCGAGCTCCAGCCCTTCGCGCAGATCGGCTGCGTGGCCGGCCGCCGCGATCGCGCCGGCCGCGTTGAGCAGGATCGCCGAGCGCTTACCGCCGTTCTCGCCCCGGAAGACGGCGCGGATCGCCTCGGCGTTGTCGCGCGGCGACCCGCCTCGCAGCTCCTCGGGCGAGCAGCGCTCGACGCCGAGCTCGAGCGGGTCGATCTCGCGCTCGCGCACGCCGCCGTCCACGACCTCGCAGACGAGGTTCGGCCCTGCCGGCGAGAGCTCGTCGATGCCGGCGGCGCCGTGAACCACGAAGGCGCGCCGCGCGCCGAGCTGCGCGAGGACCTCCGCGATCGTCCGGACGAGCGACGGCGCGTAGACGCCGACCACCTGCGCCCGCGCGCCGGCGGGGTTCGTCAACGGGCCGAGCACGTTGAAGACCGTCCGGGCAGCAAGCTCCTGGCGCACCGGCGCCGCGTGCCGCATCGCCGGATGGTGGGTCGGCGCGAACAGGAAGCCGAAGCCGAGCTCGTCGATCGAGCGCTCGATCTGCGTGGGCGGCAGCTCCAGCTGGAAGCCGAGCGCCTCGAGGACGTCGGCGGATCCGGACGCCGACGAGACCGCGCGGTTGCCGTGCTTCGCCACGCCCGCGCCGGCCGCAGCAGCGACGAGGGCCGCAGCGGTCGAGATGTTGATCGTGCGCGCGGCGTCGCCGCCCGTGCCGGCCGTGTCGACCAGGTCGTCGCGCTTCGGGTGCACCGAGAGCACGTGCGTCCGCATCGCCTCGGCACAGCCGGCGATCTCGTCCGGCGTCTCGCCCTTCAGCCGCAGCGCGACGAGGAAGCCGCCGATCTGGGCGGGCGTCGCGTCGCCGACCATGATCTCGTTCATCACCTCGCGGGCCTCCTCGCGAGAGAGATCGTGGCCGTCGAGCAGCCGCGCGAGCGCCTGCTGCACCGTCATCGCGCGCCCTCCAGGAAGTTGCGCGCCAGCTCGGGCCCGGTCGGCGTGAGCACCGACTCGGGGTGGAACTGGAGGCCGTCGACCGGCAGCTCGCGGTGGCGCACCGCCATCACCTCGCCCTCGGCGCAGGTGGCCGAGACCTCGAGCGCGTCCGGGATCATCGTCGCGGCGAGCGAGTGGTAGCGCCCGGCCTCGAACCGCTCGGGCAGTCCGTGGAAGAGCCCGCGGCCGTCGTGCTCGATCTCGCTCGGCTTGCCGTGGACGAGCCGCTTGGCCTGGCCGACCTCGCCCCCGAACGCCTCGACGACAGCCTGGTGCCCAAGGCAGACCCCGAGCGTCGGCGTCGTCGGCGCGAGGCGTCGGACGATCTCGACCGTCGCGCCCGCGACCGAGGGCCGGCCGGGGCCGGGGGAGACGACCAGGTGCGAAGGCTGCAAACCCTCGGCCTCGTCCGGGTCGATCGCGTCGTTGCGCCGCACGACGACCTCCGCGCCGAGCTCGCCGAACAGGTGCGCGAGGTTGTAGGTGAACGAGTCGTAGTTGTCGATCAGGAGGATCATGCCCGCGCCTCCGCGAGCTCGATCGCCATCTCGAGCGCGGCCAGCTTGCGCAGGCACTCGTCGTGCTCGGCGGCCGGGTCGGAGTCGGCGACGATCCCGGCGCCGGCCTGCAGGAGCGCGACGCCGTCGTGCAGGACGACCGTCCGAATCGCGATGCACGCGTCGAGCGCCTCGCCGGGCAGTGCGTAGAGCACGGCGCCCGCGTAAGGGCCGCGGCGGTAGCGCTCCAGCTCCGCGATGATCTGCATCGCCCGCACCTTCGGCGCGCCCGAGACGGTCCCGGCCGGAAAGCAGGCGCGCAGCAGGTCGAAATGCGAGACCTCGGGGTGGAGCTCGCCCGCGACCTCCGAGACGAGATGCGTCACGTGCGAGAAGCGCTCCGGCTCGAGGAAGCGCTCGACGCGCACGGTGCCCGGCCGGCAGACGCGCGAGAGATCGTTGCGGCCGAGGTCGACGAGCATCACGTGCTCCGCGCGGTCCTTCTCGGACGAGAGCAGCCGCTCGGCGTCACCGTCGCCCGGGCGGGTCGTGCCGGCGATCGGGTTCAGCGAGGCGCGGCGACCCTCGGCCTTGACCAGCGTCTCGGGCGAGGAGCCGACGAGCGAGAGGCCGTCGAGCTCCAGCAGGAACAGGTACGGGGAGGGGTTCACGCGCCGCAGCGAGCGGTAGAGCTCGAGCGCGCTCGCTGAGGTCGGGCGCTCGGCGCGCTGCGAGAGGACGACCTGGAAGGCGTCGCCGGCGCGGATGTGCTCCTTCGCCTTCACGACCGACCGTTCGTACTCGAGGCGCGAGGGCAGACGCCGCATCGAGCCGGAGCGCGACCGCGAGGCCGGCTCGGCGGATGGCTGGGGGCCCTCCAGCAGCTCGGCGACCGCGGTCGGGTCTCCGCAGAGCACCTCGGCCATCCCGAGGCCGTGGTCGAAGCGGACGAGCGTCTCGGCGACGACGAACCGGCTCTCCGGCAGGTTGCGCCCGTCGTCCGGCACCGGCACGGTCGGCTCGAGCCGCGCAACGTGCTCGTAGCCGAGGTAGCCGACGACCGGCAGCCCACACGACTCGGCCTCCTCGAACGCGACGAGGCGGGAGCCCGAGCCGACGAACGAGTGCCGCCCGAGGCGGCCTTTCTCGACCGACTCGAGCAGGAAGCTCGCGCGCCCGCCTTCGCGCAGGCGGAGGTAGGCCCCGAGCGGGGTCAGCAAGTCGGTGGAGATGACGGTCAGTGCGTTCATGGCAAACAAAAAGACCTCCGGCTGGAAGGTCTGAGAGCGGAACGGGATGTGCGTCTAGGGTCAGATCAGGCGACGCTCCCGCCCCGCTCGTGGCGCCAGGCCCAGCCCCAGGTGCGCAGGACGGAAGTCATCCGCTTCAGGGTAGGCGCACCCGGGGCCGGTCGTCAAGCAGCTACGCCTGGGCCGTCTCGGCGGGCTCGTGCTCGAGCAGCTCGTCGAACAACGCCCGGTAGTGGACCATCGCCGTGCGCAGGTCCTCCGTGGAGGCCTTGCCGCGCTCGTTCGCGACGGAGATGCCGTGCGCCGCGCGGTAGTTCGAGATCACCTCCGGGTGGTCGACCGAGAGGTCCGAGGCGCGCTGGTCGAAGTCTTCGACCGGGTAACCGCGGTCACGCATGACGTCCTGGATCAGCGTGTCGGCCTCCGCGACGGCGTCTTCGGGCGCGTCTACGAACTTCGCCTGGCTGTTGTGCCACCGGCTCGCGTAGCGGTCACGCGAGTCCGGCTCGAGCGGCCGGATCTCGAGCTCGTCGCGCCGTTTCTGGCGTTCGGTGAGCTCGGACTCGGCCTCACGCCGGCTCGGCGCGTCGGCAACCGTCCGGTCGTACTCCGGGCCGAAGCGCTCCCGCAGCCTCTTGCGCCTGCGCGCCCCGTACGCATTCCACGCCACGAGGGCGAGCACCACCACGATCCCGATTGCGATCAGCACCCAAACCCAGCTGGGCATGTCGGCTCCTTTCGTCGTCTGCGGGGCGGACTTCCCGCGTCGCTGAACGGCAAACGGCATACGCTGCGCGGTCATGGCGATCCCGCAGCTCCTCCGAGACCTGCTCACCGCGCCCGGCCCGTCGGGCTACGAGACCGCTCCGGCCGCAGTCTGGCGCGAGGCGGCGTCGGCGTTCGCGGAGGTCTCGGGCGACGCCCTCGGATCTTCCGTGGCGCGCGTGCCCGGCACCTCTGACGGCCCTCTGCTGGCCGTCCTCGGGCACATCGACGAGATCGGCTTGATGATCACGCACGTCGACGACGACGGCTTCGCGTCCGTCCTCCAGATCGGCGGGATCCGACCCGAGGTGCTGCTCGGCCAGCGCGTCGAGATCGTCACGCGCAACGGCCGCGTTCCCGGCGTCGTCGGCCGCAAGTGGACGAGGCCGCGGCGCTCGACGGACAAGCTGGAGATCGTGCACGGCGACCTGCACGTCGACGTCGGCGTGCGCAACCGCGACGAGGCGCTCGAGCTGCTCCAGATCGGCGACGTCGCGGTGATCGCGGGGGAGCCCGTCGAGCTGGCGGCGGGCCGGATCGCATCACGCTCGCTGGACAACCGGCTCGGCGCATACGTCGCGCTCGAGGCGGCACGGCGGGTCGCCGAGGCCGGGGGCGCGCCCGGCGACGTGCTCGCGGTGGCTGCGGTGCAGGAAGAGGTCGGCGACTTCGGCGGCGCCCGGACGAGCGTCTTCTCGCTGCGCCCGCAGGTCGCGCTCGCGGTCGACGTCACCGGCGCCACCGACATCCCGGACGGTGACCCCAAGCTCGACGGCGAGGCGAAGCTCGGCGCCGGCCCGATCATCAACCGCGGCTCGACGATCAGCCCGAAGATCTTCGACCTGCTCGTGGCGGCGGCCGACGCCGAGGGGATCCCGTACGCGATCAACGTCTCCGCCGGCGAGACGCACACGGACATGGACGCGGCCTACGGCAGCCGTGCAGGCATCGCCACCGGCCTGATCTCGCTCGCGACGCGCTACATCCACACGCCGACCGAGGTCGTCTCGCTCGACGACGTCCAGGCGGCGGTCGGGCTCGTCGCTGCCTTCGCGGAGCGGCTCGAGCCCGGCCTCGACTTCACTCGCTAGGGTTTTTCCGTGTCTCGCTCGGTGATCGTCTCGGCCGTCCGCACGCCCTTCGGCAAGCTGGGCGGCGGCCTTGCGTCCCACCAGGCGACGGAGCTCGGCTCGATCGCGATCCGCGCCGCGCTGGAACGAATCGGCGTCGAGGCAGAGGAGCCGCAGTACGTGATCATGGGTCAGGTGCTGCAGGGCGGAGCCGGCCAGGCCCCTGCACGCCAGGCGGCGGTCGGCGCAGGCCTGCCCAAGGAGACGCCCGCCGACACGATCAACAAGGTCTGCGCGTCCTCCATCCGAGCGATCGAGATCGCCGACTCGATGATCCGCGCCGGCGACGTCGACGTGGTCGTCACCGGTGGGATGGAGTCGATGTCGAACGCTCCGTACCTGCTGAACAAGGCACGGTTCGGCTACCGCCTGGGGAACGGCGAGCTGATCGACTCGATGGTCCACGACGGCCTCATGTCGACCTTCGACGGGCTGCACATGGTCCAGCAGAACTCGAAGGTCGCACGCGAGCTCGGCATCTCGCGCGAGCAGCAGGACTCGTGGGCGGCGCGCTCGCACGAGCGCGCGGCGGCCGCGCAGGACGCCGGACGCTTCGACGACGAGATCGTGCCGGTCGGCGACGTCAGGGCCGACGAGTCGGTTCGCCGCGACACGACGGTCGAGAAGCTCTCGACGTTGAAGCCGGTGTTCGACCCGGACGGGACGACGACCGCCGGCAACGCGCCCGGCGTCAACGACGGTGCCAGCTGCGTGATCGTCTGCTCGGAGGAGTGGGCGCAGCAGCGGGGGCTCGAGGCGCTCGCGACGATCCTCTCGCAGGGCTACGTGGCCGACGACTTCGCCTACCTTGCGCGCACTCCCGCAAAGGCGGGCGCGATCGCGCTCGAGCGCGCGGGCAAGACGATCGACGACGTGGAGCGCGTGGAGATCAACGAGGCGTTCTCGTCCGTCGCCTGGAACTCGGCGAAGCTGCTCGGCGCCGACGAGGCGAACGTGAACGTGAACGGCGGCGCCGTCGCGCTGGGGCATCCGATCGGCGCCAGCGGGGGGCGGATCATCGGCACGATGGTGCACGAGCTGCGCCGCAACGGCGGGGGCCTCGGCCTTGCCGCGATCTGCTCCGGCGGCGGCCAGGGCGACGCGATCCTCCTAGAGGTCTGATGCTGCTTCGCCGTCGCAACTACGTCCCATCGGGCGTTGGACGAACGCCCGGGCAGAGCCCGACCGTCCTTTGTGTCGGCATCGCAAGCGACGCCTTGGTGGAGGTTTGAGCGAACGGTTCGGCCATGTGCTGGTCGTCGGCGCCGGCCAGATGGGCGGCGGGATCGCCCAGGTCGTCGCCGCCTCGGGCCGGCGGGTCTCGCTGCACGACTCCGCGCCCGGCGCCGTCGAGCGCGGGCTCGGGACGATGCGCGGGAGCCTGACGAAGCTCGCCGAGAAGGGCGGGCCCGACCCGGGCGAGGTGCTCGCGCGGGTAGAGCCGGTCGACGTGCTCGTACCCGCCGACCTTATGATCGAGGCCGTCGTCGAGGACGCAGCCGTGAAGGCGAACCTCTTCCACCGCGCCGACGAGGTGCTGCCGCCGGACGCGATCCTCGCCTCGAACACCTCGTCGATCTCGATCAGCACCCTCGGGGCGGCGACGAGCCGGGCGGACAAGGTGATCGGCATGCACTTCTTCAACCCGGTGCCGGTGCTGAAGCTGGTCGAGGTCGTCCGCGGCAAGGAGACCTCCGACGAGACCGCCGAGGCGATCACGGAGCTCGCGCGCGAGCTCGGCAAGACGCCGGCGGTGGCAAACGACTTTCCCGGGTTCGTCTCGAACCGGATCCTGATGCCGTTCATCAACGAGGCCGTCTGGGCGCTGCACGATGGCGTCGCCGAGCCAGAGGCGATCGACGCGATCGCGAAGCTCGGCTTCGCGCACCCGATGGGACCGCTCGCGCTGGCCGACCTGATCGGCCTCGACACCTGCGTCGCGATCATGAATGTGCTCCGCGAGGGGCTCGAAGAAGACCGCTACGCGCCGTGCCCGCTGCTCGAAGAGCTGGTCTCTGCAGGGAAACTAGGCCGCAAGTCTGGGGCCGGGTTCTTCATCTATTTGCGGTAGAGACCGATAGGTCTCTGTAGCCGTCAGTTTTTCTATAGGGAGGTACCGCTGCGCCTTCTGCTTGTCGATGACGACGCCGGCTTCCGCCACCTCCTCCGCACGACCTTCGAGGCCGTGGACGTGGAGGTCGACGAGGCCGCCGACGCCCGGGCCGCCGAGCGCCGGATTGACGCCGCGCGGCCGGACGCGATCGTGCTCGACGTGAGCATGCCGGGCCTGGACGGCGTCTCGCTCTGCGCGCGGCTCAAGTCGGCGCGGGCGACGCGGGAGATCCCGGTCGTCCTGCTGACCGGCTCGGATTCGGCGTCCGAGGGGAGGGCGCAGGAGGTCGGTGCCGATGCACTTCTCCTGAAGCCGTTCAGCCCGCTCGAGCTGCTGGCGGTGGTCGAGCGCTTGGCTGCCGGTCTGCACGCGCTTCCGTTCCGGGCACAGGGCAAGAAGCGGCCGGACGAGCAGCTGCTGCTCTACGCGCGCGACCTGCGGCATCTGCTGGAGCTCGAGCGCGGTCAGCGCCGGCTCCTCCAGGACGCCTACCACGAGACGGTCACGGCGCTTGCAGGGGCGCTCGAGTCGAAGGATCACGGCACCGGCCAGCACTCCCAGCGCGTCCACCACTACGCGATGGAGCTCGCGCGCGGCGTCGCTCCGGCGACCGTCGACGACGAGGGCGTCGCGTACGGCTTCATGCTCCACGACGTCGGCAAGATCGGAATCCCCGACCGGATCCTCCAGAAGCCGGGGCCGCTGACGCCGGCCGAGCAGCGGCTGATGGAGACGCACACCGTCCTGGGCGAGCAGCTGCTTCGCGGCGTCTCGTTCCTGCGCGGGACCGGGCTCGAGGTCGTGCGCTCGCACCACGAGCGCTGGGACGGCGCGGGCTATCCGGACCGCCGCGCCGGCACCGACATCCCGGTCGCGGCGCGCGTATTCGCGGTCGCCGACGCGCTCGACGCGATGACGAGCGACCGGCCGTACCGCCGCGCGATGAGCTGGGCCGCGGCCGGCCGGGAGCTGGCCGACCAGTCGGGCCGGCAGTTCGACCCCGCCGTGGTCGAGGCGTTCCGCTCGCGCGAGCGTGCGTTGCGCCGGATCCGGCGCGAGCTGGCTACGCCGACAACGTATTCAGCGGCATGACGGGCGTTCCCGTCTGATGCCAGAGCACGATCTTCCCCTTGACGACACGGAAGATCGCCGTCGCCCGCTCGCCGGGCCCGTCGCAGCGGCTGTGTTGCCGGTCGCCGAGCAGGAACGTCGCCGTCGCGGTCTGGCCCTTGCTGCGGATCGCGACGATCCGTCCGGAGCAGGGCAGCGCCGAGTTCCAGGCAACCGCGTCGGCGTGCGTCCGTAGCCGGATCACCTGCTCGCCCTGCACGACCTCGGCGTTGGGTGCGAACAGGTCGGCGGCGCCGCGGTTGTCGTCTGCATTGAGCGCCTCGTTCCAGGCGCGGACGACGCTCTCCGCTGAGGGCGCGCTCCCGCCGCAGCCCGCGGCCAGCAGCGCCAGGGCGACAAGCGGCAGCGCCGCGGCTCTCACGACACCGCCTGCCGCACGAGCGACTGGAAGTGCGCGAGCAGCCGCTCGCTCTTGGGCAGGAGCCGGCCCTCGTCGAGCAGCCCGGAGCGGACGCCCGCCTGAACGGACGCCACGAGCGCGCGGTCCTCGAGGCTGACCTGGTCGTCCCACGCGAGCAGCTCTTCGACCGTCTGGTCGTCGACGTCCTCCGGGAAGAAGTAGTCGATGAAGCCGGTCGTGTGCTCGGGGCCGACCGGCGTCACCGGCCCGATCGCCAGGTTCGGCGGCCCGGGCATCGCGTAGAGCTTCGTCACCGGCCAGAGCCAATGGAACTGCCCCTCGACGGGGCCGCCGCCGTTCTTCGTCGGGCCGAACTGGCTCGAGCCGAGCGCGAATGTCTCGAGCCGGTACGCCTCGGGCGAGACGTCGACGACGGCGGTGAAGCCGGGGTGCGCCACAGCGCAGTGGTAGCACTCGAGGTAGTTCTCGACCGCGATCTTCCAGTTGTAGGCGAGCTCGTAGTCGCCGCGCCGGCGGAACTGGAGCTGCTCGAGGTCGATGCCGCCGTCGCGGAAGAGCTGCGGCACCGGCCCGAGCAATTCGTCGAGGGAAGCCGGCGCCGGATCCGGGTTGACGAACACGAACGGCCCCCACGTGTCGACGGAGAGCGGTCGAAACGCCACGCCCTCGACGTCGATCTCGTCGGCCCGCGGCGCGGTGCGCAGCCGACCGTCGAGCTCGTAGGTCCACGCGTGATACGGGCACTGCAGCGACGCGCGGTTGCCGCTCCCTTGCGCGACGATCGAGCCGCGGTGGCGGCAGACGTTCAGCAGGGCGTTCAGCTCGCCTGCCGCGTCCCGGGTCACGACGACCGGCACGTCCCCGACGCTGCACGTGAAGAAGTCGCCAGGTCGAGCGGCGCGCTCGGCCGGCCCCGCGTACTGCCAGCCGCGGAGGAAGATGCGTTCCTGTTCGTGCCGCAGCAGCTCGGGGTCGGAGTACCAGCTCCACGGCAGCGTGCCCTGCGCGGTCCCTGAAGCCAAACCGGCCACGACTATAGGCGAATGCGCCTGGTCGGAACCGCCACCCGCCGTATACTCGCCGCCCGATGAGGTTCGACCTCTCCGACGACCAGCGTGAGATCCAATCGCTGGCGCGGGAGTTCGCGCAGGCGGAGATCGAGCCGAACGCCTCCGAGTGGGATCGAGCGCACGGCTTCCCACGCGAACTGTTCGGCAAGCTCGCCGAGCTCGGCTTCATGGGCGTCTGCATTCCTGAGGAGTACGGCGGCGCGGGGGCCGATTTCCTCTCCTACGTGCTCGTGCTGGAGGAGCTCTCGCGGGCGGACGCCGGCGTGGGGGTGACGGTGGCCGTGCACACGAGCGCTGTGACGCTGCCGATCCTCGGTTTCGGCACCGACGAGCAGCGCAGCCGCTTCGTGCCGCCGCTGGCGCGCGGCGAGGCGATCGGGGCGTTCGCGCTGACGGAGCCGGAGGCCGGGTCCGACGCTGGCTCGCTCCGCACGGCTGCCGCCGCGGACGGCGACGGCTGGACGATCACGGGCTCGAAGCAGTGGATCACGAACGGCGGCTTCGGCGGAACGGTGCTCCTGTTCGCGCGCACCGACCCAGAGACGCCCGGCCCGAGGGGCGTGTCGGCGTTCATCCTCGACGGCGACCAGGTCCGGGTCACACGCGAGGAGGAGAAGCTCGGGCTGAACTCGTCCTCGACGGTCGACCTGGCGATCGAGGGTGCGCGTGCCGGCCGCGACAGGCTGCTGCACGACGAGGGCAAAGGCTTCAACGTCGCGATGCTGACGCTCGACGGCGGGCGCATCGGCATCGCCGCCCAGGCTGTCGGCATCGCGCAGGCCGCGTACGACGTGGCCCGCGAGTACGCGCTCGAGCGGCGGCAATTCGGGAAGGCGATCGCCGACTTCCAGGCGATCCAGTGGAAGCTCGCCGACATGTCGACCGAGATCGACGCGGCGCGCCTGCTCGTGCACCGGGCGGCATGGCTGAAGCAGGAGGGGCGGCCGCACGCCGAGGCGGGGGCGAAGGCGAAGCTGTTCGCGTCCGAGGTTGCGCGCCGGCAGACGGCCGAGGCGATCCAGGTGCTCGGCGGGTACGGCTATACGAAGGAGTTCCCGGTCGAGCGCTACTACCGCGACGCGAAGATCACCGAGATCTACGAAGGGACGAGCGAGATCCAGCGGCTGGTGATCGCCCGCTCGATCCTCGGGCTCCGCGAGCGGGAACTCGCTCAGGGATGAGCTTCTTGATGTTCACGCGCGAGACGCGGGTGCCCACCACGCCCGCCCACCAACAGCCTATGGTCGAAATCGTCACCTGTCCGGCATGGCTTCGTACCGAACGCGTGAAAACGACGGCTGCGAAGGCCGCACCGCTGCTAGGCGCGTCGTGACCCCGCGGAAGCCCGACGAGCCGGTCCGGCTGACGCGGATCTACACGAGAGGCGGCGACCAGGGCGAGACGAGCCTTGGCGACGGGTCGCGGGTGCCGAAGCTTGACCGCCGGGTCGCGGCCTACGGCGCCGTGGACGAGCTGAACTCGCAGCTCGGCCTCGTGCTCGCACTGCCCGACGGCACGCTCGACCCGGACGTCCGGGAGCCGTTGGAGCACGTCCAGAACGAGCTGTTCGACGTCGGCGCCGACCTCTCGGTCCCGTTCTCAGCGAACGACGACCGGCTCCGCGTCACGCAGGCGAGCATCGACGAGCTCGAGCGCCTCTGCGACCTCCACAACGAGCGGCTTCCCGAGCTCAAGAGCTTCGTCCTACCTGGCGGCACGGAGGCGGCCGCGCGGCTCCACCTCGCCCGCGCGGTCTGCAGGCGAGCCGAGCTCGCGGCGCTCGAGGCGGCGGACGAGACCGAAATCGACCCGCTCGTGTCGGTCTACCTGAACCGGCTCTCCGACCTGCTCTTCATCCTGGCCCGCGCCGCGAACGCCGGCAGCGTCGAGCCGCTCTGGCGCCCCGGCGCCTAGCGGATCGGCTCGATCTCGCCGGTCAGTGCGAGCTCGCGCGCCGTCTCGCCGGACGGGTCGTAGACCTCGATCTGGTACGGCAGGTTCCGGAACGCGAGGTAGACGTTCGTCGGCGCCTTGCGCGCGACGACCATCAGCGCCCCGTCGTCGAGCCGCGCGGTGAAGACGTCGTCGCCCTTCGCGGCTTGCTCGAGGTCGGCGTACGCGTGGTCGCTGGGATACGTGCCTACGGTGAGGAAGTTCGCCCGCGCGTCGCCGGCGGCGGTGTGCGCCGGCAGGTAGCGGACGTAAACGCGTCCGCTCGGGGTCCGTGTCAGCTCGTACGACACGCCGTGCTGCGGGCCGGCCCAGTAGACCGGGTGGCCAGCCGAGGCGGCGAACTGCGTCAGGCGCCCCTGCGCGACCAGCATGGGGCCTACCGGCTTGGGTGCGGGAGCCGCAACCTCGTTGTGCAGCAACAACCAGCCGACGACCACCGCGGCGACGAGCACCGTCGCCGCGAGCGGGAGCATGCCATGCAGGTCGTGCTGTCGCCGCGGGGCAGCCGTCTCCATCAGGCGACCGTTCCCGTCGAGCTGCGCGGATCCTGCATCAGCCGAGCTTCCGGGCGACGAGGGTCGTGCCGGCGCGCGTGGTCGACGTCCGGCCCGCGGCGGCCGTGTTGTTCGCGAACTGGAACGTCACCGTGCCGCTCGCGGTCGGCCTGATCATCATCTCGAGCATGAAGGTGCGCGGCGTGTCCAGCGCGTCGGTCCCGAGCGAGATGGCGGCCGTGGCGGCAGCGGCCGAGATCCGGGCGCCCGTCGAGACGTTGATCGCGTCCGCCGTCGTGCTGTCGCCGACGTAGCGAGCCCAGCCGGTGCTCGACGGGAAGGCGAAGCCGCACTTGTAGTCGCCGGTCGCGTTGTTGCCGCTGTACGAGAGCAGCAGCTGGACGTACCAGGTCTCGCCAGCGTTGACGGCGAAGCTCAGCTGGCTGTCGTTCTGCAGGGTCGAGTTGTTGGTCACGGTCTGGTCGGTGGTCTTCGTGATGTCGACGTCCCAGGCGTTGACGCCCGCCGAGCCAGTCGTGCCTTTCGCGCCGGTCGTGCCCTTCGCACCCGTGACGCCCTTGGAGCCGGTCGCGCCCTTCGATCCGGTCGGGCCTTTCGCGCCGGTCGGGCCCTTGGAACCTGTTGCGCCCTTCGAGCCGGTCGCGCCCTTCGAGCCCGTCACGCCTTTGGAGCCGGTGACTCCCTTGGCGCCGGTGGTGCCCTTGGATCCGGTCGGGCCCTTGGCTCCTGCTGGTCCCTGCGAGCCGGTTGCGCCCTTGGATCCGGTGACGCCACTCGCGCCGGTCGCGCCCTTGGCGCCGGTCGGGCCCTTTGCGCCGGCGGGACCGGTTACGCCCTTGGCGCCGGTGGTTCCCTTCGAGCCTGTTGCGCCCTTCGCGCCTGTTGCGCCCTTCGCGCCCGTTGCTCCCTTGGCGCCGGTCGGGCCCTGCGCCCCGGCAGGACCGGCCGCGCCGGTCGCTCCCTTGGCGCCGGTGGTTCCTTTCGCGCCGGTCGTGCCCTTCACGCCGGTCGCGCCCTTGGCTCCAGTCGATCCCTTCGAGCCGGTCGCGCCCTTCGCGCCGGTAACGCCCTTTGCGCCCGTCGTGCCCTTGGCACCGGTCGGTCCCTGAGTTCCGGTCGCCCCCTTGACGCCTGTCGATCCCTTTGCGCCGGTTGCGCCCTTGGCGCCGGTTGCGCCCTTGGCGCCCGTGACACCTTTGCCGCCCGTAACACCCCTGGCTCCAGTCGCGCCCTTGGCACCGGTCGGGCCCTGAGCGCCGGCCGGGCCGGTGGCTCCGGTGGCGCCCTTCGAGCCGGTCGAGCCCTTGGCGCCCGTCGTGCCCTTCGCTCCAGTCGATCCCTTCGCGCCGGTCGCGCCCTTCGAGCCCGTCGACCCCCTGGCGCCCGTGGCGCCCTTCGCGCCGGTCGTGCCCTTGGCTCCGGTCGGGCCCTGAACGCCCGCAGGTCCGGTCGCACCCTTGGCGCCGGTGGCCCCCTGCGAGCCCGTCGGTCCCTTCACGCCTGTGGAGCCCTTCGCGCCGGTGGCGCCCTTTGCTCCGGTCGATCCCCTTGCACCGGTCGCCCCCTTCGCGCCGGTAGCCCCTTTCGCGCCCGTCGGGCCTTGCACGCCGGCCGGACCGGTGGCGCCCTTGGCTCCGGTCAGGCCTGTCGAGCCCTTGGCGCCCGTCGTTCCCTTGGCGCCCGTCGCTCCCTCCGCGCCGGTCGTGCCCTTCGCGCCCGTGGCGCCGCGGGGGCCGGCGGGGCCGGTCGGGCCGGTAGCACCTGTCGCGCCCTTCGCTGCCGCGGTGCCGGGGATTCCCTGGGAGCCCTGGCCGCCGGTCGCGCCCTTGGCGCCCGTCGCGCCGGTCACGCCGGTGGGCCCTGTCGGACCGGGGAAGCCGTCGGGGCCGACCGGACCGATCGGGCCGGCGGGCCCGATCAGCCCACGGGAGCCCTGAGGGCCGGGCTTGCCGCTGCGGCTGCCGAGACCGGAGCGCGTGTAGCCGGCATCGGGGATGCCGCTCGAACCTGACGTCCGAGCGCTGTCGCTGGTTGCGACGGCGTCTCGCGTGCGGGCGATCGCGTGCAGCGTGGCGCCAAGAGACCAGCGCGCGAACGGCCACTGTGCGAACCGGAGCTCGTCGCGCTCCCACGCGCGTGCAGGACGACGGCCGAGAGCGGAGCGCCGGCGCCCCGGGCGCTTCCCGGATCGGCCGCGCCATGCAGGTATGCCGCGCCGACCGCCAGCGCGCCCGCCAGCGGGATCAGCGAAAGCGACCGCATGCCTCGCAGCCGCCGGAAGAACGAGTGCGCCGCAGTGCCGCGCATCGATGTGCGCTCGCTCGCCACGGTGGTGTCATCGGCGCCGACGGCCTGTTGACGGAGAGAGACCGGTGTGAATCGGGTATGACCGGCTCGGCGTTCCCCGCTTCGAGGGACAGGCCGCTAGGCAGCCAGCTCCTGTGGCGAGCGGCCGAGCTTCCGCTGAGACAACGGCAGCTCGACGCGGACGGTCGTCCCCGCGTCCATCCTGCTCTCGAGCGCGATCCGGCCGCCGTGGCGCTCGACGATCGTCTTGGCGATCGCGAGGCCGAGGCCCGTACCGGGGATTGCATTCTCCGCGGCCCGCGAGCTGCGGAAGAAGCGCTCGAAGAGATGGTCCTGCTCGTCCTGGGCGAGGCCGTGCCCTGTGTCCTGCACCTCGATCACGGCCGAGCCGCCGACAGCCGCGAGTCGCACGTCGACGCGGCCGCCCTCGGGCGTGAACTTGAGCGCGTTCGAGACCACGTTGTCGAGCACCTGGGCGAGCCGCGCCGGGTCGCCCTCGAGCTCCGGCAGCCGCTCGGTGTGCGCGCGGAGCTCGATCCGCTTCGCGGCCGAGGCAGGAACCGAGCTCTCGACGCACTCGAGGACGATCGCCTCGAGGTCGACCGGCTGGAGCTCGAACGCCATCTGGCCGGCGTCGACCTGCGCGAGGAAGAGGAGGTCGCTGACGAGGTCGAGCAGCCGCCCGGCGTTCCGGTCGACGATGCCGAGGAACCGCCGCTGCTCGTCGGTCAGCCGCCCGTCGTCCTGAAGCAGCTCGACGTAGCCGCGGATCGAGGTCAGCGGCGTGCGGAGCTCGTGCGAGACGAGCGAGATGAACTCGTCCTTGAGCGCGTCGAGTTGACGCAGCCGCTCGTTCTGCTCTGCCAGCTGCCGCTGCGCGCGCTCGGCCTCCGTCCGTGCGACGCGCTCGGCTTCGGCGTGGTCGGCGAGACCGCGGGTGACCCGCCGGAGGATCGGGAACAGCGAGACGTACAGCGCGAGGAGAGCGAGGCCGAGGATCAGCGCCAGCGGCCCGCGGGCGTCGCCGATCGTGACCGCCACCGATCGGTAGTCCTGGTCGAGCTCGACGGCGCCGATCGCCTGATGCCTGCCCGCAAGGCGGACTGGCACGACGACGCGCAGCACCTTCAGGTTCTTCTGCCCCCGCCAGGTGTCCATCCGGGCGACGCGCCGGCTGACGCTGCCGTCCAGCACCGGGCGCAGCCCCGCGCGGTCCGGTGCCGTCGTGCCGATCGCCGCGTGGTTGGCGGCGTACGTGACCGTTCCTGCCGGGGCGAGCAGGCGCCCGCCGACGACCCCGGGGATGAGGATGCTCTTGCGGAAGAGGGTGTCGAGCGCCGCGCGCCTGGCGGGCGTGACGGGCGTGCGGAAGTCCGCGGGACGAAGTCGTGCGCTCAGGTTGGCGGAGACCACAGCCGCGGCCTGCTGCTCGACGGTTCGCTCGGCACGGTTCGCGACCTCGCGGTTGACGAGCCATGCGATCGCGATCCCGGCCGCAAGGAGCACCGCGCCCGTGTACAGGGCGAAGCGGAGCACCAGCCTGGGCTGGCGCTCGACCGCCGGGTAGGGGGAATCGACCATCGTGCTCGCCGCTCACGGCATCGGCAGCCGGCGGGCTTGCGGCCAGGTTTTTCCCACTTTCGAACCAGGTTGCCGTCGAGCGTTTCCCCCTTCCGGGGGACGTCGTTCGCTCGAAACGGGGTGCGGGCCGGCCGGAACGGGCACAATCACCGTCATGGCGACGACGAAGCACCGGAAGGAGCTCGGCGGCAGCGGTGAGTGGCGCCGCGAGCTCTACGATGCCGCGCCCGAGCGCCAGGGCGAGCTCTTCAGCACGATCTCCGGCCTCGAGAACGAGCCCCTCTACACGCCGGAGCACGTCGAGGTCGACTACGACCGCGACCTCGGCTACCCGGGCACCTATCCGTTCACGCGCGGGGTGTACCCCTCGATGTACCGCGGCCGGCTCTGGACGATGCGCCAGTTCGCAGGCTTCGGCACCGCGGAGGAGACGAACGAGCGCTTCCGCTACCTGCTCGAGCACGGGCAGACCGGCCTCTCGACCGCCTTCGACATGCCGACGCTGATGGGCTACGACTCCGACCACCCACGCTCGCTCGGCGAGGTCGGCCGCGAGGGCGTCGCAGTCGACTCGCTGGCCGACACGGAGACGCTGTTCTCGGGGATCCCGCTCGGCGAGGT
Organism: uncultured Actinomycetes bacterium; assembly: GCA_963765785.1. Lineage (GTDB taxonomy): Bacteria > Actinomycetota > Thermoleophilia > Gaiellales > Gaiellaceae > AC-32. Next base: position 272,475 of record CAVXXW010000009.1, read on the forward strand.
CTCGACCTCGATGACGATCAACGGGCCGGCGGCGATGCTGCTCGCGTTCTACGTCTGCGTCGCCGAGCAGCAGGGCGTCCCGCGCGCGGAGCTCCGCGGGACGATCCAGACGGACATCCTCAAGGAGTACATCGCGCAGAAGGAGTGGATCTTCCCGCCGGCGCCGTCGATGCGGCTCGTCACGGACATGGTCGAGTTCTGCGCGCGCGAGCTGCCGCGCTGGCACCCGATCTCGATCTCGGGCTACCACATTCGCGAGGCGGGCTCGAACGCGGCGCAGGAGCTCGCGTTCACGCTTGCCAACGGGTTCGCGTACGTCGACGCCGCGATCGCGCGCGGGCTCGACGTGGACGAGTTCGCGCCGCGGCTGAGCTTCTTCTTCAACGCGCACCTCGACTTCTTCGAGGAGATCGCCAAGTACCGCGCCGCCCGCCGCATCTGGGCGCGCGAGCTGCGCGATCGCTACGGCGCCAAGAACCCGCGCTCGTGGCTGATGCGCTTCCACACGCAGACCGCGGGTGTGTCGCTGACGGCCCAGCAGCCGGAGGTGAACATCGTCCGCACCGCGATCGAGGCGCTCGCCGCCGTGCTCGGCGGCACGCAGTCGCTGCACACGAACTCCTTCGACGAGGCGCTCGCGCTGCCGACCGAGGACGCGGTCCGGATCGCGCTGCGGACGCAGCAGGTGATCGCGCACGAGACCGGCGTCGTCAACACGATCGACCCGCTCGGCGGCTCCTACTACCTCGAGGACCTGACCAACCGGCTCGAGACCGAGGCCTACGACTACTTCGATCGGATCGAGAAGCTCGGCGGCGTGATCACTGCGATCGAGGAGAACTTCCAGCAGCGCGAGATCGCCGAGGCGTCGTTCCGCTACCAGGCCGAGGTGGAGGCCAGCCAGCGCGTGGTCGTCGGCGTCAACCGCTACCAGCTCGAGGACGAAGGCGAGATCGAGATCCTGCGGATCGACCCGGCGCTCGAGGACAAGCAGATCGCGCGCGTGAAGGCGCTCCGCGATCGCCGCGACTCGGCCGAGGTCGAGAGGGCGCTCGCTCGCCTGCAGCAGGGCGCCGAGCGCGACGAGAATCTGATGCCGCTTCTGATCGAGGCGTCACGGGCCTACGTGACGATGGGCGAGATGTGCGACGCGCTCCGCGAGACGTGGGGAACCTGGAGCGAGACGCCCGTCTTCTAAGCGCTTCCTAAGCGTTTCGGCCCGGCTCTAACTTCCGCGCTACTCTAGGCGTCTACTTTTTCTGACCCCGATGAACGCGATTCAGACTGCCCTCAACTCGCCGCGCTTCAACCGCCTGGTGCTCTGGCTGGGCGTCGTCGTGCTGGCGGCCGGGGCGCTGACGCTGGTGGTCACGCTCATGAGCAGCAGCAGAGGGGGCAACACCAACCCGAGCCCGGGCTTCCACCCGACGCTGCCGGCGAAGCAGATTCCGCTCACCAACGCGAGCGGCGTACGCATCCGCACCTACGAGCAGCTCGATCCACAGGTGCACTCGACGGTTCAGACGTTCATCGGCACGGTCGTCGCCCGCAAGAACATCGGCTCGTCGTGGGCCGTCGTCTCGCCGTCACTGAAGCAGGGCTACACGCGCTCGCAGTGGAGCCGGGGAGGGCAGCTGCCGGTCGTCCCGTATCCCGGGGTCGACACGAAGCACATCAACTACTACCTCGACTTCGCCTCGACCAAGGAGATCCTCGTCGAGGTCGGCCTGTCGGGGGTCCCGGGCAAGACCAAGTCGCGCCCGGCGACGTTCCAGCTCGGCCTCAGCCCGATCGGCAGCGGTGCGAACAAGCACTGGGTCGTCGACTACTGGATGCCGCGCTGGACACCGCCCCTCCCGACCTAACCCGGGCGTCCTTCTCAGCTAGTCGATCGTGATCTCGAGCCCGTCGTGGGCGAGCTCGAGCGAGTCCTCGAGCGGGCGCTCGAACGGCCGGTGCGTCAGCAGCAGCCGCTTGGCGCCGGAGGCTTCGAACGTCTCGATCGCCTCCTGCGAGCTGAGATGGCCGCGCGTGCCGCCCTCGGGGTTCGGCGCGAGCAGCGTCGCCTCGCAGACGAACAGGTCGGCGTCGCGGGCGATCTGGCCGAGGCCGTCGCTCGGCCCGGAGTCGCCCGAGTAGCCGACGACGGTGCCGTTCGCCGAGGCGCGGAACCCGAACGCGAGTAGCTGGTAGTGGAGCACGCGGTGCGCCGTGACCTCGAACCCGGCTGCCGTGAAGGGGACACCTTCTTCGTACTCGTGCAGGTCGAAGGCGTCCTCGAACATCTCGCCCTGCCCGAGCCGGCTGCCGAGCGAGCAGAGCAGCTCCCTGCCGTCGGGCGGGACCCAGAGCTGCGGCTTGCCGATTCCCTCGCCGGGGCCGAGCGTCGAGCCCCAGACCCAGGGGACGAGGTCGCCCCAGTGATCGAGGTGCCAGTGCGTTATCGCGATCGCGTCCACGCGCGGCCAGGCCTCGTGCTCGCGGAGCTTCGCGAGCACGCCCGGGCCGCAGTCGAGCAGCAGCCGGCCGGGGCCTTCGAGCAGGTACCCGGACTGCGCGCCGCCAGGGTTCGGCCAGGCGGGAGAGCAGCCGACGACCGTCAGTTTCACGCTCATATACTCACCCCGTGGCCAGCAAGATCCGAGTTGTCATAGCGAAACCCGGTCTCGACGGGCACGACCGGGGGGCGAAGATCATCGCACGTGCGCTGCGTGACGCGGGCATGGAAGTCATCTATACCGGCCTCCATCAGACGCCCGAGCAGATCGTCGAGACCGCGATCCAGGAGGACGCGGACGCCGTCGGCATCTCGATCCTCTCCGGCGCGCACATGACGCTCGTGCCGCGCATCCTCGAGGGGCTGCGCGAGAACGGTGCCGAGGACGTGCTCGTCGTGCTCGGCGGGACGATCCCGAACGAGGACGCCGAGGAGCTGAAGCGGCAGGGGGTGGCAGCGGTGTTCACGCCCGGCGCTCCTACGAGCGAGATCGTCGAGTTCCTGCGCGGGAAGGTTCCGGCCTGAGCGTTCGCGTCGACCGCGAGGGCGCGGTCGCGACCGTCACGATCGACCGGCCCGAGGCGATGAACGCGCTCGACCGGCCGACGCTCGAGGAGCTGCGCGACCGCCTCTCCGAGCTCGCCGGCGACGCCGAGGCGGCGCGCGTCGTCGTGCTGACCGGCGCCGGGGAGAAGGCGTTCGTCGCCGGCGCGGACATCAAGTACATGAGCGGACTCGGCGTGGAGGAGGCGACGGCGTGGGGCGCGCTCGGCCACGCAAGCGCCCAGCTGCTCGAGACGATGCCGAAGCCGACGATCGCAGCGATCGACGGCTTCGCGCTCGGCGGCGGCTGCGAGCTCGCGCTCGCCTGCGACCTGCGCTACGCGTCGTCGGCCGCGAAGCTGGGCCAGCCGGAGATCAACCTCGGGATCATCCCGGGCTGGGGCGGCACGCAGCGGCTCGCACGCGTGTGCGGCCTCGGCGTCGCGAAGGACCTGATCCTCACCGGTCGGGTCGTGGGGGCCGAGGAGGCGCTGCGGGTCGGCCTGGTCAACGGCGTGCACGATCCGGCTATCGACAAGGCGCGCGAGGTTGCTGAGCTGCTCGCGGCGAAGAGCCCGCTGGCGCTCGCGGCGATCAAGCGGACGACGAACCACGCGCTCCAGGGCGACCACGTCGAGAACCTCAATCGCGAGGCGGACGAGTTCGGCGCGCTCTTCTCGAGCGAGGACTCGAAGGAAGGCATGACCGCGTTCGTCGAGAAGCGCGAGCCGCGCTTCACTGGCCGCTGACGAGCCGAAGGCAGTCAGACAGCCACGCCAGCAAAGCCGGCGTGACCTCTTGGCGGCATCGCAAGGGCGAGGACGAGAAGAAGGGTTCTCGGGCTGACGTCCGGCGGCTGCTCATGGGGCTCCGGTCGCTCCGAAGGGCGGGAGGCTGGCAGAGCGGTCGCTAGAGTCCCGCGCGGCATGAAGATCGCCGTGTGCGCCAAATACGTCCCGGAAGCGAACGCGACCAAGCGGATCGACCCGTCGACGAAGCGGCTCGACCGCTCCGGCGAGGGCGCGCTGAACCCGTTCGACGCGAACGCCGTCGAGGAAGCGCTGAGGGCGCGCGACGCCGCCGGCGAGGGCGAGGTCGTGATCGTCTCGGTCGGCCCGGAGCGGGCGCTCGAGGCGATGCGCCGGGCGTTGGCGATGGGCGCCGACCGCGTCGTGCTCGTCGCCGACGACGGCGCCGCGGGGTCGGATCTCGTCGCGACAAGCCGTGTGCTGGCGGCCGCGCTCGAGCGCGAGGGCGCCGACCTCGTCCTGTTCGGGCAGCAAGCGAACGACTCGGACGGGGCCGTGCTCTGGGCCGCGGTCGCCGAGCGCCTGGAGCGCCCGCTGATCTCGCAGGTCGCGAAGCTAAAGCTCGAGGACGGCAAGCTCCGCGGTAAGCGGCAGACCGAGTACGGCTACGACGTGATCGAGGCGCCTCTGCCAGCGGTCGTCGCCGTCTCGGACGCGATCAACGAGCCGCGCTACCCGTCGCTGAAGGGGATCATGGGCGCCAAGAAGAAGCCGCAGGAGACCGTCTCGCTCGGCGACCTCGGCGTCGACGCGGGCGAGGCCGGCGAGGCCGGCTCGCGGACGACGGTCGAGGCGCTGAACGACCCACCGGCCCGCGGCGACATCCAGAAGATCGAGGACGACGGCTCGGGCGCGCAGAAGATCGTCGAGTTCCTCGTCGAGAAGAAGGCCGTATGAGATTCCTCGTCTTCCTCGAGCACCACGACGGCAAGCTGCAGAAGGACTCGCTCGGCGTGCTGTCCAAGGCGGCGTCGCTCGGCGACGTCGAGGCGGTCGTTCTCGGCCAAGGCGTGCAGGAGCTCGCTGCAGACGCCGGCCGGTTCGGCGCCCAGCGCGTCTACGTACAGGACGACGTCCTGCTCGACAAGCCCTTGCCGCAGCCGCGGGTCGACGCGCTCGAGACGCTGCTCGCCGACAACGGCTTCGACGCCGTGCTCTTCGCCGCGACCGTGCTCTCCGCCGACGTCGCCGCCGCGCTGGCGGCTCGGATGGGCGCGGGCCTCAACTACGACCTGACCGACCTCGCGGTCGAGGGCGACAGGCTCGTCGGCAAGCGGCCGGCGCTCGGCGACTCCGTCGTTGTTGACGTCGGCTGGACCTCCGAGCCCCGCCTCGCGCTCGTCCGCTCCGGCACCTTCGACCCGCACGAGACCGGCGGCAGCGCGGAAGTCGTGCAGTTCGAGTCGCGGTTCCAGGACTTCTCGCTCGCGGCGACGATGGTCGAGCAGGCCCACGAAGAGAGCGAGGGGCCGTCGATCGAGGACGCCGAGGTGATCGTCGCGGGCGGACGCGGCCTGGGCGGGCCGGACGGCTTTCAGCAGGTCGAGGAACTGGCGAAGGCGCTCGGCGGCGCGGTCGCGGCGACCCGGGCCGTGGTCGACGCCGGTTGGTATCCGTACTCTGCGCAGGTCGGGCAGACCGGCAAGACGGTCGCGCCGAAGCTCTACGTCGCGGTCGGCATCTCCGGCGCGATCCAGCACAAGGTCGGCATGCAGAGCTCGGGCCTGATCGTCGCGATCAACAAGGATCCGAACGCCCCGATCTTCGAGTACGCCGACCTCGGCGTGGTCGGCGACCTGAACGAGATCGTCCCGAAGCTGACCGAGCTGGTGAAGGCCCGCAAGACCGCGTGAGGCCGGCCGACTACCCGCCGCCGTTCGACCCGAACGAGTTCGTCGTCGCGCCCGGCGAGCCGGAGATCGAGGTCGGCGTCCTGATCGTCGGCGCCGGCCCGGCCGGGCTCGCGTGCGCGATCCGCCTAGGGCAGCTGCTCGAGGAGGCGCCGGAGCTGGCCGAGCGGCTCGGCGAGGTGCCGGTGGCGGTGCTGGAGAAGGGCAAGCAGCCCGGCTCGCACCTCCTGTCCGGGGCCGTCGTCAACCCGCGCTCGCTGCAGCGGCTGTTCAAGGACCGCGTCGCGAGCAGGGACATGCCCTTCTACGGCCGCGTCGATCACGAGTCCGTCTATTTCCTCACCTCGAAGCGCGCAATGCGGATCCCCGCGCCGCCGACGATGCGCAACCACGGGAACTACGTCGCGTCGCTCTCTCAGCTCGGGCGCTGGCTGTCCGAGCAGGCGGAGGAGGCGGGCGCGACGATCCTCCCGGAGACGAGCGGGCACGCCCTGATCGCCGGCGACGGCCGCGTCCGCGGCGTGCGCACCGGTGACCGCGGCCGCGGCAAGGGCGGGGAGGAGCTCGGCAACTTCGAGCCGGGCTCGGACGTGCACGCGCGCGTGACCGTGCTGGCCGAGGGGACACAGGGCCACCTGACCGGCGTCGCGATCGACCGCTTCGGGCTCCAGGGCGAGAGCCCGCAGGTCTGGGCGCTCGGGGTGAAGGAGGTCTGGAAGGTCGCAAAGCCGCTCGACCGCGTGATCCACACGCTGGGCTGGCCTTTGCGCGCCGGCGCGAAGTACCGCGAGTTCGGCGGCTCGTTCGTCTACCCGATGGGCGACGACATGCTCACCGTCGGCATGGTCGTCGGGCTCGACTACCGCGACGTCGAGCTCTCCGTGCACGACGTGCTGCAGGAGCTCAAGACCCACCCGCTGCTGCGGAAGCTGCTGGAGGGCGGCGAGCGCGTGGCGTGGGGGGCGAAGACGATTCCGGAGGGCGGGTTCCTCGCGCTGCCGAAGCGGCTGCACGCGCCAGGCCTGCTCATCTGCGGCGACGGCGCCGGGCTCGTGAACGTGCCGGCGCTGAAGGGGATCGACTACGCCGTCGAGTCGGGCCGGCTCGCGGCCGAGGCTGCGTTCGCGGCGCTGCAGCGCGGCGAGTCTGCCGGCCGGCGAGGCGCGCTCGCCGGCTACGACGACGCGCTGAAGGAGAGCTTCGTCTGGCGCGACCTGCGCCAGGTGCGGAACATGCGGCCCGCGTTCGGCCGGGGCTTCTGGCTCGGCGGGGCGACGGCGGGTGCAGCGACCGCCTCGCGCGGGGCGTTCCCGCCCGGCGACGCGACGCTCGAGGCCGATGCCGACCAGGAGCTGATCCGCACCGACCGCTCGGCGCGCTACCCGGCGCCCGACGGCAAGCTCACGTTCGACAAGCTCTCGTCGGTGTTCCTCTCGGGGAACTCGACGCGCGACGATGCGCCGAACCACATCCGCGTTCAGCAGCGGGTGGCGCCCGAGGTGGCCGAGCTGTGGACGCGCATGTGCCCGGCAGCCGTGTACGAGGTCGGCGAGGAGGCGGGGGACGGCGACGTGCATGTCGAGGTGACGCCGTCGAACTGCGTCCAGTGCGGTGCGATCACCGCCAAGGGCGGCCGATTGACCCCGCCCGAGGGCGGGGCCGGGCCCGACTACAAGCTGACGTAGGTGGTCACGCTCGCGGATGTCGAGGCTGCGCGCGAAGCGATCGCGGGGCGCCTGCACCGCACGCCGACCTTTCGCTCCGCCACTCTCGGCGACCTGACTGGCGCGAAGGTCTACCTCAAGGCCGAGCTGTTCCAGAAGACGGGCTCCTTCAAGCCGCGTGGGGTGCTGACGAACCTCGCCGCGCTCACCCCCGAGGAACGCGAGCGGGGCGTGATCGGGATCTCGGCCGGCAATCACGCCCAGGCGCTTGCGTGGGGCGCAGCTGCCGAGGGGCTCGACGCACTGGTCGTGATGTGGCGTGACGCGAGCGAGGCGAAGGTTGCAGCCACCCGGAGCTACGGCGCGGAGGTCGACCTCGAGGCGCCCGGACCGACCGAGGCGTTCGCGCGGCTCGACGACCTGACCGAGCAGAGCGGCCGGACGCTCGTCCACCCGTTCGACCATCCGCTGACGATCGCCGGCCAGGGCACCGTCGGGCTGGAGATCCTCGAGGACGTGCCCGACGCGGACGTCGTCGTGGTCCCCGTCGGCGGCGGCGGGCTGATCGGCGGTGTCTCGACAGCGGTTGCCGGCCGCGCCCGCGTGATCGGCATCGAGCCCGAGCTCTCGTCCGCGATGCACGACGCGCTCGCGGCCGGGAAGCCGGTCCCGGTCGATCCGATCTCGGTCGCCGACGGGCTCAACGCGCCCTTCGCAGGGACTCACGCGCTCGAGTCCGTGCGCGCGCACGTCGATGAGGTCGTGCTCGTGACCGAGGCGGAGCTGGAGGAGGCGATGCGTTTCTTGTACACGCGCGCGAAGCTCGCCTGCGAGCCCGCGGGCGCCGCCTCAACCGCGGCGCTGATGGCGGGCAAAGTCCCGCTGAGACCGGGCGAAACCGCGGTCGCCGTGGTCTCCGGGGGCAACGTGGCTACGGCAACCGCCGCTGCTATCCTGGCCGGACGATGAAGGCCGAGATCCATCCCGAGTACGTCCTCGCGACCGTTCACTGCGCGTGCGGCAACGAGTTCCAGACCCGCTCGACCAAGTCCGAGCTGCACGTCGAGGTGTGCTCGAACTGCCACCCGTTCTACACGGGCAAGCAGAAGCTGATGGACAGCGGCGGCCGCGTCGAGCGGTTCCAGCGCCGCCTCGAGAAGGCCGGCCGCAAGGCCTGAGGAAGCAATGAGCGCGCCCATCGGCGGGCAAGCCGTCCTCGAGGGCGTGATGATGCGCGGCCCGTCCAACTGGGCGGTCGCGGTCCGTAAGCCCAACGGCCAGATCGCCGAGGTCTGCCGGCCGATCGAGTCGGTGATGAAGCGGCACTGGTTCTTCCGGCTGCCCGTCGTCCGCGGCGTTGTGGCGCTCGGCGAGTCGCTCGCGATCGGTTTCAGAGCGCTCTCGATCTCGGCGAACTACGCGGCCGCCGAGGACAACGAGCTGGCCGAGGCGGAGGAGCAGGAGCTCTCGCGCGCCGCGCTGATCTTCGCGTTCCTGATCGCAATCGGTTTCGCGATCTCCGTCTTCAAGGTCGGCCCGGCCTTGCTCGCCGACCTGCTGCCGATCTCGAACGGCACCTGGTTCGTGCTCGTCGAGGGCCTGATCCGCGTGACCGTGTTCGTGCTCTACCTGGTTCTGATCTCGCTGCTGCCCGACCTGCGGCGCGTCTTCCAGTACCACGCGGCCGAGCACAAGGCGATCAACGCCTACGAGGCGGGCGAGGAACTCGAGCCGGAGCGCGTCCAGCGCTTCAGCCTGATCCATCCCCGCTGCGGCACCGCCTTCCTGCTCTGGGTGATGGTGATCGCGATCTTCGTTTTCGCGTTCTTCGGGCGGCCGGCCTGGTACTGGCTGATCGTCACCCGGATCCTGCTCCTGCCGGTGATCGCGGGCCTCGCTTACGAGCTGATCCGCTTCGCCGGCAAGCACACGGACAACCGCGTCGTGATGACGCTGCTCGCGCCGGGGCTGTGGCTGCAGCGGCTGACGACCCGGGAGCCGACGCTCGACCAGCTCGAGGTCTCGATCCGCGCCCTGCGCGAGGTGCTCGCGCTCGAGAAGGGCGACACCCTTGGCGCACAGCGCGTCGAGGTCATGGCCTAAGGCGCCGACTCGGCGGCGCCGACCGTAGAGGCCGTGACGGCTACGTCGGCGCGGCCGTCCTAGCGGCTCTGGCCGCGTAGGCGAAGCAGAGCAACCCGACCAGGGGGATCGCGAGCGCCGCGCCGGCGAAGACGCTGCGCGCGGCGGCGACGGCGAAGACCGGTGACATGAGCAGCAGGCCCGTTGCATGCGCGCCGCCGAGCGCGTAGGCGACGATCAGCGGCGAGAAGGTCGCGGCTCCGCCATGCAGGCCGCGGCGGACGAGCTCGGGCGCGCCGACGATCCAGGTCCCGGAGGAGATCGTCACGGCGACGCCGAGCGCGGCGACGGCGGACGCCAGCCATGGGTGCGGCGGCAGGATGGTGAAGGCCTCGCGCACCCGCGGCCGCTCGCCTTCGGCGCTCACGCCGCGGTCGAAGCCGCGCAGGCCCGAGAGCAGCAGCGCCGAGAGCCCAAACGAGGCGGCGTTGATCCCGAAGAACGCGCTCAGCGGGGCGAACGCGAGCAGGGCCGCCGCGATCGCGGAGCCGCCGAGCCAGAGCGCGTCGGCGCTCGCGCGGACGAGCGCGTTCGCCGCCTGCACGGAGTCCCGCCCGGCGAGCGCGGGGAGGACCGCGCCGTAGGCGGGATCGAAGTAGCTCGCGCATCTCGACAGCACGAAGGCCACGACTGCGAGCGACCACAGCGGCAGATCGCCAGCGAGGCCGGCGATCGCGACGAGGACGAGCGCAGCTGCGCGGACGAGGTCGGCGGCGACCATCAGGCGCATGCGGCCGGCGCGGTCGGCGAGCAGGCCGCCGTGGAAGCCGAAGATCAGCGCCGGGGACGCTGTCGGCCAACCGTACGGCGAGCACGCCGAGCGGCCCGCCAGTCAGCAGCGCCGCCCACATCAGCGCGATGTACTGAAACGAGTCCCCGAGCTCGCTGGTCGCGACGGCGAGGTAGACGCGCCGGAAGCCGGGTCGCCTCAGGAGGGCGAACGCTCCGGCTGGCGGTAGCGCCTCGAGCGGCAGCGCCTCCTCGGGAGCGGCGGTCACCGGATCTGCCATCGGCACTACCCTTCCCCAGATGCCCGAGTTCGAGGACCTGGTCGACGAGCTGGACCGCTCCTACCGGGAAACCCAGGAGCGGATGTCGGACCCTGCCGTCTACAACGACCATCGCGAGGCGGCGGAGGTCGGCCGGCGCCTGAAGGAGCTCGAAGCCCCGTACAAGCTGGCCCAGGAGTGGCGCGCGACGCACGAGGACCTCGAGGCGGCGCGCGGCGACGGCGACCTGCGCGAGCTCGTGCCGGAGCTCGAGGAGCGGCTCGGAGCGCTCGAGGAAGAGCTCAAGCTCGCGCTCGTCGAGAGCGACCCGGCCGACCGCAAGGACGTGATCGTCGAGATCCGGCAGGGCGTCGGCGGCGACGAGGCGGCACTGTGGGCCGCCGACCTCTTCCGCATGCTGACCCGCTACGCCGAGCGCCGTGGCTTCAGCGTCGAGCAGCTCGAGGCGAGCGGGAACGAATCCGGCGGCTTCAAGGAGGTCGTCTTCGCGGTCAAGGGCGACGGCGCGTACTCGGTCTTCAAGTGGGAGGCGGGCACGCATCGCGTCCAGCGCGTGCCGGAGACGGAGTCGCAGGGACGCATCCACACGTCCACGTCGACCGTCGCGGTGATGCCCGAGGCGCAGGAGGTCGAGGTCGAGCTCGACCCGAACGACCTCAAGATCGACGTCTACCGCTCGACCGGTCCCGGCGGCCAAAGCGTCAACACGACCGACTCGGCCGTCCGGATCACGCACGTGCCGACGGGAATCGTCGTCGCGATGCAGGACGAGAAGTCGCAGCTCCAGAACAAGACGAAGGCACTGCGCGTCCTCCGCGCGCGCCTCTACGAGGCGGAGCGCGAGCGGCAGCAGGCCGAGGAGGCGGCGACGCGGCGCTCGCAAATCGGCTCCGGCCAGCGCGCCGAGAAGATCCGCACCTACAACTTCCCCGAGAACCGCGTCACCGATCACCGCGTACACCTGACCGTGCACCGGCTCGACAAGATCCTCGAGGGTGAGCTCGACGAGTTCACCGAGGCGCTCACCGCCGAAGACCGTCGCCGCGCGCTCGAGACGGCCTCAGCGTGACGGCGACCCCAGCCAGTCGACCGGTCGGTTCAGACGGACGCGTGGCGGAGCCACGCGTCCTGAGGGCGGCGCCGTCGAGCGGCGCCTCAGCCGCATGACGCTCGGCGGCGCGCTTGCGGGGGCGAGCGCGCGGCTCGCCGCCGCCGGCGTCGACTCGCCGCGGCTCGAGTCCGAGCTGCTGCTCGCGCGGGCCTGCGACGACTGCGCGCGGGCGCTGCTCTACGCCGAGCTCGACCGCGAGCTGACGGTCGAGCAGATCGACGCGTTCGAGGCGAACGTCGCCCGGCGCGTCAAGCGCGAGCCGCTCGCGTACATCCTCGGCGAGTGGGGCTTCCGGCGGCTGACCCTGAAGACCGACCGCCGCGCCCTGATCCCGCGGCCCGAGACCGAGGTCGTGGTCGAGCGGGCGCTCGAGCACATCCGCGGGATCGAGGAGCCGCAGGTGCTCGACGTCGGCACGGGCACCGGCGCGATCGCGCTCGCCATTGCAGACGAGGAGCGCAACGCGCGGGTGACGGCGATCGACGTCTCGCCCGACGCGCTCGCGCTCGCGCGCGAGAACCTCGAGCTGACGGGGATCAACGGGCGCGTCCGGCTCGTCGAGCACGACCTCACCTTCGGCCTCGGCAGCGCCGACTTCGACCTCGTCGTCTCGAACCCGCCGTACGTTGAGCCGACCGAGCTGGCGACGCTTCAGCCCGAGGTGCGCGACTGGGAGCCGCACGTCGCGCTGGTCGCCGCCGGCGCAACGGCGAAGCTAGCCGCCGCGTCGCGGGACGCCCTGCGGCCGGGCGGTTGGCTCGTGCTCGAGACCGCGTCCGGTGCGGGGGAGCGGGTCGAGCGGGTGCTGTCGGAGCTCGGCTTCGAGGACGTGACGATCACGCCCGACCTCGCGGGCCGCGACCGTGTCGCGGAGGGTCGTTGGCCGGTGTGATGCGAACCCGGCGTGCCGGCGCCGATCACCCGCTACGCCCGTAGCGGCGATGTCCATCTCGCCTACCAGGTTGTCGGGCAAGGCCGCGCGACCTCGTCTTCGCCCTTGACTGGGCGAGCCACCTCGAAGTGCTGTGGGAGCAGCCGTTCGTACAGGAGCTCGTGCTCTCGCTGGCGCGGTTCTCGCGCGTCATCTGGTTCGACACGCGGGGCGTCGGCCTCTCGGACCGCGTGCTGGAGTCGGCGCTCGAGGACTGGATCGACGACGTCGCCGCCGTGATGGACGCGGCGACTGGTACAGCCCGCTCGAGCGTTTCAGGGCGAGCCCGGGGACGGCGCTGGCCAAGATGCGGACGATCCTCGAGCTCGACGTGCGCGAGGTGCTGCCGCTCGTACGGCGCCGACCCTCGTGATCCAGAACACCGGCGACGCCTATGTGCGCGCCGGCCACGGCCGCTACCTGGCCGCGGTGTGCTCGTCGACCGCTCCGGAGACGGGATCCTCGCGACCTCGTGGCCGGCTCTGGGATCGACTTCGCCGACCGCTGTGAGTTCCCGCTCAAGCGCGTGCCCGAGCACTGGGAGCTGTACGCGACCAGCAACTAGGATCAGCCGGGGTGGAGGGGGAGACCCGGCAGCTGACGACGGCGGACGGGCGGACGCTCGCGTACCGCCGGCTCGGGTCGGGCCCGGCGCTCGTCTGCCACCCCGGCGGCCCCGGCTTCTCGTCGCTCTACCTCTCGAACCTGGGCGGCCTCGACCAGGAGCTCGAGCTCGTGCGGCTCGACCCGCGCGGCACCGGCGGGTCGGATTCTGCCTCCGACTACCAGATCGACGACTACGCGGACGACCTCGAAGAGCTGCGCGAGCACCTCGGCCTGGAGCAGATGCAGCTGCTCGGACACTCGCACGGCGGCGTGGCGGCGGTCGCGTACGCGGCTCGGCACCCCGAGCGAGTCGAGCGGCTGATCCTCGCCAGCACGCTCGCCCGCTTCGGCGCGGAGCAAGCGGGCGCGATGGAGGCCGCGATGGAATCTCGCGCCGGCCAACCCTGGTACGACGACGCCCGCGAGGCGCTGGAGACCGAGCTCCTCGGCGAGTTCACGACCGGCCGCGAGCTGACCGACCTGGTGCTGCGGATGTTCCCGTTCTACTTTGCCGAGTACGGCGACGAGGAGCATGCGTACGTCCGCTCGCTGGCGGAGGAGGAGCTCTGCGTCGACGCGACGAGGCTCTGGGAGCGGGAGATCTTCGAGCATTTCGACCTGCGGCCGCTGCTCCCGCGGCTGACGATGCCGACGCTCGTGATCACCGGCTCGGAGGACTTCATCACCGGCCCGCGCTGCGCGGACGACTTCGCCGCGATCCCGGGCGCGCGACGCGTGATTCTCGACGGCGCGGGGCACATGATCTTCGTGGAGGCGCCCGACCGGTTTCGCGAGGCGGTGCTGTCGTTCCTCGGCGTAGAGGCGGCGGCCTGATCGAGCACGCCGTCGAGGCGCTCCGCGAGGGCCGGCCGGTCGTCCTGCCCGTGGACACGGTCTACGGCCTCTGCGCCGACCCGCACCGCGAAGAGCCGGTGCGCGAGCTCTACCGGATGAAGCAGCGGCCACCCGAGCAGCCGACCGCCCTCTTGGCGAAGGACGTCGACCTGCTCTTCGAGCTGGTGCCGGAGCTCGAAGGCGGCGCGGGCATGCTCGTGCGGGCACTGCTCCCGGGCCCGTTCACGCTCGTGCTGCCGAACCCGGGCGAGCGCTTTCCCTGGCTGACGGGCTCGACGCCGGACCGGATCGGCGTGCGCGTGCCTGAGCTGACCGGCCCGGGCGCAGAGGTGCTGGAGCAAGTCGGCGCCGTGGTGGCGACGAGCGCGAATCTGCGCGGAGGGCCGGAGCCGACTCGCGTCGAGGACGTGCCGGTCGAGATCCGGGCGGGCGCCGCGGCGATTGTCGACGGCGGCCCGCTGCCCGGCACGCCCTCGACGGTGCTCGACCTGACCGGGCCGGAGCCGACCGTCATCCGCGAAGGGGCTGTTCCGGCCGAGCAGGCGATCGAGCGCGCCCTGGCGGCCGCCGGCGGGTGACGCGAGTAGCATCCACGGCATGGCCATCGCGCAGGAGACGGTCCAGCACCTCCGCACGGCAGGCCTCGCGGAGATCGACCCGCAGATCGCGGAGCTGCTGACCCGCGAGCTCGATCGCCAGCGCGGCCAGATCGAGCTGATCGCGTCCGAGAACTTCACGTGGCCGTCGATCCTCGAGGCGATCGGCTCGGTGCCGACCAACAAGTACGCCGAGGGCTATCCGGGCCGCCGCTACTACGGCGGCTGCGAGGTCGTCGACGAGATCGAGCAGACGGCGATCGACCGCGCCAAGGAGCTGTTCGGCGCCGAGCACGCGAACGTGCAGCCGCATGCGGGCGCCCAGACCAACATGGCCGTCTACATGGCGGCGCTCGACCCGGGCGACACGATCCTCTCGCTCGAGCTCTCGCACGGCGGCCACCTCACGCACGGGCTGAAGGTCAACTTCAGCGGCCGGCTCTACACGATCGTCCACTACGGCGTCAGCCGCGAGACGAACGTGGTCGACTACGACGACGTCCTCGCGCTCGCCAAGCAGCACCGGCCGAAGCTGATCGTCTGCGGCGGCTCTGCCTACCCGCGCACGGTCGAGACCGACCGCTTCCGCGAGATCGCCGACGAGGTCGGGGCGCTGCTGCTCTGCGACATGGCCCACTTCGCCGGGCTCGTCGCGGCCGGGCTGCACCCGAACCCGGTCAAGGACTGCGACTTCGTCTCCTCGACCACGCACAAGACGCTCGCCGGCCCGCGCGCCGGCTTCATCCTCTGCCGCGAGGAGTACGCGCAGTCCGTCGACCGCGCGGTCTTCCCCGGCATGCAGGGCGGCCCGCTCGTGCACACGATCGCCGCGAAGGCGACCTGCTTCCGGATCGCCGCGACCGAGGCGTTCCGCGAGTACCAGACGCAGGTGCGCGCGAACGCCGACACACTCTCCGCGTCGCTGGAGGACGGCGGGCTCGATGTGCTCACCGGCGGTACTGACACCCACCTCCTGCAGGTCGACCTGCGCTCGACCGACTGGACCGGCAAGGACGCGGAGGAGCGGCTCGCCGAGGTGAAGATCACCGTCAACCGCAACACCGTCCCGTTCGACGAGCGGCCGCCGACGGTCGCGTCGGGGATCCGGATCGGCACCCCGGCGGCGACGATGCGCGGCTTCGACGAGCACGACTTCCGCGAGGTCGGCTCGATCATCTGCGACGCGCTCGGCGACGGCGCGGACGTCGGCTTGCTCGCCGCGCGGAGCTCCAGGCTCTGCGACGAGAACCCGCTGTACCCGGGCTTCCGGGGCTTCACCACCTACGTCGCATGACCGAGACGCTCACGGGCGTGACCGTCGTCACGCACCCGCTCGTCCAGCACAAGCTCTCGTATCTGCGCGACCGTGAGACGCCGACCGTCCACTTCCGCAAGCTCGCGAACGAGGTAACGCTGCTGCTGACCTACGAGGCGACGAAGGACTTCCCGACCGAGACCGACGAGGTCGAGACGCCGCTCGAGCGGACGGAGGTGCAGCGGATCGCCGGCAAGAAGGTCGCGGTCTGCCCGGTGCTGCGCGCGGGGCTCGGGATGCTCGACGGCGTCCTGTCGCTCGTCTCGAGCGCGCGGGTCGGCTTCATCGGCCTCTACCGCGACGAGGTGACGCTGCAGCCGGTCGAGTACTACGTGAAGCTACCCGAGCTCGGCGACGGCGAGCGCGACGCGATCGTGCTCGACCCGATGCTCGCGACCGGCCGCTCGAGCGCCGCCGCGGTTGCGGCAGTGAAGGACGCGGGCGCGCGCTCGGTCACGCTCGTCTGCCTGGTTGCCGCGCCCGAAGGGATCGAGCACCTGCGCGGCGAACACCCCGACGTCAGGATCGTCACCGCCGCGGTCGACCGCGGGCTGAACGAGCGCGGCTACATCGTCCCGGGCCTCGGTGACGCGGGCGACCGGCTCTACGGAACCAAGTAGCAAGCAGCCATGGTCTGGACCACCCTCACCGGCCACCTCGAGGTCGTCTACGGCGCCGCGCTGGCGCTGCTGATCGTCGTGCTGCTGACGCCGGCCGTCGGCGGCATGGCCCGGATGCTCGGCGTGGTCGACCGTCCGGGCGCCCGGCGCGTGAACCGCAGCCCGGTGCCGCGGCTCGGCGGGCTCGCGCTCTTCTTCGGGATCTTCGTGCCCGCGCTCGCCTTCCTGCCGCTCGGCCACGAGACGAAGGGCCTGCTGCTCGGGATGGCGGTCGCGACCACGGTCGGCGCGATCGACGACTTCCGCGGGCTCGTCTGGTGGGAG
This sequence comes from uncultured Actinomycetes bacterium, assembly GCA_963765785.1. Taxonomy (GTDB): domain Bacteria; phylum Actinomycetota; class Thermoleophilia; order Gaiellales; family Gaiellaceae; genus AC-32. The sequence goes on from CAVXXW010000009.1 coordinate 289,348, forward strand.
AAGCTCGGCGGCCAGATCGCCGCGGCCGCGATCCCGACCGGCTTCGGGATCTGGGTGCAGCGCTTCACGTTCCCGATCCTCGGCGTGCACGCGCTGCCGGAGTGGGTGGGGATCCCGCTGACGATCCTCTGGATCGTGGCGATCATGAACATGGTCAACTTCCTCGACGGGCTCGACGGCCTCGCCGCCGGCGTCTGCGCGATCTCGGGCGGCACGTTCTGCCTGATCGCGCTCTCGCTCGGGCGGCCCGAGCCGGCGATCCTCGCCGCGATCGTGCTCGGCGCCTGCCTCGGCTTCCTGCGCCACAACTTCTACCCGGCCCGGATCTTCATGGGCGACTCGGGCGCGCTGCTGCTGGGCTTCACGCTCGGGGCGCTCGCCGTCCAGGGCCTCTTGAAGACAGCCGCCGTCGCGACGCTGCTGTTCCCGCTGCTCGTCCTGGCGGTGCCGATCCTCGACACGTCGTTCGTGGTCGCCAAGCGGCTCAAGTACGGCGAGCCGGTGCACAAGGCCGACCGCTACCACCTGCACCACCGCTTCCTCGACATGGGCTACTCGCAGAAGCGGGCGGCGCTGACGATGTGGGGCTGGTGCGCGATCCTCGCCGGTGCGGCTCTGGCGACGAGCTTCCTCCACCCGCACGCCCACGGCGACTGGCGAACCGGCCCGACGATCGCCGTCGCGTGCATCGGCGCGTCCGCGCTCGCCGCCTCGATCTACATGGTCTACCTGCTCGAGATCGTCAAGCTCGCGAACCCACGCATCCGCCGCCGCGAGCGCGAGGAGCTCGAGGCCGCCGCCCAGCGGCGCAGCGCCTAGGCGCCCAGCCGCTCGAACAGCTCGCGGCCGGCCTCGGTAAGGGCGACCGAGCGCGTCCCGTCGCGGCTGACGATGCAGCCGAGCTCGAACAGCCTCGCGGTCAGCGCAGCGCCCAGGGACCCGGCGACGTGCAGCTCTCGCTCGCTCCAGTCGAGGCAGCCGCGGACGAGCGGCCGGCGCAGGCGGGCGAGCGGCTCGAGCTCGATCCCGAGGCCCGCCAGCTCGGCGCCGGCGCGCGGGCCGAGCCTGAAGTCGCTGTTCGAGCGCTCGACCACGCCCCGGCGCTCGAGTACGCCCGCGAACGCGACGCCCAACCGCCCGGCGAGGTGGTCGTAGCAGGTGCGCGCGTCTCGGATCAGCTCGCTCCGCTTCGCCTCGCGGAGCGACCGGACAGGCCGTGGCGGGGCGACGCGCGAGAGCGCCTCGACCGCTTCGGCGACAGCGGGACCGGCGAGCTCGTAGTGCCGGCTCCTGCCGCGGTCGGCGACGACCAGGAACCCGCCCTCGACCAGCCGGCGCAGGTGCCCGCTCGCGGTCGAGCGCGAGACGCTCGCGCGGGAGGCGAGCTCGCTCGCGCTCAGCGGCCCGTCGGCGAGCGTCGCGAGCACCAGCTCCGCGCGCGCAGGTTCTGCGAGGAGGGTCGCCGCAGCGGCGAGGTCCGGCTCGGACTGCATGCCGCCACGTTACTGCGCGAACTGTTCGGTCCCGACCGAATCGTCGAGGAAGGTCGCGAGCCGCTCCGGGTAGCCGGGCGCTCGCACCAGGCTGTGGGCGGCGCCCGGGAGCACCGCGCGCTCGGCGCCGAGGCGCTGCTCGAGCACGTCGCAGACCGCGTCGAAGGCCGGGTCGTGTCCGCCGGAGACGACGAGCTTGGGAAACGGCGCCGCCGCGAGCTCGTCCAGCGGGATCACGGCCTCCCAGGGCGGCCGCTCGGCGATCGTCGCGCGAATGCCCTGCTCGAGGCCCGGGGGCAGCGGATCGGGGAGCCGGAGCTCGCTGCCGACGAGTGCCAGGAACCCCTCGGCGAACGCGCGCGGCTCGCGCGGGCCCTGGTCGAAGTGCTCGGCGAGCCGCCGGACGAGGTCGTCGACGACGGGGTCGCCGTGCGCAACGCCGAAGGCCGGCGGCTCGCCGACCGCGAGCGAGCGCACGCGCTCGGGCTGTGCGGCCGCGATCAGCAGCGCGATCACGCCGCCGTAGGAGTGGCCGACGAGGTGCGCACCCTCACCGAGCTCCGGCGCCAGCTCCTCGGCCTGCCGCTCGAAGTCGATCCGCTCGAGCAGCGGCCCCGGCGGATAGCCGCCCCGGGTGGGCGTGACGACCTCGTACTTCGGCTCCAGGACGCTGCGGACTTGCGACCAGACGCCGGCGTTGCCGACGCTCCCGTGGATCAAGACGACGCGCACCGGGCGATCATCGCATGGAACAAAGTCGCCGGAAAACGCCGATCTGAGGCCGGATTTCGGTGTCACAAGGTTTGGTATGCTCGCCCGCGCATGGAGCCCAGTCCCCGTTCGACCTTCGAGCCGGCCGGAGCCGGCGCACTGCTCGGGGGCGTGACCGCCGCAAGCGTCGGAGCAGGAGCGCTCGTCGGCTGGGCCGCCGGCTCGGTCGGCCTCGGCATCCTCGGCGGCGCCTTCGTCGGCGTGCCCGCGGGAGTGTTCGCCGTCTACATGCGCTACCGGGACGCGCTTTGAGCCGGGTCGGGATCCTCGGAGCGCCGCGGCCGATACCGCATCAGCGCTGGCTCGCGCCGGTCGCCGGTGCGGTTGTGATCGCGCTCGCTCTGCCACTCTTCCTGGTCGCCGGCTGGCCGGTCTCCGGCTGGGCCGTCGCGGCGCTGCTCTGGGTCGGCGTCCAGACCTTCGGACTGCTGCTCGCGCGCGTGAAGCCTTCGGCCGACAACGTCGCCGCCTCGGGCGCGCTCGCGTTCGGGATGATGGCGCGGCTGCTCGTCGTGCTGGTCGTGCTGCTCGCCCTCGCCGCGTCGGACCGCGACGCCGGCCTCGCGGCGGCCCTCACCTACGGCGCCGCGTACACCGCCGAGCTCGGGCTCTCCCTCTTCGGCTACTACGCCCAGGAGCCGCGCGCATGAAGCGCGCCCTGCTGGCAGCCAGCCTGTTCGCATTGGTGCTACCCGCGCAGGCGTTCGCGCGGGGCCAGTTCGACCCGACGAAGGAGTTCGAGCAGCACGAGTGGGTGTCGATCCACATCGGCGGCCTGAACCTCTCGATCACCAAGGCGGTCGTTTACCTGATGCTCGGCGCGCTGATCACGATCCTGCTCGGGCTCTTCCTGATGCGCGGCAAGACGCTGAACCGCCGCCACACCGTCGGCGAGCAGATCTACGAGATCGCACAGGTGCAGATCGCGGAGCAGGGCCTGCCGTCGAAGGCGATCGGCCTCTGGTTCCCGTACGTGGCGACGCTCCTGTTGTTCATTTTCGTCGTCAACCTGATCGGCTTCATCCCGCTGCCGCTGACCGGCGAGAAGTGGCACGGCGTGCCGACGTGGGGGATCTACGCCGCGACCTCCTCGCTGTCGGTGACGCTCGCGCTCGCGATCCTGACCTTCGTGTTCACTCACGTCGAGGGCATTCGCTGGAACGGCCCCGTCCGCTACTTCAAGAGCTGGATCCCGGAGGCGCCGAAGGCGCTCCTGCTGCTGATCGTCCCACTCGAGATCATCGGCCAGTTCATGCGCCTGCTCTCGCTGAGCGTCCGACTCTTCGCGAACATGCTCGCGGGGCACATCCTGATCCTGACCTTCATCGGCCTGATGTTCATCCTGGAGTCCATCTACCTGGCCCCCCTTGTCCTGCCGGTCGCGACGGTCTTCTACCTCTTCGAGGTGATCATCGTCGTCGGCATCCAGGCGTTCATCTTCGCCGCCCTGTCCGCCATCTACATCGGCTCGGCGATCGAGCCGGAGCATTAGGCGTTGCTTGTCAACGCCGACCATAGGAGGCTGTACTGGCTTCGCCAGTGCAGCCGTTGAGAAGGAGGTTCCACCTTGCTTGGAACGGTTCTTGCCGCCACGAGCGGCGACGTCACGAAGGCCGGCAAGGCCATCGGCCTCGCGCTGGGCGTCGGCCTCGGCGCCGCCGGCGCCGGCGTCGGCATCGGCCTCATCTTCGCCTCGATGATCCAGTCGGTCGCCCGCCAGCCGGAGCTGCGCGGCGAGCTACAGGGCATCCAGTGGCTCGGCTTCGCGCTCACCGAGGCGGTCGTGTTCTACGGCCTGCTCGGCTCGATCCTCGCCTTCGTCCTCGTCTAGCCCGATGCTGCCCGTCGCCGCGAACCCACTGATCCAGGTCACGCCGGGGCTGATGATCTGGACGATCGTCTGCTTCCTGATCACGCTGTTCGTGCTGAAGCGCTTCGCCTTCGGCCCGATCCAGCAGGCGATCGACGAGCGGCGCGAGCGGATCCGGCGCTCGCTCGAGGAGGCCGACAACGCCCGCGAGGAGGCGCGGAAGCTGCTCGAGGAGCACCGCAAGCTGATCTCCGGTGCGCAGACGGATGCGGAGGAGATCCTCAGCGAGGCCCGGCGCGTCGCGGAGGCGAACGAGCGGCGGATGCGCGAGGAGCTCGAGGCCGACCGGCAGCGGCGCCTGGAGGAGACCCGCAAGCAGATCGACGCCGAGACGCGGCGCGCGCTGGAGGCGATCCGCGCGGAGGTCGTCGACCTCAGCATGCTCGCCGCCGCGAAGGTCACCCGGAAGAGCCTCGACGACGCCGACCACAAGCGCCTGATCGAGGAGGCCGTGGGCGAGCTCGACTTCTCCGTGCTGGAGCAGAACGAGTGAGACGTCGCTTGCGATGTCGATATCAGGTCGGACGAGCTCTGCTCGTGCGACCGTCTGAAATGACCGGTCGAGCCGCTGCCCGTCAGGGGTTGCGCGCGTGAGCGTGGTAGACCGCGTCTACGCGAACGCGCTCTTCGAGGCGGCGCTCGAGAAAGACAGGCTCGAGGCCGTCCGTGACCAGCTGCAGCAGGTCGTCGAGGCCGAGGCGCAGGTGCCCGAGCTGCGCGAGCTGCTGCGCAACCCGCAGCTCGACCCGCGCGCGCGGGCAGCAGCGCTCGGAGACGTCCTCGGCGACGCCGACGAGCTGCTGCGCAATTTCCTGCTCGTGCTCGCGGACAAGGGCCGCACCGGGCAGCTGGAGGAGATCGCGCGCGAGTTCGAGCGCCTGGTCGCCGAGCACGAGGGCGTCGTCCACGCAGAGCTGACGACCGCGTTCGAGCTCTCCGACGAGGAGGCGACGAAGCTGCTCGGCCAGATCGAGCAGGCCTCCGGACGCAAGGTCGAGGCGACGCGCCGCGTCGACCCCGACCTGATCGGCGGCATCGTCCTGCAGGTTGGTTCCCACCGACTCGACGCGAGCGTCCGCGGCCGCTTGGAGCGGCTGCGACGGCAGCTCGCCACGGCCTAGAGAGGAGATTCATGAAGCTTCGCCCCGAAGAGATCACCGCGATCCTCAAGCAGCGGATTGAGGACTACGACGTCGAGAGCGATCTCGCCGAGGTCGGCTCCGTGCTGGAGGTCGGCGACGGGATCGCGCGTGTCTACGGGCTCGACAACGCGCTGGCCTCGGAGATGCTCGAGTTCGAGCACGGCGTCACCGGCCTCGCGTTCAACCTCGAGGAGGACAACGTCGGCACGGCGCTCTTCGGCGAGTGGGAACATGTCAAGGAGGGCGAGCCGGTCAAGCGCACGGGCGCCGTGGCGAGCGTGCCGGTCGGCCCGGAGCTCGTGGGCCGGATCGTCGACCCGCTCGGTAACCCGATCGACGGGCAGGGCCCGATCAACGCGAGCGAGCACCGCCCGCTCGAGTTCAAGGCCCCGGGCGTGATCCAGCGCCAGCCCGTGAAGGAGCCGGTGCAGACCGGCCTCAAGGCGATCGACTCGATGATCCCGATCGGCCGCGGCCAGCGCGAGCTGATCATCGGCGACCGCACGACGGGCAAGACGGCGATCCTCGTCGACACGATCCTCAACCAGCGCGGCCAGGACCTGATCTGCGTCTACGTCGCAATCGGCCAGAAGGCGTCGACCGTCGCGCAGGTGCACGAGAAGCTGCGCGAGGAGGGGGCGATGGACTACACGATCATCGTCAACGCCGGCGCCTCCGAGGCCGCGCCGATCAAGTGGATGGCGCCCTACGCCGGCTGCGCGATGGGCGAGTACTTCATGTTCAAGGGCCAGCACGCGCTGGTGATGTACGACGATCTCTCGAAGCACGCGGACGCGTACCGGCAGATGTCGCTGCTGCTTCGCCGACCGCCCGGCCGCGAGGCTTACCCGGGCGACGTCTTCTACCTCCACTCCCGGCTGCTCGAGCGCGCCTGCAAGCTCTCGGACGAGCTCGGCGGCGGGTCGCTGACCGCGCTGCCGGTGGTCGAGACGCAAGCCGGCGACGTGTCGGCGTACATCCCGACCAACGTCATCTCGATCACGGACGGCCAGATCTTCCTCGAGTCGGATCTCTTCTTCTCGGGTGTGCGCCCGGCGATCAACGTCGGCATCTCGGTCTCACGCGTCGGCGGCGCCGCCCGCATCAAGGCGATGAACAAGGTGGCCGGCAGCCTCAAGCTCGACCTCTCGCAGTACCGCGAGCTGGAGGCGTTCGCGCAGTTCGGCTCCGAGCTGGACGAAGCGACCCGGAAGATCCTCGGCCGCGGCGAGCGCCTGGTTGCGCTGCTGAACCAGCCGCAGTACGACCCGTGGCCCGTCGACGAGCAGGTGGCGGCCGTCTACGCCGGCGTCAACGGTTACCTCGACTCGATTCCGGTCGGCGACGTGCCGCGCTACCTGCAGGAGCTTCGTGACCACCTGCGTGCAGACGGCACGGTCCTCAACGAGATCCGCGAGACGAAGGACCTGTCGGACGTGCTGCGCGAAAAGCTCGCCGCAGAGCTCGAGCACTTCGCGAAGTCGTTCAAGCCGTCCGAGGAGCCGGCCGCCGCGTAGTGGCCACCGTCCAGGATCTCAAGCGCCGGATCCGCTCGATCCGGAACACGCGCAAGATCACGAAGGCGATGGAGCTCGTCGCCTCGGCCCGCCTCCGCCGCGCGCAGGCCCGGATCGAGGCGATGCGTCCGTACGCGGACCGGATGACGGAGCTGATGATCGGCACCGCCCGCGCCGCCTCGTCGCTCCAGAGCCTGGCACTGCTGCAGCGGCGCGAGGTGAAGAAGGCGGCGATCGTGCCGCTCACCGGCGACCGCGGCCTGGCCGGCGCGTTCAACGCGCAGGTGCTTCGGCACGCGTTTGCCCTCGAGCGGCAGCTGCGCGGCGAGGGCGTCGAGGTGCGCTGGCTCGTCGCCGGCAAGAAGGGCCGCTCGACCCTGAGGTTTCGCCGCTACGAGATCGCCAAGGCGTGGATCGGCTTCAGCGACCGCCCGTCGTACCACGACGCGCAGGCCATCGCGCACGAGGCCGCCGAGCTCTACGAGAGCGGCGAGGTCGACCGCGTGATCCTGGTCTACAACCAGTTCGTCTCCGCGCTCGTCCAGCGGGTCGTCGAGCGCGACGTGCTGCCGATCCCGGAGGAGGCGCTCGAGCGCAGCGACGAGGACGAGCGCGAAGCGGCGCTCCTGGGCGACTTCATCTACGAGCCGGAGCCGGAGGCGATCCTCCACCGGCTGCTGCCCGTCTACGTCGAGACCGAGCTCTACCGCGCGCTGCTCGAGTCCGCGGCCTCGGAGCAGGGCGCGCGAATGACCGCGATGCGCAACGCCTCGGGGAACGCGGCCGACCTGATCTCGAGCCTGACGCTCGACATGAACCGCGCCCGCCAGGCCGAGATCACTCAGGAGATCCTCGAGGTGGTCGCCGGCGCGGACGCGCTCACGCAGTAAGGAATCGCACAAACCTTCGGGCGTCGACGCTCGTCTATAGTCTGCGGCGCTTCTCGTCATGGCTCAGCAAGAAGACAAAGTCATCGTCCCGGCTGGCGGAGCAGGTCTCGGCGCAGCAGTCGCGGTCGAGAGCGGCACCGAGCTGGGCGGCATGCCGGAGGTCCGCGCCCGAGGCTACTGGGAGCAGGTGTGGCGCCGGTTCCGCCACGACAAGGTCGCGCTCGCGAGCGGCGTCTTCATCATCCTCCTGATCTTCGTCGCCTTCGGCGGCGCGCCGATCGCGAAGCACTACGTCGGGCACGGGCCGAACGACCTCTTCCTGAGCCCGCCGGCGGTCGACCTCGCGGGCTTGCCCGCGAACCCCTGGACGTACGCGACGAACTCGCTGACGGGCAAGAAGAACCTGCTCGTGCTCGGCTCGGCCAACCGGCTCGGCCAGGACGAGTTCCTGCGGCTCCTCTACGGAGCGCGCATCTCGCTCGAGGTCGCGATCCTCTCGACGATCGGGGTGATGATCATCGGCGTTCTGCTGGGCTCGGCCGCGGGCTACTTCCGCGGGACGACCGACACGCTCATCTCGCGCTTAACAGAGATCACGATGGCCTTCCCGCTGCTGATCTTCGTCATCTCGCTGGCAGCGACCATCGGCCCGCAGCTCGACAACATCACGCTCGGGGTGTTCCCGAAAGGGGTTCTCACGCTCGTGATGATCTTCACTCTGTTCGGCTGGTTCTATCCCGCGCGCATCATGCGCGCCCAAGCGCTCTCGATCCGAGAGAAGGAGTACGTCGAGGCCGCGAGGATGATCGGCGCGAGCGACGCGCGCATCATCCGCTCGCACATCCTCCCGCACCTCGTCGCGCCGATGATCGTCTACTCGACGCTGACGGTCGCGAGCTTCATCCTGCTCGAGGCCGGCCTCTCGTTCCTCGGCGTCGGGATCAAGTTCGACCCGAGCTGGGGCAACCTGCTCTCGGAGGGCCCGAACTACTACACCACGCGCCCGCTCCTCATGCTCTGGCCGGGCCTCGCGGTGCTGATGACGACGCTCGCGTTCAACCTGCTCGGCGACGGGCTGCGCGACGCGTTCGATCCGCGCGCGACCTCGCTCTGAGCACCGGCGGCAGTGCCGTCGGCGTACTAACCATTTTCTAATCAAGAACGTCTTAGACGGATGGACGGGACCAGGCGCCCGTCCCGGGCCGGGGCATGCGCACCGGTTCGAGTTCACGGAAAGGAGAGACATGCACAGACGGCTCTGGCTCTCGGTCACGATGCTCGTGGCCGGGGCAAGCCTTCTGGTCGCAGCGAGCTTTGCGAGTGCGGGCACGTCGTCGCACAAGCTGAAGCAAGGCGGGATCTGGAAGTACGGGACGGAAGGGGCCTCGGTCCAGGTCGACCCGCAGCTCGCCTACATCACCACGGCGTGGTGGCTCGAGTACGCGACCGCAGCGAAGCTGTACAACTATCCGGACAAGGCCGGCGCGGCTGGTACCCAGCTCAAGCCGGAAGTGGCGTCGCAGTTCACGGTCTCCCGTGACGGCAAGACGTACACGTTCACGATCAAGAAGGGCTACAAGTTCAGTGACGGCTCGCCGGTCACGGCGAACAACTTCAAGTACGCGATCAACCGGACGCTGAACAAGGACCTCGCCTCCCCTGGCGCGCAGTTCGTCACCGCCCCTACCGGTACGAACATCGTTGGCGGCCTCGCCGTCAACAACGGTAAGGCGAAGACCGCCAGCGGCGTGGTTGTCAAGGGCAACAAGCTGATCATTCACCTGACGAGGCCTGATGCGACGTTCATGGCGAAGATCACGATGCCCTTCTTCCAGGCCACCTCGACGAAGATTCCGCTGACCAAGGAAGTCGTCACGATCAAGGGCAACGCCCTGCCGTCCGCGGGTCCGTACTACTACTCCCGCAACGACGTCAACTCGCTGACGTCGCTCCGGCGCAACACGCACTACAAGGGGCCTCGCCCGCACAACCTCTCTGGTCTGGACGTGCTCTGGAACCAGAACGAGGCCACGCTCTTCAACGAGACCAAGGCCAACCAGGTCGACGAGAACAACACGCTTCCGCCCGACCAGATTGCAGGTCTGAAGAAGTCGTACGGCATCAACAAGAGCCGGTTCTACGTCCAGCCGCAGAACTGCACCGGCTACCTGCCGATGAACATGTCGAGAACCCTGTTCAAGGGCAACACGAAGCTCCGGCAGGCGGTCAACTACGCGATCCAGCGGCCTCCGTACGTCGGCCAGGCTGGCCCGCTCGCCGGTTCTCCGTGGACGCACCTGATGAACCCGAACGTTCCGGGTTGGCAGAACAAGACGCTGTACAAGTACAACCTCTCGAAGGCGAAGAGCCTCGCGAATGGCAACCTGCGTGGCGGCAAGATCACGGTGTACTACCGCTCGTCTGGTTCGGTGAACCCGGCCCAGGCCCAGATCGTCCGGAACGACCTCATCTCGATCGGGTTCAACCCGAGCAACATCACGATGAAGGGCTTCTCGGGCGGCAACATCTACACCGCCATGGGCGTCAGGGGCAACGACGCCGACATGGGTGTGTCGATGGGCTGGTGCTCGGACTACCCGGATCCGTACGACTGGCTGAACATCCTGCTGTACGGCCCGGGAATCCAGGCGGACAACAACGTCAACTACTCGTACATGAACATCCCGAAGTGGAACAACAAGCTGGCTCAGGCCGCGAAGATGGTCGGCCCGAACCGCTACAAGACGTACGGGAAGCTTGACATCGACATCATGAACCAGGTCGCGCCTGTGGCCGCGACCCGCACGTACAACACGCGGTACTTCTTCTCGGACCGCGCGAACCCGAAGAGCCTCGTCTTCTCGAAGACCTACGCCGACTTCAGCATCGGCGCGATGGCCCTCAAGTAGGAGGCTCGTAGCACGAAGCAGGAACAGACGTGAGGCGCCGGCACAACCGGCGCCTCACGTCAACTCCGAGGGACTGTAGGATTCCGGACCCAGAAAGGCGGCGAGGCGAGGCGAGATGGTTCGATATCTGATCAGGCGGATTCTCTGGGCGTTCCTGCTCTTCATCATCGTCACGTTCGTCACGTTCGTGATCTTCTTCATGGGCCCGAACGACCCGGCCCGCGCGCAGTGCGGAGGTGACCAGGCTCAGCCCGCCTGCCTGAAGCTCGTCACGGAGAAGTACGGCCTCCACAAGCCGCTCTACTTCCAGTACTGGTACTTCTTCGACCGCCTCGTCATCCACCAGAACCTGGGCACGTCGTACGCTACGGGCCAGAGCATCAACCAGGCGATCGGCAAGGCGGCCCCGGTGACGGCCTCGCTCGTCTTCGGCGGCGCCGTCCTCTGGATGATCATCGCGCTCACGATCGGCGTCTTCTCGGCCTTGCGGCCGCGGTCGCTGTTAGACCGGGCGGCGATGGTCTTCGTGCTGATCGGGATCTCGGCCCACCCGGTCTGGATCGGCCTGATCTTCGAGTACGTGTTCGGGGTGAAGCTCGGGTGGACCCCGATCGCGAACTACGCCAATTTCTTCGGCGCGCCGGCTGGCTCGGGCCAGCCCGGAGGCCCCTGGCAGTGGTTCTACCACATGATCTTGCCGTGGATGACCTTCTCGCTCCTGTTCGCGGCGCTCTACGTCCGCATGATCCGTGCGAACGTGATGGAGACCCAGAACGAGGACTTCGTCCGCACCGCGCGCGCCAAGGGCGCGCCCGAGAACAAGATCCTCGTCTCGCACGTCTTGCGCAACGCGCTCCTGCCCGTGGTCACGATGCTCGGGATGGACATCGGCGTCGCGCTCGGCGGCGCGATCTTCACGGAGTCCGTCTACCAGCTCCCGGGGCTCGGGCGGTCGCTGATCATCGGTGTCCAGGCGAACGACTTCGCGCTGGTCGAGGGAGTGGTCGTCTTCGCGACGATCGCGATCCTGTTCTTCAACCTGATCGTGGACGTGCTCTACGCGTGGATCGACCCGCGCATCAGACTCACCTAGAACCCACCGGCACCAGCTACTCTTCGGCCCCTTGGCGCTCCTCGAAGTCACCGACCTGAAGACGTCCTTCCGGACGGAGGACGGCGTGGTCGGCGCGGTCGACGGCGTCTCGTTCTCGATCGAGAAAGGGCAGACGCTGGGCATCGTCGGCGAGTCCGGCTCGGGCAAGAGCGTGACCTGCCTGACGATCATGGGACTGAACGCCAAGCGGAACACGATCTCGAGCGGCGAGGCGCTCTGGAAGGGCGACAACCTTCTGACGATGAAGCCGAAGGCGCTGCGCGAGATCCGGGGCAACGAGATCTCGATGATCTTCCAGGACCCGATGACCTCGCTGAACCCGGTGCACACGATCGCGCGCCAGCTCGAGGAGGCGATCACCCTCCACCGCGATGTCACCAAGAAGGTCGCGCGCGCCCGCTCCCTGGAGCTGCTCAAGGCCGTCGGCATCCCACGTGCGGAGCAGCGGATCGACGACTACCCGCACCAGTTCTCGGGCGGCATGCGCCAGCGCGTGATGATCGCGATGGCGCTGGTCAACGACCCCGATCTGCTGATCGCCGACGAGCCGACCACGGCGCTCGACGTGACGACGCAGGCGCAGATCCTGGCGCTGATGAAGCGCCTCCAGGAGGACTTCGGCAGCGCGATCATCATGATCACGCACGACCTCGGCGTGGTTGCCGAGATTGCCGACGACGTGGTCGTCATGTACGCCGCCAACGTCGTCGAGCAGGGCGAGGTTCACGACCTCTTCAACCACCCGCAGCACCCGTACACCTGGGGGCTGATGGGGTCGCTGCCGCGCCTCGAGGCCGACGTCGAGCGGCTCACGCAGATCCCGGGCCAGCCGCCGTCGCTGCTGCGCCCACCGAGCGGCTGCCGCTTCCACCCGCGCTGCCCCTACGTGATGGAGGTCTGCAAGACGACGTTGCCGGCGCTCGAGCCGGCCCGCGACGACCCCGAGCACCTGCAGCGCTGCTGGCTCGACCAAGAGACGAAGGACCGCGAGGCGGCGAAGCTGCTGGCGACGACGATGGCGGAGGCCGGCTAGGTGGAGGCCGCCCAGGTCTCGAACGGGCCCCAGCCGACCGGCGACGAGCTTCTCATCGTCGACGACGTCAAGAAGTACTTCCCCATCACGCGCGGGGTCATCTTCCAGAAGGAGGTCGCCTCGGTGAAGGCGGTCGACGGCGTGTCGTTCAGCGTCAAGCCGGGCGAGACGCTCGGCATCGTCGGCGAGTCCGGTTGCGGCAAGTCGACGCTCGCGCGCTGCGTGATGAAGCTGCTCGAGACGACCGCCGGGGCGATCACGTTCGAGGGCCGCGACATCACGAAGCTCTCGCGGCCCGCGATGCGGCCGATCCGCCGGGAGATGACCATGATCTTCCAGGACCCGTACGCCTCGCTGAACCCGCGCAAGCGCGTCGGCTTCATCATCGGCGAGCCGCTCGAGGTGCACGGCCTCGGCAGCGCCGCCGAGATCAAGAAGCGCGTCCAGGAACTGCTCGAGGTGGTCGGCCTCAACCCCGAGCACTACAATCGCTTCCCGCACGAGTTCTCCGGCGGCCAGCGCCAGCGCATCGGCGTCGCGCGCGCCCTGGCCGTCAACCCGAAGCTGATCGTCTGCGACGAGCCCGTCTCGGCGCTCGACGTCTCGGTCCAGGCGCAGATCCTCAACCTGCTCAAGGACCTGCAGGACGACTTCGGCCTGACCTACATCTTCATCGCCCACGACCTCAACGTCGTCCGCCACATCTCGGACCGCGTGCTCGTCATGTACCTCGGCAAGGCCGTGGAGGTCGCCTCGCGCGACATCCTCTACAAGGAGCCCAAGCACCCTTACACGGGCGCGCTGCTCTCGGCCGTGCCGATCGCGAACCCGGATATCGGCCGCAAGCGCGAGGCGATCGTGCTCGAGGGCGACGTCCCGAGCCCGGTCAACCCGCCGAGCGGCTGCCGCTTCCACCCGCGCTGCCCGCGCTTCGTCGAGGGCCATTGCGACGTCGAGGATCCGCCGCTCTACCCGTTCGGCAACGGCCACGTCGCCGCGTGTCACTACGCGCTCGAGCGCTGGCCGATGGACGCGAGCGAGATGCGTCGCGCGACGAGGACGACCGCGGAGCAGGAGCCCGAGCAGCCCGTCCGCACCTAGCCCCGCATGATCCTCGCAGGCCTGCGCCGCCTGTTCCTCCTGATTCTCGGCGCGGCAGCGTTGACCGCGATCGGCTCGCTCCTCATCGGGGAGGTCGTCGGCGCCTCGCTGGGCCGGGCGCTCACGATCGGCTTTTACCTCGCCGGCTGCTTCCTGATGCTGGCCGGGTTCTTCCTCGGCAACCGCGGGCCGGCGCGGGTGAAGTCGGACGCCGAAGCCGACACTCGCTCTTCGCCGATGGGGATGATTTTCGGCGGCGGCCGGAACCTGCGCTGGGCAACGCTCGGCGAGCAAAACGAGACGATCAACAACTCGGCGGTGTTCATCGCGCTCGGGCTCGTGCTGGTCGCGATCGGAATCGTCTTCGACTCACGGCATTCCCTTTTCTGATCAGGAATTGCGACCGATATGCCGACTAACTTCCCAACAATGGACGCGTCAGAGCTAGTGTGAGACCCGTGCACGGACAGTGTGAGCGCGCGCGGCGCTGGGCTTCGGCCGAGCTTGACGGCGAGCTGTCGTCGTTCGAGCGCGCGCTGCTGCACGACCATCTCGGCCGCTGCGGCGACTGCCGGACGTTCACCGATTCGGTGAGCGGCCTGACCGCTGCGCTCCGAGCGGCTCCGCCGGAGCCGTTCCAGGGCGTCGTCGTCAGCCGGCCGCGGCGCCGGCTCCAGGTGCCGCTCGCGCGCGCCGCCGTCGCGATGGCCGTCGCCGCGATCGGGCTCGGGAGCCTGCTCGCGTCGGCCCAGCTGAAGGGCTCGAGCGTCGCGTCCGGATCGATCCGCGAGACGCCTGCGATCGGCGGCCCTGACGCCCTCAACCTGCGGACGCTCGTCGCGCTCGAGCGCCAGCGCTCCGCGGTTCTCTCGAACATGCCCACACGCGCCGTCCACGGCGGCCGCGTCGTGCTCGAGCCGTAACGCTCGCGCGAACGCGCATACTGTTCAGCGTGTTCCCGGGTCTCGTCACCTCGTACGTCTGAAGCCTCGACCACGCCGCCCGGGTGGCGGCCGCGGTGGAGCGAAGCAGTTCTCCCGAAGCCGGCGAGCGGCGGCTGGGCCGGTCGCGCTTCGGTAAACTCACCCCGCTGAGCGGCAGGCTCTCGTGCCGAGTTCGCCGAGCACCCGACACACCTCTCCAGGAGACGCATGCCTGACCAGAAGAACGGCCAGAATCAGAACGTCGGCAAGGTGATCGAGATCCGCGGCGTCGTCATCGACGCCGTTTTCACCGACTCGCTGCCCGAGATCTACACCGCCCTCCGCATCAAGCGCCCGGACGGCGGCGACCTGATCGCCGAGGTCCAGCAGCACCTCGGCGACGACCGAGTGCGCGCCGTCGCGATGGACGCCACCGACGGCATCCCGCGCGGGGTCGACGTGATCGACACCGGCGCGCCGATCGCAGTCCCGGTCGGCAAGGCGACGCTCGGCCGGCTCTGGAACGTGCTCGGCGAGCCGATCGACGAGGGTGAGCCGCTGGCCGCCGACGCCGAGCGCTGGCCGATCCACCGCGACCCGCCGGCCTTCGACGAGCTGCAGCCGACGATGGAGATCTTCGAGACCGGCATCAAGGTGATCGACCTCGTCGCGCCGTTCGTGCGCGGCGGCAAGGTCGGCCTCTTCGGCGGCGCCGGCCTCGGCAAGACCGTGCTGATCCAGGAGCTGATCCGCAGCGTCGCGCGCGAGCACCAGGGCAACTCGGTGTTCGCCGGCGTCGGCGAGCGGACGCGCGAGGGCAACGACCTCTGGCTCGAGATGACCGAGTCGGGCGTGCTCGCGGACACGGCGCTCGTGTTCGGCCAGATGAACGAGCCGCCCGGCGCGCGCCTGCGGGTCGCGCTGACGGGCCTGACCATGGCCGAGTACTTCCGCGACCACGGCGAGGGCGGGGACGTGCTGCTCTTCATCGACAACATCTTTCGCTTCGTGCAGGCGGGCTCCGAGGTCTCCGCGCTGCTCGGCCGGATGCCGAGCGCCGTCGGCTATCAGCCGACGCTGGCCACCGAGATGGGCCAGCTGCAGGAGCGCATCACGTCGACCCGCCAGGGCTCGGTCACCTCGGTGCAGGCGATCTACGTGCCGGCCGACGACCTCACCGACCCGGCCCCGGCGAACACCTTCGCCCACCTCGACGCGTTCATCACGCTCTCGCGGCCGATCTCGGAGAAGGGCATCTACCCGGCGATCGACCCGCTGGACTCCACCTCGCGCGCGCTCCAGCGCGGCGTCGTCTCGGACGATCACTACGACACCGCGACGCGGGTGCAGGAGGTGCTCCAGCGCTACAAGGACCTGCAGGACATCATCGCCATCCTGGGCATGGACGAGCTCTCCGACGAGGACCGGCTGGTCGTGCAGCGGGCGCGCAAGATCGAGCGCTTCCTCTCGCAGCCGATGTTCGTCGCCGAGACGTTCACCGGACAGCCCGGCAAGTTCGTCAAGCTCGAGGACACGATCGCCGGCTTCGCCGAGATCCTCGACGGCAAGCACGACGACTTGCCCGAGCAGGCCTTCTACATGGTCGGCGCGATCGACGAGGCGGTCACGAAGGCGCGCGGCGACGAAGTGCCGGAAGAGGCCGAGGAGGACGAGCAGGCCGAGGCGGAGGCCGAGACCGAAGCCGAAGAGCCCGAGCCCGTCTCCGCGTAGATGGCGACGTTCGAGGTCTCCCTGGTCACGCCCGACGGCGCGGCCTTCGAGGGTGAGGTCGAGATGGTGATCGTCCCCGGCGCAGCCGGGGAGATCGGCGTGCTCGCCCGGCACGCGCCGCTCGTGGCGATGCTCAAGGCGGGCTCGACGCGGATCTACCGCGACCGCGACTCGGAGGACGTGGTCGAGTTCGCGACCGGCCCCGGCTTCTTCAAGGTCGAGCAGGACCGGGCGCTCGCGCTGGTCGACGACGCGGTCGACGCGCGCAACATCGACACCTCGCGGGCGCAGGAGCAGCTCGAGACGGCCCGCGCAGAGCTCGAGCGGGTCGAGCAGGGCGACTCCGACGCCGACCGCTGGCAGCTCGAGCAGCGCATCCGCCACGCCGAGAACCAGCTGGAGGTCGCGGGCCGCACGACGTGACGCGCTGCTAGGCTCAGCAGACCCGGAAAGCTTTGAAGGCAGCTTGGCGACCGGGTTACCAAACGCCTAAAGAGCCCGCGAGCACCCGGCTCTCGAGGCCTTGGGCAGGGAGTCGAACGGTTTGCAGAACGCGCGCGAACACCTCGAAGGTCTTCTCTCGGAGCGCATCGCCGTGCTCGACGGTGCCTGGGGCGTCCTGCTCCAAAACCGCGGGCTGACCGAGGAGGAGTGGCGCGGCGAGCGCTTCCGCGAGCACGCGCGGGACGTCAAGGGCGACCCCGACCTGCTGAACCTGACGCGGCCGGAGATCGTCGAGAGCGTCCACCGGGCCTACTTCGAGGCCGGCGCGGACATCGCGACGACGAACACCTTCACCGCCACGAGCATCGGCCAAGCCGACTATGCGCTCGAGGGGGCGGTGCGCGACATGAACCTCGAGGGCGCGCGGATCGCGCGGACGGTCGCAGACGACTTCGGCGGCCTCGTGGCCGGCTCGGTCGGACCGCTGAACGTGACGCTCTCGCTCTCGCCGAAGGTCGAGGACCCGGCCTACCGCGCCGTGCGGTTCGAGGACGTCGTCGCGGCGTACACGGAGCAGATGCTGGCGTTGCGCGACGGCGGCGTCGACCTGCTTCTGATCGAGACGATCTTCGACACGCTGAACGCCAAGGCGGCGATCGCTGCCGCACGGGAGGCCGTTCCGGAGCTGCCGCTCTGGATCTCGTTCACGGCGATCGACCGCAGCGGGCGCAACCTCTCCGGGCAGACGGTCGAGGCGTTCTGGATCTCGGTCGAGCGCGCCGAGCCGCTGATCGTCGGCGTCAACTGCTCGCTCGGGGCGCGTGAGATGCGGCCGGTGATCGAGGCGCTCTCCCGCGTCGCGACGACCTACGTCTCGTGCCATCCGAACGCCGGCCTGCCGAATGCGCTCGGCCTCTACGACGAGCAGCCCGGGGACACGAGCGGGCTCCTGCGCGCCTTCGCCGAGGACGGGTTCCTCAACGTCGTCGGCGGCTGCTGCGGCACGACCCCGGAGCACACGGCGCAGATCGCAGCGGCCGTGAAGGGCATCGCGCCGCGGGAGCGCCCCGAGTCGTCGGGGCGTCCTCGCTACAGCGGGCTCGAGCCCTTCGAGATCGGCCCCGACACCGGCTTCGTCATGATCGGCGAGCGGACGAACGTCACCGGCTCGGCGCGCTTCAGGAGCCTGGTCGAGGAGGACGACTACGGCACCGCCGTCGAGGTGGCGCTCGAGCAGGTCCGCGGCGGCGCGAACCTGCTCGACGTGAACATGGACGCGGACCTGCTCGACTCGGTCGAGGCGATGACGACGTTCCTGCGCATGATCGCGTCCGAGCCCGAGGTCGCACGAATCCCGACCGTCGTCGACAGCTCGCGCTTCGAGGTGCTCGAGGCCGGGCTCGAGTGCGTCCAGGGCAAGGGCATCGCCAACTCGATCTCGCTCAAGGAGGGCGAGGAGCCGTTCCTCGCGCAGGCGGGGCGCCTGAGGGAGCTCGGCGCGGCCGTGATCGTGATGGCCTTCGACGAGCAGGGCCAGGCCGAGACGGTCGAGCGGAAGGCCTCGATCTGCGAGCGCGCGTACCGGCTGCTCGTGGACCGGCTCGACTTCGCGCCCGAGGACATCGTCTTCGACCCGAACATCCTTGCGGTCGCGACCGGCATCGAGGAGCACAACGGTTTCGCGAAGGCCTTCATCGAGGCGATCCCACAGATCAAAGAGCGTTGTCCCGGCTCACTCGTCTCGGGCGGCATCTCGAACCTGTCGTTTGCGTTCCGCGGCAACGACCACGTGCGGGAGGCGATGCACGCCGCGTTCCTCTACCACGCGATCCGGGCCGGCCTCGACATGGGGATCGTCAACGCCGGCCAGCTGATGGTCTACGAAGACATCGAGCCCGAGCTGCTCGAGCTCGTCGAGGACGTGCTCTTCGACCGCCGGGCCGACGCGACCGAGCGTCTGGTCGAGTACGCGGGCCGGGTCAAGGGCGAGGCGACGCGCCGCGAGGTCGACCTCTCGTGGCGCGAGGCGCCGGTCGAGGAGCGGCTCTCCTACGCGCTCGTGCACGGAGTCGTCGACTACATCGAGGAGGACACCGAAGAGGCGCGGCAGCAGCTGCCCCGCCCGCTCGACGTGATCGAGGGCCCCCTGATGGCGGGCATGGGGATCGTCGGCGACCTGTTCGGCAGCGGGAAGATGTTCCTCCCGCAGGTCGTGAAGAGCGCGCGGGCGATGAAGCGCGCCGTCGCCTACCTGGAGCCGTTCATGGAGGAGGAGAAGGAGCGAACCGGTCTCGCGCGCGCGCAAGGCAAGATCGTGCTCGCAACCGTCAAGGGCGACGTCCACGACATCGGCAAGAACATCGTCGGAGTCGTCCTCGGCTGCAACAACTACGAGGTGCTCGACCTCGGCGTGATGGTTGCGGCAGACACGATCCTCGACACGGCCGCCGAGATCGGCGCGGACGCGGTCGGGCTCTCGGGCCTGATCACGCCGTCGTTGGACGAGATGGTGAACGTCGCGCGCGAGATGGAGCGTCGCGGCCTCGACCTGCCGCTGCTGATCGGCGGCGCCACCACGTCGAAGCAGCACACCGCCGTGCGCATCGCGCCCGCGTACTCGCAGCCGACCGTGTACGTCAGGGACGCCTCGCGGGTGGTCGGCGTCGTCTCAGATCTGCTCGACCCGGTTCGGCGCGTGGCGCTCGACCTGGAGAACCGCACCGACCAGGACCGGCTGCGCGATCTGCACGCCGAGCGCCACCGCAAGCCGCTGCTCCCGTACGAGCGCGCGCTCGAGAACCGCCACCGGGTCTCGTTCGAGGATCTGCCCGAGCCGTCGTTCCTCGGTACCCGGGTGGTCGAGCCCGAGCTCGAGACGCTTCGAGGCTACATCGACTGGCAGTTCTTCTTCCACGCGTGGGACCTGAAGGGCAAGTTCCCGGCGATCCTCGAGCGGCCCGAGGCGCGTGAGCTCTACGACGACGCGCAGGAGCTGCTCGAGGAGATCATCCGCGAACGGCTTCTGACCGCGCGCGGCGTCCACGGCTTCTGGCCGGCGTCCTCCGACGGCGGGGACGTCGCGGTCGGCGACGACGTGCGGTTCTGCATGCTCAGGCAGCAGGTCGATCACGGCGACTCGCGCCCGAACCGCTCGCTTGCCGACTACGTGGCGCCCGCCGGCGACCACCTCGGCGCCTTCGCGGTCGGCATCTTCGGCGCCGACGAGGTCGCGGCCCGCTTCGAGGCGGAGCGCGACGACTACCGGGCGATCCTGACGAAGGCGCTCGCCGACCGGTTTGCCGAAGCATTCGCCGAGTACCTGCACGAGGAGAGCCGCCGCGCCTGGTACGAGGACGGGCCGCGCCACTCGAGCGAGGAGCTGATCGCCGAGCGCTACCACGGCATCAGGCCGGCCTTCGGCTACCCGGCCTGTCCCGACCACACCGAGAAGGCGAAGCTCTTCGAGCTGCTCCGGGCGGAGGCGCACGGGTTCGCGCTCACGGAGACCTTCGCCGTGACACCTGCGTCCGCGGTCACCGGCATCTACCTGCACCATCCAGAGGCGCGCTACTTCTCCGTCGGCCGGATCGGCCGCGACCAGGTCGGCTCGTACGCGGCGCGCCAAGGCCGGCCGGTCCCGGACGCCGAGCGCTGGCTCCGGCCGAACCTCGCGTACGAGCCCGGCCGCGAGGCCGTCCTCGAGAGCTCCGGCTAGCCCGGACCTTCATGGACGTCAACTACGGATCCAGCCGTCCGTTCAGCCTGGGCATCGAAGAAGAGTTCCAGCTCGTGAACGGCGAGTCGTTCGAGCTGACCTCGCGCTTCGACGAGATCTTCGAGGCTGCCGGCTCCGACCCGCGGATGAAGCCGGAGCTGATGCAGTCGACGATCGAGGTGGCGACGCACCCGGCGGACACGGTCGCGCAGGCCGTCGAGGAGGCGCGGTCGCTGCGAGCCCGGCTGCGCGACGCGGCGGCTGAGAACGGCGCCCACATCGCCTCCGCCGGCACGCACCCGTTCTCCCGCTACGAGCACCAGGAGATCACCGACGAGGAGCGCTACCGCGAGCTCGTCGAGGCGATGCAATGGGTCGCCGAGCGTGAGCTGATCTTCGGCCTGCACGTGCACGTCGGCCTCCGCACGGCCGACGAGGCGATCGCAGTCGCGGGCGCGCTCCGCACCTGGCTGCCGGAGCTGCTCGCTCTCTCGGCGAACTCGCCCTTCTGGCACGGCCGCGACACCGGCCTCGCGTCGACGCGCATCAAGGTCTTCGACGCCTTCCCCCGCAGCGGCCTGCCGCCGGCGTTCGCGTCGTTCGAGGAGTTCGAGCTCCTGGTCGAGCGCGGCGTGAAGACCGGGTCGTTCGACGACTACACGTTCATCTGGTGGGACCTGCGACCGCATCCAAAGCTGGGCACGATCGAGATCCGGGTCTGCGACGGCCAGACCCGGCTCGAGAGCCTTGCCGGCCTCGTGGCGCTCGTGCAGTCGCTCGCGGCGATGCTGGCGGATCGGCACGAACGGGAAGGAGCGCTCCCGATCCAGCCGGTCACGCTGGTTGGCGAGAACAAGTGGCGCGCTGCGCGCTACGGCCTGGACGCCGAGCTGATCGACCTCGAGCGCGACCAGGTGAGGCCCGCGCGCGAGGCCGCGCTCGAGCTGGTCGAGCTCGCTGAACCGGCCGCGAAACGGCTTGGCTGCGAAGACAAGCTGGCCGAGATCGAGCGCCTGTGCGCACGCGGGAGCGGCGCCGACGAGCAGCGCCGCGTCGAAGCGGAGGAGGGGACTCTGCTGGCCGTGGCGAAGTGGCTGGCGGCACAAACAGTGGCAGAGGTGTAGTCGCCGGAGGGTCGGCTATCCTGACCTCTGCGGGCGCCTTGGAGGGCGTCCATTTTTCAATGCGGACCACCCTGAAGAGAGGAATCGGCCGGGGCGCGAACGGCAACGGCCATGGGGCTCTCCCGCCGGGAGCGCTCTCGCCGGTGACGCTGTACCGGCAGCCGCCGCCTCCCCGCCGTTCGTTCGGCGCCAAGGTCGGCCGCTTCTTCGTGTGGCTCGGGGCGATCGTGACGGTCGTCGTCTGCGGCCTCGTCGGCGGCTTCTACCTCTGGATCCACGAGAGCGCGGTAGCACTGCGGCCGCACACCGCCGCGGGCAAGGCCGCCGAGGCCCGGCTCGACCCGCCGAAGTCCGCCGCGATCGCCCTCGTGATCGGCTACGACCACCGCGCCGGCGACGGCAACTCGCCCTCGCGCTCCGACACGATGATGCTGATCCGCGCCGACCCGGTCACGAAGACGATCTCGCTGCTCTCGTTCCCGCGTGACCTCGTCGTCCCGATCTACTGCCCCGGCAAGGGCGGCACCACGGTCGGCCAGGGCACCGGGCGGATCAATAGCGCCTACGCGTTCTGCGGCCCGAGCGGCTCGCTCGAGACCGTGCGCCACCTCACTGGCCTTCCGATCAACTATCTGATCAGCGTCAACTTCCTCGGGTTCATCGGCGTGGTGAACAAGCTCGGCGGCGTCTGGATGGACATCGACCGGCGCTACTACAACAAGAACGTCGGCACCTCGGCGACGGACTACGCGAACATCGACCTGCAGCCGGGCTACCAGCACATGACGGGCAAGGAGGCGCTCGACTTCGTCCGCTTCCGCCACACCGACTCCGACCTCTACCGCCTCGCGCGCCAGCAGCAGTTCGTCTCGGCCATGCGCCAGCAGGTGGCGCACTCGTTCGGCCCGACCAGCATCCCGGGGATCGTCAACACGATCACGCAGCACCAGTACGTCGAGGTCGCGCGCGGCGGGCGGGAGCTGAACCTGAGTGACATCTACAAGTACGCGACCTTCGCGTACGGCCTCCCGCACGGGCACGTCTTCCAAGTGAAGATCCCTGACGTCCTGTGTGGCAACGAGTGCCAGGCCTCGAACTCGTCGATCCAAGGCGCCGTCCAGCAGTTCCTCAACCCGGACGTCGGGGCGCCGGACGCGGCGACCGCGGTCGCGCTGGGCCGGAAGCTCAAGCCGCGCCAGCGGACGATCGCGCCGAAGCAGGTGACGCTCACGGTCCTGAACGGCAACGGCGTCGCTGGCTCGGCTTCGAACGCGAGCTACCTGCTCGGGCAGAAGGGCTACGTCGCGCTCTCGCCGCCCGGTGGGCAGCCGGCGAACGCGCCCACGTGGAACTACTTCAATTCGAAGGTCTACTTCGACCCGGCCCGGCCGGGCACCGGCAAGATCGCAGCGCAGCAGGTCGCGCGGCTGGTCGGGAGCGCGGACGTCGAGCCGATGCCGCTGAACATCAAGCCGCTCTCGAACGGCGCGCTGCTCGCGGTGGTCGTCGGCTCGACCTTCCACAACCAGCTGACGCCGGTGGTCGTCCCGCAGACGCCGACCCGTCAGCCGCCAAACGTCCGCCGCGACCCCGCGGAGACGCGCTCGCTCCTCCTTGGCCTGCGCAAGCGACTGCCGTTCGCGCTCCAGTACCCGACGCTGCTCGAGCGTGGCTCGACGCTCGACAACGGCTACGGCGAGACGCCGTGGCGGATCTACCCGCTTGCCGGCCAGCCGACGCTGCGCCTCACGTTCAAGACCGGGATCATCGGCGACTACTGGGGCATTCAGGAGACGCGCTGGGGAACCGCACCGGTGCTCGCGGACAAGAACCGGACCGTCTACATGAGCGGCCGACCGTTCGACCTCTATTACAGCGGCGGCAACCTGCACATGGTCGTGCTCCGCGACCGCGGTGCGACCTACTGGGTCGTGAACACGCTCCTGAACTCGCTTTCGAACGAGACGATGCTCGCGATCGCGCGAGGGCTGCGGCCGCTGCCCCGATAGTCTCCGCGCGGTGAAGCCGAAGATCGGGATCTTCGGGGCCGGCTGGGTCGGCCTTGTCACGGGCGCGTGCTTTGCGGAGCTCGGGCACGAGGTCGTGATCCGCGACGTGCTCCGCGAGCGGATCGAAGCGCTGCAGGAAGGCCGCGTGCCGCTGCACGAGCCGGGCCTCGCCGAGCTGCTCGAGCGCAACCGGGAGCGGCTGACCTTCACGCTCGAGCTGGACGAGATCGTGACGGCGCCGGTGATGTTCGTGTGCGTCGGCACGCCGCCGACCTACTCCGGAGACGCCGACCTCTCGGCCGTCTGGACGGTCGTCGACCAGCTGCCCACGCTCGAGGAGCGGGCGATCGTTGTGATGAAGAGCACCGTTCCGGTCGGCACCGGCGACAAGGTGCGCGCCGCGCTCGACGCGCGCGGGCTGGCGCACGTCGGCTACGTCTCCAATCCGGAGTTCCTCTCCGAGGGGAGCGCCGTCCAGGACTTCATGCACCCAGACCGCGTGGTCGTCGGCGCCTTCACGGAGGCCGACGCCTCAAGGGTCGCCGGACTCTACGAGCCGATCGACACGACGGTCGTGCGCACGGACGTCGCGTCGGCCGAGATGATCAAGCTGGCCGCGAACGCGTTCCTGATGACGAGGATCAGCTTCATCAACGAGATTGCGAACGTCTGCGAGGCCACCGGGGCCGATGTCGTCAGGGTCGCCGAGGGCGTCGGGCTCGACCATCGGCTCGGCCCGCACTTCCTGCGCGCGGGAATCGGCTGGGGCGGCTCGTGCTTCCCGAAGGACGGCGTAGCGCTGAAGCAGCTCGCCTCGAACTCCGGCTACCACTTCCAGCTGCTCGCGGCCGTGATCGAGGTGAACGAGCTGCAGAAACGCCGCGTCGTCGGCAAGCTCGAGAAGCACCTCGGCAAGCTCCGCGGCAAGACGGTCGCGCTGCTCGGGCTCGCGTTCAAGCCGAACACGGACGATCTGCGGGAGGCGCCGTCGCTCGTCCTGGCGTCGCGCCTGCTGGCCGAGGGTGCCGAGGTGCGCGCGTGGGACCCGGTCGCCGATGCCAGCCGGCTCCTGCAGGGCGTCACCTTCGCCGACACCGTCCTCGAAGCGGTCACCGACGCCGACGCCGCCGTGATCGTGACGGAGTGGGACGAGCTGCGAGGGCTCGCCTCGGACGATGTGCGGCAGGCCATGCGCCGCCCGCTGCTCGTCGACGGCCGCAACCTGCTCGACCCCGAGGAGGCGCGCTCGGCCGGCTTCACCTACGAAGGCGTTGGCCGCGCCGCGTCGCCGCTCGCCGCCCTGCCTGAGACCGAAAAGCCCGCCGCGCACGAGACCGCCCCGTAGTGGAGGCGGTCATCCTGGCAGGGGGGCAGGCAGAACGCCTCGGCGAGGCCGCGGGCGGTCGTCCGAAGGCGCTCGTCGAGGTCGGCGGCCGGCCGCTCGCCGCCTATCAGGTCGAGCAGCTCGCCCGAGCCGGCGTCGACCGCGTGCTCGTCAGCTGCGCCGCCGGGCAGGAAACGCTCTTCGACGCGGCGCTCGGCGGGATCGGCCCGGAGGTAGAGGCGGTGCCGGAGCCAGAGCCGCTCGGCCGCGGCGGC
This sequence comes from uncultured Actinomycetes bacterium, assembly GCA_963765785.1. Classification (GTDB taxonomy): domain Bacteria; phylum Actinomycetota; class Thermoleophilia; order Gaiellales; family Gaiellaceae; genus AC-32. Next base: position 314,733 of record CAVXXW010000009.1, read on the forward strand.
GGCATCCGCTTCGCCGCACGGCAGCGCCGCGAGCCGGGCGAGCTGTTCGCGCTCAACGGCGACGAGCTCGTCGACGTCGACCTGACGCGGCTGCTCGCGCACCACCGCGAAGGCGACGCGGCCGCGACGATCACGGTCGTGCCGCTGCAGTCGCCGTTCGGCGTGGTCGAGCTCGACGACGAGGATCACGTGACCGGCTTCCGGGAGGCGCCGCGGCTTGACCACTGGGTCAGCTGCGGCGTCTACGTGCTCGGCGAGGACGCGCTCGAGCGCTTCCCGGATCGCGGCGACCACGAGTCGACGACGTTTCCGGAGCTCGCCGCCGAGGGCCGTTTGCGGGCGCTTCGGCACGAAGGCATCTGGCTGACCGTCAACACTCCCAAGGACCTGCGGGTGGCGAGCGAGTACCTCGCCGGGCACCCGGGGTGGCCTACGTGAGCGCGCAGTGGTAGGTTCGCGCGGCTCGTGGCTGGGCACGACCATTTGACGTCGCCGAACCTTGGAGGGCTCGACAAATTTGCGATCGAGCCGGAAAGGGTCGACAAGCCCTGGGGCCACGAGCTCATCTGGGCCAAGACCGAGCGGTACGTCGGCAAGACGCTCTTCCTCAGGGCGGGCGAGTCGCTCAGCCTTCAGTTCCACAACATCAAGGACGAGGCGTGGTACGTCCTCTCCGGTCGCGCGGAGGTCGAGCTCGGTGCGCCGGGCGAGCGGATGCTGAACAGCGAGGTCGTCGGCCCCGGCGCCGCGTTCCACTTCCCGCCCGGCACGGTCCACCGCGTCAGTGCGGTCGAGGACACGACGATCCTCGAGGTCTCGACGCCGGATCTCGACGACATCGTCCGGCTCGAAGACCGCTACGGCCGCGAGGGCACCAGCGAAGCCTGACACATACGTGTTAAGGTTCCTCGATGCGAACCGCAACAGTCGGACAGGCGGCGGAGCAGACGGGCTGGTCACCGCGCATGCTGCGCTATATCGAGCGGGCTGGTCTGGTCGTCCCTCGGCGAACCGGCACCGGCTACCGCCTGTACGGGCTCCTCGAGCTGAACCAGCTGCGGTCGCTCCAGCAGCTTCGCCGCCGCTTCGGCGTCGAGCTGCGTGAGCTCGCCTTCGCCGCCCGCCTGCGCCGCGATCCCGATTTGCGCGCGGCCGTGGACAGCTGGCTGGCGGGTGCCGAGTTGAGCGCGCTCGATTGGGAGCAGCGCAAGCACGAGCGGCTGCTGGCCGCCTGAATCGAACGCGAAGGAGCGAGATGGCTACCACGAGACGACACGACGTCAAGGATCTGGCGCTGGCGCCCGAAGGGCTGAGCCGGATCGAATGGGCCGATCGGCAGATGCCGGTGCTGGCCGCGATCCGGGAGCGCTTCGAGCTCGAGCAGCCGCTGGCCGGCTACCGCGTCGCCGCTTGCCTGCACGTGACGAGCGAGACGGCGAACCTGATGCGGACTCTGAAGGACGGCGGCGCTGACGTGGTGCTCTGCGCCTCGAACCCGCTCTCGACCCAAGACGACGTGGCGGCGGCGCTCGTCGACGAGTTCGACATCTCCGTCTTTGCAATCAAGGGCGAGGACAACGACACCTACTACCAGCACATCGAGGCCGCGGTCGACCACAAGCCGCAGCTGACGATGGACGATGGCGCCGACGTGATCGGCGTCCTGCACTCGCACCGGCGCGAGCAGCTCGGCGACATCCTCGGCGGCACCGAGGAGACGACGACCGGCGTGATCCGGCTGCGGGCGCTGGAGCGCGACGGCGCGCTCGGCTTCCCCGTGATCGCCGTCAACGACGCGCTGACGAAGCACCTGTTCGACAACCGTTATGGCACGGGGCAGTCGACGATCGATGGCATCGTGCGGGCGACGAACGTTTTGCTCGCCGGGCGTGCGTTCGTCGTCGCCGGCTACGGCTGGTGCGGGCGGGGCGTCGCGTCGCGCGCGAAGGGCATGGGGGCGCACGTGATCGTCACGGAAGTCGACCCGCTGCGCGCGCTCGAAGCCGTGATGGACGGCTTCCAGGTGCTGCCGATGGAGGACGCGGCCAAGGTCGGTGACATCTTCGTGACCGCGACCGGCGACAAGTCGGTGATCACGCGCGAGCACATCCTGGCGATGAAGGACGGCGCGATCCTCGCGAACACCGGCCACTTCAACGTCGAGATCGAGATACCGGCGCTGCGCTCGCTCGCGACGGACACCCGCACGCTGCGGACGTTCGTCGACGAGTTCACGCTGGAGGACGGCCGCCGGATCTTCCTGATCGCGGACGGGCGGCTAGTCAACCTCTCGGCCGCCGAGGGCCACCCGGCCCAGGTGATGGACATGTCGTTCGCGAACCAGGCGCTGTCGGCTGAGTACGTGGTGGCCAACGCGACGAGCCTCGAAAAGAAGGTCTACCCGGTCCCGCCCGAGATCGATCACGAGATCGCGCGGCTCAAGCTGGAGACGATGGGCGTCGCGATCGACCGGCTCACCGACGAGCAAGCCAAGTACCTCGCCTCGTGGGACGAGGGGACGTAACGGCGGAACCCATGGTTCCTCCGTTGGCCTCCTCCTTTTTCGGGGGAACCCCGGGTTCCCCCTTGCCCCCCTCCTAGCGACGGCGGGGGGTCCCGCCGGGCAAAGCCCGGCGTCGCCGGCCATGCAGATCGTCGATTCCAACCCTCTCCAACCAGATCGGATCATCCGGCTCGACGAGGACCGCGTCGTCCTGCTCGACCAGCGACGGCTTCCCGGCGAGGAGGTCGAGCTGTCGTGCGCGTCCGCGGCCGAGGTTGCGGAGGCGATTCGGACACTGGCCGTGCGCGGCGCCCCGGCCATCGGCGTGGCGGCGGCGTACGGGTACGCGCTCGCGTCCCGGCGCGGGGAAGACCTCGACTCGGCGTACGCGGTGCTCGCGTCGTCGCGGCCGACCGCTGTCAACCTCGAGTGGGCGTTGCGGGAGGTGCGGGCGGCGGACGACCCCGCCGCGCGGGCCCGCGAGCTCCACGCGGAAGAGGTCGAGCGCTGTCGGCAGATGAGCGAACATGCCGCCGGCCTCGTAGGCGACGGCGCCCGGGCGCTGACGCACTGCAACACCGGCGCTCTGGCGACCGGCGGCGTAGGGACGGCGCTGGGAGCATTGCGGGAGGCGTGGGCGCGCGGCTTGCTTCGCCACGTGTTCGTTGACGAGACACGGCCGCTGCTGCAGGGCGCGCGGCTGACGGCGTGGGAGCTCGAGGCGGCCGGGATCCCGCACACGCTGATCGCGGACTCAGCGGCCGGAGGGCTTCTGGCCGCGGGTGAGGTCGACTGCGTCTTCGTCGGCGCCGATCGGATCGCCGCGAACGGCGACACCGCGAACAAGGTCGGCACGTACCCGCTCGCGGTGCTGGCCGCCCGTCACGAGGTTCCGTTCTACGTGGTCGCGCCGAGCTCGTCGGTCGACCTCGGCGTTGCGAGCGGCGCCGAGATTCCGATCGAGCAGCGTGACCCGGCCGAGGTGAGCTCGCGCTTCGCTGCGTGGAACCCGGCCTTCGACCTCACGCCGGCCGAGCTGATCTGTGCGATCGTGACCGAGCACGGCGTCCACCGCGCGCCGTACATCGAATCACTCGCCCGGGCGGTGCCGGCGTGAAGGCGGTCATCCTCGCGGCCGGGTACGCCACGCGGCTCTACCCGCTGACGCTCGACCGCCCGAAGGCGCTGCTGCCGGTGGGCGGCCGTACGATGCTCGATCGCCTGCTGGAGCAGCTCGAAGGCGTCGACGGGCTCGACGAGATCTACGTGGTGACGAACTCGAAGTTCGCCGGCTCGTTCCGCGACTGGGTGGCAGGGCGCTCCGGCCTCTCGGTGCGAATCGTCGACGACGGCACCGTGGACGAGGAGTCCCGCCTGGGCGCGATCGGCGACCTCCACCTGACGATCCGCGAGGCAGGGCTCGACGACGACGACCTGCTCGTCCTCGCGGGCGACAACCTCTTCAGCGAGAGCATCGCGCCGTTTCCGGCGTTCGCACTCGCCAAGGGCGGTGCGGCGCTCGGCGTCTACAACGTCGGCGACCTCGACGCGATCAGACGCTACGCGGTGATCGAGCTCGACGGCGACGATCGGGTCACGCGGCTCGAGGAGAAGCCCGACGAGCCGCGCAGCACGCTGGCCGGGATCGCGCTCTACTTCTACCCCCGCTCGGTGCTCGGCTTCGTCGCGGAGTACCTCGCCGAGGGGAACAACCCGGACCAGCCGGGGCGCCTGGTCCAGTGGCTCTACCCGCGGACGTCCGTGTACGGCTGGCGCGTTCCGGGGCGCTGGTACGACGTCGGCTCGAAGGAGACGCTGGCCGAGGCCGACGAGGCCTTCGGCGGCGGGGGATAACTCGGCACACATCCGTCACAGAGCCGGAACAGACACGTGACGGTTCTCGCTCTACGCTCGCCGAGGAGGTGAGTGTGGTGTGAAGTGAGGCTCCTAGACCTGATCCTGCCCGTGCGCTGCGTCGTCTGCGACGCGCATGGCGAGCAGCTGTGTCCGGCCTGCCTCGACGCCCTCCCGCGACTCCGCCTACCGCTCTGCGCCCGCTGCGGCAAGCCGACCCAGTGGCCCGTCGACCGCTGTCGCGAATGCGCCGGCCGGCGGCTCGCATTCGCCTCGGCCCGAGCGGCGGTCGCGTACGACGACCGGGTACGCCGCCTCGTCCGGGGCTGGAAGGAACGCGGCCTCCGCACACTCGCCGACGCCGCGGCAGACGCGGTCGACGACGCGGTTCCGAAGCCGGGCGCGAGTGCGCTGACGTTCGTCCCGGCCGACCGGGCACGCGGGCTCGAACGCGGGTACCAGCCGGCCGAGCGGCTCGCGCGGGAGCTCGGCGAGCGCTGGTCGCTCCCAGTCGAGCCCTTGCTCGCGAGAACCCGTCACGCGGCGCGCCAGCGCGGTCTTTCACTCGCCGACCGCCGGGGCAACGTCGCCGGTGCCTTCGCCCCTGCGCGTGGCTCGCCCAGGAGCGTCTGCCTGGTCGACGACGTCTACACGAGCGGCTCGACGGCGAACGCGGCCGCGAGCGCTCTGCGGAAAGGCGGCGCGCGCCGAGTCGAGGTGGTGACCTTCGCGCGGGTCGTCCGTTAGATTCTTGATGAGAGCCGCGACGTCGAAGGAGCCGTCATGCAGTTCCAGGTCAAGAGCAGGAATGTCGAGGTCAGCGATGCGATCAAGGCCTACGCCGAAGAGAAGCTCAGCAAGCTCGACCGGCAGCTGGACGACCCGCGCGTCGAGCTCGAGCTCGCGGTAGAGAAGAACCCGTCGATTGCCGAGAACCAGGTCGCAGAGGCGACGATCTGGACGAAGGGCCCGGTGCTCAGAGCGCGCGAAGCCTCGCAGGACATGCGCTCGTCGATCGACCAGCTCGTCGAGAAGCTCGAGCGGCAGGTGACGCGCTACCGCACGCGCGGACGTGACCGGCGCCGGCGCGCAGCCCGCGCGAACGACCCTGCTGCGGCCGGCGAGGTTGTGGCCGCGGAAGATGCGGCGCCCGAGATCGTCAAGACGAAGCACTTCGCGCTCAACCCGCTGAGCGCCGAGGAGGCGGTGCTCCAGCTGGAGCTGGTCGGCCACGACTTCTTCGTCTTCCGCAACGCGGCCTCGAGCGCCGTCAACGTCGTCTACCGCCGGCGCGACGGCGGCTACGGGCTGATCGAGCCGCAGTGATGCGCAGGCGCGACCCGATCCACAAGAAGCTCGCGCGCGAGGCGGGGCTAGAGCAGTCGGAGCCGGGCGCCCCCGTCGACACGACCCCGAAGTGGGGAGTCACCGGCATCCACGGCGTCCCGCGCCAGCGCCGCTGGGATGCGGTCGCCACAGCCGAGGCGCCGGGGATCGACGGAGACGAGCTCCACTTTGTCGCGCTCCCGAACGGCGATCTGGTCGTGGACGAGGACGAGCCGGCGGGCACGCTCGGCCCGCTCGCGGAGGCGGTCGAGGCGAGCCTGCGCCCGCCGTACCGCGCCGAGGCTGTGCGCCAGGAGGACGACGTCTGGGGCGTCGGCGCCAACAGCATCCGCGTCGAGAGTTTCGACGCGGCCGGCGACGAGCTCGAGCTTGCCGCGACGGCCGACGAGCGCGTCCTGACGGTCGACGGCTCGCGCGTCTTCGGCAGCGAGCAGGCGCTCGAGCGGCTCGGCGAGGCCGAGGGCCAGCACTACGTCGTCCGCGCCAAACGGCTCGACGGAGACCTCTGGGAGATCGAGGCCAACCCCCTGTGAGGTCGCTACCCTAAGACGGAATGTCCCAGCAGCTGGGCTCCCTCGAGAAGGTCCTCCGCTTCGGCGAGGGCCGGCGCGTCAAGCGGCTCGCCGAGCAGGCGGCCTACATCGGCACGCTCGAGTCCGAGTTCGAGGCGCTGAGCGACGCCGGGCTCACCGGCAAGACCGTCGAGTTCCGGCAGCGGATCGAGAACGGCGAGCCCGTCGACGAGCTGGTCTTCGAAGCCTTCGCGGCCGTCCGCGAGGCGTTCAAGCGGACGATGGGCGTCCGACTCTTCGACGTCCAGCAGATGGGCGGCATCGTCCTCCACGAGGGCGACATCGCCGAGATGAAGACCGGCGAAGGGAAGACGTTCGTCGCGGTCCAGCCGCTCTTCCTGAACGCGCTCACCGGCCGCAGCGCGCACCTCGTCACGGTCAACGACTACCTCGCCAAGCGCGACCCAGAGTGGACGAAGCCCGTCTGGGAAGCGCTCGGCATGCGCGCCACTTTCATTCAGAACATGATGCCGTTCGACGAGCGGCGCGAGGCCTACGCTGCCGACGTCGTCTACGGCACGAACTCCGAGTTCGGCTTCGACTACCTCCGCGACAACATGGCCGTTACGCTCGACGGCCTCGTCCAGCGCGGTCACGACTACGCGATTGTGGACGAGGTCGACTCGATCCTGATCGACGAGGCGCGGACGCCGCTGATCATCTCCGGCGAGCCGGAGACCGCAGCGCAGGTCTACTACGACTTCGCGCGCGTCGCCCGCTCGCTGACCGGCTTCGCGTCCAAGGCGGGCGACCCGAAGGGCGCCGGCGAAGACTCGGGCGCTGACTTCGAGTACGACGAGAAGCACAAGACCGTCTCGCCGATGCACGGCGCGATCGAGGCGGTCGAGCGCGCGCTCACGATCGACAACCTCTACGACCCGCGCAACGGGCAGCTCGTCAACCACCTGAACCAAGCGCTGAAGGCTGAAGCGCTCTACCAGCGCGACGTCGACTACGTCGTCCAGGACGGCGAGGTCAAGATCGTCGACGAGTTCACGGGCCGGATCATGGAGGGCCGCCGCTGGTCGGAGGGCCTGCACCAGGCCGTCGAGGCGAAGGAGGGCGTCCGCATCCAGGAGGAGCACCAGACGCTCGCGACGATCACGCTGCAGAACTACTTCCGCCTCTACGACAAGCTCGCCGGCATGACCGGCACCGCGAAGACCGAGGAGAAGGAGTTCGTCGAGATCTACGGCCTGAACGTCGTCGAGATCCCGACCAACGTCGCGGTCGCCCGCGACGACCAGAACGACATGATCTTCAAGACCGGGGAGGCGAAGTACAACGCGGCGATCGAGGACATCAAGGAGCGCCACGCGAAAGGGCAGCCCGTCCTCGTCGGCACGATCTCGGTCGAGGTGTCCGAGCACCTCTCGCAGCTGCTCGACCGCCAGGGCATCCCGCACAAGGTGCTGAACGCGAAGCAGCACGAGAAGGAGGCCGGGATCATCGCCGAGGCGGGGCAGAAGGGCGCGGTCACGATCGCCACGAACATGGCCGGCCGCGGCGTCGACATCAAGCTCGAGGAAGGGATCAAGGAGCTCGGCGGCCTCTACGTGCTCGGCACCGAGCGCCACGAGGCGCGCCGCATCGACAACCAGCTCCGCGGCCGCTCGGGCCGCCAGGGCGACGCCGGGGAGTCGCGCTTCTACCTCTCCGGCCAGGACGACCTCGTGCGCCTGTTCGCCGGCGACCGGATCTACAACATCATGGAGCGGTTCAAGGTGCCGGACGACCAGCCTATGGAGGCGAAGATCCTCTCGAACCAGATCGAGAACGCCCAGAAGAAGGTCGAGGAGCAGAACTTCGTCATGCGCAAGAACGTCCTCAAGTACGACGACGTCCTGAACAAGCAGCGCACCGTCATCTACGACCAGCGCCGCCGCGTCCTCGAGGGCGAGGATCTCTCCGAGGAGGTCCGGCTCTGGATCGACGAGGTGATCGAGCGCGCCGTGTTCTTCTACACGCAGAGCGACTTCACCGAGGAATGGGACCTCGAAGCGCTCTGCAAGGCGATGACCGATATCTATGCGACCGATGAGCCGATCACGCCCGAGGAGCTGAGCGAGGAGGTCGGGCTCGACCGCGAGGCGCTCATCGACGAGTTCCGTGAGGACGCGCGCGACACCTACGCGGAGAAGGAGAAGGCGCTCGGGCTCAACCCGGAGACCGGCCAACCGTTGCTGCGCGACGTCGAGCGCTTCGTGATCCTGCAGGTGGTCGACCACCGCTGGCGGGAGCACCTCGAGAACATGGACTACCTGCGCGAGGGCGTGCACCTGCGCGCAATGGCGCAGAAGGACCCGCTCGTCGAGTACACCTCCGAGGGTCACCGGATGTTCGAGGAGCTGAACTTCGAGATCCGTGCCGAGGTCGTCTCGACGCTCTTCCACGCCGAGATCGAGGTGGAGGACGCCGACGCGCTCCAGCGGGCGCAGGCCGCGCAGGCGGGGGACGGGTTCGCGTACGAGCACGAGTCGCTGGCCGGCGCTCAGGCGATCGCCGCGGCCGGCGGCGGAGCTGCCGGGCTCGTTCTCGGCGACGGCGCGGGCGTGACCGCGGGCTCGCTCGACGCGGGCGGCGGCTCGGTGATGACGCAGCAGCGGGTGACGAGCGACCGCGAGAAGATCGGCCGCAACGACCCGTGCTGGTGCGGCAGCGGCAAGAAGTACAAGCGCTGCCACGGCGCCTGACCTGACGCTGAGCGTTCCGGCTGGACGCGCGGGGTCGCGTGCGCGACAGTGGCCGTGACCGATCTGCGGAGGAGCGCCTCGTGTCTCGACCCCGCCGGCGCTGGCGCATCGGCCTCGCGCTCGTCGCGGCCGTGGGCCTCGCCTTCGCTGTCGGCCTCGTAGGCGTCCATCAGTCTGGACGGCCGCACGCCCGCGTCGTGGAGCCGGCGGCGGCCGCCGTCCTGAAACCGCCGCGTGTCCGGACGGTCGTTCGGAAGGCGGTCGACCCGCAGCTCGCGGCGCTCGACCGGTTCGCGCGGCTCGGCCTTTCCGTCTACTGCGGCGGCAGCACGAAGCGGGAGGTCGCGCTTACGTTCGACGATGGCCCCGGGCCGTACACCCTGCGCATGGTCCGGATCCTGCGCCGCGACCACGCCCGGGCCACGTTCTTCCTGGTCGGCAAGGAACTGGCCGCCTACCCGGGCGTGCCCCGGGCCGAGGCGGTGGTCGCGGCCCTCGGCGACCACACGTGGACGCACCCCGACCTCGCCGGGCTCAGTGCGACGCAGGTGGAGGGCGAGCTCGGCAACACGCAGCGTGCCCTCGCCGCCGCACTCGCACACCCAGATCCGGCTCTTCCGGCCGCCGTACGGGATCACCGATCCCGCCGTGGCTCGCCGGGCGCGGGCACTCGGAATGGTCGAGGTGCTCTGGAGCGTCGACTCGACCGACTCCGCGCAGGGCGCGAGCATCGCGCGCACGGTTGCGACGGTCGAGCGCCTCGCCCGCCCGGGCTCGATCGTGCTGATGCACGAGAACCGCGGCACGACGCTCGCCGCGGTCCACTACTGGCTCCTCCGCTACCTGGCGAGGGTGCACCTCCACCCGGTGACGGTGCCCGAGCTGCTGGCGACCGACCCGCCGACCCTCGCTCGGCTGCGAGCCGGACCCGCTGCCTGTTAGGACGCGCCGAAGCGCGGGCCGCGCCGGGGGGCCGCAGCCGCTGAGCTACCATCGAGCGCGCGATGGCCGACCAGACGCCCGCAGTTCCGCTTGACCAGCAGCTCCAGGAGATCGGGGCCCAGCTCGCCTGGGTCCGTGATTACCTTTGACCCGGAGCACTTGGAGAGCCGCATCGGCGAGCTCGAGGAGGAGCTCGGCGCTCCTGGCTTCTGGGACGACCAGCAGCACGCGGCGCAGGTCAGCGCCGAGCACGCGCGCCTGACGCGCCGCCTCGAGCGCTATCGCCGGCTCACGCAGGAGTACCAGGACGCGCAGGAGCTCCTGGCGATGGACGGTGAGATGGCCGACGAGATTGCCGCCAGTGTCGTCCCGCTGCGCCAGGAGCTCGACCGCCTGCAGGAGGACGCGCTCTTCTCCGGGGAGTACGACGCCGGCGACGCGCTCGTCACGATCCACGCCGGCACCGGCGGCACCGACGCGCAGGACTGGGCCGAGATCCTCCTTCGCATGTACCTGCGCTGGGCGCAGACGCGCGGCTTTGAGACCGAGCTGCTCGAGGCGAGCCCGGGGGAGGAAGCCGGCCTCAAGTCCGCGACCTTCAGCGTCAAGGGCGAGAACGCGTACGGGATCCTCAAGGCCGAGCGTGGCGTCCACCGCCTGGTGCGCCTGAGCCCGTTCGACCAGGCCCACCGCCGCCACACGAGCTTCGCCCAGGTGATCGTCAGCCCGCTCCTCTCGGACGACGTCGAGGTCGACCTCGACGAGAGCGACCTTCGCATCGACACCTACCGCGCGAGCGGTGCCGGCGGCCAGCACGTGAACAAGACCGACTCGGCCGTCCGCATCACGCATGTTCCGACCGGGATCGTCGTCCAGATCCAGAACGAGCGCTCCCAGAGCTCGAACAAGCAGACCGCACTGCGCGTGCTCAAGTCGCGCCTGCTGGAACAGGAGCAGGAGCGGCGAGAGGAGGAGCTGGCGAAGGAACGCGGCGCCGCGCAGCAGGCGGACTTCGGCAGCCAGATCCGCAGCTACGTGCTGCACCCATACCAGCTGGTCAAGGACCACCGCACGGAGCACGAGACCGGGAACACCCAGGCGGTGCTGGATGGCGACCTCGACGACTTCGTCCACGAGTACCTGCTGGCGAAGGCGTCGGGGAAGGTGCTCTAGCCGGGGTTTTAGCTAAAGTTCGCCGCCGTACTTCACAGGCGCACCCCCGCGCCTTGCAGCACTTTTTGCCCGTGCAGGAACCGGACCTCCAGCACACCGACACTTCGACCGCGGTCCTTGACCAGGAAGCGGCAGTCACGCCTGCGCCGCCGCCTGCGCCGTCGAGCTCGGCGATGGTCACGTTCGAGAACGTGACCAAGATCTACGAGCCCGACGTCGCCGCGCTGCAGGATGTCTCGTTCGCGATCGACAAGGGCGAGTTCGTCTTCATCGTCGGCGCCTCCGGCTCGGGCAAGTCGACGGTGATCCGGCTGGTGCTGAAGGAGCTCGAGCCCACCCGCGGCAAGATCGTCGTCGGCGGCCGCGACCTCGGCCGGCTGAAGCGCAACAAGGTGCCGCTGCTCCGCCGGAACGTCGGCTGCGTCTTCCAGGACTTCAAGCTGCTGCCGAACCGCACCGCCGCGGAGAACGTCGCCTACGCGCTCAAGGTGCAGGGCGACAGCTCGACGAACATCCGCCGCAAGGTGCCCGAGGTCCTGAACATGGTCGGCCTCACGCACAAGATGTCGTCGCTCCCAGACGAGCTCTCCGGCGGCGAGCAGCAGCGCGTCTCGATCGCCCGGGCGTTCGTGAACCATCCGCCGCTGCTGATCTGCGACGAGCCGACCGGCAACCTCGACCCCGACACGAGCGTCGGCATCATGCAGCTGCTCTACCGGATCAACCGGTCGGGGACGACGGTCCTGATGGCGACGCACGACCGCGAGATGGTCGACAAGATGCGCAAGCGCGTGATCGCGCTCGAGGGTGGGAAGCTGCTCCGCGACGAACGTCGCGGCGGGTACACGACGGAATGAGCCGCTTCCGCGTCGTCGTCGCCGAGGCTGTTCGCTCGCTCGGCGCCAACCTCTCCACGACCTTCGCCGCCACCACGACGGTGCTGATCGGCATGTTCATGCTCGGCCTCGTCGTCGGTCTCGGCAGCTGGGCGCTCTCGCTGAGCGACCACTACAAGAAGCAGCTCCTCGTCAACGTCTACTTCTGCACCCAACTGCGCTGCGGCTCGGAGGCTACGAACAAGCAGATCAACGCGGCGCACGACGCGCTGATTGCGATGCCGCAGGTGAAGCGCGTCGACTTCGTCTCGAAAGGCGAGGCGCTCGCGATCGAGCGGAGGAAGCATCCGCAGATGGTCAACCAGCTGCCGTACAACCCCTTCCCGAACGCGTTCAAGGTCTTCCCGAAGCAGGCCGAGCAGATCGACGCGATCTCGCGCCAGCTCGGAGCCGCGAACCTGAAGGGGATCGAGAGCATTTGCCCGCCGGCGCCTGGCTCGAAGGCGGCGAGCAGCGCGCAGGGGGAGAGCTGCAGCCGCATCTCGCACCGCGTGCTCTCGGTGGCGCGGTACTTATGGATCGTCGTCCTGATCGCGTTCGTCGTGCTGCTCGTCTCCTCGACGCTGCTCGTGGCGAACACGATCCGGCTGTCGATCTTCGCGCGCCGGCGCGAGATCGAAGTGATGAAGCTCGTCGGCGCCACGAACTGGTTCGTGCGCGGGCCGTTCATGATCGAGGGCCTGCTCTGCGGACTGGCGGGCGCGGTCGCGGCGGTGATCCTGCTCATCCTCGGACGCGAGCTGTTCATGCCCTTGATCCACCTGACGAGCGCCTCCGACATCCATGCGTGGCCGTTCGGGCTACACGTCCTGATCGTGCTCGGCGCGGGTCTCGCGCTCGGCGCTGCCGGCTCTGGGCTTACCATCAGGCGTTTCCTCCAGGTCTGAATCTGTCGTCGTAGAGCTCGCGTCGCGAGGCAAGCACCTCGTCGGCGAGCCGTACTTCGTGCCCGGCACGCCGCTCGCGCTCGACCGCAGGGCGCCCGGCGAGCCGGGGCAGCTGGCGGTCGTCCGCAAAGGCCGCGGGCGGGCGCGCGTCGAGCGCGTGCTCGGCGACGCGGGCCGGATCGAGGTCGTGCTCCAGGGGCTGCTGGTCGAAGAGGGCGAGCTGCGTGGGTTCGAGCCCTTCGAGCCGCCGGCGCTCGATCTGGAGGGCAGGGTCGACCTCCGCGAGAGGCTCGCGTTCACAATCGACCCGGAGACGGCGAAGGACTTCGACGACGCGCTGACCGTCGAGGAGGATCGCGCGTTCGTCCACATCGCCGACGTCTCCTGGTTCGTCCCGGCCGGCTCGCCGCTCGACAACGGCGCCGCCGACCGCGCCTGCTCCGTCGTACGTGCCCGGGCTGGTGTCCCCGATGCTGCCGCCCGAGCTCTCCGAGGAGCTCTGCTCACTGCGCCCGCACGTCGACCGGCTCTGCGTGACCGTCGAGATTCCGCTGCCCGAGGGCGCGCCGACCTTCTACCGCTCCGTGATCCGCAGCGGGGCCCGCCTCACCTACGGGCAGGTCGAGGCGATCCTCGCCGGCCGCGAGCGCGCCGAGCCGGGACTGACCGAGGCGCTGCGGCGGGCGGAGACGTTGGCTCAGACGCTCCGCGACCGCCGCTTCGCCCGCGGGGCGCTGCGCGTCGAGAGCTCGGAGGTCGCCTTTGCCTTCGACGGCGAGGGAGGCGTCGACCGCGCGTGGCGCGAGTCCGAGCCGCATGCGCACATGCTCGTCGAGGAGCTGATGATCCTCGCGAACGAGCTCGTCGCCGGCCTGCTCGCGGGACGCCGGCGCGAGGCGTTGTACCGCGTGCACGAGCGGCCCGAACCGCAGTCGGTCTCGCTCCTGCTCGCCAGGCTCGAAGACCTGGGCGTGCCGACGCCGCCCGTGCCGGAGCGGGTGGGCCCCGCCGACGCGGCACAGCTGGCCGGTGCCGCGAGCGAGCTCGTCACGGACTACGTGAGGCGTTCGGGCCGCGGGCGCGACGCGTTCCCGGCGATGGTGCTCCAGGCGTTGAAGCAGGCACGCTACGACCCGCAGAACCTCGGCCACATGGGCCTCGCCAGCGAGGCGTACTGCCATTTCACGAGCCCGATCCGCCGCTACCCGGACCTCGTCGTCCACCGCGCGCTGCTGCGCGAGCTCGGTGTCTCCGACGAGCCGCTGCCGGAGGACCTCGAAGGCGCCGCCGAGCACGCGTCGCAACGCGAGCGTCACGCGTCGCGACTCGAGTACCGCGCCGACGAGCTCTGCCTCGCGTGGCTGCTCGAGCGGCGGCTGTTCGAGCTCGGCTGGGAGGCGAGCTTCGACGGCGAGATCACCGGCGTGATCGCGTCTGGCATCTTCGTCCGCTTCGGCGACGTGTTCGAGGGCTACGTGCCTGCGCGCCGGCTGCCGGGCGACTACTTCGAGCTGAACGAGCTCGCAACCGCCCTCGTCGGCCGCCGCGGCGGGCGGACGTACCGGCTGGGCGACGCGGTCGAGGTGCGCGTGGCGGATATCCGCCGCAGCGAGGGCAAGGTCGAGCTGCAGCTCGCGAACGCCGGTCACTAGGTTCACGCGCGCGCGTCCCGACCCGGGTGGGGAGTTGGTCCACCCGCCGCCCGAGGCGAGCGTATCGAGGCAAAGCGCGCAGATGTGAAACGCGGCTGTGCCAATAGCGTGCCGACCTACAATCGCGCGCATGGCTCCGGCCGGAGAGAAGCTGATCGCCGAGAACCGCCGCGCGCGGCACGACTACCACTTCCTCGAGAAGGTCGAGGCGGGCCTCGTCCTCCAGGGGAGCGAGGTCAAGTCGCTCCGCCAGGGGCACGCCGTGCTGCAGCGCGCCTACGCCGACACGCGCGACGGAGAGCTCTGGCTGGTCGGCCTCCATATCCCGCCCTATGAGCAGGCGTCGGTCGAGTCGCACGACCCCGACCGCGACCGCAAGCTGCTGCTCCATCGCCGACAGATCGAGCAGCTCGGCTCGAAGGTGGCCGAGCGCGGCCTGACGCTCGTCCCGACCAGGCTCTACTTCAAGGATGGCCGCGCGAAGGTCGAGCTGGCGCTCGCGCGTGGCAAGGAAGGGCGCGACAAGCGCCGCGACATCGCCGACCGCGAGACGAAGCGCCGCCTCGAGCGCGAGCTAAAAGGCCGCCGCTAGAGAGCGATCGTGACGAACCGGCCGTAGCGCCAGGCGCCGACGCAGTCCGACGCGGTCGCCGGGCGCGTGGCCCACCCGAGAAGCCGAAGCCGTACCGAGCGATATCTCATGTCGCCGTTCCTCCCGAACGTGCGGCCGCAGCGCCGCAGTTGACGTTCGAACCCTGTTCGAATGCGGCGTCCGCCGCCTCACCCTGCCGGGGGATCGTGGAGGACGAGCTCCAGCTCGTCGCCGTCCTCCTCGTCCCAGTGCCGGCCGACCTCGACGAAGCCGAGGCCGCGCACGAGCCGCAGCGAAGGCTCGTTCCCGGGGCCGACCGAGGCGACGAAGTGATGGATCCCGTGCTCCCGCGCGTAGTCGAGCAACGCGGGCACGGCCTCGGTCGCGTAGCCGCGGCGGCGGTGGTCGGGGAAGACCGTGTAGCCGACCTCGACCGCATCCTGCTCGCGCCGCGCGTTGACGCCCGGTGGGCCATGGAACCCGATGTGCCCGATCATCTCGCCACCCTCGCTCAGCACGATTGCGGCGACGCCCCACTCGGCGCGTCGCTGGTCGAGGCGCAGCTGCCGGACCCGCAGCCGGAGGAAGCGCGCGTCGTGCTCGTCCGGCCAGTCGGGCGGCACGGCGTACGGCAGCTCGTCGCGCCGGCCGCCGAGCAGCGCGTCCATCGCGTCCGCGGTGAGCCAGACCAGTTGCAGCCGCTCGGTCTCGATCACGCTAGCGGCCCGCGCAGGAAGATCCGGCCGATCGCCGGCACGTAGCCGAACTCCGCGTTCAGCCGGCGGATCGGCTCGTTTCGCTCGTCGTTCTGGGTGCGCAGCTCCTCGAAGCCGTTCGCCTTGGCCCAGGTGATCTGCGCAGCCTTCAGCGCACGCGCGACGCCGCGGCCACGCCAAGCGCGCTTCACGGCCGTCAGGTCGTGGTACGCGTGCGTCGGGCGCGCCGTCGTGAGCGAGAACTTCGCGTAGCCGACGACCTCGTCCCTGGCGACGGCCACGAAGGTTGCGTCGGGCCGGTCGCTCGGCCCGGACATCTCGTGGGCGACCCAGTCCTCGAACGGCTCGTGCTCCTCGTCCTCGTAACCGGGGACGTCGGGCGACGCCTCGACCGAGACGTCGTAGATGCCGCGCACGAGTTCCGGCCGCTCGGCCCAGCTGACGATCTCGACGCCCGGGGGCGGCTCGACGGCCGGCGCCTCGATTGCTGTCAGGTCGAGCGCGACGCCCTTCTCGCGCCGCTCCTCGACGAACCCGCGCTGCTCCGCGAACGCCAGGCTCTCGGCGTCGTTGTCGGCGACGACCGCGACCACGATCTCGATCCCGCGCTCGCGCGCCCAGTCGGAGAGGGCCTCGTACAGCGCCGTGCCCGCACCGCGGCGCCGGTTAGGAGCCGGGATGGTGACGAAGACCGTGATGCGGTCGCGGAAGCCCGGGAACAGCGCCGCGAAGCCCGAGCCGAGCACGGCGCCTTCCTCCAGCGCGAGCAGGTCGGCGTGGTCGACCAGGCCCGCCTTGAACGCCTGGAGCTCCGGAATCCCGAAGCTGTCGTGCGGCCAGGTCTCGACGTACGCGTCGAGCGACAGCTTCTCCTCCGTCTCGTCCGCGATCGGCCTGACCTCCACCATTCCCCGCAACCATAGGCCACGGCTTGTGGGCCGCCGGTGCGGGCGTTACGCTGGTGGAGCCGCCACTGTGTTGTCCCTAGAGACGTACCGCGCCCGTTTCGGGCCCGTCGCCGTTTCCGTCCTAGCTCTCGCAGCAGCGGCCGGCGTCCTTCTCGTGCTCCTGCCCGAGCAGTGGGAGCGGATCATCGTCGCCGCCGTCGCGTGGGCCGCCGGCCTGGGCATCGCGATCTTCCTCGCGCGGCGCGCCACGGCGCGCGAGACGGCGCGGGTGGCGGAGCTGGAGACCGCGGAGGCGAGGCACCGCGCGCTGCTCGACGGCCTCCCGCTCGTGACCTGGATGACGGCTCCCGGCAGTCGCGCCGAGACCCTCTACATAGGCCCCGGGATCGCCGACCTGACCGGCTACTCGGCCGCGGAATGGAGCGAGCAGCCCGACCTGCACGAGCGGCTCCTGCACCCGGACGACCGCGAGCGCGTGCTGCACGAGCTCGACCAGGCGGCCGACACGCCGACCTCGCTCGAATACCGCCTGCTCGCCCGCGACGGCCGCGCGGTGTGGGTGCGCGAGGACAGCGCCACTGTGCGCGACTCGAGCGGCGAGCCGGTCTACGTCCAGACGTTCCTGCGCGACATCGGCGACCTCAAGCGCGGGGAGGACCGCCGCGAGCTGCTCGAGGCGGCCGAGCGCGAGGCTGCCTCCGAGAGCGCCGAGCGCCGCTCGCGGCTCGATCTGCTCCGGCGCGTCGGCGGCGACATCGCCGCGAGCGCCGAGCTAGACGGCGCCCTCGGCCGCGTCGCCGAGCTCGTGGTCGTCGACCTCGCCGACTGGTGCGTGATCGACGTCGTGGACGAGTCGAACGAGCTGCGCCGAGTGGCCGCGGCCCGCGGCGCGCTGATCAAGCCGAACGGCGCCCGCGGTCCCGCAGACGACCCCGAGGACGAGGTGCGCGCCGTGTTCCAGGGCGGCCGGACGCGCGTCCTTCCGAGGCTGGACGAGCGTTCGAGCGGCTCGCGCGTGCCGTTCCTCGACAACCTCGACGCGCGCTCGGTGATCTCGGTTCCGCTCCAGGCACGGAAGCAGCAGCTCGGCGTGCTCACGCTCGCGCGCACCGAGCAGGGCCCGGCGTACTCGGCCGACGAGGTTGCCTTCGCCGAGGACCTCGCCTCGCGGCTCGCGCTGGCGCTCGACCGCGCGCGCCTCTACCGCGAGGTCGAGGAGCGCTCGGACGCGGCCTGGGTGCTCGAGCACGTCGCCGACGGCGTCCTGCTCCTCGACCGCAACGGTCTCGTCCGGCTCTGGAACCCCGCCGCAGAGGCGATCACCTTCATCCCGGCCGGCGACGTCGTCGGCAAGCCCGCGGCCGATGCGATCCCAGGCTGGAAGTCGGCGGTCGAGACCGTGCCCGTCTCCGCGTCGCCCGACCCCGGCCACGACGAGGTGCTGATCCCGATCGAGACGTCGCGCGGCGAGCGCTGGATCGCGATCTCGGGCGTGCGCTTCTTCGGCGGCACCGTCTATGCCTTCCGCGACCTGACCGACACGCGCCGGCTCGAAGAGATCAAGGCCGACTTCATCGCGACCGCCTCGCATGAGCTGCGCACCCCGCTCGCCGCCGTTTACGGCGCGGCGCAGACGCTGCTCCGGCACGACTTCGCGCTCGACGAGACCGGCCGCGAGCGGTTCGTGTCGCTGATCGCCGACGAGTCCGAGCGCCTCGGCCGCATCGTGAACGAGATCCTGCTCGCGAACCAGCTCGACGCCGGCCGGCTCGACCTTGAGTCGGAGCCGTTCGACGCGCACGACCTGGTCGAGCGCGTCGTCGAGGCGACCAGGATGCACGCGCCGCCGTCAGTCACGCTGAACGTCGACGCCTCGAACGACCTCTCGCCGGTCGCGGCCGACGCTGACAAGGTCCGCCAGGTGGTCGTGAACCTCGTCGAGAACGCGATCAAGTACTCGCCCGACGGCGGCCGTGTCCAGGTCGGCGTCGAGGAGCACGACAGCTCGATCCGCTTCCACGTCCGCGACCAGGGCCTCGGCGTCGCGCCCGAGGACCAGGAGCGGATCTTCGAGAAGTTCTACCGCGCCGACCCGCAAATGGTCCGCGGAGTGGGCGGGACCGGCCTCGGCCTCTACATCTGCAAGGAGCTGATCGACCGCATGGGCGGCCGGATCTGGGTGGAGCCGAACGGCGACCAGGGCTCGAACTTCGTCTTCGACCTGCCGACCGCCGAGGTCATGGCGCACGGGGAAGTCGTCCCCCCGCGGCTACAATTCAGGAACTGACATACGGGGGCGACCTGGCTTCGACGTGGTCGGTTCTCCGGCAGAGCTGCAAGCCGAGGTCCCCGGTCGGCCTCGTAAAACAACCGGGAAACAACGTAAGTGCGAAGGACAACTCCGCACTCGCTCTCGCTGCCTAACCCGTAGCGAAGCGCGTCGCCCCGAGCTCGGCCCGTGGCCCGGGTAGCGGCGTCAGAGAACGGGCTCGGCACCGACGGAGAGCCAATCGCCCGAGGTGCGACACCGAAGGATGGCTAGCCCGGAGGTTGGTCGGCTGCCAACCGGCCGCCGGGCGAAACGCAACGGCAGCCTAAGCTTGTAGACGCTCTGACCGGTGCGTCCGCGGACGCGGGTTCGATTCCCGCCGCCTCCACCTCAGGGTTTCCAGCTCATCGGAGACCTCACCCTCAAGCGTCGTCAGATCTGGCGACGCTTGTGCATGTCGGGCGGCCGCCGCTCGATCAAGCGCCTCGGCCAGCTCGTCGAGCTCGACTTCGTCCGTGTAAGCCTGCGTCGTGTCGGGCCGCGAGTGGCCCATCAGCCCCTGAAGCGCGATGAAGTCGCGGCCGCTCTCTCGAAGGAAGCGATTTGCGAAGCCGTGCCGAAGCTGATGAGGGGAGAGGCGCCGAACGCCGGCCCGCTTGCAGACGCGCCAGACCATCCGCATCAACGCCTGGCGCTCGCCGGCTGCTTCGGATCCTTCTGCCGGCGCACGCGCTCGTCCTGCGAAACCCACTGCTCGACCTCGACTGTGAAGACGTGATCGTCAAGCTCAGGCTGAAGAGCTCCGAAACAGAGATCGCGAAGCTCGGCCAACGACGTCGGGGTCAAGCGGCAGCCATTGCCAGTGGCCGCCTTTCCGCTGCACATGCGCGCGCCCCTCACGAGGTCGAGATCGGCCCAGCGGCACGCGACGACCTCGGAGCGGCGAAGGCCGGCACCCTCCATCAGGAGGATCGGCGGGCCTCTCGTACCCGACCGCTGCTGCCCGCACCTGCCGCAGTTCATCGAGAGCTCGGCCGGTAGATGTCCGGTTTCCGCTTCGGAGGCCGGCGGATCTTCGCGCGAAGGGTCTGACTCGATGATGTCCTCGGCCTCCGCCCACGCGAAGAAGGAGTGCAGCACCGAGATCACGTTCGAGCGTGTCGCGGCGCTGAGATCGACGCCGCGCACCGACCTTGCTCTCGTCGACACCGACCCCTTGAGGAACGAACGGAGATCCGCCGTTGTCAGTGCTCGAATGTCGCCTCCGGGAAATCCCGCGCGAGCTTCCAGAGGATCCGCTGGTAGGAGTCGAGCGACCGGGGCGTCGCGTCACGTTCGAGCTGGCGCCAGTCCAAGAACGCGTCGATCGCTCTCTCGATCCTCACGTCAACCGCGCCTCGGGTTCACTGGCCCCGCTCAGGGCCTCGATCACCGCGTCACCCTTCAGCGCCGTCCGCGTGCATGCCGAAACGCCTCGATTGAACCACGTCGATCCTTCTTCCTGGCTGAGCAGATCAACGAGACGCTGCGGCGTGGCTCTCGCCCGGAAACGCCTCACGGAACCTCGCTTGCTCGCGAAAGACAGTTGACCGGGACGCGTTCCACCAGTCGCCGTACTCGTCGAGCGTGAGCGGGTGTCTCAAGCGCTTCTTGCGCAATCGCCCACTGGACGATGAACGCCACCACCTTCGCGCCTGCGATCTGGCCTACGTTCGCGGCAGCCAGCTGCTGGAGCGTCGGGCGTTGTCTTCGCTTCCGGATCGTCACGAGTCGCAGAATGACACTCGCGCCCAGAAGTGTCAACCTGAGACTTGAGGCACAGTGCTCTAACTACTTCAAGTCGGGAAGCATCCTTTCTGGCGTAAACACGCTCGCCCAGGGGGCGGTGCTGGAGCCTGGCTTGCGCGTGTGCGGTCCTGCAGAGCGAGTGGTCGGCCTTTCGCGTGACGCTCGCGCCTGAGATAGTTCGCGTGCGGGGTCGTCGAGTGGCGGGCGAAAGGAGCGCGAGCATGGTCTATGGCGTCGTGCACCAGTTTCCGGGAGCGACGAAGGAGCAGTACGAGGCGTCGATCGCTGCCGTGCATCCGAGCGACGGGAGCCTGCCGGAGGGTCAGATCTTCCACGCGGCCGGGCCGTCGGCGGATGGCTGGACGATCGTCGCAGTTCACGACTCTCAAGAGAGCTGGGAACGCTTCCGCAACGAGATACTGATGCCGCGGATGTCTCAAGGCATCGAAGGTGGCTTTACCGTGGCGCCCGAGGAGTCGACCTTCTCGGTCGAGAACCAGCAGACCGGCTGAGAAAGACGCGCGGGCGGCAAGCGCCGAGCTTGCCGCCCTTGTCCGTCGGGGGACATTCGCGCACGCTGGCCCAGGCGAGACTGCCGCTTGGCGATACCGTTGTCGTGGAGAGAGCCTTGAGTCAGAACACTCAGCCCAGTCCTACGGCCGGCAATGGTCTGGCCTCTGTTCGTCCTCTGGCTGCACCAACGCGCAGGGAACTCGAAGCACTTGCCGAGATCTTCGATCAGTATCGCGCTCACTACGGCGAGCCTCCGATACCTCCCGATCAGCGTGCTGGCTGGACGAGAACCTCATTACCAGCCGCCTCCGCACGTTCGTCGCTGAAGACAGAGGGAGGTTCGTCGGGTTTGCGATCACGATGGAAGTTCCGGCCTCATTGCGGCTTGCCCACTTCTGGCAGATCAAAGACCTGTTCGTCCTGCCAACGCACCGACGGCTCGGAGTTGGTCGTGCCCTTCTCGCTTCCGTAAGAGCGGCTGCAATCGAGTCGGGCGTGCTGCGCCTGGTCTTGCAGACGGAGGACGACAACGACCCCGCTCTTCGTCTCTACGCCGACAGCGGCTACACCCTGATCAAAGGCTATTGCTCACTGATGCTGCCGCTCGGCCCCGACCCGCGGTAAGGCTAAGCGGATACCCGAGACGTCGAGCGCCCCTCAGGGGTCATTCGCGAACACTGGCCCAGGCGAGTCTCAGGACGGCGGCAGCGGCAGTGCGGACAACTGGACGAGCGAGAGGACGAGCAGGGCGATGCTCAAACCAATCAGGCCGTAGCGGATGCCTCGTAACGGGAAATGTGTCGAAATGCCGACTAGGAAGAGGATGCTGGCCAGGACGACCGTGAGCCGGATGTACTTGTCGGCGGTCGAGCCGTCCTTTTCGCCGTTGAGGAAGGCTGCTTTGGCGCGGGCATCGAGGGCCCGAGCCTCGACCACCCCTGGTTCCTTGTACTGCGGCATGAACGTGGGCCCGCGCGGCGCCCTGGCGTTCGTCTCGGGCTTCGTCGCGCGCCAGGCGTCGAAAGCGACCTTGAACTCAGGTCGGAACCTGTGTTCCGCCAGCCGCATGGCAGTCTTGTTGCCCACGCTGTAGGCCGTGAACCAGGCGTCGAAGGTGGACGAGTCGAAGTTGCGCAGCTCGAAGGCGTTCTCATCCGCCCGGTTCCCGTCGATCCGAAGGCTCGATGCCGTGGCGAGCTCCAAACGCGACTGGGTCGACCACTTGGCGGCTGCGTACCCCGACCAGGCCGCTAGCAGCGCCACGAGGGAGAGCAGGACGGCCTCGGTGATGGAGATGAGCCGGTCACGCCCCTCGTGCGCGTCGGCGTGCTGCGCGTGCTCGTTGATCTCCTTCCCGACCTCGCTCGCCGAGAACCCTTCCCCCATGAAGGGAGCCTAACCCCCCATCCCTTCGTCACCGCAGTCGCGTCGGGTGACATTCCCGCACGCTCGCGCAGGCGACCTTCCTAGCGCAAGCTCGCCTCCCACAGACGAGTCCTAGCCGAAGACGTGTCGAACCGCGACCCGCACGGCCTCAGTTGCGAGGGCCGCGGCGATAACGAGCGCGGCCACCGGGTCGGCCCACCACCACCCAAACGCAAGATCGAATGCGAGAGCCACAAGGGTGATCCCGGCGAGCGCTGCGGCGGCGAGCGTCAGAACGCCGTCGCCTCGAAGCGCCGGGCTCGGGAGAGCCGCGGCGACGACCAGCTTCTCGCGTCCGAGCCAGGGCAGGAACAGGAGCGACAGCGCCGTCACCAAGATGGCAAAGACGGTCTCCTTGGCGTGTGATCGGGTCACAAGGGCGCGCAGTGCCCCGGCAGCGACCAATGCCGCAACGGCGGCCATCGCAATCACGATGAACTTCTGGGCGTGGCGCTCCAGGCGTTCCGCGGCCTCCGGGTCGCTCCGTTCGCGCCGGAATCGCCAGATGAGAACTACCGAGGCTGACGAGTCGAGTAGCGCGTTCAGTGCAAAGCCCGCCGTTGCGGGACTGTCCGCGATAAGTGCAAGCGCCAGCCCGAATGCTCCGGCGATTCCGTTCCAGCCAATCGTGGCGTAGGAAAGGCGAAGCGCACGGTGGATGAGTGAGTTCCGAGAAGCGGGCATTGGGGCATCGGCGCCGACCCGACTTCCCGGCTCACCGCCCGACAACCTACCAACTTCGCTCGGACCGGGGCGAGACCGCCCCCGGGGGCGGTCTCGACAACAGGAACCTCGGAGGACGACACCCATCCCCGTCATCGACTGGACGATGCAGATACGGCCACCAGCATGCACCGCGCCACACCGCGAGTGGAGGCGGCCCTTCCGGGCCGGTCTCCCCTCGCGGTAGCGCTCAGGGTGCCCGCGGCGACGCCGGACGCCGATCGAGCACCCTCGCCACCGCAGCGAACTCGGCCAGCGACCAGTCCGGCATCGGACAGCGACCTTCCCGAGCCGACCACAGCCGCCGCGCCTTCCGAAGCGCCACCATCGTCACGCCAGTCCGCCGCGTCAGCGAGCGAGAGACGGTCAGCACCGGCCCGCTGATCGTCTGCAGGAACTCGGGCGGATGCTTTCCCGTCAGGTACTTGGTCAGGTAGCCAATCGCCTTCTCGTGCCCGTACACCTTCGAGCGCTCCGCCGCTTTCCAGCCCTGCACGTAGCCGAGCCCGCAGAGCGGCGCCCAGCGCTTCATCGCGTCGATGAACGCCCGCGAGAAGGTCATCTCGAGCGGCGTCGTGTACGGGAGCGCCATATGCGCATGCAGCGCCCCGCGCTTCTGCACTTCCAGGTTTCCGACCAGCACCGGCGGCAGCCGGTCGAACTCGTAGCCGGCCTTGCGCAGCACCGAGCGGGCGTCGTTGTAGGCCTTGCGCTTCAGCCAGCGCATCCGCAGCTTGAAGCGACGGTTCGCCTTGTAGAGCGCCTTCGCCTCGCCGCGCCGGTCAGCGCCCCAGGGGATCGCCACGTTACGCCGGTGCCGTTCCTGCTCCGGCGTCCCCGGCAGCGTCACGTCGGTCAGGAGCAGCAGGCCGCCGTACTCGCGCAGCGCTTCCGCCGTCACCCGCCGCTGATCGCGCGACCACTTCGGATACACGGCCGAGCAGGTGCGCCGGCCGCAGTTCGGCGCCTTGCTTGAGATGACTTTGCCGCAGCCGGTGCAGCGCCCCTCGTACGGCTTGAGCCCGCGCCGCTGCGCGAGCAGTCAATCCAAGACTTCGTTCGTATGGCGGAGCGCCTCGGCCGAGTAGTGGTCATAGGTGGGGACATACCGCTGGCGCCGCCGACGCGTTCTCGTCGCATCGAACAGCGCGAGCTGTCCCGGCGAGCCGTGCTTAGCCATCGCCGAGCAGGTCGAAGACGTCCAGCTGCCCCGGATGAATGGGCGGCAGCTCGTCGTCGGCGCTCGCCGCTTGCCGCTTGTGACGCTCGTTCGACGCCGATTCGCCGGCGTCAGCCGACGCTAAGTCCGGGTCCTCCTGCGACTCGTCGGAAGCAGACCGCCGACGCGGGTTCGATTCCCGCCGCCTCCACCTTTCAATCCGGCAGCGTGCAGGCTGCCGCGGTCGTCACGACCTCCGCGAACTCGTCCTGGAGGTTGATGCCGGTCATGCGCGCGATCTCGGCAGCCGGCACCACCTCGCCATCCGGCGCGGCGATGTCGAACGTGTGGGTCGCGTCGAGGACGAACCACACGTCGTACCCGAGGTCGGAGCCGATGCGAGCCGTCGTCTCACAGCAAAAGTTCGTCTGAATCCCGCACACCGCGATCGCGCCGATCTCGCGCTCGCGCAGCCATGCGTCGAGATCGACATCTCCGTGAAACGACGAGTGCACTGTCTTGACAATGCGCAGATCAGGCTCGCCGGCGACGGCCTCTCTCAGCTCGAAGCCGGGCGTGCCGCGCTCGAGCGGTCCACCCCGCCAATCGTGCTGAACGACCACGATCGGGTCGCCGCGCTGGCGCCACGCGGCAATCAGCTTGGCGACGTTCTCCTCGGCATGGGGGTTGTCGCGAGGTCCGAGCGCTGGATCCTCGAAGCCCCGCTGAACGTCGACCACCAGCAGCGCACGCTGCTCGATCATGCGGCTGACCCTACGGAAATCGCGGTTCTTGGCTTGAACGCGTTAGAGTCGCCACAGTCCGACCGACGGAGGAGCGAGAGGTGACGAGCATCTACGCAGTTGTCGACCCCGCGACCGGCGAAACGGTCAAGGAGTACCCCACGATCACCGACGACGAGCTGCGGGACGCCGTCGCGCGCGCCGACCGAGCGCACCGGGAATGGTCGAAAGCTGCGACTGTCGCCGATCGCGCCTCGCTTGTGCGGCGCGTCGGCGAGCTGCACTCGGAACGGCGGAAGGAACTCGCGGAGATCATCGTCGCCGAGATGGGCAAGCCGGTCGGTCAGGCGCGGGGCGAGGTCGACTTCTGCGCGTCGATCTACGAGTTCTACGCCGACAATGCGGAAGCCCTGATGGCGGACGAGCCGATCGAGCTCCTCGCGGGTCAGGGGTCGGCCGTCGTCCGTCGCAGCTCGCTGGGCGTGCTCCTGGGGATCATGCCGTGGAACTTCCCCTACTACCAGGTCGCACGCTTCGCGGCGCCGAACCTGATCATCGGCAATACGGTCCTGTTGAAGCACGCGCCACAGTGCCCGCAGTCGGCCGAGGCGATGGCGCAGATGTTCGTCGACGCCGGCTTCCCCGACGGGGCCTACGTGAACATCTACGCCACGAACGAGCAGATCGAGTGGGTAATCGCCGATCCACGCGTCCGCGGCGTCTCCGTCACCGGCTCCGAGCGCGCCGGCGCCGCCGTCGCGGAGATCGCTGGCCGGCATCTGAAGAAGGTCGTTCTCGAGATGGGCGGCTCCGACCCGTTCATCGTCCTCGGCACCGACAACCTCGACAAGACGGTCGAGGACGCTGTCGCCGCCCGGATCGACAACGCGGGCCAGTCGTGCAACGCCGCGAAGCGGCTGATCGTGATCGACGAGCTCTACGAGCCGTTTCTCGAGAAGTTCACGGCGGCGCTCACCGCCGTGAAGCAGGGCGATCCGCGCGAACGCGAGACGGAGTGCGGGCCGCTGTCCTCTCAGGTTGCGGCCGACCGCCTCGAGGATCAGGTCCGGCGCGCGGTCAAGCAGGGCGCGACGGTCGTCGCCGGCGGCAAGCGCAACGGCAACTACTTCGAGCCGACGGTGCTGACCGACGTCACCCCGGAGAACGACATCTACCGTGAGGAGCTCTTCGGCCCGGTCGCGCAGGTCTATCGTGTGCCGTCGGAGGACGAGGCGGTCGCGCTCGCAAACGACACGCCGTACGGACTCGGCTCGTACGTGATGACGAACGACCTAGAGCAGGCCGAGCGCGTCGCGGACCGGATCGACGCCGGCATGGTCTACGTGAACATTGTCGGCGCGGACGGAGCTGAGCTGCCGTTCGGCGGCACGAAACGCTCCGGCTTCGGACGCGAGCTCGGCCGCTACGGCGCCGACGAGTTCGTCAACAAGAAGCTGATCCGCATCGGTTGAGCAAGAGGATCGTCTTCCTCCCGAAGGCTCCCGGAATCGTGCAAGCGTGCTGACTCATCCGGCGTGTCGCTGTCTTCCACGGACTCGCTCGCGGCAGGCCCCCGTGGCCGAAGCCGGACTTCGTGCTGGATGGAGAAGCTCTCTGACGCTTCGGGGGTCATTCGGGCACACTGGCCCAGGCGAGCGTGGTCTGTCGAGAGCCGTTTGAAACCTTGCGCGGGTTCGATTCCCGCCGCCTCCATCGGCCTGGTTAAGCGAAAATATGGATCGCGACATCGACACATCCCGCGGGTAATCGAATCGCCGATTCCCGCGTCCGACAGCGGAGCCGGCGCCGGTTCGATTTCTCCCCGCGCCAAGCCCTCTTCTACAACGACCACCCAGACGCGATCATCGAGGACTTCGACCGGACCGAGAACGTCCCGAAGGACGTCCTAGTCCCGAGCAGTGAAGCTCTGAACCGAGACGCGGCGGGCCTCCCTCCCGTTGTCGTCTCCGCGTGGTCTCGCGTACGCGGGTGCCACCGGGCGGGAGTGACCATCGCCTGGCCCTCGGGTTCGTCTTGACTGCCCCTCGACCCTTTGAGAGCATCATCGCAAACTGGCATCTACAGGAATCGGGGGTGGTCTCGGTATGTCGGATTCTGAGTTCGAGCAACTAACCGAGGAAGAACGAGAGAAGGATCCCGTGTGCCGTGCGGCCGTCGGACGCGTCGCCGCAGTCATCGCCCTCGTAGTTGGCGCGTTGCTGGTCGTCTCAGCGGGTCTCGGTGGCACCGCCTCCGGTGGTCTGCGGGCGCAAAAGACCGCGTTCTCGCCGCTCAGCCGCGACGCCACTCAGCTCTCAATCGGCTTGCAGGTGACGCCGCGCACGACGACCCGCGGCAAGACCGTCACCTACCTGCTGCGAGTCTCCAACCCCGGCGCTGCCTCCGCCAGGCTGGTGCGGGTCTGCGACCAGATTCCGCTTAGGATGAACCTCGTCAGCGCGCCTCCTGGGTTCGTGCGCGGTGGTGGCCGACTGGTCTGCAGGAGATTCGCCAGCCTGCCGGCCCACGGAACGTTGATCTTCAAGTTTCGGATGCAAGTCTCACCGTCGGCCGGCGGCGGCGTGATCGTCAACACCGCCTACGCCAGGGCGAGCGGCATGGTCAGCTTCATCTACGCCCAGGTACCGCTCACGATCGGCGTGCTGAGTCCGTGCGGCTCGCGGTGCTGAGCATCGCGCGCCTCCTCGGCTGAGAGCCGGGAATCAGGCGCCGTCGCACGGGCTTGATCCCGATCGTCGAACGCGAGGTCGCCTCGGGACGCACGACGACGACGCCGACCAGCCGCCGGGTGCTCGTCGTCGAGGACACCTAGGTTGAGGGAGAGGGCGGTCTCTCGGCCCGACCCCAGGGCCACCGCCCTCTCCCGGCCGCCGCTGCTGTCACCGGGAGACACGGACGGTCTAGTCCCGGTGGCGGAAAGAGCGGAGACCAATGCATGTGACGTCGAAAACGCGCCTTCGAACTGGTCAGGTGGGTCATTCGTTGCTCGCGTCCGCAGGCGTAAGCGGGTACTTACATGTACGACGCGTACTCGCACGGGCGAAGGCGGTGGAGGACCGGCGCCGGCTGCCAGCATTGGGCTGAGCGAGACAGTCCTCTCACTGGTCGACGCCGAGCGATTCGGCGACACCGTACTGCGCCGGTCGCTTGACCTGAGCCACCTCTGAGGCGTCCCTTCAGGCTGCGGGCCGAGCGGGCCGAGCGGGCCGAGCGGGCCGCAGCCGCTGTCCGGTGCGCCAGGCAACGGCGAAGAGCAGGACGGCTGCTCCTGAGAAGAGTCCCAGGGCGCCCACCGAGATAGAGGCAGCAAGTGCCTCCGATGCTCCGACACCCGCGGCGGCGAGCGCGGCGGTTCCGGCGCCGGCCTGGGTGGCTGCGCCCGCCGGCCCGATCGGCAGCGCTGCGGCTGCGGCACCGGCGCAGAGAAACAGCAGCGCGAGCGGGAAGGAGTAACCGAGTCCGAGTGTGCCGAGCATGATGAAGCACGCCACCCCGCGCACGAGCCAACAGCCGAAGACGAACGCCCACGCCTGCATGGCGCGGTACAGCGACGTCGTGCGCGGGCTCAGCCAGCGGCCGAGCCGGAAGCGCAGGGCGCGTTCGCTTCCGGTGAGGCGTGGCAGGGCCACGATCACCGCGGCGGCTGCGATCCCGGCTGCGGCTACGACCGCGAGCGCGACACGCATACCAACCCCAGCCCCTGGGAAGGCCACGGCGACAGCGGCGAGCGGCGCCAGCGCGGCGCTGTCGATCAGACCGAGCATGACAAGCGAGAGGCTGATTGCCCGCAGGCCGGCGGGACAACCTGGGTAGCGGCGCACGACCGCGATCCGCATCGCATCGTCGAAGCGGCCGGGAAGGACGACACCGATCAGCGCCGCGCCGCCATTACCGGCGACGAGCGCAAGCGGAGAGGGCCGCTCGCGGTTCGTGAACAGCCGTGCCCATCCGAGCGCCTTGAGCGCCTGGGCAACGAGAAGCAGCAGCCCGGCCGCCACGAGCAAGCCCGGCTGGCCGCGCGAGAGCGGCCACGAAGTGGTCGCAAAATGACGCACAGCGAGCAAGGTGAGGACGAGCATGACGGCAGTGGACCCGAGACCCATTCCCCAGCGCGTCCTCCGCGAGTGGCGAAGCTGCCAGAGCGAACGCATCAGCAGCCGATAGCGGCCCTCGAGCACGACCGGTGCAGCCGAGACTGCGATCGTCGCCAGCGGATCCCGCTCCGGCTGGCCGTCCAGCGTTGGGGTTTGCCTCATGCGCCGCCTTCGAGAAGCCATCGTCAGCATGCCACCTCACGCCTGCGCCGCCCATCGGCGCTCCCGCCGATCAGCATCGAAACGGTCGCGCTAGGTTAAGGCCGACGTGGGTCAGAGCCGGCAATCGCCCTTGAACTTGAACTCGTTGCTGGCGGCGGTCGAGGCGGCGCCGCCGGTCGCGGCGGTCGATGTGCTCGCCGCCGCGCTGGCGGAGGCGATCGGTGCGCGCGAGGTGAGCTTCCTGATCGCCGACTTCAGTGGGCGGTCGCTGATCCGGCTGGGCCACTCGCGCGGAGGAGGGGCACTTCGGTTGCCCGGCCAGGAGACTGCGGAGCGCGTGCCTTTGGCTGGAACGCCCCACGGGCGGGCGCTGGCCGCCCAGGCCGTCGAGGTGATCGCGGAGGATCGCGGCGCCCGGTTGTTCGCGCCGGTGACGAGCCGTGGTGAGGCGGTCGGCGTTCTCGAGCTGGAGCTGGAGAACTTCCCGGTTAAGCAGACGGTGGCAGATGTCGCTCTCGCGGGGCACTTCCTCGCGTACGTGGTAATCGCGAACCGCCGTTACACCGATCTCTTCGAGTGGGGACAGCGCTCGGTACCGCTGTCGCTGGCGGCGGAGATCCAGCATCGGCTGCTGCCCGGTGCCTTTACCTGCGAGGCCGGGCAGTTCACTCTCGCGGCCTGGCTCCAGCCGGCGGGTGAGGTTGGCGGCGACACCTTCGACTTTTCCTTGGAGCGGGAAACGCTGCATCTGTCGATGACCGACGCGATGGGCCACACGATGGATGCCGCGCTGTTGGCGACCGTGCTCGTCGGAGCCCTCCGCAACGCCCGTCGCCGCGGGGTCGAGCTGGCCGAGCAGGCGCGGCTAGCGAACGATGCGCTAGCCGAGCAGGCCGGAGAGAGCCAGTTCGTCACTGGCCTACTGGTGCGGATCGACCTAGCGAGAGCGACGGCCCGCATCGTCAACGCTGGCCATCCCCCGCCGCTCCGGCTGCGGGGCGGGCACGTCGAGCGGGTTCATCTGGAGGCCGACCGCCCGTTCGGGGTGCAGGAAGGAGGCGGCTACCGGGTGCAAGCGCTGCACTTAGAGGTAGGAGACCGGCTGATGTTCGTCACCGACGGCATGCTGGAGCGCGACGCCGCGCTGATGAACATCGCCGCGGTCGTCGCGGAGGGCATCGACATGCATCCCCGCGAGGCGGTGCAGCACCTCACCCATGCGGTCCTCCAGGCAGGCGGCGGCCATCTACAGGACGACGCCACGGCGCTGTGTCTCGATTGGCACGGCGGCCCTCCGCGCGACCGCGACGCGACTTCCGGAGCAAACCGCGAAGGACGGGCCGATCAGGCGTCGCGGCCGCCGCGTTCCCTCCAACGGCGTCAGAAACGATGACCCGGGCGTGGCGCAATCCGTGAGGGTCCCGAGTCTGGCGGCGCGCGGGCTGAGCGTTTAGCGCCGCTCGAGCCGGCGGCCGCTCTCGGTGTCGGGCGGGGTGTAGTTGAGCTCGTAGTGGTGGTACAGAGCTGACTCATCGGCCCGGGACAGCTCGTCGCCGTGCAGCTCGATATTGGGCGCGCTCTTGACCTGCTCCCTCGTCACGTCCATTTGCAGGGCTAGGGAGAGAACACTGAGCGCCGACCCCAGGGCCGTATCGGTTGCGCGAAAGATCGGCCGCGTGGGACTCGTAGCCGGGTCGAGCCCGAGTGCTCCTTGTTCGGGGTGAGCTCGCTCTCGGTCTGTTCTAGCCCTCGATCAGTCTTGGGGTTCAGTCTGCTCGCCCATCAGAAGCTCCTCGATGTACGCAACGGCTGACCGGTGGATGCTGACTCGATGGCCGAGCGCAGCAGCCGTCGCCAGCGTGAATAGGCCAGCTTCGTGCTCGAGTCGCTGCTGCACTTGGTCAAAGTCCTCCTCGACGGTGATCGACGGCCCTCCGCTGAAGTAGACGTGCGTCGGCATAGAGTCTCCTTCTCTACCTCGACAGTTTGAGGCGGCATTCTCCCGTTGCACGCCCTCTGGCGTCCGTGGGTTCCTGCGATTCACAACGTTGTCAAAGACCGAGTGTTGGCTCGACGCATTTGGCCAGTGTGGGGCGGACACCGTTGAGCCTGGGTATCTTCTGGCGGCCGATGAGCCGCGCTCTCGTCATCGTCGACATCCAGAACGACTACTTCCCGGGCGGCGCCTACCCGCTCGTCGGCCCCGAGGAGGCCGCGGCCGCTGCGCGGAGGGTGCTCGAGGCCTACCGCGAACGCGGCGAAGCGGTCGTGCACGTCCAGCACGTCTGGGACGCGGCCGATGCGTCGTTCATGAGGTCCGGCACGGCGGGCGTCGAGATCCACGAGAGCGGGTTGCCCCGCACGAGGGTGAGCCGGTTGTCCAGAAGGCACACCCGAATGCGTTCCTCGACACGGCGCTGGAGCAGGAACTGCGCGACCGCGGGGTCGACCACCTGGTCGTTCTGCGGAATGATGACGAGCATGTGTGTCGACGCGACCGTCCGGGCCGCTGTCGACCTCGGCTTCCAGGCCACTGTTGTCCACGATGCATGCGCGGCGCCCGACCTGGAGTTTGCTGGTGAGACGATCCCCGCGCCCGCGGTGCACGGCGCGTTCATCGCTGCGCTCGGCGACAGCTACGCCGATGTGCGCTCCGCGGACGAACTCGTCACCGGCCGATAAGCCTCTGGAGCGGCGAAGGAGATTCTCCATCCCGCGGTGTGTCTTGGTGCGCTAGCCAGATCCGTCGCGGAGCGAGGCTCGTGAGCATCTCGGCGGCAGCGTTTTCGGGCGCGTCGAACTCGCTCCAGGTATAGGCAACGTCGCCGGCGACGACCACCAGGCCGTCGTCGGTTTCGACCAGTACCGATTGATGTCCAGGCGTGTGGCCTGGCGTGGGGACGACGCGGAGGCCGGGCAGGATTTCCTGCTCGCCTTCCAACTCCACGTACGTGGCGCCGTCGAACTCGACCCACTCGGGAATCGTGTAGTCCTCCGCCCGGGCCGCCTCGCGCTCGATCCGCTGCACGTAGATCGGCGTCCCCGCGAAGAGGCGGTTCCCGCCGCAGTGGTCGAAGTGCAGGTGGGTGTTGATCACGCAGAGGACGTCACGCGGGATGGCGTCCGGGTCGAAGTGCGGCGACCACTCCTGGTCGAGCTCGGGTGTCGAGTCGATCAACCCGGTGTCGACCAGCACGCGGCCCTGCGGGTGCTCGACGACGTGTACGTAGCCGGGCCAGCGTTCTCCGTCGACGAGGACGTCGCCATAGCGGATCGCTTGCACGTCGGCCAGACGCATTCGCCCCACTATGCCGGTCGCCAAGGAATCGAGCGACCGGAAGGTCGACCGTGAACACGGAACCCGGAGTCGGAGGCCGCTAGGGCTCGTCCATCTCATCTGCAAGTCTCACAACAGCGGCGCCGCACGGGAGAGAATCGACGGATGCAGCCCGAGCTTCCGACCGGGACGGTGACGTTTCTCTTCACCGACATCGAGGGGTCGACGCGGCTGCTCACGGAGCTGGGCGACGGCTACGCGGAGGTGCTTGCCGAGCATCGCCGTGCGTTGCGAGAAGCCTGGCGGCGGCACGACGGTGTCGAGGTCGACACGCAGGGCGACGCCTTCTTTGTCGCCTTCGCGCGTGCAACCGATGCGGTGGCGGCGGCCGCCGAGGCGCAGGGCGCGCTTACGGACGGCCCGGTGCGGGTGCGGATGGGGCTGCACACGGGCGAGCCTCTCCGGTCCGACGAGGGGTACGTGGGGTTCGACGTGCACCGGGCGGCGCGGATCGCCGCGGCCGGTCACCGCGGGCAGGTGCTCCTCTCGCAGGCGACCGCGGACCTTGCGGGAGCCGACGTGCGCGACCTCGGCCTGCACAGGCTGAAGGACCTGAGCGCTCCTGAGCGCCTCTTCCAGCTGGGGTCAGGCGACTTTCCGCCGCTGAAGACGCTGCACGAGACGAACCTGCCGGTTCCGGCGACGCCGTTCCTCGGTCGCGAGAGCGAGATCGACCAGCTCGCGACGCTGCTGCGGGGGCCCGACGTCCGCCTGGTGACGCTGACCGGGCCTGGCGGAAGCGGCAAGACGCGCCTCGCCCTGCAGGCCGCAGCCGCGGCCGCGGACGACTACGAGCGCGGGGTCTGGTGGGTGCCGCTCGCCCCGCTCGCCTATCCAGCCCTGGTCGAGACCGCCGCCAGCCAGGCGCTGGGCTCCAAGGACACGCTGTCGGCCGCGGTCGGCGACAAGCGGCTGCTGCTCCTGCTCGACAACTTCGAGCATCTGCTCGACGCCGCCACCGGTGTCGCCGAGACGATCGCGGCCTGCCCACATCTGACCGTGCTCGTCACGAGCCGCGAGCCGCTGCACGTCGACGGCGAGTGGGAGGTCGCCGTCGACCCGTTGCGGGAGCCTGAGGCCGTCGAGCTGTTTCGCGCAGCGGGCGGCCGCCGTTCGCTCCGACGTCGCGGCGAACGGCGAAGTCGTCGAGATTTGCCGGCGCCTCGACTGCCTGCCGCTCGCGATCGAGCTCGCGGCCGCGCGCGTGAAGGCGTTGTCGCTGCCGGCGCTGCTGGAACGCCTCGAGGAGCTCCTACCGCTGCTCGCCGGAGGCTCGCGGTCGGCGCCGGAGCGGCAGCGGACCCTGGCAGCCACTATCGCCTGGAGCCACGACCTGCTGACGGCGGGCGAGCAGGATCTCTTCGCTCGCCTCGCCGTCTTCGCCGGCGGTTGCACGCTGGAGGCCGCCGAGCAGGTCTGCAGCGCCGATCTCGACGGGATCGGGTCGCTCGTCGACAAGAGCCTCCTCCGACGCACCGGCGAGCGCTACTGGATGCTCGAGACGATCCGCGAGTTCGCGGCAGAGCGGCTGGAAGCGCTCCCGGACCTGAGCGAGCTCCGCGACCGTCACGCGGCCTGGTACGTGGAGCTCGGCGAGCGCGCGCGGCCCGAGCTCCACGCCCGACAGCGGCCCGAGTGGCTCGACCGGCTCGACGCCGAGCACGCGAACCTGCGGGCGGCGCTCGAGCACCTGCTCTCCCGCAAGGACAAGGACCGTGCCCTGCAGCTGCTGGGCGCGATCTGGTTGTCCTGGGCCACGCGGGGACAGTGGACGGAGGGCCGGCGCCTCTTGGCCTCCGCGCTCGCGCTCCACGGCGACGTCACGCCCGAGCGCCTTGTCGACGCGTACTGGGGCGCCTCGATCCTGGCGCTGTGGCAGGGCGACGTCGACGAGGGCGAGCAGTGCGCGAGGCACATGCTGGAGCTCTCGCGGGAGGCGGGACTGCCGCGCGGAGAGGCGATCGGGGTGCACACGCTCGCGATGGCGGCCTGCGAGCGCGGGGATGACGAGCAGGCCCGAGCGCTGTACGAGCAGTCGATCGTGCTCGCTCGTGACGTCGACGACGGCTGGCTGCTCTCGGCGGCCACGAACAACCTCGGCGGCGTGTACATGAGAGCGGGGGACTACGAGCGCGCAATCGAGCTGTTCGAGGAGAGCCTTGCCATCGGCGAGGCGCGCGGCGACCTCGACCGGCGTGCGCGAGAGCTCACCCATCTCGGGCACGCGAGGCGCGAGCTAGGTGAACTGGCCCGCGCGAGCGAGCTCTACCGTTCCGGACTGGCCGCTGCAGAGGAGCTCGGGCTGTTCGAGATCGAGCTCAGTGCGATCTGGGGTATCGCGTCCTGCCAGGCCGAGGCCGGCGAGACCGTCACGGCAGCGCGTCTGCTCGGCTGGATCGCCGAGGGGAAGGCCCGCCTCGGCGTGCCCGGCGACGCAGACGACCTTGCCCTGGAGGAGGCTGTTCGCGAGAGACTGGGGGCTGAGCGGTTCGCGTCGGAGCTCGCGGCCGGATCAGCGCTCGGACGAGACGGCGGGATCGACCTCGCGCTCGGGCGGAGCGGCCCGGCTACGCTCGGCTGAGGCCCGTGAGCTCTCGCCGTGGCGCGCGTCTGAACCTGATTCGCCGGCCCGCCTTCATCCGCGTCGGACAGGTTCTCGTCCGGGCGGTTGTTTCGGGGCAGGTCGATTCGGAGCCGCCGGGATCGCCAGCGTCTCCGGCTCGCCCACACCTACGGTGAACACCGTTCCGTGATGCGTCAGCTCGAGAGCGGCACCGTCGAGCACCGAGTAGGTCGCCTCCGTCTTCGTGGTCTGCACCCTCAATCGCGTGCCGCGGACGAGGAGACCGAACGTCAGCCGCTCGAGTCGCGGAGGCAGGCGCGGCGCGAACGTCAGGACACCGCCGTGGTCGCGCATGCCGCCGAAGCCGGCGACCGCTGCGATCCAGGTCCCGGCGAGCGACGCGATATGGATGCCGTCGCGTGTGTTGTTCTCGAGGTCGTCCAGATCCATCAGGGCCGCCTCGCCGAAGTAGTCGTAGGCGAGCTCGAGGTGCCCGACCTCGGCCGCGATCACCGCCTGCGTGGCGGCAGACAGGGATGAGTCGCGAACGGTCAGAGCCTCGTAGTACTCAAAATCGCGGGCCTTCTGCTCGTCGGTGAAGGCGTCGCCGCGTACATGGAGCGCAAGCACGAGATCCGCCTGCTTCACGACCTGCTTTCGGTAGAGATCGAAGTACGTGAACGAGAGCAACAGCGGGTACTGATCCGGCGTCGTGCTCGCGAAGTCCCAGCGGTCGTGCTCGGTGAAGCCTTCGGACTGCGGATGGACGCCGAGCTTCTCGTCCCACGGCACGACCATCTTGCGGGCGGCTCGTCGCCAAGCGGCTTGCTCGTCAGGCTCGACGCCGAGCTCGCCGGCGCGGTCAGGCTGGCGGTCGACCGCTGCGGCCGCAGCTTCCAGGTTTCGTTGGGCGAGGAGGTTCGTGTAGACGTTGTTGTCGGCGATTGCGCTGTACTCGTCGGGGCCGGTGACGCCGTCGATCCGGAATCCGCCTTCCGCTTCGTGATACCCGAGGGAGCTCCACAGTCGCGCGGTCTCCACGAGCAGCTCGAGGCCGACCTCGCGCTCGAAGGCGTCGTCGCCGGTGGCATCGTGATAACAGGCGACGGCGTCGGCAATGTCGGCGCCGATGTGGAACGCCGCCGTTCCGGCGGGCCAATAGCCGGAGCACTCTTGACCACGGATCGTTCGCCACGGGAACGCCGCGCCCGCGAGCCGAAGCTGGCGTGCACGCTCGCGCGCCAGTTCGAGCGTCGCGTGGCGCCAGCGGAGCGCGTCGGCCGCGGCGGTGGGGACGGTGTAGGTAAGCACGGGCAGGACGAATCGTTCGGTGTCCCAGAAGGTGTGGCCGTCGTAACCCGGCCCCGTCAGCCCTTTGGCGGCGATCGCGCGCTGCTCGGCTCGAACGCCGGCCTGGAGCGTGTGGAAGAGTGAGAACCGGACTGCCTGCTGGAGCTCGTCGTCGCCGACGAGCTCACAATCGGCGCGCTCCCAGAAGTCGTCGAGGAACTCCCGCTGGCCCTCTGCGAGCCCTTCCCAGCCGGCGTGACGTGCCGAGGCAAGAGCCGCTCCTACCTGGTCGCGCACGGCCGGTCTCGAGCGCTGGTTCGACCATCCGTAGGCGATGAACTTCACGATCTGCAGGCGTTCGCCCTCGGCGAGGTCTGCAGCGACGGTGACACGGCCGATGTCCTCTTGGCCTTCGGTCGTGATCGTCGTTCCGTCCGGGCCGTCGATGACGTGGTCGATCGCGGCTGCCACGCGAAGCTTGCTCTGCCGCGTGGTGTGAACGAGCACGAGGCGCGCATCGCTGTGCAGGAATTCCTCGGGCTCGAGGGGTTGCTCGAGGATTGCTGCGGCCCGAGGATCCGCCTGGACCAGTGCTCCCGGTTCGTTGGCGAGCAGCTCCGACTGGACGACGACACGCAACGAGGGGTCGAGCGGCTCGACCTCGTAGAGAATCGCGGCCGCCGAGCGTTGGACGAACGAGACGAGTCGCGTCGAGCGGACGCGGACGCCGGTTCCCGCCGGTGAGACCCACTCGACCTCGCGACGCAGGACTCCGGCCCGGAGGTCGAGCACACGTTCGTGGCTGACGAGCTGCCCGTAGCGGACGTCGAACGGCTCGTCGTCGACGAGCAGCCGCATGATCTTGCCGTTCGTGACGTTCACGATCGTCTGGCCTGACTCCGGGTTGCCGTAGCCGGGCTCCGCGTAGGGCAGCGGCCGCAGTTCGTAGAAGGAGTTGAGGTAGGTGCCGGGCATCCCGAACGGCTCGCCCTCGTCGAGGTTGCCGCGAAGCCCGATGTGGCCGTTGGCGAGGGCGAAGATCGATTCGGTCTGTGCAAGGACGTCGAGGTCGAGGTGCGTCTCTCGGACCGCCCACGGCTCGACCTCGAATGCGGGATGCGTGATCACTCGCGCTCGAGCAGCTCGGAGAGGTCGCCGACGACGACGTCCGCGCCGTGTTCCAGGAGCTCGTGCGCCTGTCCCACGCGATCGACGCCGACAACCAGCCCGAACCCGCCGTCCCGGCCGGCCGCGACGCCGGCAAGGGCGTCCTCGAACACGGCCGCTTGATCCCGTGCGACTCGCAGCGCCTGAGCTGCCGCGAGGAACGTGTCCGGCGCCGGCTTTCCCTCGAGGTGCTCCTGCGCCGCGACGACGCCGTCGATGCGAACGTCGAACAGGTCGTCGATTCCGGCTGCCGCGAGAACCTCGTCGGCGTTCGCGCTCGATGTGACGACTGCGCGGCCGAGCCCCGCGTCTCGTACGGCGCGGACGTAGCGAACCGATCCTTCGTACACCTCCACGCCCTGACGCTCGATCATCGCAAGCACGAGCTCGTTCTTGCGGTTGCCCAACCCATGAATGGTTACGGCCTCGGGCGGATCGTCCGGCGTGCCCTCGGGAAGGTCTATCCCTCGCGCGGCGAGGAACGAGCGGACGCCGTCGTAGCGCGGCTTGCCGTCAACGTACTCGTCGTAGTCCGCCACCGGATCGAAGGGCTCGAGGTTCTCGCCGGTCTGTGCCGCCCGCTTTCGGAGGAACGCGTCGAACATCTCCTTCCAGGCGGCCGCATGAACCTTCGCCGTCTGCGTCAGCACACCGTCGAGATCGAACAGGCAGGCTCGGATCGTGTTTGGTAAGCCCAGCATCCGTCGTCCCCTCGTCCCGTGCATCGAGTCCGAGCCGTCTCCCGACGTGGTCGGCAGCGTACTGGGCAGAGTCGCTCCCGGGGCAGGGCGCCGTCTTCGTGCTCGCGCTTCACTCGCCGCATGACTGCGGTTGCCGAGGCAGAGCCGACGACGCGCTCGCCGAGGGAGCGATGATGCGAGAGGTGGACCCGCCGCTCACGCCGTTCGTCGATCCCCTTCCGCTTCCGTCGCGGCTGATCGCGGCAGACCGCGACGGCCGGCTGACCGTCCGCCTGCGTGCCGGCCGGCACCGGTTCCACCGCGACCTTCCCGACTCAGACATCTGGGGCTTCGAGGCGGCCGTTCCGGGCCCGACGATCGAGGCCGAGCGTGGCCAGCCGGTCACTGTCGAGTGGCTGAACGAGCTTCACGGCGCCCTTCCCGTCACCGACGTCGTCGCGCCGGCGGCGGCGGCGCCGACGGCGTGCCGGTGCAGTGTGCTCCCGGGCTGAGCGGCGGCAAGCCGGACCGTCACGCCGCCGCGCTCTCCGGGCACACGGTCGTCCACCTACACGGCGGCCTGACTCCGGCCGTCTACGACGGGTGGGCCGAGAACCTCTTCGCACCTGGACAGCCCGCCGAGTTCCACTACCCGATGAACCAGCGGGCGGCGCTGCTCTGGTACCACGACCACGTGATGGGCGTCACGAAGCTGGACGTCTACGCGGGGCTCGCGGGCCTCTGGATCGTGCGGGACGACCGCGAGCGCGAGCTCGGGCTGCCGGAAGGACCGCCGTTCGAGGTGCCGCTGTTGCTGCAGGATCGCAACTTCGACGTCGACGAGCACCGGCGGCTGACCGGCCGGCTCGTCCACAAGACCAATCCCGAGGTGCTGGAGGCGTTCCCACCGTTCACCGTCGTGAACGGCAAGGTCTGGCCGGTGCTCGACGTGCGGCCCGCGACCTACC
Organism: uncultured Actinomycetes bacterium; assembly: GCA_963765785.1. Classification (GTDB taxonomy): domain Bacteria; phylum Actinomycetota; class Thermoleophilia; order Gaiellales; family Gaiellaceae; genus AC-32. The sequence goes on from CAVXXW010000009.1 coordinate 354,370, forward strand.
GCCTCCGCGCGCTCAACGGCTCCAACGCCCGCACGTACCGGCTCGTGCTGCTGCGTGACGGCGCTCCGGAGCTCGACCGGATCACGCAGATCGGCACCGACCACGGGCTTCTCCGGACGCCGGTCCCGGTTCCGGCGGATGGGCTCGTGCTCGCGTCGGCCGAGCGCGCCGACCTGCTCGTCGACTTCTCGGATCTTGCTCCCGGGAGCGAGCTGACGGTGCTCAACACCGCGCGCGCCCCGTTCGACGGCTCCGCCTTCCCGGCAACGGAGGCAGAGAGCACGGCCGACCCGGACGGCCTACTTGCTTATCCCGAGGTGCTGCGCATCCGGGTCGGAGGGGAGGCGACGAGCCGCCGCTCGATCGCTCGCAAGCTGGCGACCGACTTCGAGCCTCCGGCGGAGGACGCGCTCGCCGGTGCGCGCCGCCGTGCGATCGCGCTCGTCGAGCGTGAGCTGGACGACGAGCCGAATATGCTGACGATGCGGGAGCTTGCGCCGGCGGGCGACGCCGGAGACGTGCCGCTCGTGACGGTGACCGACGGCGCCGAGACCACGCGCTACCGCGTGGTGGCCGCCCACTTCGAGGACGCGACGACGTTCTTCCCGATGCTCGGCGAGGACGAGGTCTGGCAGCTGATCAACCTGACCGGCGACACGCACCCGATCCACCTCCACCTCGACCCGTTACAGCTCCTCGCGCGCAGGCCGATCCGCTACGAGATCCCGGACGGCGGGATCGGCGAGCACGACCTTGCCGCGACCGTCACGCTCGAGCGCGCCCCCGACGACGGGCTCGACCACGCGATCGACGACAACGAGCGCGGCCTCAAGGACACCATCCGCGTCAACCCGAACGAGATTGTCGAGATCGCCGTCCGCTTCACGACCTACAGCGGCCGGTACATGTACCACTGCCACATCCTCGAGCATGAAGACCGCGACATGATGCGGCCGTTCGTGACGATGCCTCCTGCACTCATGCCGTTCATGGCTTGACGGCCGAGCGTGAGCGTCCTCGCCCTCGAGCTGCCGACGGACTCAAGCGGGGTTGAGCGCTGAGCCGCGGCGGCCACGGGCGGTTGCTGCAACGAGTGCGAGGAGCACCGCGGCGAGCACGAGGGGGGCAACCGGCGCAAGCTGGAGCAGAAGCAGGGCACCAGCGATTGCGCCGAGCAGCATCGCGATGACGGCGAGAACGCGACGAGCGGTCCTCGCACCGGTGCCGCCGCCGAGCCAGGAGTCGGCGGCGATGCCGGTTAGCGTGAGGGTGAGGACGGTGGTCGTGAGGTCGGCCACCGCGAGGCGGCGGGCGGTGGCGTTCTGCACCCCCATCGCGAGCGCCATGAGCCCGATGAGGGCGTAGCGGTTGCCGGCGCCCAAGTGCTGGCCTGCCGCCGCGGCGATCGGAATTGCGGAAGCGCACAGCGCCAGCTCGATCGCGGCCGCCGCGCGGAGTTGGCGGCGCCGGTCATCACCGAGCCGGGCCGCCAGCCGTCCCGCTGCAATGCCGCCGGGAAGGAAGCACGCAAGCGCGAGCAGCGACCCCGGCACCGAGAGGCCGCCTGCCCCGGCAGCAGCGAAGCCGAGGAAGACGACGTTACCGGTCATGTTGGCGACGAACACGTGCCCCAGCCTCAGGTAGGCAAGCGCGTCGACGACGCCGGTCACGATCGTCAGCACGATCAGCAGCGGCGGGAGTCCGTCTTCCCGGACAGCCGCCCGCGGCGAAAGCGTCTCCGCGACGTCCCGCCAGCTCGCAGACGCAATCCTGTGCGTCCCCATCACTGGTCGCGAGCGCGGCCGCCGCTTGCCATCTGCTCGAGTGCCTGAAACAACGCGGCGAGGTCGCGTCGCTCGTACCCGAGCGCTTCTGCCTGCTCCAGCACGTCGTCTGCGCGCTCGGTGGTAGGCAGTGAGATCTCCAGCCTACGCGCGGCGTCCAGCGCGAGCTCGATGTCCTTGTGCATGAAACGCAGGTCGAACCAGGCTTCTTCTGGAGGATCGAGAATGATCGAGGCGCGAGCCTTGAGCATCGGCGAGCCAATCGGGCTCGCTTCCATGACGTCCAGCGCTCGCTGCCGATCCACCCCCGACCGTTCCGCAAGCAGCAGTCCTTCGGCGAAGGCGAGCATCTGGACGGCAAGGCTGATGTTGATCGCGAGCTTGAGCGCAAGCCCCTGGCCGTTGTCGCCGATGTGGGTTGGCGTCCCGAGTTCCCGGAGGATCGGCTCGACGCGGCGATAGGCCTTTTCGTCGCCGCCGACCATGATCGTGAGCGTTCCCGACTGCACTTGCGGGACGCTTCCCGAGACGGGCGCGTCGAGCATGAACGCCCCGTGCTCGCGCACTCGCGCGGCGAGCTCCCGGCTTGCCTGCGGGCTGACGGTGCTCACATCGACCCACGTTTTCCGGGCGACGAGGCCGGCGAGGATGCCGTCAGGCCCCGATGCGATCTGCTCGAGGACGCCGTCGTCAGGGACTGACGTGAAGACGACGTCGGCCGCCGCCGCCACCTCGCGTGGGGTGTTGCACCACTCGAGCCCTTGTTCGATGAGCTGCTGGGCGTGGTCGCGGCTCCGCTCCTCGCCGTACACGGGGTAACCGGCGGCGAGGCATCGCGCGGCCATGTTCCCACCCATGTGACCGAGACCGACGAAGCCGATCCTGGTGCTTGTCGCGGCCATGACGCGCACCTCCCGAAGTCGTCGCGCGAGTGCCCGTGCGTGAGCTCGAGTTCGCGGGCGGATCGGTTGCCGAGTCTATTCGACTCCGTACGAGCATCCGGCCGCGTGCTCGGCCCGCGTCTCCTGACCGCGCTACGAATTCGCCCTCGACGCCGCGAAGGGGAGTAGAGTGGCTGTACTGGCCCTGCGGCCAGGACCCCCGGCTTACGGCCCGAAGGCCGCCGACGCGTTCTTGAGACGCGCGAGGCGATGAGCCCAGGCAAACAGAGTTCGACTCGCGGGGCCAGCACTCTTCGAAGCCGCCGGTCGACCGATGACCAGCCCTCCGTCTTGGCGCGATGGTTCGCAGCTTCGGGATCAAGTCAACCCGCGGACCTTCGACGCGTGTGACCGGCGCGGTCGTACCTCCCTCGGCGCCAGCACTGGATTACTTGTTCTCCACGTCCTGAAGGCGACTGGCGAGCAGATGAAACGAACGCTGCGAGGCAACGACCAGGCCCATCAGCAGTTCATTCATCTCGTCCACTGGGGGCGCGACGCCAGAGCCGCTCGCAGCCTGCGCCTTCGCGTAGGCGGGAAGCGACTTCACTTCGCGACGAAAGATCTCGTCGACTTCGTCTCCTAGAGCCACGTCGGTCTCCTTATTCGATTACCACGCCATTAGAGCAGGGGAGTCCGCCGTGGCTCTCGTCGGCAAGGCCTGCGACGTTCCCAAGACCGCTCGCTTCATCGTACGATGGGGGACATGGAAGCAGCGCAGGGGCTCGTGAAACCAAAGCTCCGCGGCGTCTTTCACGAGATCGGCTTCTACGTGGCTACCGCAACCGGCGCGGTCATGGTCGTCACGGCCAAAGCAGGAACAGCCCAGACGGCCGCCGCGATCTTCGCGAGCTGCGTCGTCATCTGCTTCGGCGCGAGCGCCGTCTACCACCGACCGACGTGGCGCCCGCGGGCGCGCGCCTGGCTCGCTCGGCTCGACCACGCCGGCGTCTATTTGCTGATCGCCGGCAGCTATGCGCCGTTCGGGTTGATCGTGATGTCACGGGGTTGGGCGATTCCGGTCCTTGCGATCGTCTGGGGCGGCGCGCTCGTCGCGATCCTCTTGAAGCTGTTCTGGGTGCAGGCGCCGAAGTGGCTCTCGGCCGCAATCGGTCTCATGCTCGGTTGGGTCGGAGCGGCCGCGTTCACACAGCTGCTGCGACTAGCCCCGCTTGCCATCCTGCTCGTCGTCGTCAGCGGGATCCTCTACACCGCGGGGGCCGTGATCTATGCACGACGCCGACCCGACCCGCGTCCACAAGTGTTCGGGTACCACGAGCTGTTCCACCTGCTCACGGTTGCGGCGGCAGCGTGTCAGTACGTTGTCGTCGCCTTCTACGTGCTTCCGCGCGCGTCGTAGGAATCCGAGCGACGCCGCGGCGAGCGGCCTCGACCGGAGCTGCCGAGACCTGGGCTATGATTCGTTGGCGCGTTGGGCTTAGCGCGGAAGCCGCCGAGGCTCGAACCCTCTTCGACTGTCACATTTTGCCTGGGTGCACCAGGAGCGCTCGCCTCGAGCATTCCAGATCGACGAAGAAGAGGGAGTCGGATGCACGGAACCCTTCGACGGTACGAAGGTGTGAATCAGGCACGGTCCTCGCAACCACCGACCTACAAGACGCGTCGTCTGCTCTCCGCCGTCTAGAGCGCGGGGAGACAGCGACGAACGAGGAGGGAGGTGGCTCCGTCTTGGCGAGTGGAACGGTGAGGTGGTTCAACGAGGAGAGCGGCTACGGCTACATCGTCGCCGACGAGGGCGGCGAGGAACTCTTCGTGCACCGGGGGAGCATCATGGGCAACGACTGGCGTACGAGAACGTTGGTCGAGGGCGCGCGAGTCGGCTTCGACCTGCGCGAGGGCGGTATGTGTCCAGAGGCGATCCACGTTCTCAAGCTCGCCGCCAAGGGCTGTCCGTGAGCGCTTCCAGGCTCGCGGCGAACCTGCGTGACTTTCGTTGCGCGACCTGCGGCTACGGAATCACGGTGCGCAGCGACCTACCGACCTGTCCGATGTGTCAGACGACCGATTGGCGAACGCGATACGAACTGAACCGACAGCAGCAGAGATGGCCACAGTTGGCGAGACCCGTGACGAAAACGAGGGTGCTGCCGAGCGCACCCAGAGGGAGCTGACGAGAAGCGTCGGCACGACGCTCAGGCGACCGAAGAAGGCTCGACGGAAGCTGTTTGGACGCCGGCGTGACCGGGAGGCCGAGAAGTCGTAACCGGCAGCGATCTCCGAGAGGGCCTCTAGTAGATGTGAAGCTTCTCCAGGAGTGCGAGCGGGTCGTCGATCGACTCGAACAAGTCCTTGTTGTGCTTGATCATCTTGCTGCGCATGTAGACGCGAAGCCATTGCTTGTAGATGTACAGCTCATAGCGCTCGAGCATGTCTCGTAGTGGGACGTCCCGTTGCGCGAGGAGCTCGGCCAGGAACATCGCGCACTCGAAGCCGAGCGAAATCGACTAAAAGCACGGCGAGCCGATGGCCGAGTCGCCGGCAAGGAACACCGGTGAGCCGCCGAACGGGTGGCCACTCGGCTCGGCTGACAGCAACTGACGGTTGGCAGTTGCGCAACGACGGCGAGCCCGATTCGCCCTCTCCAACGCAATTTTACACGGCAAGCGCGGCCCTCATGAGGCCCGCGTTCGTGCCGCATAATCGCCTGCCGCACGCCCAGATCCCAGGAAATCGGAGGAGCGAAATGCACGAGGTACTCATCGCCGGAGGCGGCCCGACAGGGCTGACGTTGGCAGGCGAGTTGGCGTTGGCGGGGGTGGACGTCGCCGTCGTCGAACGGCGGCCCAGCCAGGAGCTCGCCGGCTCGCGCGCAGGTGGCCTGCACTCACGCACCATCGAGGTCTTCGACCAGCGCGGAATCGCCGACCGGTTCCTTGCCGAAGGGCAGACGGCTCAGGTCGGGGCCTTCGGTGCGACCCAGTTCGACATCAGCGACTTCCCGACGCGGCACCCGTACGGGCTCGGGCTCTGGCAGAACCACATCGAGCGGATCCTGGCCGGCTGGGTCGAGGAGCTGCCGGTGCAGTTCTACCGCGGCGGCGAGGTGACTGGCTTCACGCAGGAGGACGCCGCCGTCGACGTCGAGACGTCCGACGGTCCGCTGCGGGCGCAGTACCTCGTCGGGTGCGACGGAGGGCGCAGCCTGGTCCGTCGAACGGCCGGGATCGAGTTCCCAGGGTGGGATCCCACGATCAGCAGCCTGATCGCCGAGGTCGAGATGACCGAGGAGCCGGAGCTGGGCGTCCGCCACGATGCCGCGGGCATGCACGGCCTCGGCAGGGTGGAGTACGAGATCCGCGACGGCGAGATCATCTGGAAGGACTCCGGCCCGGTTCGGGTCATGGTGACCGAGCGGCATGTCGGCCGGACCACCGAGCCCACGTTGCGCGACATCAGCGAGGGCCTCATCGCCGTCTACGGGACCGACTTCGGGGTTCACAGCCCCACCTGGATCTCGAGGTTCACCGACATGAGCCGGCAGGCCGCGGCCTACCGCGAGGGACGGGTCCTGCTGGCCGGAGACGCAGCCCACGTGCATTCACCCGACGGCGGGCAGGGCCTCAACATCGGAGTGCAGGACGCGGTCAACCTGGGCTGGAAGCTGGGCCAGGTCGTCAAAGGGGTCTCGCCGGACGGCCTGCTGGACACCTACCACGCCGAGCGCCACCCGGTCGCTGCCCGCGTGCTGCGCAACACGATGGCCTCGGTCGCGCTTCGCCGCCCGGACGACCGCATCAAGGCCCTTGGCGACGTCGTGTCCGAGCTGCTGAGCTTCGAGGAGCCGCGCAAGCGCTTCGCCGCGATGATGTCCGGCCTGGACGTTCACTACGACCTCGGCGAGGGTCACCCGCTGCTCGGACGTCGCATGCCGGACCTCGACCTGGTCACCGCCGACGGCCCTCTGCGGGTCTACACCCTGCTGCACGATGCCCGGCCGGTGCTGCTCAATCTCGCTGAGCCCGGCGGCCTCGAGATCACTCCTTGGACGGATCGGGTTCAGCTGGTCGACGCCGAGTACACTGGTACCTGGGAGCTGCCGGCGCTCGGAGAAGTCGCGGCTCCTTCAGCAGTGCTCGTTCGCCCTGACGGATACGTCGCCTGGGTCGGAGAAGGAAGCGACATCGGGCTCACCGACGCGCTGGCGATCTGGTTCGGACCAGCGTCAACTGCGTAGCGCGTTCTCACGCCGCCCGAGTTGCACCTTCGAGGAGCCGTCCCACTCGCGGCATGTTCTTGGGACGCCAGACGTGGCGGTCCTCGAACGGCCACGCGTAGATCGAGCTGCCGTCGCGACCGAGCTCGAGCAGGCCGGGCTCGACGAGCTGCACCGCGGACCACTCGTAGAGGCGCTGCAGCCGCGGCAGGATCACCGCGTAGTCGAGCAGCCGGCCGAGACGCTCCTCGTCGGCGATGTAACGCTCCACGTCGAGCTCGAGTGGATAGCGGTCGGGCAGCACGCGGCGGAGCGAGAGAAAGACACCGGCCACGCCGAGCCGCGGGTCGCCGAGCAGGCGCCCGAGCGGTGCGAGCCGTCCGAGCGCGAGGCGCGGCGCGCCGACGAGTGCGTGCGCGTAGAGCACACGGACGAGCGCGACGTTGATGAAGAAGCGCTCGGGCCGGCTCTCTGCTTCGGCGAGGTCGCGGTACTCGAGATACCCGCCCACGATGCTCGCGTTGTGCGCCCGGTACCAGTTGCGCCCAGTCGGCCTTGCGCTGAAGTCCAGCCAGAGCCGGACGGCGGGCGACGACGTCTCGCCCTCCAATCCGCCCAGCAGCCCTACGGCCTCGCATCCGTCTCTCAGCAGCCGGTCGTTCATCGCGCGCCACCACACGCTGCCGGGCGGGGAGGCGTCGAGCGGATCGAGCACGCCGCGGTGCGCCTGCCAGCGCATGAACGACAGTGCGGCCCGTCGGAACGGCAAGTGTCGAGGCGCCCGACCGGTCGGCCCGTGGAACAACCGGTCCAACAGAGCGAGACGGGCCGTCGGGTCGTCGCGGACCGCCGCGACCTGATCCTCGGCCGAGCGCAGGGCCGAGCCTGCGTCCGTGCTCAGAACGCGTCCGTCATCGACTTCCACTCACGCAGGCGCTGCGCGATCAGCTCGGCCCGCTCCTCCGGGCTCCCGCCGTCGAGCAGCTCGAGATCCGACGGGTCGGCTCGGAGGTAGACGCCGGAGGTCCGGGCGTTCAGCTCGAGGTCGCGGTCCGAGCGAGTCGTCCAGTACCCGGTCGCTCGGTCGACGTTCTCCACGGTGATCTCGCCGGTGCCCTCGAGCTGCGGGGCGTTCGGGTGCCGAGGGCGCTCGCCGTTCCAGAAGTAGAAGACGCCGGCCGGATCCCGGCGCTCCTTCGAGGCCTCGCTCCAGTAGCGGACCGACAGCATGCCGTCCTCCTGCCAGCCCCGGCCGTTCACGTTCAGGCCGCCGTCGCGGTCGCGCGAGATCTGCAGGAGGCTCACCGCCGATGGCTCCTCCTCGGTCCGCACCGTGAGCGAGAGCTGCCACCACAGCCCCTCGATCGCACTGCGGCGGCCCTCGGTCTCGATCGCCTTGCGGAGCTTCTGGTTGATCGCGCGCACCTCCGCCGGGCTCGTGGCCGGGTCGTACCGGATCGAGGTGAGGCCGAGCAGGTCGCTCGGCAGCTTGGAGCCGGCCGCGTGGAGGATGAACGTGCGCCGCATGCCGAGCGCGCCGCCGAACAGCCCGGCCTCGAACACCACGTTGTCGCGCGGCGATGCCTCGCCGGACTCGGACGCGTCCGTCGTCGTCCAGTCGTCCTGGGCGAAGACGAAGGCGGCGAAGTCGACCTCCTGGGAGAGCTCGACCAGCCGGTCGAGGGTCTCCCGCCCCGGGTTGAACGTGGTCGTCCAGGGCTCGACCTCGGCGACTTCCGCGAGACCGCGCATGATCGCCTGGATCAGCTTGGCCTGCTTGCCCGACGACCCGAGGAAGATGCGGGGCTTGTTCACGCGACGAACGGTAGACCTCTTGGGCGTCTAGCTCTCGGCCAGCAGCCCTCGACGGTGCGCGATCGCGACCGCTTCGAGGCGTGAGTGGGCGCCCAGCGCGGCCAGGATATGGCGGATGTGGTTGCGCACCGTCTCGGAGGCCAGGTGCAGCATCGACGCGATGTCCGCGGTGGAGGCGCCGTCGCCGAGCATCTGCAGGACCTGGTACTGGCGCGCGGTCAGACCCGCCGTCTCCGGTCCGGCACGCGGCGGGCCGACGACGGCGACGCCGAAGATCGCGTGGCAGACGTCGCCGTCCGGGATCGCCACGGAGCTGATCTCGGCGCGGCGGCGCTTCCCGTCCGGCGTGACGACGTCGACCTCGTAATCGGTCGGCGGCCCGCCGGCGAGCTTCTGCGCTAGCTGCCGCTCGACGAGCGGGCGGTCTTCGGGAGCCACCACCGACGCGAAGGGTCGGCCGTCGAGGTTTCCGACCGTCTTGCGCGCCGCGTCGTTCTCCCACGTGACGACTCCGGCGCGGTCGACGATGCCGGCCGGCACACGGACCTGCTCGAGCATCGCCATCAGGTCGATCCGGCCGGGCTCGCCCTCCGCCGTTCCTTCAACCGATGGCACCTGCGCATCATCTCACCGGGCCGCTCGCGGGGGTCGGGAGCCATGACGGATACTCGGCTCCACCGGCCCGGCGGAGGGGATCGTGACGGCAACGAGCGCTAGACGGAAGCAGCGGGTCGAGCAGGCCGAGCGGTCGTGGCAGTTCGCCTTGCTGACGAAGACGGAGCTCGGGCGGCGCAACCGCCGACCGGTCGACTCGGTCGTGCTCGTCGTCGGTGCCGTCCTCGTCGGGCTGTCGGCGGTGATCACGTCGGAGGCGCCGAACCAGGACCGCGACGTCGCACACGCGCTGATGACGATCCTCGGCTGGGCGGGAGGCCTCTGGCGGACGGCGTTCGTCGCGCTGCTCGTGCTCGCGCTCGTCGTCATCGCCGACGTGCTCGTGCGTGCGCGGTGGGACCTCGCGCGCGACCTGCTCGTCGCGGCGGTGCTGCTGGTCGGGGTGGCCGAGCTGCTCGGCGGGAGCGTCACGTCCGACTGGGGACTGGTCGAGCGTCACCCGCTCGCGAACTGGGGCTACCCGGATTTTCGCCTGGCGCTGTCCAGCGCCGTGCTCGTGGTCGTCGGCCCGGAGCTGGTGCGACCCGTCCGGCTCTTCGCGATCTGGCTCGTCCCGATTGCGGCCATCGGTGCGATCGCCTTCGCCGCCGCGCTGCCGTCGTCCGTCCTCGCCGCGCTCGCTCTGGGCCTGGCTTCCGCGGCCCTGGTGCGATTGGTGTTCGGAACGGCGGCGGGTGTCCCGCCTGCGGCCGACGTCAAGGCTGCGCTGGGGAGCCTCGGCGTCGAGGTCGCCGACCTGCGTCCGTCGCTGCAGCAGCACATCGGCGCAGCGGAGTACGTGGGGCACGACGCGGCGGGCAGCCCGTTGAAAGTCCGCCTGCTCGGCCGCGACGCGCAGGACACGCAATGGCTGGCCCGGCGCTGGCGGGCGCTCGCGTACCGCGACCCGCCGAGGAGCGTCGCGGTCGGGCGCCTGGAGCAGGTCGAGCACGAAGCTCTGGCCACGCTGATGGCCGCGCAGGCGGGCGTGCACGCGCCCGCTGTCGTGACGGCGGCGCTCGGCCCGACGGGCGACGCGATCGTCGTCACACGGCAGCCGGACCTCGAGCCGCTGGAGACCCTGCCGAGCGACCGCGTGTCGGACGAGCTGCTCGGGCGCCTCTGTGCGCAGGTGGCCCAGCTGCACGAGGCCGGCATCTCGCACAACCGGCTCAACGCCTCCAACGTCCTCGTCGTCGACGGACAGCCGCTGCTCGTCGACTTCTCGGCGGCGACCCTCGGCGCGCCGCAATCGGCGCTGGACATCGACGTGGCCGAGCTCCTCGTCGCCTGCACCGTCCTGGTTGGCCCGGAGCGCGCTCTGAAGAACGCGGTCGACGCTGGCTGGGGCGACGCGATCGGTCGCGCCCTGCCGTACCTCCAGCGCGCGGCGCTGACGCCGCACCTGCGGGACCTGGCCCGGAGCCACGAGGTCGGGCTGAAGGACCTGCGCGCCGCCGCCGCCGCGGCGACCGGCCAGGAAGCGCCCGAGGTGGCGCCGCTGCGGCGGATGCGGCCGAAGGACCTCGCTGCTGACCGCGGCGCTGATCTTCGGCGCGTACCTGCTGATCAGCAAGCTCGCGTCGATCGGCTTCGGGACGATCGCCCACGAGCTCCGCCAGGCGGACATCGCGTGGGTCGTGGTCGCGTTGCTGCTTGCCCAGGCCACGTTCGTCGGATCGGGGATCTCGATCCGCGGCGCCGTGATGACGCCGCTGCCGCTGCTCCCGTGCGTCGTGCTGCAGTCGGCGATCAAGTTCATCAACCTGACCGTTCCGAGCTCGGCGGGCCGCATCGGGATGAACCTCCGGTTCCTCCAGCGGCTGGGGACGCCGCTGCCGGAGGCCGTGGCGGCCGGCGCCGTCGACGACGCCTCGGAGACGATCGTGCAGGTCGCGCTCTTCCTGGTCGTCCTCCCGTTCGTGCACGTCAACCTGAACACCGGGCAGCTCCACGGCGGCGGCCCGAATGGCCGCCTCCTGGCCGCGCTCGCGATCGCGCTCGTGATCGGCGTGGCGGTCGTGCTCGGCGTGCCAAAGCTTCGGGCGAAGGTCGTGCCGCCGGCACGGCAGGCGCTGACCGGGCTCTGGAGCGTCGCGCGGAACCGGCAGAAGCGCCTGGAGCTCTTCGGCGGCAACATCGCGTCCGAGCTGGTCTACGCGTTGTCGCTCGGCGCCACGTGCCTCGCGTACGGCGTCCACCTCAACCTGGCCGAGCTCGTCTTCGTCAACACCGCCGCCTCGGTTCTCTCGAGCCTGATCCCGGTGCCAGGCGGCATCGGCGCCGCCGAGGCGAGCCTCTCAGCGGGGCTGATCGCGCTGGGCGTCGACCAGTCGACCGCGTTCGCGATTGCGATCACCCAGCGCCTGTGCACGTTCTACCTGCCGCCGATCTGGGGCTACCTCTCCTTGCGCTGGCTCACCCACAAGGGCTACGTCTAGCGACTTGCCGCACTAGGCCGCTGGGCGTAGCGTTGCGGGCAAGCTCCGCGTCGGGGTCGGCGGAGATAGCGACCGGGAGGTGCTGTCATGTCGACCATCGCAAGTCCAATGAAGTCCACGGCCGAGCGCACGCTCGGACGGGTGCTGCCGCCCTGGTGGTTGTTGCTGATCACCGGCATCGGCTGGATCCTGGTGGGGCTGATCGTGCTGCGCTTCGACTACACGTCCGTCAGCGCGATCTCGATTCTGTTCGGCTGCGTCGCGATCGCCGCCGGCGTGCTCGAGATCGGCATGGTGTTCATCGCCGCAGGCTGGTGGAAGCTGTTCTACGGCGTCCTGGCCGTCATCTTCATCGCCGTCGGGATCATCGCGTTCATCCATCCCGGCAACACGTTCGAGGCGCTGGCCGCCGTCTTCAGCTTCTTCCTGATCTTCGCCGGGACCTGGGACATCATCGTGTCGATCTCGACCCGGCACGAGATCGAGGTGTGGTGGCTGCAGTTGATCGGCGGGATCATCGAGCTCGCCCTCGGCTTCTGGGCAGCCGGGTTCTACGGGCGGAGCGCCGTCCTGCTGATCGCGTGGGTGGCCGCCTTCACCCTGATCCGCGGCGTCCGCGACATCGTGCTCGCCTTCCGGGTCCGCGAGGTGCAGCACGGCACCGCCTGACCGCGCACGAGCGCTGACGTGACAACCGATCGTCGAAAGGGGGCGGCTTCGCCGTGAACCAGACTCTTCTCCAGCGGAATGAAGCTTTTCTCAAGCGCCTGAATCGCCTGCCGATCGAGTCGAACCCGGCTCTGATGAAGCAGGCGGAGGAGCGCGCGGCCAGCGTCCAGAACCGGATCGCCGACACGATCACGGACTTCGCCGGGTCGATGTGGTTCGTCTACATCCACATCGTCTGGTTCGGGCTCTGGATCGGCCTCGGCGCCGAGAAGTACCCGTACGGGCTGCTGACGATGATCGTCTCGCTCGAGGCGATCTTCCTCTCGACGTTCGTGATGATCAGCCAGAACCGGGCCGACGCGAAGCGCCAGGTGGTCGCGAACCTGCAGTGGCGGACCGTGCAGGAGGAGGACCGCCAGAACGAGCAGCTGCTCGACCTCTCGAAGCAGATCCTCCAGCTGACGCAGGAGATCCGCTCGCTGGCGAACGAGGTCCGGAGGCCTCAGGCCAAGAGCGACTGAAAGCGCGGGTCGTCGCGCAGCGGCGCGAGATCCTCGTCGCTCGCCGCGAGCTCCTTGTACGCGGGCCAGGCCGCGAGGGCCTCGGCGAGCGGCTCGAGCGCGTTCTCGGGGCGGCCTGCCAGGGCCTCCATGCACGCGACGTTGTAGAGGATGAAGGCGTTCCCGGGATGCGCCTCGAGGCCGGCGCGCAGGATGGCGAGCGCGCCCTCGTAGTCCTGGTCGCGATACCGCCGGAAGAATCCTGAGATCGACTCGAGCGGGCCGGGCTCGAAGGCCTCTCCCGGCCGACCCCCGACTACGAGCACGATCGTGCCGTCCTCCGTCGCCCGCGCCGCTCGCCTCGACTCCGGGTCGCGCACGAAGACGGCGGTGCCGCTGGGCGCGTCGATCTCCTCGCCGTCGACCGTGAACGTGCAGCTGCCGGCGACGACGACGTAGAGCTCCTCGTGGCCACTCGACGGAGGGCCGACCTCGGCGTGCTCGCCGATCACGAAGGCGCCGCTCGTCCCCTGGTAGAAGGCGTTGACGCCGAACGAGCCGATCTCGAGATCGCGTCGCAGGTAGACGCGGCCGCGCCTGCCGACGTCGGGGTCGGGCGGGCCGCCGAGCCCGAAGCCGTTCGCGGCCGCGGCCGCCCCGGCCTCGTCGAGTGAGATGACCGAGAGGGGGGTGGTGGTCGTCGTCATGCGTCGCCTCCTGTAGTTCGAGGTAAAGCTACTCGAACTCGAAACATACGTCGTGCGATTACTCGACGTCAAGAGATCCGGTGCGCGAGCGGCTCGTTAGGGTCGCGCAGGATGTCCGCGACGGCAGTTGAGCGAGAGCACCGGGTCACGCCGCGAGAGCTCTTCTTCGACCTCGTCTTCGTGTTCGCGTTCACGCAGGTGACGACCCTGCTCACGCACGAGCCGACATTCACCGGGATCGGCCGGGGCGTGCTGGTGCTCGGCGCGCTCTGGTGGCCGTGGACGGCCTACGCGTGGCTGACGAACACCGTCGATCCCGAGGAGGGCGTCATCGGCGCCGCGCTGCTCGTCGTCCTGATCGCGATGTTCCTCGCGGCGCTCGCGGTGCCACACGTCTTCGGCGACGACGGCGTGCTCTTCGGTGTCGCCTTCCTCGTCGTCGTTGCCATGCACCTCTCGCTCTACGCGCTGGCCGGCCGCCACAACCGGGACTTGCTCCTCGCCGTGCTCCGGCTGGCGCCGTGGACCCTGCTCGGCGCGACGCTGATCCTGATCGCCGGCTTCGCCGACGGTGCGCGCACTTGGCTATGGGTCGCCGCGCTCGCCTGTACCTACGTCGGCGCCGGGCTGAGCGGGTCGACCGGCTGGCGCGTGTTCCCGTCGCACCTCGCGGAGCGCTACGGCCTCGTGCTGATCATCGCCCTCGGCGAGGCGTTCGTCGCGATCGGGATCGGCGTGACCACGATCGGGATCGGGGAGATCGCCGCCGCGATCCTCGGGCTCCTGGTCGCCACCGCATTCTGGCTCGCCTACTTCGACTTCTTCTCGATCCGCGGCGAGCGCATGCTGGCGGACAGCCAGGGCCCGGACCGCGTGGCCCTCGCCCGCGACCTGTATGCGTACGGCCACCTCGCCTTGATCGTCGGCGTCGTGCTCTTCGCCTTCTCGATGAAGACCATCGTCGGGCACGTCGGCGACGAGCTCGACTACCCGACGGCGTTCGCGCTCTGCGGGGGCAGCGCCATCTATCTGCTCACGTTCTCGGGCGTGCGCTCGAGGGTCGAGCGGCGGCCGGCGTTGAGCCGAGGCCGCTTCGCCGCCGCGCTCGTGCTCCTGCTCGTCATCCCGCTGGCCACGGCGGTGCCGGCGCTCGCCGCGCTGGCGCTCGTCACGGTCGTCTGGATCGCGTTGCACACGTACGAGCTCGTGTGGTGGCGCGAGGCACGGGCGGAGTCGCGCTCGATGCTCGCCTCGTCGTAGCCGGACCGGCTACTTAAGCTCGTCGACGAGGTCGGCGATCGACTCGACGATGCGCGAGGGACGGAACGGGAACTGCTCGGCCTGCTCGCGGTGGGTGGAGCCGGTGAGGACGAGGATGCTGTACATGCCGGCTTCCAGTCCCGCGACGACGTCGGTGTCCATCCGGTCGCCGACCATCGCCGTCGTTTCCGAGTGGGCGTTGATCGCGTTCAGGGCCGAGCGCATCATCAGGGGGTTCGGCTTGCCGACGTAGTACGGGTCGACTCCGGTCGCGCGGCTGATCAGCGCAGCGACCGAGCCCGTCGCCGGGACGACACCTGCCGGGCCCGGGCCGGTCGGATCCGGGTTCGTCGCGATGAACCGCGCGCCGCCGGCGATCAGGCGGATCGCCGTCGTGATCCGCTCGAAGCTGTACGTTCGCGTCTCGCCGAGGACGACGTAGTCCGGCGCGCGCTCGGTGAGCGTGTAGCCGACGTCGTGCAGGGCCGTCGTCAGGCCGGCCTCCGCGATCGTGAAGGCGGAGCCGCCGGGGCGCTGGTCGTCGAGGAACCGGGCCGTCGCGAGCGCCGACGTCCAGATCGCGTCCTCTGGGACGTCGATCTCGTTCAGCGCGAGCCTCGCGGCCAGGTCGCGGCGCGTGTAGATCGAGTTGTTCGTGAGGACCAGGAACGGCATCTCCGTCTCGCGCAGCCGGCGCACGAACTCGGCCGCGCCGGGGATCGCGTGCTCCTCGCGCACCAGCACGCCGTCCATGTCGATCAGCCACGAGTTGATCGTCGGCCGCGTCACGCGCGCGATCTTCGCAGGCACGGTAGGTCTCACGCCGCCGAGGGTGAGAGCATCTGGCGTGATGCGCGCTCGGTTGTCGCTCCTGACGGTGCTCGTAGCCTGTGTCGCGGTCCCGACGGCGTCGGCCGCGAATCCCGAGCAGGTGCTCGCCGAGCGCTACGCGCCGGTCGTGCGGATCGTCGAGCACAACAACTGCCTTCCCGGCAAGCCGTTCCTGCCGATCGACGTCAACCTCCTCTTCGACGAGCCCACGGTCGCGCTGCGCGGGCCGTGGGGGAACGACCTCGTCAAGATCGGGCCGTCGGCGAAGGACCTCGCTGGGCTCTTCGAGTACCACCTCGACTTCCCCGGGAGCGCGCTAGACCCCGGGTGCACCTACCTCCACTGGGAGCGGCGGCTCGTCGAGGGCCACCCGCCGACGGTCTACGCGCACGTGGCTACCGACCCCGCGCACCCGGGCAAGCTCTCGCTGCAGTACTGGCTCTTCTACGTCTTCAACGACTGGAACAACCTGCACGAGGGCGACTGGGAGATGATCCAGCTCGTCTTCGATGCGCCAAACGCCGCCGAGGCGCTGCACCGGTCGCCGACCGAGGTCGGGTATAGCCAGCACGAGGGTGCCGAGCGGGCCAACTGGAACGACGAGAAGCTCGAGCGCGTCGACGGCACGCACCCGGTCGTGCACCCGGCTGCCGGCTCGCACGCCAACTTCTACGGCGAGTCGCTCTACCTCGGCAGCTCGGCCTCTGAGGGTGTGGGCTGCGACGACACGCGCGGGCCGACCTTCGACGTTCGCCCCGTCGTGCAGACGATCCCGAGCGATCCGCAGGCGGCCGCGCGCGAGGATCCCTGGATCACCTTCGAGGGCCGCTGGGGCGAGCTGCGGCCGGCGTTCTTCAACGGCCCGACCGGGCCGAACCTCAAGGAGCAGTGGACCGAGCCGATCACCTGGGCCGAGGGCTGGCGCGCGCGCAGCTACACCGTGCCCGGCGGCAGCATCTTCGGGACGACTGCGACCGACTTCTTCTGCGGCGGCGTCGGCCGCGGCTCCAGTGCGCTCGTCCGGCTCGTCGACCAGCCGCTGGTGTTCACGCTCGTGCTCGCCGCGCTCGTCCTGTTCACGATCTTCCTGCTGACGCGCACCCGCTGGCGGCC
Organism: uncultured Actinomycetes bacterium; assembly: GCA_963765785.1. Classification (GTDB taxonomy): domain Bacteria; phylum Actinomycetota; class Thermoleophilia; order Gaiellales; family Gaiellaceae; genus AC-32. The sequence goes on from CAVXXW010000009.1 coordinate 371,259, forward strand.
GAGCGCGCCCTTGCACCTTGCACGGCGTCGCAGCTGGGGGCAGATCCTGTCGGCGTCGGCGCGGATGTACGCCACGAAATTCCGCCTCTTCGCCGGGCTGGGGCTCGTGTTCATCCCGATCCTGCTCCTCGTCAGCCTGCTGCAGGCACTCGTCCTGCATGCGACCAGCATCCTCGGCGTCCAGACGAGCGGCGACAACAGCCCGCTCGCGTTCGTGATCCTCGTGGTCGGCACGGCGCTGACGCTGCTCGGGCTCGGGATCGTCCAGGCGGCGACTGCGCGGGCGCTCGTCGAGATCGACGCGGACCGGCCGGCCGGAGTCCTCCACGCGTACCGGCTCGCGGCCGACATCGTCGTCCCGCTGCTCGGCGCGCTCGTCGTTGCGGCCGTGGTGATCTCGCTGCTGGCGAGCTCGATTTTCCTGATCCCGATCGCGATCTGGCTCGCGGGCCGCTGGTGCCTGATCGCGCCGGTGATCGAGCTGGAAGGAGTCGGCGCGATCACTGGGCTTCGCCGGAGCGGAAAGCTCGTCCAGGGGCGATGGCTGAAGGTTGCGTCGCTGATCGTGATCGGCGGAGCGCTCGCGCTGGTGGCCGGCCCGCTGATCGGCGCGGTGCTGATCCTCGTCACCGGAGCGCCGTTCTGGCTCGTGAACGTGATCTCCGGCGTGATCTACGCGGTCACGATGCCCTTCGTGGCGGTCACCTCCGTGTACGTCTACTTCGACGCTCGGGTGCGGCGCGAGCTCGAGGGCGAGCACGAGGAGCTCGTGCTCCCCGCGGAGATCACGCTCGCGCCGTGAACGCCGAACGGCTGGAGCGGTGGCGCACGCGAGGGCAAGCGGCGAAGGACCGCCTCGAGGAGGCGCGCACACGGCACGCGTCGCTCGAGTTCGCGTTCACGCTGATCGAGGGCGACTCGTCGATCGGCGGCGGCCTGCTCGCTGGTGCGCTCGCCTATCGGATCTTCGTCCTGCTGCTGCCGACCGCGCTGTTGCTCGTCTCGGGCCTCGGGCTCTACGCGGGCGCCGTCGACAAGAGCACGAGAGAGGTGACGCGCGAGGCGGGGCTGCACGGGCTGTTCGCGTCGAACGTGGCCGAGACCGCGTCGGGCGGTGCGCGCTGGCTCGTGTTCATCTTGATGATCCCGGCCGTCCTCTACGCCGTGGCGAAGCTCTACCGCGCGCTCGCGGTCGTGCACGGGATCGTCTGGCACCAGACCGGGCGCGCCGGCCGGACGACGTTGCGGGGCGTCGGCATCCTCTGTCTCGGGCTGCTGACCGTGCTCGCAGCGACCGAGATCTCCAGCTGGGTCGGCCGCCACCAGCAGCTCGGCAGGCTCTGGGTGCTCCTGGTCTACATCGTGCTTGCCGGTGGAGCCTGGCTCGCGCTCTCGCTCGAGCTCCCTCACGCCGACGTCCACTGGACGGGGCTGCTACCGGGCGCGCTCCTGTTCGGCGCCGGCCTGCTCGCCGTGAACGTCTTCAACGTGTACATCACCGCGCGCCTGGTCGAGAACCGCGCGGACACGTACGGCGCGCTCGGGATAGCGGCCGCGCTCCTGTTCTCGCTCGTGCTCGTCGGACGCGTGATGGTAGTGGCGGCCGAGCTCAACGCCCTTCTCGACCGGCGGCGCGTGTAGGAGACTTCACCTGTGCCCATGTCCGCGCTCGAGACGATGCGGCTGGACGATGTGCTGGAGCACGTCAACGTGCCGAGCTACGTGATCGACACGGCCGGTGTGATCCGCTGGGTGAACTCGGCCGGCCGGAACCTCGTCGGGGACGTGCGCGGGCGGCAGTTCACGTCCGTGGTCGCGCCTGAGGAAACGCTGCGGGCGCGGGAGCTGTTCGCGCGCAAGATCGTCGGAGCCGCCCGTGTCACGGACGCGGGCGTCGTCGTGCTCGACGCCGACGGGGAACGCGTCGCTGTCGAGGTGAGCTCAGTGCCGCTCCGCGACGGCGAGCATGTGATCGGCGTCTTCGGGCAGGTCTCGGAGATCGTCGAGGAGCCGCATGCGCACCCTGACCTGGAGCTGACGCCGCGTCAGGCGGAGGTGCTCCGGCTGCTCGAGCGCGGCCGCTCGACGAGGCAGATCGCCGAGGAGCTGCACCTCAGCATCGAGACGGTCCGCAACCACATCCGCCAGGTGCTGCGGGCGACCGGCACGCACTCGCGGCTCGAGGCGGTCGCGATCGCCAACGGCGTGCACTAGTGGGCCGGCTCGCGCTCGGGCCGTGAAGCGTCCGGACGAGCGAGCAGCACGGCCCCAATCGTGACCGCCGCGAAGGCGAGCAGGCGGAGCGCGCCGAACGCACCAGAGGGCACAGGCTCGCCGAGCACGACGGCGCCCGCGGCGATCGGCAATGCGTTCGTGACCAGTGTGGCCAGGCCGGCGACCGTGAGGGCCGCGCCTCTCTGATAGCCGAGCTGGAGCAACGCCGTGCCCAGCGAGTAGCCGACGATCACGCCGACGGCGAACGCGTACCGCGCGCCTCCCTGTGTGGCGACCTTGACCGAGATGTCGCCGATCGAGAACAAGAGCCCTCCGGCAAGGCCTTCGGCGACTGCCAGCGCGCCCAGCTTCCAACCGACGGCAAGCGCGACCACTGCTGCACCGGCTGTCGCTCCGAGCCAGAGGACGATCGCAGCGGTGGTGCCTCCGGTGCCCTCACCGGTGCCGCCGGCGAGCGAGATCGCGAGAGCGAGCAGCCCGACCGTCGACAGGGTCACGCCGGCGAGCTCGTGTCGCCCGAGTCGCTGACGGTTCATGCGCGAGGAAGCGAACGCGAGGACTCCGATCCCGCCCGCGGTGACGCTCTGGACGAGCGCGAGCGGCGCGAGAGCAAGAGCCGCGACGTAGAGCACGAAGCCGCCGCTCTCGAGTGCAAAGCCGAGCAGCCAGCTCCGGTCGGTGAGCAGCACGTGGGCCGAGTGAAGCGGCCGCCGCATCGAGAGCGCCGGCAACGCTGCAGCAGCGTCATGCTCGCGCAGATATGCGACGTTGATAAGCGCCGTAGACGCCAGGGCCAGTACGAGCGCGAGTCCGGTCTGCGCCGAGATGGTTGCCGCCACGTTCATGCCGGGTGGAAACCTAGGCTTCTCGCGAGCGGGAACATGACGAGACCCCAGCAAGAGCCGGCACCGGCTTTGGTCGAAGAGGCGATCCGCGCGCTCGCGCGCTCGCGGTTCGGCTTCGCCGAGCTGCGCCCCGGCCAGCTGCGTGCGGCTGCGGCCGCGGTCGAGGGCCGCGACGTGCTCGCGGTCCTGCCGACCGGCGGCGGCAAGTCAGCGATCTACGAGCTCGCCGGGCTCTTGCGTGACGGGCCGACCGTTGTCGTCTCGCCGCTGATCGCGCTGCAGAACGACCAGCTCGCACATCTCCGCGCCGCCGAGCTCAGCGCGATCGTGCTCAACTCGCACCAGTCCGCGCGCGAGCACGCGGCCGCGTTGGCCGCCTCGTGCCGGCCCGAGACGTTTGTCTTCCTCTCGCCGGAGCAGCTCGGCAACGCGGAGACAGAGGAAGCGCTGAGGCGCGCGCGGCCGGGGCTCTTCGTCGTCGACGAGGCGCACCTGGTCAGCGAGTGGGGTCACGACTTCCGGCCCGACTACATGCGCCTCAGCGCGCAGGCCGACCGGCTCGGGGTCGAGGTGCGCCTGGCGTTGACCGCGACCGCCGCGCCGCCGGTGCAGAACGAGATCGTCCGGCGGCTCGGGCTCCGCGACCCCGAGATCGTGATCGGCGACTTCGACCGCCCGCAGCTGCAGTTCTCGGCGCGGAGCGTGCGGTCGGTCGAGGAGAAGCACGAGGAGCTGCTGGCGGCGGCCGCCGAGTTCGAGGGCGCGGGCATCGTCTATGCCGCGACCCACGCCGACGCAGAGGCGGCCCACGACGCGCTGGAGGCCGCCGGGCACGCCGTCGCCCTCTACCACGCCGGCCTGGGACCGAGGGCCCGGCGCGAGGCGATGGACACGTTCCTCGACGGCTCCGTCCGCATCGTCGCCGCGACGGTCGCGTTCGGGATGGGCATCGACAAGCCCGACGTCCGCTGGGTGGTGCACGTCGACCCGCCGCCGTCGCTCGACGCCTACTACCAGGAGGTCGGTCGCGCCGGGCGTGACGGTCAGGTCGCCCACGCGCGACTCCTCTTCCGGGCCGAGGACTTCGGCGCCGCCGTGCATTTCGCAACGGGCGGCGTCTCGACGAAGGCGGTCGCACGAGTCGCCGCTGAGCTCGCGACGGGAGCCGAGCTCGAAGGCACGCGCGGCGAGACGGCGGCGCTCGTCCGCCTCGTCGACGTCGGCGCCGCGGCGTGGGAGGCCGGCGGTGCGGTGCGCTGGACGGGTGCGCTGGACGTCGCCGCGGCCGTGAGCGCGTCCGAGGAGGAGACGGCGCGTGAGCACGAGGTCGAGCGCTCGCGCCTCGAGATGATGCGCCGCTACGCCGAGCACACGGGCTGCCGGCGCTCGTTCCTGCTCTCGTACTTCGGCCAGGACTACCCGGGCCCGTGCGGAACCTGCGACACCGACCTCGCCGGGGCGGCCGAGCCGTCGGCGGCACGGCCGTTCGCGGTGGGCGAGCGAGTCGTCAGCGATCGCTGGGGCGAAGGCACGGTGCAGCGCTACGACGGCGACCAGCTGACCGTCCTGTTCGACGAGCACGGCTACCGCGACCTACTCGTCCCGCTCGTCGTCGAGCGGGGTCTGCTGCGCCGCGCCTGAGCCTTGCGTCGAGGCGTCGCGGAGAGGACACTCCTTTCCGTGCTCCCGCTCTCAGACGGCTTGCGGGCGCGGCGGTTCCCGTTCGTCAACTGGGCGCTCATCGTCGCCTGCTTCGCGGTCTGGCTCTTCTACGAGCTGCCGGACCTGAACCACGCCGTCTTCCACGCGTCGTTCTACCCGTGCGCGGTGAACAACTCCTGCCACGCGCCCGAGTCATGGGGCGTCGCCTGGATCACCTCGATGTTCCTGCACGGGAGCTGGGACCACATCCTCGGGAACATGCTCTTCCTGGCCGTCTTCGGGAAGAACGTCGAGGACGCGTACGGCCACCTGCAGTACCTCGTCCTCTACTTCGCCGGCGGCTTCGTCGCGACGCTCACGCAGACGGCGGTGACGCTCTGGTTCGGCAGCGAAGCCGCCTCCCGTGTGCCGAACCTCGGCGCGAGCGGAGCGATCGCGGCCGTGCTCGGCGCCTTCTTCGTGCTCTACCCGAACAGCACGGTGTTCGGCCTGATCGTCATCTGGCCCGCCTGGCTCCCGGCCTGGGTGTTCCTCGGCTTCTGGTTCCTCTACCAGCTGTTCGAAGGCGGCTTCGGCATCGTCGCCGCCTCGGCGAACGGCGGCGGCACCGCGTTCTTCGCCCACGTTGGCGGCTTTGCCTTCGGCGCCCTCGTCACCGTCGCGCTGATGAAACGAGGCGTGACGGAGCCGCGGGGCCCGAACGACGCACCCAGTCCGGCCGTCTGCGGCCTCTAGTCGCCTAGGCCGGCGAGCCGGCGTCGATCCACGCTCGGAAACGCGCTACGTCCTCGGGCGTCCACGCGCCGTCGCAGGGCATCGTCCCGTCGGCCAGCCTCCCGTAGATCGCTTCGGCGTTCTCGCGCACGTCGTCGTACGACGACAAGTCGAAGGCAAACGACATCGACCGCACGTCGCGGTCGCGGAACAGCGGCCGGATGTCCTTTGCGTAGGTCACGTCAGCTTCCATCGGCTCCTCCTCGTAGGGCCCCGATCACATCGTCCACCCGGTCAACACGACCTCCTCGAGACGGGCGGCAGAGCGGACGCAATCCGCTCTGCGAAACCCGCGCAGCTCAAGGGTGCGGTCCGTCGGCATGCGCCGAATCTACCGCTCGGCGACAATGCCCCATGGTCAAGATCACCGACAAGACTGACTACAGCCGCTTCGTCCGCCCGGACGACGAGGACGAGGGCATCTGGCTCGACCACGTCGAGGTGCACCTGGTCACGCATCCGGTCGGCCAGGTGAAGGAGGTGCACGTCCACGAACCGCCGCAGGACCACGTCATCGTCATCCGGTCGGGCCGGATGCGCTGGACGGTCGACGGCGAGTCGCTGGACGCCGGCCCCGGCGACGTGATCGTCACGCCGGCCGGGGTCGGGCACAGCTACGAGGTGCTCGGCGACGAACCGGCGAAGGTCGTCTGCATCGACGCGCCGAAGCGCCCGAAGCCGGACGCCTAGGCCGCCAGCGAGCGGCGGCGGTTGAAGCGCTCGATCCGGTCGCCGCGCACGGCCGTGTGCTGCCGGCCGGTGTAGGCCGGATGGCAGTTCGCGCAGACGTCGACCGAGAGCCGGTCGGCGGTCGAGCGCACGTCGAACGCCGTGCCGCAGGTCGCGCAGACGGCGTGGACGGAATGGAGCTCGGGATGCTGGGTCACGTGGGGTACCTCCTTCGTACCCAAAGAATAGCAAAGTAAGTTGCGTGAAGAAACTAAGTTGCTACAGTCGGTCCAGTGCTGCACCGGAGCTACGAAGGCCAGAACTGCTCGATCGCCCGCGCGCTGGAGATCGTGGGCGAGCGCTGGACGTTGCTGATCGTCCGCGACGTCCTGCTCGGGCTGCGGCGGTTCGACCAGCTTCAGGCGAGCCTCGGCATCGCGCGCAACGTCCTCACCGAGCGGCTCAATCGGCTGGTCGAGGAGGGCATCCTTGAGCGCGTCCGCTACAGCGAGCGGCCGGCGCGCTACGAGTACCGGCTCACGGCCAAGGGCCGCGAGCTCGAGCTCGCGCTCACCGCGCTGCGGCAGTGGGGCGACGAGCACGTGAGCGAGAGGCCGCCGCAGCTCCTGCGCCGGAAGGCCGACAGGAAGCCCGTGATCGCGGCGCTCGTGTTGAAGGGTGCCGCCGTTCTGCGCGGCGACGAGGTGGAGCTCGTCTCCGGGCCCTGAGCCAGGCGTCAGGTCGTCGCGTAGTGCGCCGCGAGGAGCGCGCCGCCGATCAGGAGCGCGACGACAACGAGCGCCAGCAGACCGACGGCGACGATGACGATCAGGGGCGTCGCCTCGCTCTCGCCCTCGTCGGCGACATGGGCGAGGTGCTCGACCTCGTGCTCGGCGGCGTGGATCGGATGTCGAACCGGGCTTTCGTGCTCGTCGCCGCTCATGGCTCGATTATGCGCCTGTCTGCGATAGTCGTGCCGAGATGGCGGAGCACGAGCAGCTCGGTTCCGAACCGAGCCCGGAGAACCCGCTCAGGGGCTCGTGCCTCTGCGGCGGCGTGCAGTTCGAGATCACGGCGCCGTTCGTCTGGGCGAGCCACTGCCACTGCTCGCGCTGCCGCAAGCACTCCGGCGCGTTCGGGCTCACCCAGGGCCGCGTCCCGCGCGAGGGCTTCCGGCTGATCCGGGGCGAGGAGCTGATCACGGTCTATGAGCCGCCCGGCGAAGGCCGGGTCAAGGCCTTCTGCAAGGTCTGCGGGTCGAGCCTGTTCGGGAACGTCTGGCCGGAGGGCGACCAGATCGGCGTGCGGTTCGGCGCGCTCGACGGCGATCCGGGGATCCGGCCGCAGTTCCACACGTTCGTCGAGTCGCGCGCAGCGTGGGACGAGCTGCCCGACGACGGGCTCGAGCGCTTCGACGAGAGCGCCGGCTAGGGGCCGGCCGGGCCGGCGAAGAGGTCCGGGCTCGGGCGCTCGACCGCGAAGGCTCCGTTGTGCCGCGCGTCGGCGATCACCGCGCTGAAACGGGCGAGCCGCTGCCCCTGGTAGCGGGCGACCGCGCGCGCGTGCTCGTCCGGGCCTGTGACCGTGTGGCCGGTCACGAACGAGGCGCCGTACGGGTTGCCGCCGGCCGCGAAGACCTCGCGGACGGTGTAGCCGAGCGGCAGGATCAGCATGCCCCAGTGGTAGAGCGTGTTGTTGAGGGCGAGGATCGTCGTCTCCTGCCCGCCGTGCGGATTCTGCGAGGACGTGAACGTCGTACCGACCTTGTCGGCGAGCTTGCCGGCCTGCCAGAGCTCGCCCGCCTGGTCGATGAACTGCTTCAGCTGCGCGGCGATGTTCCCGAAGCGGGTCGGCGACCCGAACGCGACGCCGTCGGCCCAGTCGAGGTCGTCGAGGGTCGCGACCGGCGCCTCGGAGACCTCCGAGCGGTGGCGCCCCCAGTACTGGTTCTGCGAGATCAGCAGCTCGGAGGCGAGCTCCTCGACGTGCCGGAGCCGTACTTCCGCCCCGGCTCCCTCGGCGCCCTCGGCGACCGCCTGCGCCAGTCCGTGCACGTTGCCGGTGGCGCTGTAGTAGACGACGGCGATCTTGACGGCATCGGCCATGCGCGGAGCCTAGTCTCCTTCGGTGTGACGGGAGTCGTCCTTCGTGGCGCGGTCGAGATCGCGGATCCCCTCGCGGTCGCGCTCGGGTTCTTCGACGCGTATGGGCCCGACGATCCCGGCGGCGCGTCCGAGCCGGACCTCTTCGACGAGCGCGACCTGAGGCGTGCCAACCGCGGCGGCTCGCGCATCTCGGCCGCCGAGCAGGCGGCGGTGCTCGCTCGGCGCGGCCGGATCGAGTCCGTGCTGCGTGCGATCCCGGTCGACGCGTCGCTGACCGCGCGAGCGGTCGCGTGGGGGCCGCTGACGGAGCTCTTCGGCTCCTTCGGCGAGATTCGCGGCGTCGGCTTCGCGAAGATGACCAAGACGCTCCACGGCAAGCGGCCGGCGCTGATCCCGATCCTCGACAGCGTCGTGCAGGCATACCTCGCGACCGACGAGCCGGAACCGCCCGAGTTCGGCGACCGCGCCACGGCGCTCGTTCGCCGCTACAAGCAGGACCTCGACCGGAACCGGCTCGCGCTACGCGAGGTCCGGCGGGCGCTCGCGACGCGCGGCTACGAGCTCACGGAGGTACGGATCCTCGACGTCCTGATCTGGTCGGTGGGGAGCTAAGGAGGGCTAGACGGCGGAGTCGAGGAACTCGGCGCCGCCGGTCTCGGGCGGCGCGCCGTAGATGAAGAGGAGCAGCTCCTCGTTCCCATGGTTTGCCACCTGCAGCTCGGTGCCGGCTTCGACGTGGACGATGCCGCCGGGCTCGACGTCGACCCGCTCGGGCGGCTCGCCGAGGTACATCGTCAGTGTCCCGGAGATGGGGACGAACGTCTCCTCCTGCACCTGCGTCACGGTGGCGGCGCCCCTTCGCGCCGGGCTCGTAGCGCCAGAGGTTCGCGCGCGTGTGCGCGAGCCCGGCCGAGTCCGTCAGGCCGGCGACGTGTCGCGGCGCTTCGTCGGGCTCGTGCGGCCGGGTCGTCCACTCGAGCTCGGAGAGCTGTACGACGCGGTGGGCCATGCGGCCAGCCTACAGACGCCCCGAGCGCGGCTCGTCCGGATCGAGGTCGTTGCCGACGTACTCCTGCTCGAACTGCGCGCGAGCGTCATAGGTGTCCTGAGGCGTGTGCTCGAGCTCGTCCCGCTCCTCGTCCGTCAGAGGGTGATCCGGGTCGCGCCCGACGAAGATGCGCTTGATCCAGTCGCCGACGCTCAGGGGGCCGACTCCCGGAGCTCCTTGTGCTCCGTCTCGGGCGGCCACGACTCGTGTGGTCGTGTGATCCATTCGAGGTCCCGCGTGCGCACGCGGTGGGACATGCCGCGGAGCCTACCCCCGCCGCCGCGGCCGTTTGCGTTGCACGTCGACCCGGCCGCGGCCGAAGGCGTCGATCCGGCCCCAGCGGCCCGGGATGTCGAGTAGCTCGAGGTGCCCGATCGTCGTCGGGAGTGCGGGGTCGACGACCAGGTGCTCGCCCTGAGGCTCGAGCCCGAGCATCGTCCGCAGGAGCAGCAGCGGCGTCCCGGTCGACCAGGCCTGCGGGCTGCAGGCGGTCGGGTACTGCACCGGGTACATCGTCTCGCCGCGCTCGTAGCCGCCGAACGCCTCGGGCAGGCGCCCGTCGAAGAACTCGGCCGCCTCGAGGATCCCGGCCGCGATCGCCGCCGCCTCCTCCTTGAAGCCGTAGCGCCGGAGCCCCCACGCGATGAAGGAGTTGTCGAACGGCCAGACAGTGCCCACGTGGTAGCCGATCGGGTTGTAGCGGCCCTCGCCCTCGGCCAGCGTACGCACGCCCCAGCCGGAGAAGAGTCGCGGCCCGAGCAGGTGCCGCGCGACCGCTTTCGCCTTCGACTTGTCGACGATCCCGCTCCAGAGCAGGTGCCCGTTGTTCGAGGTGAGCGCGTCGACCTGGGCCCCGTCCGGGTCGAGTGCCAGCGCGAAGTACTGGCCGTCCTCGACCCAGAAGTCGCGGTTGAAGCGGCGCTTGAGCTCGGCTGCCTCGCGCTCGAGCCGCTCCGCCAGCTTCTCGTCCTTCCAGCAGATCCCCGCGAGCCGCGCGCCGCGGAGCTTGGCGTCGTAGGCGTAGCCCTGCAGCTCGCAGGTCGCGCGTGGGAAGCCGGGCAGCCGGCCGTCGCGGAACGAGATCGAGTCCCACGAGTCCTTCCAGCACTGGTTCTCGAGGCCGGTGTCCTCGTTGCGCCGCTGGTAGGAGATGTAGCCGTTGCCCTGGAGGTCGGCGTACTCGTCGATCCAGTCGAGGGCTGCGCGGGCCTCCAGCTCGAGCTCGCGGACGATCGCGCGGTCGCCCGTCCAGCGCTCGTACTCGTCGAGCAGGACGACGTAGAGCGGCGTCGCGTCGGCGGAGCCGTAGTACGGCGAGTGCGGGCGCTCCTCGAACGCCGTCAGCTCGCCGTAGCGCATCTCGTGCAGGATCCGGCCCGGGTCCTCGTCGCGGAAGTCGTCGATGCCGACGCCCTGCCAGTCGCCGAGCGCCCGCAGCGTCGTCGCCGCGAGCTCCGGCTGGAACGGCAGCGCCTGCAGGCTCGTGAGGATGCTGTCTCGGCCGAACATCGCCATGAACCACGGGAGCCCGGCGGCGGGAAGGCTGTGGTCGCCGGCGATCGGCGGCGAGAACCGTAGTGCCGCGAGGTCGACGAGGCTTCGGCGATAGGTGGCCTTGAGCGCGTCCCAGTCGGACTCGAGCGTCGGCGCACTCTCGAGCCAGCGGTCCAGGGCGCGCCGCATGCGGCGCTGCGCGTGCTCGGGCTTCTCGCGTGAAGCTGCGCGCCTGTCCGACCATCAGCCGCTCGAGCGAGACGTCGACGGCGGTGCTCCAGCTGCCGTGGCCCGGGACGGTGATCTCGAACGTGAGCCCGCTCTTGTCGACTCGCGCCTTCTCGCTGGCCGAGACCGCCGTCGAGCGCCCGAACGTCGCGCGGTCGTACGACAGCACCAGCCTCCCGTCGTCGACCTGCGTCGAGTAGCGGCCCTTCTTCTTCAGGGCATCCTTGACCTCGAACAGGTCGGCGAAGTCCGAGGCGGCCTCGAGGCGGACAGTCAGATCGACCGGGTCGGCCTCGTGGTTGAGGATCGTCAGCTCCTCGTGGAAGCCGTTCCCGACGGCGCGACGGCGGATCACCGAGAGCTTCGCGTCGATGTAGACCGTGCCCGTGCCGGGTACGAGGAAGAAGCGCGTCTCGAAGTACTGGAGGTCGTCCACCGAGAGCGCGTTCATGCGCTCGCCGTTGATCGTCAGCACCCACTTCGAGAGGAAGCGCGTGTCGTAGGCGAAGAGGCCGGTGGAGTCGGTCGGCGACGCCTCGATGTCGCCGCGCGAGTCGCTGACGACGAACGTGTTCCCGTCGAGGATCTGGACGAGCCCGTCGCTCACGGCCCGCCGGAGGGTCGCGGGATCAGGCGCTGGACGTGCACGAGGAACCGGGGGTCACCCGAGATCTCGATCTCCCCGCGCAGCACGGCCGCCATCACGTTGAGCCTGCCGACGGCCGCCTTGTCGAACGACTTGCGGTCAGCGCGGACGGTCGTTCCGGCTCGCGTGTTCCTGCGCGACACGGTGACGTTTCCCTTGTCGATCGTTACGAGCCAGCGCTCGGTGCGGCCGCCGTCCACGATCTCGAAGCGTGCGGTGCCGACGGCGTTCGCGAGCAGCGGGTCGTACTCGCGCCGCGCGAGCTCGTCGAAGAAGGCTGAGGTCGGGCCGGATCTCATCCGACTCCGCACCAGACTAGTTAGCGCGGCGCCGGCCGGCGTCGCCCAGACGGGATGACCCGCTCAGCGGCCGACGAGGTCGCGGCCCACCGCAGCAGGCGCCTTCTTCGCGCCGAGGTCGCCGCCGCGGAACCAGGGCGGCAGGTCGAGCGCGAGAAAGTCGGCGAGCGCCTGCGCGTTCGGCTCGTACTCCGCGCGCAGGTGGTCGAGATGGCGGCGCGCGGACTCGCTGTCGACGTTCGCGACGGTCGAGCGCTCCAGGATCCGAAACAGGTCGTCGAACTCCGCGTCCGTCAGCCGGTCGACGGGCCTTGGCTCCAGGCTGAACTGGTGCGCGAGGTCGGCGAGCGCGTGGCGGCCGATGCGGTACGTGATCTCGGCGCCGTCGACGTCGGGAGTCGTCGCCTTCACGAACGCCGCGACGTCGACCATCGCCGTCAGCGCGGCGAGCCAGTTCTGACCGACGTGCTGCGACCGGTAGAAGCTGAGCAGCGGGTAGGAGAGATGCGTCTCCATCAGCTCCGCCGCCCACGCCTCCCAGGACCGCAGGTCGCGCTCGAGGTCGCGCCACTGCTCGCGCCCGGCGGCGCGGTGGAGGAGCGTCCCGGCGGCAGGGGGCGAGCCGCCGCGCGTGGCCAGCTGCGAGACGGCCGTCTCCCGGCGCGAGAACGCCGAATAGACCGACGGCATGTAGCCGATCACGATGAACAGCACGCCCACGCCCGTCGCCGCCTCGAGCAGCTGGACGACGCGCAACGCCGTCGACCCGCCTTCTCCACCGGCGCTGAGGAAGAGTCCGGAGCTCGAGAGAAAGCGGTCGTTGAAGCTCCCGCCGGCTACTGCCCACTCGAGCAGGCCGTAGCCGATCACGAGGCCAATCGCCCAGACGACGAGCTGGACGATCAGCGCGAGCGGCCCGAAGAAGCCGAGCAGCGTATCGGCGGTGGCCGGGTCGAACCGCCGCGCGAGCGCACGCCACGGCCGCCAGAGCAGCCGGTTGAGGCCGCGGGCGATGCGCGGGTCGCGCTTGACGCGGCGCGGAAGCATGAACGAGACGAAGAACTCGCTCAGCATCAGGAAGATCAGGACGACGCCGGCGATCCCTGCAACAACGCGCATCCGGGTGAGCGTACGCAACGAGTGGTGCGCGAGCGCGTCCGCCCTGCTACCAATGGCGCGTGAGCTCGACCGTCATCCTGTTCCTCGCGGTTTTCGCGGCGAGCGCCGTGGAGGCCGTCGAGGCGCTGACGATCGTGCTCGCGGTAGGCGTCGTGCGGGGCTGGCGCTCGACGCTGGTCGGCGTGGGCGCGGCGTCGCTCGTGCTCGGGGCGGTCATCGCCGCGCTGGGGCCGGCGCTGAAGCACGTCCCGATCTCGTCGCTCCGGCTCGTCGTCGGCGCGCTGCTGCTGGCGTTCGGGCTGCAGTGGCTGCGGAAGGCGATCCTTCGAGCGAGCGGCTACCTGGCGCAGCGCGACGAGGCGGTCGCGTTCGAGCGCGAGCGTGCTGAGGCCGGGGCCGCGGCGAGCCAGGGAGCGTCGACGATGGACTGGTACTCGTTCACCGTCGCCTTCAAGGGCGTGCTGCTGGAGGGCCTGGAGGTGGCGTTCATCGTCGTGACGTTCGGGAGCACGCAGGGCCACCTCGGGCTCGCGATCGCCGCGGCGGCCGCGGCGGCGGTGACCGTCGTCGTGGTCGGCCTGGTCGTGCGCGGCCCGCTGGAGCGCGTGCCCGAGAACGCGCTCAAGTACGGCGTCGGGGTGCTGCTGACGAGCTTCGGGATCTTCTGGGGCGCCGAGGGCGCCGGCGTCGAGTGGCCCGGCGGGGACGCCGCCATCCTTGGCGTGGTCGGCTTCGTTCTCGTCAGCGCGTTCGGGCTGACCTGGCTGCTGCGGCGCAGGCGCGTCGCGGTCCAGCTTTCGGCGGGCCAGGCGTGAGCAAGATTCGCGCCTTCGGCCGCTTCTGGTGGGACTTCGTGGTCGGCGACGACTGGCGCGTCGCCGCAGGCGTCCTCGTCGCACTGGTCGCGACGAAGCTGCTCACGTCGTGGGGCGTGAACGCCTGGTGGCTGCTCCCTGCGGCCGTCGTCGTGCTGCTCGCCGCGTCGCTCGCGCGCGCGGCCGGCAAGAGCGCCGCCGGCTGACGGCGCTCCTGCCGACGGCTCGGCTTACGGGGCCGGGACCGCCACGCGATTCGCCGGCACGATCTGCGGCTGGAAGGCGAAGACGTCCCGCGACTGCGGGTCGATCAGCGCCTTGACCCAATGCACGTCGTTGTTGCCGTTGCCCTGGTTGTCGCCGAACGTCTCGACGCGCGTGAAGTTCTCGAGCCGGCGGCCCTGCGAGTCCTGGAACGGCTTGTCGATCCGGAAGTAGTGCGAGTCGCCGTGGACGAGCACGACCGGCTTCTTGAAGTCGATCGTCAGGTCGCGCAGCTTGGACAGGATCGACTTGAACCCGTCCGGCTGCCCGTCGGTCTCCGTGAGCGTCTTCGGGTCGCGGAGGGGTGCCCGCGTGCCGTCGGACTGGTCCCAGCCCGGGTCGGCCTGCCAGACGATCATCACGCCGGCCGAGCCGTTCGCCTTCGCCTCGTCGAACGTGTCCTGCAGCCACTGAAGGTCGGCGGCGTTCCGAGCGGCGTACTCTGTGGGGTCGCCGCCCGGGTCGGGCGCACCACCGCCGCTCGAGCAGATGTTGTTACACGTCCCCTGGACGTTCACGGTCGCAAAGGTGACGTTGTGGAGCGTCCAGCGGCGGTTCTCGACGCATGGCGTCGGGAAGTACGGGCCGGCAGTGGAGCCGGGGGTGGTGTTCGTCGTGCCCACGCACAGCGGCGCCGACTGGACCTCCGTCTGCATCGTCTTCTGTCCGAACGACCGGTCGGTGGCGAACAGGAGCTGGCGCTCGCGCTGGAGCCGCTCGAGTGAGTTGAACGAGCCGTTCGCGGGCCGGTCGCAGTCCGTCCAGTCGTTGTCGCCGGGCGTGAAGAACGCCGGCTGCTGGAACGAGTTCAGGTACTTCAGCGACTGCTGGTAGAGGGCGTCGCTGCAGGTCGTCGGGGTGGTGGAGCCCGCCGTGCCGCTGCCGGCCTTCAGGTCGCCGTCGTGGATCGAGAACGAGATGTCCGAGTTGTTCATGTCGGCGATCAGGTTCGGCACGCCGGTCTCTGCCTGCACGTCGGAGTACGGCAGGTCGCCCCAGAGGCCGACGGTGTACTCGAACGTCTTGTCGTTGCCGTTGCCCTTGCCTGCGACGGCGATTCCCGCCGCCACCGCCCCGGCCGCGACGGCCGCGAGCAGGGCGAGCACGATTCTTCGTGAGAACATGCTTCCTCCCGGTCGTTGACGGGGCCGAGCCTGTCGCGTGGCCGAGCGGAAGTGGGTTGCGGTCCGGCGACCGTTCGGTGAGGATCCGGTGTCTAGGGCGGCTGCTTGAATCCCTGCATGCCCGGCTCGATCCTGACCGTCGACGTCGGCGGCTCGCACGTCAAGGCGCTGCTCTCGGGCATGGCGGAAGGGGAGAAACGCAAATTCCCGTCCGGCCCCCACCTGACGGCGCAGGAGATGGCCGGCGGCGTGCTCGAGCTCGTCCACGGCTGGTCGTACGACCGAGTCAGCGTCGGCATCCCTGCGCCCGTGCGCGGCGGCAAGGCGGTCGCCGAGCCGGTCAACCTCGGCGAGGGCTGGGTCGGGTTCGACTACGAGGGCGTCTTCGGCGTGCCGACGAGGCTCGTCAACGACGCTGTCATGCAGGCGATCGGCAGCTACGAGGGCGGGCGCATGCTCTTCCTCGGGCTCGGCACCGGTCTAGGCTCTGCGCTGATCGCGGACGGTGTCGTCATGCCGATGGAGCTCGGCCACCTGCCGTTCAAGAAGGAGACGTTCGAGGACTACGTCAGCGACCGCGCGCGCGAGCGTGTCGGCAAGAAGAAGTGGAAGAAGGAGGTATTCGAGACGGTCGCGCAGCTCACGGCTGCGATCGAGCCCGACTACGTCGTGCTCGGCGGCGGGGGCGCGGACCACCTGGACGAGCTGCCGCCGAACGCGCGCCGAGGCGACAACGAGAACGCCTTCGCCGGCGGATTCCGGCTCTGGGACCCGCAATGGGCGAGCCACCTCGGCTAGGCAGATTCGAGCAGGTTTCGGCAGTCCGGCGGCGAAGTGCCCCGCCAGCAACCACCCCCGCGGGCCATGGGCAACCGCGAGGAAGGAGCAGTAATGGCACGCTCGAGTACCTGGACCGGCTGGATCGCGTTTGCCGGCTGGCTGCTGGTGATCATCGGGTCGATCGACTTCTTCGAGGGCCTGATCGCGATCATCCGCGGCTCGTACTACGCCGTGACCCCGAACCAGATCGTCGTCGTCAACCTGACGACGTGGGGCTGGATCATGTTGCTCTGGGGCATCGTGTTGGTGATCGCCGGCCTCGGCCTGCTCTCGGGATCGGGCTGGGCACGCTGGTTCACGATCGTCGTCGCTGGCCTCAACTTCATCCTCCAGCTCGGCTTCACGGGCAGCTCTGCGTACCCGCTGTGGGCCCTCACCGGGCAGGCGCTGACGCTGGTCGTCCTCTACGCGCTGATCGTTCGCTGGAACGATGCGCGGCCCGAGCCGGCGATGACGTAAGGCGGGCTTCCGGAGCGGAGCCGCCCACGCGGCTCCGCTCCGTTGCTTCGCCGATGAGTTCCGCGGCTTCGCGCCGTCTCTCCCTGCGATGAGGATCCGCAGCCGTCTCAGCACGAGCGCGGACGGGTACGTGACGACGCCCGACGGCTGGCCCGCCCCGCTCGCCGACCCCGGCTTCGTCCCCGGCGAGAGCCACGGCATCCGCGAGTTCCTCGAAGGCTGCGAGGCTGCGCTGATGGGCCGGACGACCTTCGAGCCCGCGCTGCAGGCCGAGCGCTGGCCGTGGCCGGCCCTCGACGTGTTCGTGCTCGCGTCGCAGCGGCCGGAGGGCACGCCCGAGGACGTCGTCGTGGACGACAATCCGGAGCGGCTGCTCGAGACCATGAGCGCGGCCAATCGCGGTGGCGACGTGCGCCTGGTGGGCGGGCCGACGACGATCGAGACCTACCGAGCGCTCGGGTGCGCTGGACGAGCTCCACCTCGTCGTCCTGCCGCTGCTGCTGGGCGGCGGGCTGCAGCTGACCCCGGCGCTGAGCACGGACGCCGGCCTGAGCTTCGCGCGCGAGCGCGCGCTGCCCGGCGGGTCGGTCGAGATCGTCTACGAGATGGCCTGAGCTAGCGGCGCTTGTGGATCGCGGCGCCCTTCGGCGAGACGACCCACCAGACGCTGAAGACGCCCTGGCCGTTGATCTGGCCGGGCTTGCGGTCCCTCGGCGGGTAGCCGGACAGGCCGCCCCAGCCGCGGTAGTAGTAAAGCGGGTGCTTGTTGTAGGTCACCTGCGTCTTGCCGTCGGGGCGGGTCGCGGTACCGAGCAGGCCCGCTTTGATCCCCGGCCCGGCGACCGGTGCGCCCGTCGTCAGGAGCGGCGGCCAGTGCGGCGCGCACGAGGCGTCGACGCACGTGGGCGTGCCGCCGGTGTCGGCGGTGAACAGGTAGAGCGTCCGCCCGTGAGCGTCGACCACGATGGTCCGCTTGATCTTCTTGGCGAGCCGAGTCTTGATCAGCGTGCCGGCGTCCGGCGCGTGCCGCGCCGCAGTCGCCGCGGAGCCGCCCACGCCGCATAGGAGGGCGGCTGCGACGATGACCGAGGCCTTGCGGCGGGTCATGCCTCGAGTATCACGTACTCGTGCCGATTACTGCAAGCTAGCCGGGCGGCGTTCGTGTGGCGCTGAGCGCGGTCACGGTCAGGTGCCCGTGGTCGCAGGCCGGCCCGATGAACCGGACCCGTCGAAACGAGCGTTCGTCCGGGGGCGTCACCTCGAGCCACGCCGACGGCCGGCAGTGATCGTTGCCGAAGGGGACGTCCGAGGCCGACAGGCTTGCGAAGGCGGCCCGACCGGGCTTGAGCACGACCCGACGCCGGCCCGGGTCGCGGCGGGCGATGCTGCTTCCCCAGGTGACGTGCGAGGGCATGGCCCGGTGGTGCGCGTCCTCGAGCCCGAGCCCCGGGTAGCCGTAGACGAAGCACGCGTGACCGCTGCGGTTCTGGAACGCGATGTCCATCGCGTAGCTGCCAGCAGCCGCGCCGCTCGGCAGGAGGTAGACGTGGAGACCCGCCGTGTGGCAGCGCGGCAGCGAGCCGGCGCCGCCAGCGGTGCCGGCCGCGAACGCCAGCACGACCACCGCGAGCGCCGCGAGTCTCATCGCGTCATGGTCGCACAGCGCGGCCGGTAGATTCGGGGCCGTGACCGGCCCAGACGGCTACTTCGACGAGCCCGTCGCCGCGCGCTACGACGACGGTTCCTCGCACATGTTCTCCGCGGAGGTGCTGGAGCCGACGGTCGACCTGCTGGCGGAGCTCGCCCGCGGCGGACGCGCGCTCGAGCTCGGGATCGGCACGGGCCGGGTTGCGCTCCCGCTCGCCGAGCGCGGGGTGGGGGTGTACGGGATCGACCTCTCGCGCGCGATGGTCGCGAAGCTCCGCGAGAAGCCTGGCGGCGACCGGATTCCGGTCGAGATCGGCGACTTCGCGTCCACGCAGGTCGAGGGCACCTTCACCCTCGCCTACCTCGTCTTCAACACGATCAACAACCTGACGACGCAGGACGACCAGGTCGCGTGCTTCCAGAACGCCGCCGCGCACCTCGAGCCGGGCGGGTGTTTCCTGATCGAGGTCGGCGTCCCCCAGCTGAGACGGCTGCCGCCGGGCGAGACGTTCCACGTCTTCGACGTGAGCGAGTCCCACTGGGGCATCGACGAATACGACGTCGCGAACCAGGGCCTCGTCTCGCACCACTTCACGCTGATCGACGGGCAGATCAGGCGCCGGTCGATTCCATTCCGCTACGTGTGGCCCGCCGAGCTCGACCTGATGGCGCGGCTGGCCGGCATGAGACTGCGCGACCGCTGGTCGGGCTGGCGGCGCGAGCCGTTCACGAGCGAGAGCCGAAAACACGTCTCGGTCTGGGAGAAGCCGGTGTGAGGCTTTCGTGCGCCTGCGCGGTCGTGCTGGCCGGGCTCGTGCTCGGGGTCGCGGCCCGCTCGGCACCGGCGCCGCGCCTGTCGTTCGCGGGCGCACAGGGGCTCGACTTCGGCAAGGGCTTCGCCGGCCACCGCGACGCCGAGACGATCGCGGCAGGCGACGTCAGCGGGGACAAGAAGCCCGACCTCGTGCTCGGCAGCCTCGCCGACCGCGCGGTCTGGTTCGCGATTCGCAAGCCGCAGGGCGGGTTCGCGGTCGCGGACAGCGAGCAGGCGGTCGCGGGCGTTCCTGCGGGACTGGCGGTCGGCGACCTGAACGCTGACGGCCGAACCGACGTCGTGGTCGCAAACGGCACCGGCTCGAGGGTCGTCTCGGTGCTGCTGAACGACGGGGGCGGTGGCTTCGCGCGCACCGACTACCCCACCGGCTCGTCGCCTCAGGGCGTCGCGCTCGCCGACGTGAACGGGGACGGGCGGACCGACGTCGTGACGGCGAACTCATCCGCGCGGACGGTCTCGGTGCTGCGGAACCTCGGCGGCGGCGCGCTGGCGCCGAAGGCCGACTACACGACCGGCCCGCTGCCGATGGCGGTCGCTGCCGGCGACCTGAACGGCGACGGCCGGGCCGACCTGGTGACCGCGAACGGTGGCGCGTCGACGGTCTCCGTCCTGCTCAACCGCGGGAAGGGCGCGTTCTCGCCTCGGACGGACGTGGTCACCGGCGGCGCGCCGAACTCTGTCGCGCTCGCGGACTTCGACGGCGACGGGCGGCTCGACGTCGCGACGGCGAACCCGCGTGCGCGGCCGGTTCGAAGCGTGAGCGTGCTGCTCGGCCGCGGCGACGGTACCTTCCGTCCGCGCCGCGACTACGCGGTCGGCTCCTACGCGAGCCGCGTCGTCGCGGCGGACCTGAACGGCGACGGTCGTCCGGACCTCGCGCTCGGCGACGGAGGCAACCTCGCCGTGATGC
Organism: uncultured Actinomycetes bacterium; assembly: GCA_963765785.1. Classification (GTDB taxonomy): domain Bacteria; phylum Actinomycetota; class Thermoleophilia; order Gaiellales; family Gaiellaceae; genus AC-32. The sequence goes on from CAVXXW010000009.1 coordinate 391,277, forward strand.
TGAACCGCGGAGATGGGACGTTCGAGTCGCCGCTTTGGTTCGGCTACGGCGGCGCCGTGGCCGCCGCCGACTTCAACTTGGACGGCCGGATCGACGTGGCGGGCTCGTGGGTGAACGACCGCAACGGCGCCTGGAGCGTCAGCGCGCACCTGAACATGCCGGGCCTCTGCAACGTGCAGAACGTCCTGGGGAAGACGCTCACGGCGGCGAGGCAGCTGCTCGAGCGCGCGAGCTGCGTCGTCGGTGCCGTTCGCCGCTCCTACTCGGCCCGCGTCGCGCGCGGCCGGGTGCTCCGGCAGTCGCCTCGCTTCCCGGGCAGCGTGCTCACGGGCGGCGGCAAAGTCGCGCTTGTGCTCAGCCTCGGCCGCCGCTGACGGCGGTTAGACCTTCTGCGTGTCCCGCGCGTAGGCGCGGCGGGCGAGGACCGCGGCGCCGACCGTCCAGGCCAAGACGACGAACCAGCCGGTCGTGCCCCAGCCGTGCTCGCCGAGGTCAGACCCGACTCGCCTGGACGAGCCAGTAGGACGGCAGCGCCTCCGCGATCTTCTGCATTACGCCGCTCGTGATCGGGAACCACAAGGATGTAGAGCCGCCGGTTGCGGAACGTCCGCAGCAGCTCGTAGCGCGCGTAGCAGCCCGCGTAGCTCGATGCCGCTCGGGGATGCCACGGGTCCACCGTAGCCATAAGCTCCAGCCCGTGGACGAGGCGAACTTGGAGCAGACCGAACACGGGCTCGTGCCGAAGGGCCTCGGCTGGTACGTCGTCAACGCGCGCGAGGTGCCGTGGTCGGCGGCCGAGGGGCGCGGCGCGTACTCCGACCTCGAAGGCGAGCCGGAGTTCGAGCAGTACGGCGTCCACCTGGTCACGCTGGCGCCGGGCGAGGCCATGGCGATGTACCACTGGGAGGCCGACCAGGAGGACTTCCTCGTGCTCGCGGGCGAGGCGGTGCTCGTGATCGAGGGCGAGGAGCGGCCGTTGCGCCGCTGGGACTTCGTCCACTGCCCGCCGGAGGCGAGGCACGTGATCGTCGGCGCCGGCGACTCGCAGTGCCTGGTGCTCGCGATGGGCGCGCGCGATCGCTCCACCGGGCCGGACTGGGGCGGCTACCCGGTCGACGAGACGGCCGCCAGGCACGGTGCCAGCGTCGACGAGGAGACGACCGAGCCGAAGGAGGCGTACGCGAAGGTCGCACGCCGGCAGCCGAGCCGTTACCGCGAGGGCTGGCTCCCCGAGTAGCCGCTGCGTAGGCTCGCGGCGATGACGCCCGAGACGCGCTACGCACGCAGCGGCGACGTCCACATCGCCTACCAGGTCGTCGGCTCCGGGCCGATCGACCTCGTCTTCGTCCCCGGCTGGATCACCCACCTCGAGCTTGGCTGGGAGGATCCGTACGAGGCCGAGTGGCGGAGGCGGCTCGCCTCGTTCGCGCGTCTGATCGTCTTCGACAAGCGCGGCACCGGCCTCTCCGACCGCGTGCCTGTCGGCGAGCTGCCGATCCTGGAGGAGCGGATGGACGACGTGCGCGCGGTGATGGACGCGGCCGGCTCCGAGCGCGCAGCCCTGCTCGGCGTCTCCGAAGGCGGTTCGCTGGCCGCGATGTTCGCGGCGACCTATCCCGAGCGGACGGAGGCGCTGATCCTCTACGGCTCCTTCGCGCGCACCGGCTCGCACCTGATGTCGCAGGAGGAGCTCGACGCGCGGCTCGAGGCGCTCGAGCGCGAGTGGCCCGACTCGGTCGACCCGTCGATCCCGGCGCCGAGCGCGGCGATCGACGACGCCTACCGGGAGCGCTGGCGGACGTTCATGCGGCACGCGGCGAGCCCGGGCGCGGCGATCGCACTCCTCCGGATGAACAGCCAGATCGACGTGCGGGACGTGCTGCCGAGCGTGCACGTGCCGACGCTGATCCTGTACCGCCGCGACGCGCGTTTCGGGCACGGCGCCGCGGCCTGGCGCGACGCCGCCGAGGACGCGATCACACCGCGCGGCGAGGCGCACGCGATGGCCGAGCTGATCTCGGGCTCGAAGCTCGTCGAGCTGCCCGGTGCCGACCACCTGCCGTGGATCGGCGAGGTCGAGCCGTTCGTCGGCGAGGTCGAGGAGTTCCTCACCGGACGGCGGCAGGAGCCGGAGCCAGACCGCGTGCTCGCGACGATCCTCTTCACCGACATCGTCGGCTCGACGGCGAGGGCGGCGGAGCTCGGCGACCGCGCCTGGCGCGACCTCGTCGTCCGGCACAACGAGCTCGTGCGGCGACAGCTCGAGCGCTTCCGCGGGCGCGAGGTGGACACGGCCGGCGACGGCTTCCTGGCCTCGTTCGACGGGCCGGCGCGCGGAATCCGCTGCGCGAGCGCGATCACGGACGCGGTCAGCGCGCTCGGCCTCTCGGTGCGTGCCGGCCTCCACACCGGCGAGTGCGAGGTCGTGGACGGGAAGCTCGCCGGGATCGCGGTGAACATCGCGGCCAGGATCTCGGCGCTCGCAGGGCCTGACGAGGTGCTGGTCTCGAGCACGGTGCGCGACCTCGTCGCCGGCTCCCACGTCGCCTTCGCCGACCGCGGTGCACACGAGCTGAAGGGCGTGCCCGGGACGTGGAGCCTGTACGCCGTCGAAGGCGCCGGCGACGGAAGCTAGGCCGGCCGCGCCGCTAGAGGGCGGCGAGCACGCCGTCGAGCGGGGCGGGCACGCGCTCGAGGTCGAGCGCATCGACCAGGTAGCGGGCGTACTGGATCTTGCGGCTGCCGCCGCTGCCCATGAAGCGGCGCAGCTGCTCCTCGACGGGGCGGCCGCGCCAGGACGGCTGCTTCTGCAGCGTGCGGAACGGCCCGAGGTCGCCGTGCGCCTCGAGCACCCGCAGCACGTCGTCCGCGCCGAGCGCGCGGATCAGCTCGCCTTCGAGGTCCGGATCGCAGACGAAGACGTCGTCGAGCGCGCGCCGGAAGCCGTCCGCCTCGCCGGCGTCGACGAGGCCCAGGAGGCGCGCTCCGTCATGCCGTTCGAGCGCCCGTCGGACAGCCTGCGCGCCGCCGATCGCGTCGACCACGACGCCTTCTGCGGCGAGGTCGCGGCCGCGGCGCTGAGCGAGCGACTCGAGCGCGACGAGATCGCTCGTCCCCTCGACCAGCACGACCGCGCGCGGCGTCTCCACGCCGCGATCGTAGGCGTGGCAAGGTAGTCCCGTGACGAAGATCGAGACGTTCCGGGCGCTGCACGAGGGCGACCCGTTCGTGATCCCGAACCCGTGGGACGTCGGCTCGGCGCGCGTGCTGGAGGCGCTCGGCTTCCGCGCGCTCGCGACCACGAGCTCGGGGTTCGCGTTCACGCTCGGCCGGCTCGACGGGAACGTGACGCTCGACGAAGTGACCGTGCACATCGCCGCGCTGAACCTGGCGACGGAGCTGCCGGTCTCGGCCGACCTCGAGAATGGCTACGGCCCCGAACCGGAGGCCGCGGCGAAGGCCGTCACTCGAGCGGCCGAGGCGGGTGCGGCCGGCGGCTCGATCGAGGACTGGGACCCGTTGGACGAGCGCATCTACGACGCCGGCCACGCCATCGAGCGGATCCACGCGGCCGTCGAGGCGGCCCGCGCGACGGGCTTCGTCCTGACCGCGCGCGCCGAGAACCTGCTCCACGGCAAGCCCGACCTGGACGACACGATCGCGCGGCTGCAGGCGTTCGAAGCCGCCGGCGCCGACGTGCTCTACGCGCCGGGCCTGAGCGCCGTCGACCAGGTGCGCGCGGTCTGCAGCGCGGTCGGCAAGCCGGTGAACGTGCTCGCGCGGCCGGACTTCACCTTCGCCGATCTGGCCGAGGCCGGTGCGCAGCGCGTCAGCGTCGGCGGTGGGCTCACCTGGGTGGCAGTGAAGGCGTTCGCCGACGCGGCGACGGCGATCCGGGACAAGGGCGACTTCTCGGCGCTCTCCGCGAGCGTTCCGCTTCGCGACTGGCTCTAGCGCCAGCTCACGGAGTAGGCCTCGAGGTTGTTCGTCAGGCGCCGCAGGCCGGTGCCATCGGTGCGCACGGTGTAGACGTCGTAGACGGCGGTTCCCTTCCGCAGTCCCACGACGACGAAGCGCGCGCCGTCCGGCGACCAGCCGAGCGACTCGACTTCCAGCGAACGGCAGCGGCACCTTCGTGATCGGCGGCGCCGGAGACGATCCCGACGGTCACTTTCCCTTCGACGAAGGCGAGGCGGCCGTCGCTCGACCAGGCCGGGTCGCGAGCGCGGGTTTCAACGGGTCGACTGCGCGACCTTTTGCCTGTCGCTGCCGTCGGGAGTTCGCTGTCCACAGCGACGCCGGCTCGGCTTGGTAGTCGACGCAGGCGATGCGTCGATGGGCCCCCAGGCGGCGTACGTCGCCCTCGACGTGGAGGTCGCGGGCGCACCGCCCGCGGCGGGACACGAAGAGCTCGCGCGGCCGCTGAGAGTTCCAGTGCGAGTAGCAGGATCTTCGTCCCGTCGGGAGACCAGGTCGGGCGGTTTCGGCGTACGTGCTGATGGCCGCCTGCGGCGTTAGCGAGTACGCGCGGGCTCGAGCCATCTGCGTCGGCGACGACGAGCGAGCCCGGGCAGCCCATGCAGCTCAGGTCGACGGCGTCATAGCCGGGTGTAGGCGATGTGCGTCCCATCCGGCGACCACGCCGGCTGCGTGTACTGCTTCTGCTCGTGGGTCAGCGCGCGTCAGGCCGGTGCCGTCCGGGTTGACCGCGTAGAGGGCGGCCAGCGGCTCGGCGCAGTTGCTCTCGTAGACGAGCGAGCGGCGGCCGGGAACGAACTGCAGCGTCCGTAAGCGCGGCCTCGAAGCACGCCGTCGTCGAAGCAGCCCCCGACGCGTGCCGTAGGCCCGCGGCCGAGCCGTGCGGCAGCGGCTCGACCTCGACTGCGAAGCTGCGAGGCGTGGCGTGCGAGTCTCGGCGAACAGCCGGTTGTCCGTGCGAGCGCAGGCCGTCGAAGTAGCGGATCGAGCCAGCGAAGACCTTGCCCGTCGCCGTGTCGACGCCGGCGGCGCGCGGGTAGCAGGATCACCAAGGACACGCCGGCCGTCGATCCACGCGAGGTCGTGCGACCTGCCCTTCAGGCCGCGGAACTGCCTGCGGAGGAAGACGCGGCCCTCGACGGTCCGGACGACGAGCGTCCCGCCGGCGACGGTGGCGAGCCGCGAGCCGTCGGGCGACCAGGCGGCGGCGCGCGCCGCGGGCGGTGAACCGGAGGCGGCCGTGCTCGTCGTAGGCTTTGACGACCGCCTTGCCGATGGTCGCGAACAGCCCCTGACTGCGACCACGCCGACGGGTCGGGCTGCGGGAACCTGCCAGGCGAAGGCTCCCCGCGGCCGTGTAGGCGCGCTCGACTCGGGCGAGTGGCCGGGCTGCGTCTCGATGGTGAGCAGCTGGCCGTCCGGCGACCAGCTCGGGCCGTAGACGAACGAGCTCCGCGTCGACGACCTTCGGCGTCCGGCCGGGGCCGGAGGATGCGCAGGGTGGTCTTCGACTCGCCCGTGACCGCGGCGAGGAGCCTGCCGTCCGGCGACCAGGCGAGCTGCAGCCGTCGAGTACTCCTGCCGATCTGGTGCGGCGGCGGGTCGAGGCGCCGCAGGCCTGCGCCGTCGATTCCGACTTCGTAGATGCCGGGCCCGCCGCCGCGCTCGCTGACGAAGGCAACCCGTCGTCCGTCCGGTGAGACGAGCGGGTTCTCGTCGGCGAAGGGGCTCTTGGTCAGGTTGATGGAGCGGCCGTTCGCGTCGAGCCGGAAGATGTCGCCGCTCAAGGCCGGCTCGTTGTCGGCCGCGAACAGGATCGGCGGCGGCGCGGTGCCCGCCGCGCCGCCGCTCGCCGCCGCGAGAAGGGTGACGATCAGGGTGCGAAGCAACACGGCCGCCCTACGGTAGGGCGGCCGTGTAACAGCTTCGCTACGCCTGTGTCACGAGTTGTTCGCGGTCTCCGAGGGCGTCGACCAGCCGGCCGGACGGATCAGGTAGACGATCCCGCCCGAGGCCGGGATCCAGGCCCGCTCGAACTGCTCGCGGTCGTAGACGTGCCGCACCGCGGCGTCGTCCACCGACGCAGGGTCGTACGCGATCACGTTGCCGTTGGCGGTGAAGCCGCCGATCACCATCAGGTGCCCGTTGGTGCTCTTGATCCCGCCGTCGAGCTTGTTCGAGTTCCACGCGACGGACGCTACGAGCGGGATGCCCGCCTTGATGAACGGCTCGGCCTCGCGCAGGTTGTGCAGCGCCGTCACGTCGGCGACGAGCCCGCGCGACGCCGCGTACGCGGCGTTGAACGGCCAGTTGCCGGCGCCGTTGTAGTGGTAGTCGAACACCTCGCGGGCGGTGTAGTCGACCTGCGGATCCGTGTGGTTCGCGCCGAGCGCGTCGGTGACCCAGCTGTACTCCGCCGGCGTTGGGCTGTAGTTCGTGCCGGTCTTCTGCGACCAGTAGTCGATGACCATCGAGGTCGAGGTGGGGCTGCACCACGCCTCGCCGCCGTTGTCGTACTGTGGGAAGTCGCCGTGGTGGATCTCCTGCGAGTGCTTCGGCAGGCCGAGGTCGATCTGCGACGTGATCGTGGTCGAGCTCGGGAACGTCATCTTCTGGTTCGTCAGGTTCAGCGCGATCGCGCTGAGCCGGCTCACCGACGGGCTCGCGGTCGTGCCGAGCTTGCGGAAGAGCGTCACGCGGAGGCGATACGCGACCGCCGGGTGGTCCTTCGCGAAGAAGGTGTCGATCGAGACGAAGCCCTCGGAATCGCCCTGACCGCCCACGGAGGTGCGGTGGAACGAGCCGTCGTCCGACGACCAGCGGCCCAGGATGTACCACTTGGCCCAGCCCTTGCCGTCGATGTTGGGCTGCACCTCGACCTGGATCCAGGTGCCCGCGGGCGTCTTCGCGTTCCACGACGAGACGAGCTCGTTGAACGGGAAGAGGTTCGTCACGTCAGAGGTCCAGGTGCCGTACTCGTAGCTCCCGGAGCCGTCGACGCCGTCGCCCGAGTAGTTCGTGAACGGGTCGGCGTATGCGTACGGGCCGCTGAGCGTTCCGCCGAGCGTGAGCGAGCCGTTCGAGAGCACGGTGCCGGTCGCTCTCGACGAGCTCAGCGCGAACGTCTTGTAGTTGAGCGGGTAGGGCTGTGCTGCCAGCGCGGGGGCGGTTCCGACAAGGCCGAGAGCCGCCGCCGCGATCACGGTGATGAGTCCTCGTTTGATCATGTCTTCGATCCTAAACGGATGCGTTTCGACGCGGAAATGCGCCATCTGCGTCATTGCGCTCCAGCGCCTCGACTGCTGCTTCGAGCTGCTCCTCTGTCAGGCGCACGTACGAGTGGCGGCCGAGGCTGCGCGGGAAGACGCCGGCGGCCTCGACCGGCGGCGCCTCGCGCAGGTCGCCGACGAGCAGCAGTGGACGGATCGCGAACGACCAGCGCCAGCGCGTCCGCTCCGGGTTGTTCTCTGGATCGCCTGTGACCTCGACAAGCGCGAAGACGACCTGCCAGCGCGAGGCGTAGCAGACCGCGAGGTCGCCCTTCTGGACGGCGGGCCGGCGCGTCGAGGAGTGCCGTTGCAGTGACTCCGGCGTGACGCGCTCCGGCAGCGGGTGCTCGCCCGTTCCGCGCACGAGCAGCCAACGGTCCATCGATGCGTAGCATGCAGGGCATGTGCCGGAACATCCACACGCTCTTCAACTTCGAGCCGCCCGCGACCGAGGACGAGGTCCATGGCGCGGCGCTGCAGTACGTGCGCAAGGTGAGCGGGTTCACGAGGCCGTCGCAGGCCAACCAGGCAGCGTTCGAGCGGGCGGTCGACGAGATCGCGCACGCCACGTCGCATCTGATCGCCGAGCTCGTGACGAACGCGCCGCCGAAGGACCGCGAGGTCGAGGCGGCCCGCAGGCGCGAGCGCGCCGAGAAGCGCTTCGCTGCGGCCTAGCGGGTGCAGCTCACACGCCACGAGAACGCCGGGGACTTCCTCGCGCGCGCGGGTGACTTCCTCGCCGCGCGGGAGGCCGAGCACAACCTGATTCTCGGGATCAGCTCGCGGCTGCAGCGCGAGCCGCGGATCTACGGCCAGCCCGCCTACCTGGCCACGGTCGAGGATGGCGGCCACGTGGTCGGCGCGACGATGCGCACGCCGCCGCACAACCTGATCCTTTCCGAGATCGACGACGAGGCCGCGATCCCGCTCGTGCTCGAGGACGCCCGCGAGGTGTTCGGGACCCTGCCGGGCGTGGTGGGGCCGAAGGCGCCGGCGGGCCGGTTCGCCGACCTCTGGGAGGAAGCGACCGGCGCGCAGGGCCGCCTCGAAATCGAGCAGCGGTGCTTCCGCGCCGACCACGCAGACGCGCCGGAGAACGTCTCCGGCGACATGCGCGACTACGAGAGCCGGGACCGCGTGGTGGCCGTCGAGTGGATGGACGCCTTCGTCGCCGAGGCGCTGCACGGGCCGGAGCCCGACTCGAGCGAGGAGTTCGTCGACCGCCGCAGCCAGGATCCGGACGGCGGCCTCGTCCTCTGGGATGACGGCGAGGCTGTGTCGATGGCCGGCTTCGGCGGCCGCACGCCCAACGGCATCCGCGTCGGGCCGGTCTACACGCCGCCGGAGTTGCGCGGCCGCGGCTACGCGAGCGCGCTCACGGCCGCGCTGACGCAGCGGCTGCTCGACGAGGGCAGACGGTTCTGCTTCCTCTTCACCGACCTCGCGAACCCGACCTCGAACAACATCTACCAGCGGATCGGCTACCGGCCGGTGATCGACGTGGATCTCTGGCGCTTCTCGGGCTAGGCTGCGACCGGAATCCGAGGCCAGGGGAGGAACGGATGAAGAAGGCAATCGCTTTCGCCGCGCTCGCGGGCGCGCTCGTGTTCGCGGCGGCCGGCAGCGCGATCACGAACGGCGAGCCCGACGGGAACGCGCACCCCGAGGTCGGCGCGCTGCTCGCGCAGCAGGCGTTCTCCGACGGGACGTGGGAGGAGTGCACGGGGACGCTGATCTCGCCGCGCGTCTTCCTGACGGCCGAGCACTGCGACGAGGGCGTCAGCCGCGTCGAGGTGACGTTCGCGTCCACGTTCGACCGCGCGACCAGCACGACCTACTGGGGCACGTGGCACGGCGACCCCGCGTACAAGAAGACGTCCGGCGATCCGCACGACATGGCCGTGGTCGTGCTCGACGAGCCCGTCACCGGGATCTCGCCGGCGCGGCTGCCCGCGGCCGACTCCCTGTCGAACCTGCCGAACGATCAGCAGTTCACTCCTGTCGGCTACGGCGCGCAGTCGGTCACCAGCGGCGCGGGCGGGAAGACCTTCCACTACGCGGACGTCCGTTACCGCACGGTCGGCACGTTCAACGCCACCACACAGACGTGGCTGAAGCTGTCGATGAACCCGTCCCACGGCGACGGCGGCACCTGCTACGGCGACTCCGGCGGCCCGAACTTCCTCGGCGCCGGGGCCTCCGAGACGAACATCATCGCCGGCACGACGATCACGGGCGACACGCCCTGCCGCTCGACGAACGTGGACTACCGGCTCGACACGCCGTCAGCCCGGTCGTTCCTCGGGCAGTTCGTGACGCTGCCCTGACGTCTCTCTAAGGCCGGGCCTGCGCGCGCAGGCCCGGCCTCCCTTAGGCTGCGGCCGCCACGACAGACAGCTACCAGGGGGGTTCCACGTGACTCCACGCCGTTACCTGATCCTGCTCACGGGCGTGCTGGCCGCGCTTGTGCTTCTTGTCTCACCGGCAGGCGCCGTCTCGCCGAATGCGCATCGGCCTTCGCTCCAGTTCATCGGGCAGGCAATCATCCCGACCGGCGCGACCTTCGCCGGTACGACGATCGGGGGCCTCTCCTCGATCACCTACGACCCGGAGCAGAACGTCTACTACACGCTCTCGGACGACCAGTCGCAGATCAACCCGGCGCGGTTCTACACCGTCGGGATCGACGTCGGCCCGACCTTCGACGCGAGCGACGTCCACTTCGACGCGGTCACGACGCTGCAGAAGCCGGGCGGCGGCCCGTACCCGACCGGAGGCCTCGACCCCGAAGGGCTCGCGCTCACCAAGGACCGCGAGCTGATCCTCACCTCCGAGGGCAACACGAACACGCTGCTCGCGCCGTTCGTTCGCCGCTACGACCTCGCGGGCGACTACCTCGCCGACCTGCCTGTGCCGGGTTACTACCTGCCGACCGCCGACCACTCGAGCGGCATCCGATTCAACCTCGCGTTCGAGTCGGCCGGCGTGCCGCCGAACGGCCGGTTCTTCTTCACCGCGACGGAGAACGCGCTCTTTCAGGACGGCCCAGCGGCGACGCCGACGAACGGAAGCCCGTCGCGGATCCTCCGCTACAACCTGCAGACGGGACAGCTGGACCGCGAGTACCTCTACGAGACCGATCCGATCTTCCAACCGCCGATCCCGCCGACGCAGTTCGCGGTCAACGGGATCACGGAGCTGCTGCCGTTCAACAACGAGCTGATGCTCTCGATGGAGCGCTCGTTCTCGGTCGGCGTCCCCGGCACGGGCAACGAGATCAAGCTCTACGAAGTGGCGCTGCCCGGTGCGACGAACGTGCTCGGCACGCGGAGCCTCGCCGGCCTCGACGTGAAGCCCGCGCAGAAGACGCTGCTCTTCGACCTCGGCTCTCTCGGGATCCCGCTCGACAACGTCGAGGGCATGACGTGGGGCCCGAAGCTTTCCGACGGGCGGCAGTCGCTCGTGCTGGTCAGCGACAACAACTTCGCCGCGTCGCAGTTCACGCAGTTCCTGCTCTTCGCGGTCTCGCCCTAGGCCGAGACCTGGAGGCCTTCGAGGCCCCAGATCACGAATGCGCGGTTGCGCCGGGGCTCCTCCGCCAGGGAGAGCCCCGGCGCCCGCTCGACCAGGGCGCCGAGCGCGGCGGCCAGCTCGATCCGCGCCAGGGGCGCGCCGATGCAGACGTGGATGCCGCCGCCGAAGCCGATGTGCTCGGCGGCATTCGGGCGGCCGACGTCGAACGCGTCCGGGTCCTCGAAGACACGAGGGTCGCGGTTCGCCGAGCCGAACAGCAGCGCGACCTTCGCGCCTCTGGAAACCGGCCGGCCCGCGATCTCGACGCCGTCCTCGAGCACCCAGCGCTCGAACAGCTGCAGTGGCGGGTCCCAACGGATCAGCTCCTCGACCGCGTCCCTGGGCTCGACGTCTCCGTCGACGAGGCGCTGCCACTGCTCCGGGTGGGACAAAAGCGCGAGCACGCCGTTGCCGAGCGTGTTCACGGTCGCCTCGTGTCCGGCGTTGAGGAGCACGATCATCGTCGAGACGATCTGCGCGTCCGTCAGCCGCTTGCCCTCGACCTCGACCTCGACCAGGCGCGTGACCATGTCGTCCCGAGGGTCGCGCCGCCGTTTCGCGATCAGCGACTCGACGTACGCGGTGAACTCGGCCGCCGCCCGCGTTGCCCGCTCAGCCTGCTCGAGGGTCGTGTCGAGCTCGTACATCTTCACCATCGCGTGCGACCAGTCGAGCAGGTCGCGGCCGCGGTCGGTCGGGACGCCGAGCAGGCGGCAGATGACTGCGATCGAGTACGGCTGGGCGTAGTCTCGAAGCAGCTCGAAACGTCCGTCGGGCAGGAGCTCTCGGGAGAGCTGCTCGGACGGCGCCCGCAGGCTTTCGACCGAGCGCGGCGTGAAGGCCGCGGCCACGAGCTTGCGGATGCGCGTGTGCTCCGGCGGCTCGAGCCAGAGCAGGCTCCAGCGCTCGGTGTTCCAGAACGGCTGCCAGCGAGGATCGAGCGGCTCGGCCGCGTCGAACTCGTCCTCGCCGCCGACGTGGCGGAAGTTGCGCCCGAGCCGGCGGTCCCGCAGGCAGGCGCGCACGTCGGCGTACCGGGTGACGAGCCAGCGCTCGAGCCGCTCCTCGTGGTGGAGCGGCGCCTCCTCCCGCAGCTCCGCGAGCCGCGGGTAGGGATCGGCGAGGAACGCCGGGTCGCCGGGGTCGAATTTTGAGACGGTCACACCAGCAAAGCCGGCGCGACCTCTTTGGCGGCATCGCAAGCGACGCCTCAGGCTCAGGTCTGGGCGACGATCGTGATGCCGCCGCGGGCCTTCTGCTCCAGGGTGACGGTGACACGCTCGGCGCCGAGCTCTAGCGTGGCCCCGACGTCGTCCCGGATCCGGACGGCCAGGGCCTCGCAGAACACGCCTTCGTTGCGGAAGCTCGCCAGGTAGAGCTTGAGCGACTTCGACTCGAGGCAGAGCCGGTCGGGCTCGTACTCGATCGTCGCCACGTACATGTCCGGCTGGTTCGTGATCGGACAGACGGCGATGAGCTCGTCGCTCGTCATCTCGACGCGGGCGACGCCCGGGTTCTCGAACGTCTCGAGGCCCGCGTAGTGGTCGGAGCCGGCGTGGCCGAGCGCGACGAACTCTCCGGGCCGTTCGCTCATGCCGCGTACTGTACGCCGCCGTGAAGCGCGTCTACCTGGCCGGGCCGCCGTTCGCCGACGAGTACCGGCGACGGGCCTCGGAGCTGCTTCTCGCTGCAGGATGCGAGCCGGTCGACCCGATGCGCCGCGACTTCCGCGGCCGCACCGAGGGGCGCGAGGCCGAGATCGTCGAGGGCGACCTCGAGGAGATCGCCTCCTGCGACGCGGTGCTGGCCGCGTTCACCGCGCCCGACGAGGGGACCGCGATGGAGGCGTGGCACGCGCACACGCTTGGGATGCCGGTGGTCGTCTACACGGGCGGGACGCCGCCGCACCCGTGGACGATCTACGTCGCAGCCGAGGTGCACGCGGCACTCGAGGGCGCCGTCGCGGCCGTCGCGCGCTAGCCCGACCCGACAACGAACGTGCTCTTGCCGAGCAGCGGCCAATAGCGGCCGTGCCGTCGCGCCCCGCGGCCGGGCCAGACGTACCACGTGTAGCTGCCGGCCTGGAGCGTGTGGGGCGAGCCGCCGAACCGCCAGCGGGCCGGCATCTTCAGCTGCGGTCGCGCGGGCCACCAGCTCGCGACCGCGCGGCCGCCGAGCCAGAGCTGGACGTTGTAGTAGCGCGCGCTGCGGGCCGGGCGCCACGCAAAGGTGGGCGAGCTGCCAGGAGCGACGCGGGCTCCGGGCCGCGGCGCGTAGAGCACTGGCATAGGCATCGCGCTGGCGCTGCGGGCGAGCTCGTTGCCCGCGTTGTCCTCCGCCGTGACGACGTACGTGTAGCGGACGTAGTTGTCCACCTTGCGATCCGTGAACGAGGAGGACGGTCCGTCGTAGACGACGCTCGAGCCTGCGCTGCCGATCCCGGGCTTGCGGGTGACCTTGAAGCTGGTTGCGCCGGACGTGCGCCAGCGGAGGCTCACGGCGTCGTCGCGCGGCGTCAGGTTGATCCGGTCGAAGTTGGGCGGCGTCGAGTCGTACTTGAAGGCGTAGCCGACAGCTCCGCTCGTGTTGCCGGCCTGGTCGGTGCAGCTGCCGCTCAGCGCGGTGGCGCTGTTGGTCGGCCCGCCGTACGTCGCGGTCGAGCAGGACGCGATCCCCGACAGCGCGTCCGAGCCCGACCACTTGACGGCGAACGGGCGGTTGTACCAGCCGTCATGGTCAGGCGGCCGAGCGGGCCCGGCGGTGATGCCCATCGGCGTCGTGGCGTCGAAACGGAACCCGAACGGGACCGGGGCCGAGGTGTTGCCCGCCTTGTCCGTGCACGTACCGTTCGGCTGGACGGCGGCAGCGTCGGGCCCGCCGTACGAGTAGGAGCTGCAGGAGGCGATGCCGGAGACCGGGTCGGCGCCGCTCCAGTTCACCGTCAGCCCGTGGTTGTACCAGCCGTTCGAGTCGGGCGGTCGCGAGGCCGCCGGCTGCACGGCCGGCGGTGTTGCGTCGTAACGGAAGGAGAGCGCGGGAGGCGAGGCGCTGTTCCCGGCGCGATCGGTGCAGCTGCCGCCGGAGCTCGCGTTGCTGCTGTCGGGGCCGCTGTAGGTGACCGGCGCCGTGCATGACGCGATCCCGGAAGTGGCATCGCTGCCGCTCCAACTGATCGAGACCGGCTGGTTGTACCAGCCGTCGTGATCCGGCGGGCGCGCGGCGCTGACGGCGACTGTCGGCGGCGTCGAGTCGTAATGGAGCGTGAAGTCGGACGCCGACGTGTTGCCGGCAACATCGGTGCAGCTGCCGGGGACGGTGGCGTTCGCGCCGTCGGGCGCGGTGTACATCGGCGACGAGCACGTCGCGATCCCGGAGGTCGCGTCGGTTCCCGACCAGGTGACGCCGACCGGGTGGTTGTACCAGCCGTTCGAGTCCGGGGCTCGGGCGGCGGTCGGCGGTGCCGAGGGCGGGTGGCGTCGAGTCGTACTTGACCATGTACGAGCCCGAGGAGCTGTTGCCGGCCTTGTCGGTGCAGGTGACGCTCCTGCTCGTGCCGGTCGTGTCGGGGCCGCTGTAGCTCGTCGACGTGCACGAGTCGATCCCGAGAGGGAGTCGGTACCGCTGCCGGTGATCGTCACCGCCGAGTTGAACCAGCCGGCCCCGTTCGGCGCGCGGGTGGGAGCGGCGGTCGTGGTCGGCGGCGTGGCGTCGTAGTGCACGGTGAACGACGCACCCGAGCTGTTGCCGGCGTTGTCGGTGCAGGTGCCGCTCACGGTCGTGCCGGCGGTGTCCGGGCCGTTGTAGGTGCTCTTCGGGCTGCAGGAGGCGATTCCGGAGGTCGCGTCGGTCCCGTTCCAGGTGACGTCGACCTTCGAGTTCAGCCAGCCGTTCGCGTTCGGCGCCGGGCTCGGCGACGGGGTCGTGACCGGCGGCGCCGAGTCGTACTTCAGCCCGAAGCTCGTAGTCGTGCTGTTCCCGGCCGCGTCGGTGCACGAGCCTTGGACGGAAGCATTGGCGTTGTCCGGCCCGCTGTACGTCGACGACGAGCAGGAGGCGATGCCCGACGTGCCGTCCGTGCCCGACCAGTCGACGTCGACCGGGTGGTTGAACCACGACCCCTGGTCGGGAGCGCGCCCGGTGGTGGCGCCCACGGCGGGCGGCGTCGAGTCGTACTTGACGACGTACGAGCCCGACGAGCTGTTGCCGGCCTTGTCGGTGCAGCTGACGCTCCTGCTCGTGCCGGTCGTGTCGGGGCCGCTGTAGCTCGTCGACGTGCACGAGCCGATTCCCGAGAGGGAGTCGGTACCGCTGCCGGTGATCGTCACCGCCGAGTTGAACCAGCCGGCGCCGTTCGGCGGCGCGGGCGGGAGCGGCGGTCGTGGTCGGCGCGCCTGTGTCGAGCTTGACGGTGAAGTTCCCGGAGCCGGTGTTCCCGGCGTTGTCGGTGCAGCTGCCGCTGAGTGTCGTCCCGGCGGTGTCGGGGCTGCTGTAGCTGCTCTTCGCACTGCAGGAAGCGACGCCCGAGGTCGGGTCGGAGCCGTTCCACGTGACCTGCACGCCGCTGTTGAGCCAGCCGTTCGCATTCGGCGCCGGGCTCGGTGCCGGGGTCGTCGCGGGCGGCGTCGAGTCGTAGTGCAGCGTCAGCGGCGCCGTGGACCAGTTGCCGGCGTTGTCCTGGCAGGTGCCGCTCTCGGTCACCGCGGTCGTGTCGGGCCCGCTGTACGTGAGCGGTGAGGTGCAGGAGGCGATCCCGGAGGTCGAGTCGGTGCCGCTCCAGGTCAGGGTCACCCCTGAGCGGTACCAGCCGGCGGCGTTCGGCGCCCGGCTCGGCGCCACGGTCGTCGAAGGAGGAGTCGCGTCGACCTTGAGCAGCTTCGTCGTGACTGACGTCGTCCCGCCGTCGCTCGTCGCCGAGCAGGTCCGCGTGGTGCCCGTGTTCGGGTCGTCGATCCGGATCGCCGGCTCGCAGCCCGTCGTCGAGAGGATGGGCCCGTCCGGGTCGCTGACCGCCCAGTGGACGACGATGAACTTGCCGCTCGCGCTCCCCGTGTACCAGTTGTTGTTCCCAGGCGTCCCGTCGATGGAATAGGTCACGATCGGCGGCGTCGAGTCCTGCGGGACGAACCGGGCAGCTGCCTGACCGGGGAGGAGAAAGGCCGCGGCGAGCCCGAGCGCGGCGCACAACGACACGCGCTGCACCAGCGATCTCGGCGGCGAAGAGACCACGCGATGCTCCCCTGGAGACTCCCGCGTTCGAGGGTACTCCGATGCACCGCTCGCTGCAACGGGCACAAGTCGGGTATGCAGCGAGACTACTGCTCGGTATCTCTCAGGACTACTGGTAGGTATCCTCACGGACGACGTGATCACCGACGTGAACCCGTTCGTCTACTCGCGGCCGATCGAGCCAGAGCAGATCGTCGACCGCGACGAGGAGACCCACGCGCTGCTCAAGCACGCGGTCGGCGGTCACTACGTCCGCCTCTACGCGCCGCGCAAGTACGGCAAGACGAGCCTGCTGCGGCGGGCGCTCGCGGACGGCGAACGGCAGGAAGGGCTGGTCCCGGTGCTCGTCGACCTCTACGGCGTCGTCTCGCTCGCCGACGTCGCGGTGCGCTTCGAGCGCGCGTACGCGAAGGAGCTCCGCGGAGCGATCCGCTCGCGCGTCGAGGACTTCCTCCAGAAGACCGGCCTCGGCCTCTCCCTCGGCGCGTTCGGGATCAGCGCGCGGCTGCAGCTCGAGCCGAAGACGGATCCACTGCCGGCGCTGCACGCGCTGCTCGACCTGCCGCTGCGACTCGAGGAGTCCGGCGGCTTCCGCGCGTACATCGCGCTCGACGAGTTCCAGGACGTGCGCAAGGTGCCGGAGCTCGACGGAATCCTGCGCAGCCATATCCAGTTCCAGGGCGAGGTCGCCTCGTACGTGTTCGCCGGCTCCGAGCCTGGCCTGATGAAGCAGCTTTTCGAGCACAAGGAGGCGCCGCTGTACGGCTCGGCGGTGCCGCTGCGGCTCGGACGGCTTCGCGACGACGACCTGGCCGCCTACGTAGCCGACCGGTTCCGGGAGACGAAGCGCGGCGCCGGCGAGGCGCTCAACCCGCTGCTCGCCTCGGCGAAGGGACACCCGCAGCGGGCGATGCTGCTGGCCCACCGGCTCTGGGAGGAGGTCGATCAGAAGGGCACGGCGACGCTCGACGACTGGGGGCGCGCGCACGCGGCGGCGCTCGACGAGCTCCAGCCGGAGTTCGAGGCCCAGTGGCGCGGGCTCGACACCTCCGAGCAGAAGACGCTCCGCGCGATCATCGCCGGCGACGGATCGCCGTACCGCTCGGCGGTCCTGGAACGGCTTGCGCTGAGCAAGCCGAGCGCGCAGAAGGCGCTGCAGCGACTGCGCTCGCGCGCGGAGATCGAAGCCGACGCCCGCAAGCAGGCGATCGTCGACCCGCTCTTCGCCGAGTGGATCGCCGGCCTCGCCTAGCCGGCCAGTGTTCGCTCCAGCCCGTCGACGGCCGCGCGCTCGACCGGCTCGTTGCCTTCGCTGCGTCCGTAGTGCGCGAGCGTCGCGCAGAGCTGGAGCGACAGCACCCGCGCGCGGAAGAGCTGCCCGTCGCTCACGGGCCCGTACTCGTCGAGGAACGCGTCCCGCTGCTCGGGCGCGACGAAGCTCCAGAGCAAGGGCAGGTCGATCGCCGGGTCGGCGAGGCACACGTCGCCCCAGTCGATCACGCCGCTCGCGCGGCCGTCCTCGACCAGCAGGTGGCGGAAGTGCAGGTCGCCGTGCGTTACGACCGGCGCCTCGGGCGGTGGCAGGCTCTCCGCGCCGGCGAGCAGCTCCTCGGCTTCCGCAGGCGCGTGCCAGACGCCGAGCTGCTCGAGCTGCCGAAGCTCTTCGCGGGCCAGGCCGGTGCGCTTCGCCATGTCCTCGCGGCCGTTCGGGTCGCGCGGCAGCGGCTGCTCGACCTCGACGGAGTGCAGGGCGCGGAGGAACCGCGCCAGCTCGAGCGCGACTTCGAGTCGCTGTTCGTCGTCCAGTCGTGCCGAGCCGGCCTCCTCGCCCGCCAGGAGCTCCGCGCCGAAGAACGGCCAAGGGTAGCTCTCCGCCGGCTCCCCCACGAAGACCGGTCGAGGCACGGGCAGCGGGAGCCGCGGTGCGAGGAGCGGCAGCGCGGCCAGCTCCCGTTCGACGCCCGGGATCGCAACCGCGCGGTGCGGGATCCGAAAGGCGTAGCGCTCGGCGACGACCCAGACGCTGTTGTCCCAGCCGGTGGCGAGCCGGCGCAGCGGCGCGCCGTACAGCTTCGGGAACTGCGCGAGCAGGCGCCGCACGAGCGACTGGTCGACGTCGAGATCGGGCGACCAGACGGGCACCACGCCACGGTATAAGTACCCGTGGCGGTCTCGACGACGCAGCTTCCGTACGGCACTCGTCTCAGGCTGCTCGACGCCCACGCTGACGAGCGCGGCGTCTTCACCGAGCTCTACCGCGCCGAGTGGGCCGCCGGCATCTAGCCGTCCAGTGGAACCGTCCCCGTGGGCCACGCGTCCGTCGGCCTGAGGGACCTGCGGCGCGGCTCCCCGAGCGAAGGTCTCGCCACGGTGGTCGAGCTTCGGCAGGACGAGCCCGCCGCACTGGTCATCCCGCGCGGAGTCGCGCACGGGTTCTACTTCCACGAGCCGTCGCTGCACGTCTACGCGGTGAGCGAGTACTGGGATTCCTCGGACGAGCTCCGCTGCCGCTGGGACGACCCGGAGCTGGAGATTCCCTGGCCGGTCGCTACGGCTCGGATGTCCGACCGGGATCGTGACGCTCAGACGCTCGCGGACCTGCTCGCCGAGCTAGAACCGTCGCAACCGCTCTGAGACCGGGGACTCCCAGGACGGCCCCGCGTAGGCGCCACGTCGCCGAGGCCCCGATTGCGGCGAGCTCCGCCTCGAGCCGCCGCGCGTACGCGACCGTCTCGTCGCGCTCCGCCAGCAGGTTCGCGGCCTCCAGCTCGAGGTGCCAGACCGCCTCTTCGAGACCGGCTCGGTCCGGCTGCGCGACGTCGAGCACGCGCTGCGGGAGCTCGGCCATCGCCTCCGGCGTGTTCCACCGGTCGAGCTCTGCCAGCCGCTCGTCGAAGCTCCAGCCGCGCCGCGTCGAGCTCGGCAGGTGCACCACGGTCGGCTTCGTGCCGCTGGCGGCGCGCACGTCGTCGAGCGCGAGCAGCCGCTGCCAGAGATACAGATCGGTGTAGACCCCCTCTGGCGTCGGCTGCCAGCCGCCGGGGAGCCGCCGGTAGAGCTCCATCGTGTGACCGGTGATCGAGAGGTGGATCCGGCTCTCGCCGCCGAGCAGCACGTCCCGGTGGTAGGCCCGCGCGAGGTCCTGCCGCATGACGTGGAACGTGCCGTCGGGGTCGATCCCGAATGAGAGCGTGTGCGCGACGTCGGCGTCCTCGAGCAGCGCGTGCAGTTCCTCGACGTGGCCGGGCAGCCAGAGGTCGTCGTCCGAGAGGTAGCAGACGATCTCGCCTCGCGCCTCCTGCAGCGCTCGGTGCCGGTGCTCTTCACCGAGCCGGGCGCCCTTGGGATTGTCGAAGAAGCGGACGCGGTCGTCCGACCGGGTCAGCTCTGCCATCAGCTCGCGCGTCTCGTCCGGAGCGCCGTCGCCGACGACGAGCACCTCGAGGTTCGTCACCGTCTGCGCGAGCGCGCTCGGCACCGAGCGCAGCAGGGTCGGCCCGTGGTCGTGAGTCGGGATCAGGACGGTCGCGGCGACGCTCACGAGGCCGCCAGGCTCCGGAGCTCAGCGATGCGGCGCACGACGAGCGCGCCCCCCGGGTGATAGCGCCACTTGTCCATCACGAACAGCCGGTCCTCGGCCGCGCTCGCCAATCGCTCCGCGGCGGCGGCGTCGTCGGTGAGCGGCTTCTCGACGAAGACGGCACGCCGAGGCCGAGCGCTTCCTCCACGACCTCCGCGTGGGTGCTGGTGGGCGTGGCGACGACGATGCCCTCGACCTCGGGCGGCTCGACGACCGAGCCGACGATCTCCGCGGCCTCACGCGCGCTCGCTCGCGGCTCGCCTCCGTACGCGCCACGACCGTCACGCGGCACCCGAGCGCAAGCAGGTCGCGCAGGATGAAGCATCCCCACGAGCCGCAGCCCACGAGGCCGACCGCCGTCCCCTCTCGCATCGGCGTCAACCGTAACGCCGACGCCGCAAAGCGTGCTCAGGCGATGGGTTGCCTGCGGATTGCGCAGCGCCACCCCTTGAGTTAGCGCGCATCGCGCGAGAGAATCGCGCGTCCACTGACAAGGAGTGCGCCTTGGCGGATTACGCGCAGCAAGACAAGGACCGTCGCATGCTCCATGCGCTCGGCTATGCGCAGGAACTGCGGCGCGGGATGTCGGGGTTCTCGAACTTCGCCATCTCGTTCACGATCATCTCGGTCCTCTCGGGGACGCTCACGCTCTACGCGACCGGGATCAACTACGGCGGCCCGGTCATGGAGGCGTGGGGCTGGCCGCTGGTCTCGGTCTTCGTTCTGATCGTGGGGCTCGGGATGGCGGAGATCGCCTCGAAGTACCCGACGGCAGGCGGTCTCTACTACTGGTCGTCCAGGATGGGCGGCCCGGGTTGGGGCTGGTTCACCGGCTGGTTCAACCTGATCGGGCAGATCGCGATCACGGCCGGCATCGACTACGGCGCGGCGATCTTCACGACGGCGCTCCTCAACCTGCTCTGGCCGGGCACGTTCCCGGCGACGCCGCACACGATCATCTACGTGTACGCGGTCATCCTCGCGCTGCACGTCCTGCTGAACGTCTTCAGCGTGCGGCTGGTCGCCTTCCTGAACGACATCTCGGTCTGGTGGCACGTGTTCGGCGTCGCGATCATCGTCGGCTTCCTGGTTTTCAAGCCCGACAACCACCAGTCGGTCTCGACGGTGTTCACGCACACGATCAACAACAGCGGCTTCTCGCACGCCTGGCTGGGGTTCGTGCTCCTGCTCGGCCTGCTGCAGGCGCAGTACACCTACACCGGGTACGACGCCTCGGCCCACATGAGCGAGGAGACGAGAGACGCGTCGAAAGCCGCGGCGCGCGGCGTGGTGATGTCGATCGTCGTCTCCGCGATCTTCGGCTACATCCTCGCCCTCGGCGTGACGTTCGCGATCCAGAGCTTCACCGCGACCACGGGCGCCGGGATCTTCGCCGTCAAGCAGGTGTACCTCGACGCCCTGGGCGCCAAGACCGCGAAGGTGATGCTCTTCATCACGGTCGGCGCGCAGTTCTTCTGCGGCATGTCGTCGATCACCTCCGCATCCCGGATGATGTACGCGTTCTCGCGCGACCGGGCGGTGCCGGGCCACCAGCTCTGGCGGCGCCTGAACGGGGAGCGCGTCCCGTATCTCGCGGCCGGCGCGATCGCGGTGCTCGCCTTCCTGTGCGCGTTCCCCGCGTACTTCTCGCAGGACATTGGCGTCGGTGCCGGGTACGTGGCCTACGCGGCGGTGACGTCGATCGCGACGATCGCGCTCTACCTCGCCTACGCGATGCCGATCTTCCTGCGGCTTCGCCAGGGCGACAGCTGGGAGCCGGGCGAGTGGACGCTCGGCCGCTGGTACAAGCCGATCGGGATCATCGCGTGCCTCTGGGTCGGGTTCATCTCGATCCTCTTCATCCTGCCGATCACGCCGACCGGAGTCCCGTGGAACAAGGACTTCACGTGGCTGTCCTTCAACTACGCGCCGATCGCGGTCCTCGGCACGCTTGTGCTGGTAGGCGGCTGGTGGCTCGTCTCGGCGCGCAAGTGGTTCAAGGGCCCGATCGCGCAGGGCTCGGAGGAAGAGCTCGCGCGAATCGACGCGCAGTACGAGTCGGGCGGCAGCGCCCCGGTGACCGCGGCATAGACTCGGCGCAGGACTGGTCGTCTCGAGGGAGCCGGTTCGCCGGCTCCCTCGCACTTCGGGAGAGCAGATGCTGACCATCGACGAGCTGAGGGAGCAGGTCGAGCGGGGCGAGATCGACACCGTCGTCGCCGCGTTCACCGATATGCAGGGCCGCCTCCTCGGCAAGCGCGAGCACGCCGAGTTCTTCCTCGAGGAGTCGGCCGAGCACGGGGTCGAGGGCTGCAACTACCTGCTCGCCCTCGACATGGAGATGGACCCGCAGGCCGGCTACGCGATGGCGAGCTGGGAGCAGGGCTACGGCGACTTCGTGCTCACGCCCGACCTCTCGACGCTGCGGCGGATCCCGTGGCTCGAGGGCACCGCGCTCGTTCTCTGCGACGTCGGCTGGGCGGACGGCTCGCCCGTCGTCGCCTCGCCCCGGCAGGTGCTGCGGACGCAGGTCGAGCGGGCGCGGGCGCTCGGCTACGAGCCGATGATGGGCTCCGAGCTCGAGTTCTACCTCCTCAAGGAGAGCTACGAGGAGGCGCACGCCAAGCACTACCGCGACCTCACCCCGTCGGTCCCGTACATCCTCGACTACCACATCCTCGCGACCACCTTCGACGAGCCGCTGATCCGCCAGATCCGCCTCGCGATGGCCGGCGCCGGGATCCAGATCGAAAGCTCGAAGGGCGAGGCCTGGCCCGGGCAGCAGGAGATCAACCTGCGCTACGCGGACGCGCTGACGATGGCCGACAACCACGCCGTCTACAAGAACGGCGCCAAGGAGATCGCGCACCAGAACGGCTGCTCGATCACCTTCATGGCGAAGCCGGACCACGGCTGGATCGGCAGCTCGTGCCACATCCATTCGAGCCTCTGGCGCGACGGCGCGAACGCCTTCGACGGCGAGAGCGAGGTCTTCCAGCGCTACCTCGCCGGCTGGATCGCGTGCCTCCGGGAGCTCGCGCTCTTCCTCGCTCCGACGATCAACTCGTACAAGCGTTACACCGCGGGCTCGTGGGCTCCGACCTCGCTCGCCTGGGGGCACGACAACCGGACCTGCGGCTTCCGCATCGTCGGGCACGGGCCGTCGCAGCGCGTCGAGACGCGGATCCCTGGCGGCGACGTCAATCCGTACCTCGCCTTCGCGGCGCTGATCGCGGCCGGGCTCTACGGGATCGAGCAGAAGCTCGAGCTGCCGCAGCCGCTCGAGGGCAACGCGTACGAGTCGGACGCCGAGCGCTTTCCGCACGCGCTGCGGGAGGCGGTCGACGCGCTCGAGCACGGCTCGATGGCACGGGCTGCGCTCGGCGACGACGTCATCGACCACTACCTCAACTACGGCCGCGTCGAGCAGCGCCTCTTCGACGAGGCGGTCACCTGCTGGGAGCGCGAGCGGCTGTTCGAGCGCGGATGAAGCCGCTGATCGGGATCACGACGTACGTCGTGCCGGCGACGCACGGCGACTGGGAGGAGGAGTCGGCGCTCGTGCCGGTCGACTACGTGCGCGCGGTCGAGCACGCCGGCGGGCGGCCGTTGCTCGTGCCGCCGAGCACCGACGGCGTCGAAGAGACGCTGGACGCGCTCGACGGGATCATCTTCTCCGGCGGAGGCGACCTCGACCCGTCGCTGTACGGACAGGACCGTCACACCGAGACAGACGGGATCGTCGAGGAGCGCGACCGCGGCGAGCTGGCGCTGCTGGAGGCGGCGCTGGCGCGGGACATGCCGGTGCTCGCGGTCTGCCGCGGCTCGCAGCTGCTGAACATCGGGCTCGGCGGGGACCTGGTCCAGCACCTGCCCGACGAGGTCGGGCACGACCGGCACAAGCACACGCCGGGCCAGTACGCGGACCACGGCGTCACGCTCGAGCCCGAGACGCGGCTCGGCTCCATGCTCGGCGAGCACGCGCCCGTGAAGTCCCATCACCACCAGGGCTTCGGGAAGATCGGCTCAGGCCTGCGGGAGGCCGCCCACGCCGACGACGGCAGCGTCGAGGCGCTCGAGGACCCGTCGCGCCGCTTCACGATCGGCGTGCTCTGGCATCCCGAGGCCGGCGAGGACATGCGCCTCTTCCAGGAGCTCGTCACCGAGTCGGAGCGCTACCGCGGGACTGTCGAACCACGCCCGCCCCGTTCGTCGTAAGGTCGTACAGGTCTTCGACGGAAGGAGGCACCATGGCCAGCCCCGTGACGTGGTTCGAGGTCGTGGGCAAGGACGGGCCGGCGCTGCAGCGGTTCTACTCGGAGGCGTTCGGCTGGAAGCTGGAGGACCCGACCGGGATGGGCTACGGAATGATGGGCCAGCCCGAGAGCGGCATCGGCGGCGGCGTCGGCCAGGCCCCGGAGGGCACCGGCGGCCACGCGACGTTCTACGTCCAGGTCGACGACCCGCAGGCGGCGCTCGACAAGGTCGAGAGCCTCGGCGGCAAGGCGGTCGTCCCCGTGACCGAGATGGAGATGGTCACGTTCGCGATGTTCACCGACCCCGACGGGAACCTCGTCGGGCTCTTCAAGGGCCAGGACAGCTGATCTCTCGCGGCCACGGTGGTGTGTAATCCCACCGTGGCCGTGACCGTCCTCAACCCGGCGACCGAGGAGCCGATCGCCGAGCTGCCAGAAGCGGGCGTCGAGGAGACAGACGCCGCCGTCGCGCGGGCGCGGGATGCGTTCCCCGCGTGGCGGGCGGTCGCTCCCGCCGACCGGGCGCGGCTGCTGCGCCGGCTCGCGACGCTGGTCGAGGAGCACGCCGAGGAGCTGGCGCTGCTGGAGACGCGGAACGTCGGCAAGCCGATCTCCGACTCGCGCGGCGAGGTCGGCATGGTCGCCGACGTCTTCCACTTCTACGCCGGCGCGGTCGACAAGCACCATGGCGAGACGATCCCCGTCGGCGGCGGGATCGACATGACCTTCCGCGAGCCGCTCGGCGTCGTCGGCCTGATCGTGCCGTGGAACTTCCCGCTCAACATCGCGTCGTGGAAGCTCGGGCCGGCGCTCGCCTGCGGCAACACGGTCGTGCTCAAGCCGGCCGAGCTGACGCCGCTCACGGCCGTTCGGCTCGGAGAGCTCGCGCTCGAGGCGGGGATCCCGGAAGGCGTCGTCAACGTCGTCGTCGGTCCGGGCCGTGTCGTCGGGCAGCGGCTGGCCGAGCACCCGGAGGTGGCGAAGATCGGCTTTACCGGCTCGACCGAGGTCGGGCGCGGCGTGATGCAGGCGGCGGCCGGGACGATCAAGCGCGTGACGCTCGAGCTCGGCGGTAAGTCGGCGAACGTCGTCTTCGCGGACGCCGACCTCGAGCGCGCGGCGAGCGCGGCGCCGTCCGCCGTCTTCGGCAACGCCGGCCAGGACTGCTGCGCCCGCTCGCGCATCCTCGTCGAGCGCTCCGCCTACGACCGCTTCGTCTCCCTGCTGGTGGACGCGACCGCCGGCGTCCGGGTGGGCGACCCCGAGGACGACGCAACCGAAATGGGCCCGCTGATCTCGGCGGCGCAGCGCGAGTCGGTGTCGTCGTTCGTGAACGGCGACGTCGTCTTCCGCGGAGAGGCGCCGGACGGCAAGGGCTTCTGGTTCCCGTGCACGCTCGTCGAGGCCTCGAACGACGACCGCGTCGCGCGCGAAGAGGTCTTCGGCCCGGTCGCGGCGGTGATCCCGTTCGAGGACGAGGCCGACGCGATCCGGATCGCCAACGACACGCCCTACGGCCTCTCGGGCTCGATCTGGACCGAGAACGGCGCTCGGGCGCTGCGCGTGGCGCGGGCGCTCGAGACGGGTGTGCTGTCGATCAACGCGAACACCTCCGTGCGCGTGTCGACGCCCTTCGGCGGCTTCAAGCAGTCGGGCTTCGGCCGGGAGCTCGGGATGCACGCGCTCGAGGGCTACTCCGAGATCAAGAACGTGTTCGTGGCGACGGACTGATGGGCCGGCTCGACGGGAAGGTCGCGGTGATCACCGGCGCGGCCGGCGGGATCGGGCGCGAAGCGGCGGTGCTCTTCTCGAAGGAAGGCGCGTCCGTCTGCGTAGCCGACGTCAGCGCCGAGGCCGGGGAGGAGGCGGCGGCGGCCTGCCGCGAGGCGTTCTTCCAGCAGGTCGACGTCACCGACGCGGCGAGCGTCGAGGCGATGTACGCGGCGGCGGTCGAGCGCTACGGCGGCGTCGACGTGCTCTACAACAACGCCGGGATCATGCCCGCGGACGACGCGTCCGTTCTCGAGACCGAGCCGGACGCGTGGGACCGCGTGCTCGGCGTGAACACGAAGGGCGTCTACCTCTGCTGCCGGCACGGGATCCCGCGGCTGCTCGAGCGCGGGAGCGGCTCGGTGATCAACGTCGCCTCGTTCGTCGCGCTCGTCGGCGCGGCGACGTCGCAGATCGCGTACACCGCCTCGAAGGGCGCCGTGCTCTCGATGACCCGAGAGCTGGCGGTCGAGTTCGCGCGGCAGGGCGTTCGCGTGAACGCACTTTGCCCGGGGCCGGTCGAGACGCCGCTCCTGATGCGGTTGTTCGAAGACGACCCGGCCGCATACGAGCGGCGGCGAGTGCACCTGCCGATGGGACGGCTCGCCAAGGCCCGCGAGATCGCGCTCGGCGCGCTCTTCCTCGCGTCTGACGAGTCGTCCTACGTGACCGGCTCGACCTTCCTGGTCGACGGCGGCCTCACCGCCGCCTATGTCACGCCCGAGTAGCGAGCTCGCGCACGCCGGAAGGCACCGCGAGCACCGGGCAGGGCGCCTCGTGCAGCAGGTGCTGCGCGACGCTGCCGGCCAGCGCGCCTGCGATCGGGCTATGGCCGCGGGTGCCGACGACGATCAGGTCGGCCTCGATCTCGGTCGCGGCCTTCGCGATCAGCCTCGCCGCGCTCTCGCGGCCCTGCTCGATCCGCACCTCGACGTCGAAGCCGTCGGCCTCGAGGGCTCTCGCCTGTTCGCGGACCTGCCCCGCGAGCTCGGGCTCGTCCGCGAGGACGGTCTCGCCGCTCGCGCGGCCGGCCGCAACGATCTCGGCGGCGTGCAGCACCACGAGCTTCGCGTGCGTCAGCGCCGCCAGCTCGCGTGCAAACGGCAGCGCGTGGTCAGCATGCGCGGAGCCGTCGGTCGCCCAGACGATCGTCCGGTACATGACTCCTCCTTTCCTTGCTCTGCCACGAGTCTCCGCCCGGGCGGCCGCGGCGCAATCGGCGGAAACGCTGATCCACGTGCCCGGAACTACCGAGCGCCCGGATAGGCTCGCCGCCGTGCGCAGCCCGGCCACGCTGATCCCGACGCTTCCGGAGCCGGTCCGGGCCGTCTTGCGCAGCGGCATCTGGGCCTACGGCACGGTGACCTCGCCGTTCCGCCCGTTGCCGGACTTCCTCATTCTCGGCGCGCAGAAGGCCGGCACGACCGCGCTCTACGAGTACCTGCGCCGCCATCCCGACCTGACCGGCCCGTCGTGGAAGGAGGTCAGCTTCTTCGACCGGCACTGGGTGCGCGGGGTCAAGTGGTACCGCGGCAACTTCCCGAACCGCGCCCGGACGCGCGGGAAGCTCGTCGGCGAGGCGAGCCCGAGCTACGTGTTCCACCCGCTCGGCCCGGAGCGCGTGCAGGAGGCCGTGCCGGACGCGCGCCTGGTCGCGCTCGTGCGCAACCCGGTCGACCGCGCGCTCTCGCACTACAACCACGAGGTCGCGCTCGGGCGCGAGCCGCTCTCATTCGAGGAGGCCCTCGGCGCCGAGGACGAGCGGCTGCGCGGCGAGGTGGAGCGGATGCTCGCCGACCCGGGCTACTTCAGCCGCGAGTGGTGGAGCCACACGTACAAGGCGCGCGGCCGCTATGCGGAGCAGCTCGAGCGCTGGCTCGCGGTCTTCCCGCAAGAGCAGCTGCTTGTCGTGCCGAGCGACGACCTCGCGGGCGACCCCGCGGGCACCCACGCACGCGTGCTGGAGTTCCTCGGCGCACAGCCGCACCGGCTCGACGCGTACCCGCGTGTCTACGAGCGGCAGTACGAGCCGATGAAGCCCGAGACGCGCGAGCGCCTGGCGGCCGAGTTCGAGGAGCCGAACCGGCGGCTCTACGAGCTGCTCGGCCGCGACCTCGGCTGGAGGTAGCGCGGCCCGACCTGCATCGTCGCTGCGAGGCTCGCGAGGCAGACCACGGCGAGCAGGAGGTACGGGAGCGCGTCGCCCGCGAGCTCGGCGAGCCAGCCGCCGAGCGCCGGCCCGATCACGTTGCCGGCCGCCCACGCGCCGTTCATCGCGCCGAAGGCCAGCGCGGCGGAGATGCCGCGCCGCTCCGCCGCGTTGGTCAGCAGCGTCATGCCCGGCGTATAGAAGCCGCCGTAGGCGAGTCCCGACAGGACGACCAGCACTGCGACCGCCGGCGCCGAGCGGGCGACCGCGAACGCGATCGAGACGAACACCGATGCGGCGAGCGCGATCCGGATCGGCATCAGCAGCCCGTGCCGGTCGGTCACGCGGCCGAGCACCGGGTTGAGCACGGTCTCGACGGCGGCCGTCACGAGGAAGACAGCGCCGATCGCGACGCCACCCCAACCGTCGGCGTGGAGCCGGAGCGGCACGAGCACGACGAGCACGCCGAAGAGCAGCGCCGGCAGCACCAGCAGCCACATGCCTCCGAGCAGGCGCCGGTCGGCGCGGCGGAAGAGCTCGGCCATCGGCTGCGGGTGTGCGGGCACGCCCGGTGAGAGCGCGACCCACGTCGCGAGGACGCCGCCGAGGAGCGCTACGCCGGTGAAGGTCGCGCGGACGCCGGCGACGCTCGCGATCGCGCCGAGGACCGGCCCCAGCAGCGCGCCGAAGACGGCGGCGCCCATCGTCGTCCCGATCAGCGCGCCGCGTCGCTCACGCGGTGCGGCGGCCACGAGCCAGGCGAGGGCGCCCGCCCAGGAGAGCGCGCTGCCGACGCCCTGCAGCAACCTGGCCGCGCCGAGCGTCCACGCGCTCCCGGCGAACGCGAAGCCGAGGCTGGCGACGGCGGTCAGGCAGACGCCGGCCAGCGCAGCCCGCCGCGGGCCGTACCTCGCAGCCGCGAGTCCGCTCGGGAGCGAGGCCGCGAGCACACCGGCGGCATAGCTGGCAGACAGCACTCCGGCGGCGCCCTTCGACAGGCCGTACGCGCTGACGAAGTGCGGCAGCAGGGGCGTCAGGGCCGCGAAGAACGTGATGTCGAGCGCCACGATCGCGCTGAGGAGGACGACGAGCCGGCGCATCAGGCGACCGTAGCAAGCGGGTTCGCGGCGCACTTCGTGGCATTCGCCACGAGATTCGACTAACTCTGAGGAGGTTTGGCCGTCGGACACTCTCGGAACAAGGTCGAACCGACCAGGCCACCGAGCGCTGTGTTGCCGCGCCGTCACGCGGACGCGCCCCGGGAGAGCCGAAACGAGTCGGGCCCGAGGAGGGGTCGCTGCGGTGAATCCAAAACGCGTTCTGTTGCCTGTGCTCGCGGTGCTGCTGATCGGCGCGGCGACCGTGACCACGCTCGCGGCGGCGTCGGCGCTGCCGGGGCGTGGAGCCAGTCCCTGGGCGGCCAAGAAACGTCCGTCCGTGGCCACGTTGCGGAACGAACGGCGGCGGCACGTGAACCCGGCGGTCGTCCGCCGGCTCCGCAGCGCCGCCTGGCGCTGGCAGGTGTTGATGGGCGTTCGCCGCGCCTCGTCGCACGCCTCGGTGCACAGCCCTCGCGCCCTTCACTACTGGAGCGCCCAGGCCCGCCGCATGGGCTGGCTGGCCGCGCACCCGCCGCACAAGCGCGCGTGGCTCTGCATCCATCGCTTCGAGGGCAGCTGGTCCGATGCCGGCGACCCGTACTGGGGCGGGCTGCAGATGGACAGCGGCTTCATGCGCACCTACGCTCCCGCGGAGCTGCTTCGCCGCGGCTGGGCGAACCGCTGGACGCCGGTCGAGCAGATGTGGGTCGCCGAGCGCGCGCACCGGAGCGGCCGCGGCTACTCGCCCTGGCCGAACACGGCGCGCTACTGCGGCCTGCTCTAAGCTCGTTCAGGCAAGCGTGAACGCGCGCTGAAGCGGGAACGACTGACGTATGAACGAGAGCGGACACGAGCAGATCGAGTCGCTGATCACGCGCGGCGAGCAGGAGGGCTGCGTCAACCTCTCGCAGTTCAACGAGCTCGTCGCGGAGCACGAGCTCGACGACGACGAGGTCGCGCGGTTCTACGAGCAGCTCGAGGAGCGCAGCATCGAGCTGACCGACGACTGCGGGCGCGAGTCGGAGGACAGCACCTACGTGAACGGCGACCTGGCCGTCGCGACCACGGACGCGCTCCAGCTCTTCCTCAACGAAGCGGGCCGCTGGCCGCTGCTCACCAAGGAGGAAGAGGTCGAGCTCGCCAAGCGCATCGAGCGCGGCGACGCCGAGGCGAAGGAGCGGATGATCAACTCGAACCTGCGGCTCGTCGTCTCGATCGCGAAGAAGTACCAGGGGCACGGGCTCTCGCTGCTCGACCTGATCCAGGAAGGGATCATCGGGCTGATCCGCGCTGTCGAGAAGTTCGACTGGCGCCGGGGGTTCAAGTTCTCGACGTACGCGACGTGGTGGATCCGCCAGGCGGTGCAGCGCGGAGTCGCGAACAAGTCGCGCACGATCCGGATCCCCGTGCACATCGCCGACCGCGAGCAGCGGATCGCTCGCGCCGAGCGGTCACTGGCGCCGAAGCTCGGCCGGCAACCGACCGAGGAGGAGGTCGCCAAGCAGGCGAAGCTGCCGCTGAAGCAGGTGCGCGAAGTGCGGCAGGCGGCACGGGCGATCACGAGCCTCGACCGGCCGGTGGGCGAGGGCGACGCCGCGCTCGGAGACCTGTTCGCGGCCGAGGGCGCCGAGCCCGAGGAGGAGCTGACCGTCAGCCTCGAGCAGGACGTCTTGCGGCGGGCAGTGGCGCAGCTGCCTGAACGCGAGCGCGAGGTGGTCAAGCGCCGCTACGGCCTGAACGGCGACCGGGACCCGGCCTCGCTCGAGGCGATCGGCAGGGAGCTCGGCCTGACGCGCGAACGCGTGCGCCAGATCGAGGCGAGCGCCCTCGAGCAGCTGGCCGTGAACCGCGAGATCGAAGCGCTGAAGGTCGCGTAGCGCGACTTCGCCCACGCACTCGGCGGCGTGCCCGTGTACAACGTCGCCGTGCCCTCGCTCGCGCGCGACGTCTTCGTCTTCGAGCTCGACGGCGGCTCGATCCTCGTGGCGCCATGAGCACGGTGGCCCCCGTCGAGGTCGAGGCGCCGCGCGAGGTCCAGCAGTTCGAGCACGACCGGCCGTGGATCGTGATCGTCTGGAACGACCCGATCAACCTGATGTCGTACGTGACGCTCGTCTTCCAGAAGCTCTTCGGCTACTCGAAGGCGAAGGCGACGCAGCTGATGCTCCAGGTGCACAACGAGGGCAAGGCGGTCGTCTCGAGCGGCACGCGCGAGAAGGCCGAGTACGACGTCGCCCGCCTCCACGCTCACGGCCTCTGGGCGACGATGCGGCAGGATTAACGTCGTGAGCCGCCTCCGCACGAGAGTCTCGATCGCGGCCCTGCTCCTGTTCGTGGCGTACAGCGTGTACGTCGTCGTGGCGTCGGTGTCGGCGGGGAAGGGCAGCGGCCCGGTGTTCTGGGTGTCGATCGGCGTGATCGTCCTGCTCGCGGTGGGCGCTCTCTGGCTCTCGCGCTGGTTCCATCGCCGGACCGCGAAGTCGTCCTAGGTGCTCGAGCCGCTCCCGGACGGCGGGGTTCGTCTGCAGCTGTCGCAGGAGGAGCGGGCCCTGCTGAGCGGCCTGACCGCGGAGCTGCGGGCGCTGCTCGAGGGCACGCCGGACGACACGTCCCTGCGGCGGCTCTTCCCGCCGGCCTACGACGACGAGGCAGACGAGCGCTCGTACCGCGAGCTCACCGGCGGCTCGCTCCTCGACGGCCGGCGCGAGGCGCTCGAGCTGCTGGCCCGCACCGCCGACAGCGAGCGGCTCAGCGCCGAGGAGGCCGACGCCTGGCTGCGGGCGCTGAACGACCTGCGCCTCGTGCTCGGGACGCGCCTCGACGTGCAGGAGGACACGTTCGCGACCGAACCTGACTTCAGCGACCCGCGCGGCCAGGCCCTGGCCGTCTACGGGTATCTCTCGTGGCTACAGGAGCAGCTGGTCGACGCGCTGTCGCGGGCCGTTTAGGTCCCGACCACCTGCACGATCCAGCGGCGGTCTCGCTCGCGGTCGAGCTCGAGGAAGAGGACGCGTTGCCACGTGCCGAGGCACAGCTCACCGTCGCGCACAGGCACCGACTCGCCCGCCGTCCCGAGCAGCATCGCCATGCAGTGCGAGTGCCCGTTCCCGAAATCCATGTCCTCGGGGCAGATGTTCTCGGTGCGGCGGTCCCAGTCGTCGTGGGCGTAGTAGCTCTCGCTGGGCACGAGGCGCTTGAGCATGTTGGCGAAGTCCTCCAGGAAACCGCTCTCGAACTCGTTCACCCGGACGCAGCACGTCGTATGGGGCGAGTAGACGCAGGCGATGCCGTCGATGACGCCGCTCTCGCGCACGGCCTCGGCGACCTCCTCCGTGATGTCGCGGACAGCGAGCCCGCCGGTGGTTCGAAGCTGCCGTTCATGCTGGAAGACCTTCACCGTTCGCCACCCTCCTTCGTGGACGGCCGCTGGAGCGCGGATCACCGCGGCCTATTGTGAGGGTTCGCACCGCCGCGCGTCTAGCCGAACCGACTTCGGCCGGCGTTACGCTTGCCGCGCGGGCCCGTAGCTCAGCTGGTCAGAGCAGCGGACTCATAATCCGTTGGTCGCACGTTCGAATCGTGCCGGGCCCACACTAGAAAGCCCCGCTTAGGCGGGGCTTTCTCTCTCCGAAGCGCGAGCGAATAGCGGTGAGGCCCAGGCTTCGCCTGGGCCTCACCGCCATGGTGCTAACACGTAACGCGAGTGGGTCTTAGCGCTTGATGAGATTGTGGATCTCGAGGATTTCGGGCTCGCCCCGAAGCTCGATCCCGACATCCTTCAGCACCGGCATGAGGCGCTCGCCGAACGCATCGAACTGCTCTCGTGAGTCCCAGACCTCGCTGACCCGGAAGTTGCCGTTCGACCTGAAGGCGCAGTGGTAGTCGAGTCCGTCCGGCAACCAGTCGCCCGACTTCTCGAGACGGCTGATGGTCTCGTCGTACTGGTCAGTGGTGACATTGCCTGCGGCCGTGAAGCGGACGAGCATCCTTGTCTTGCGCGCATCCGTGGTCGGGGTCACAGACTCATGACTGGTGGTGGCCATCTGATGGCCTCCTTCGTATCGATGCTCCTGGCCGAGCCGACCTACAACCGAACACGTCGTGCCGCGCTCGCCTGGGGGGCGAGGAATCTGAGCCAGAAGGCACTTCCCAACGTATCAGCTTTCGTCCCCCGCGACTGGCCGTCGAGGTGAGCGACGCTCGTCTTGCGAGTCCGCAGCTGGATGCGGTTGCTTGCCGACAGGCCCTCGCTGGCCCACGAGGTCTACTAGTTGGAAGCGGGCGGCTAGACTCGGTCAGCCGTCTAGGCCCCCAGGGAGGAGGAGCGTCGATCTCGCAGGGCCGTCGTAGCCAGGCCCTAGATCGCTCGCCGCAGTGTCTACCGGAAACACCGAGACCGAAGTTCTCGCGCGGGAGTTGGACAGTCTTGGGAACAAGCTCCGCGCGGTCGAGTCGCGCCTTACAGACGTCAAGAAGATCATCGAGCGTCTCGAGGCAGCGGCTCTGACCACCGCCCGCGCGTTGGAAGAGGTTTCCACGCATTGGGACAACGTCTATCGGGCGATGCGCCGCGCGGAGTAGCTCGGGCCGCCGATTCTTGTAACTCTACGCACAAATTTAGAGTATGCTGGTTGGGCGCATAGACCTAGCGCGGAAGCCGTCGAGGCTCCGAAAGTTCCTCTCCGACTGCCAGACCGGGCCTGAGTGCCGAGAGAGCCCGTCCGGGTGCCCTTGCCTCAATTCAAGAGAGGAGCACGAGATGAGTCCCAGTTCAGGGTCCTATGAGAGTGACGCTGTCGCCGAGCGGCGGGTGCAGAGAGTGTTGAACGAGAAGGTCGGCGATCGGCTGCCGGAGCGGAGCTGGTTGCAGAGACGAAAGTGGTACTCCCGGAAGCTCAGGGACAGTAGCCGACCCGAGGTGGAGGCGTGAGCGGCAGCGTCGAAGCGGCGCGAAGGCACGGGGTAGTTCGATCTGCGTTGGCCGCCGCGGCCTCTTCGCGGCGCCGCCGATCAGCTGGCACCCGCCCGCGTCGGCCGGCCTCGAGGATGTCCCGAACGGGCTTGATTGGGATGCGTTCTCGAGGCGCTTCTTTCCGGAGCGCCGTCGACACGACCTAGAAGCGATCCGCGCCTACGACGCGTACTCGCACGGACGGCGGCTGAGGAGCCGGCCGTCGCTGCCCAGAAGGCGGAGCTTGGGGCTGAACGGAGACGGCACAGGGGTCGTGTCGCGCAGAGCTCGCCGGGGCGCGGCCCTGACGGCCCTCTCTGAGTGTTAGTCCTCCGCTCCCGGCAGTGAGCGGCTGCGGGTCGCATTGCAGCGCCTGGCATTCGGCGCACTCGGAGAAGGATGCCCTGGGCGCCTAGCGGCCGCAGCGCCGCGCCCAGGGGCGACCTTCCGGTACAGCGTCTACCACCAAGAGGAGGAATCGACTCCCCCGTCGATCCCCGCGCGAGGTCAAGGCGCTGCTGAGCCTTCTATCAAATTGTTACGTAGATCACAAATTCACCCGAGACTCGCTAGGCTGCATGCAGGCGCGCCCGTCCCGTCATTGCCGTTCTCCTCGGGCCAGGGGTTGATTTGTTCCCCAAGCGCATCTGTCGCAACGGCGTGAAGGTGGGGACATTGGCCGGGAGTCCGACGAGCGGCGACTCCACGTCGGGTGATGGGTCGCCTCTCTCCGGCGAGATGACGGCGGAGATCACGCGGCTGGCGCTCTACGCCGACGCACAGGAGCGGAAGGTCCGCGAGCTTCAGACGACCGTGCTTCAGCTTCAGTCCGCGCTCGACTCGCGGGTGATGATCGAGCGCGGGATCGGAATGCTCGCCGAGCGGTTCGCTCTTACGCTCCCAGACGCTTTCGAGTTGCTGAGGAAGGCAGCGCGCGACAGCCGTCGAGAGGTGAGGGCACTTGCGGAGGAGCTGTTGGAATCGCGAGGGCGGACACCGGACGAGATCAATGACGCCCGTCCATGACGAGGCGAGCGAGGAAGGGCAGGCAACCGCTCGCGGCCGTGGAGGAGTCGACTCTTGCGCCGGAGACGACGACCGATGCTCTCCAGCTCTTCCTGCGCGACGCCGGTCGACACCCGCTTCTGACCCCGGCCCAGGAGGTCGCGCTAACGAAGCGGATCGAACGGGGCGACCTGGAAGCGAAGCGAACAATGATCGAGTCGAACCTGCGCCTGGTTGTCTCAATCGCCAAGCGGTACCGTCACCAGGGCCTCCCTTTCCTCGACTTGATCCAGGAAGGGACGCTAGGCCTGATCCGTGCCGTGGAGAAGTTCGACTGGCGCCGGGGCTTCAAGTTCTCGACCTACGCGACCTGGTGGATCAGCCAGGCGGTGGCGCGAGGGCTTGGGGACACGGTGCGAACGATCCGGATGCCCACGCACATCGTCGAGCGGATGCAGAAGCTGAACCGTGCGGAAAGGATGCTCTCGATGGAGCTTGGGCGGGAGCCGACGCTCGAGGAGTCGGCTGAGCGGGCAGGGCTCCCGCTCGGTCAGGCGCTCGAGGTGGAGGCGGCAGCCCGCGTCTCGATCAGCCTCGATCAGCCGCTCGCCGAGCAGAATGATGCCCGCTTCGGAGATCTGGTCTCCGGCGAGGGCCCACTACCGGAGGAAAGCGTCGCCGACACACTCCGGAACGAGGCGCTGGTGCAGGCGCTCGCGATCTTGGGCGAGCGGGAGCGGACGGTGATCGTCCTCCGCTTTGGCCTCTACGAGTCCGAGCCAAAGACGCTCGACGAGATCGGACGGCAGCTTGGGATATCGCGCGAGCGCGTGCGCCAGCTCGAGACGGAGGCGCTCGAGCGCCTTGCGCGGGTGCACGAAATGGAGTCGTTCGCCGGCTAGCCAGGCCACGGTCGTTTGACAGATCCGCTCTGAGCTCGAAAGCACGAGCCAGCCGTCGGACCCCTTCGGGAGCCGAGCGACCACAGCGAGTTCTCCCCCATAAGCCTCCGCTCGGCTCCAGACCCTACGGTAGCGCGGTTCTTGATCCGGTGTCCGATGCCTGCCCTACTGAAGTGGAGCCGGAGCGTGGCAACCGTTCCTCCTGCGGCTCAAGAACGTGCCCCTCATGGGGGGATGAGGTGCTCCGGCTCCATGCGCCGCAGACTTGTTCCCTCGAAGACCGCCGCCCTACCGTATCGCTCGGCGAGGCGCCTTCCAAGGCCCATTCGGCCGATAGGAGGGCGTTTCGAATCACGTGAAGCTGGCTGTGCGAGCCTCTATGCACTGCCGCGGCTCCCGAACTGTTCGTCGAAACCTGGCCGGCACATCGAGGTTGTCGCTGCCCAGACAGGCCCGCCAGCGCTCCTCATCGGCCCGCAGCCAGGGCGTCGCACTCGGCGCTGACCGGTCGAGTCTCAGCGGCGAGGCGGTCGTGCACGTCTTCGCTCGGGCAGTGCTCACGCAAAGAGCTGGCCCCGCGAGTCGGAACACTGTTCGCCTAGGCTCATCGCCTCGCGCGCCAACGCGCGTTGGTGGCCTTCGGGCTTTCGGCCGGGGTTCTGGCCGCAGGGCCAGTCCAGCCAGTGTACTCCTCTGGCCGGTCGATCGGCCACCTTTGGCAAGCACCTCCACTCGGGTGCAACGACCCTATTGGACCGCCGGCGCCGGTTCGATGGTGGGATGCGCACCGTCTCCTCGCTCTCGACTAGGCGGTGGATCTCCCTCGCTGCTCGCGGGTCGGCCGCACGGACGGACCCGCCTCGATGTATTGCCGGCAAGTAGGCCGGTACGATTCGGCTTATCACATTGCTCCCCCGCCCTCCCGATCAGGCGATCCCCGGTGAAGAGATCCGGCACCTGCGTGTCCTGATCGCGAATGAGAAGCGGGAGCGGCTTGAGTTGCTTGCCCAGGTCGTGGCCGGGCTTGGGCACGAGGTGATCGCGCGCGAGATCTACGTGAAGGAGGTCGGGGCGGTGACCGCGAGAGAACGCCCCGACGTCGCACTGGTCGGGCTCGGCCTGCACTCCGAGCATGCGCTCGAGTTGATCACGGAGATCGTCCGCGAGGCCTCCTGCCCGGTGATCGCTCTGCTCTCAGCCAAAGACCCCTCCTACGTCCACGAGGCGGCCAAGCGCGGCGTCTTCGCCTACATCGTCGACAGCAGCCCGGAAGAGCTGCAGAGCGCAATCGATATCACCCTGCAGCGCTTCGCCGAGTACCACAGCCTGCGGGGAGCGTTCGGTCGCCGGGCGACCATCGAGCAGGCGAAGGGGATCCTGATGGCGCGCCACGCGGTAGACGCCGACCAAGCGTTCGCGATGCTGCGCGATCACTCACAGCACAACGGCCACAAGCTCGTCGACATCGCGCAGGCTATCGTCGACAGCCACCTCCTTCTGCTGCCGGTCCCGCAGCCGGCGACACCTTCAGAGCGACCAACCTAGTCAGCCGCTCGCACAGAGAACGTCAGTGCGCGGTTTCGGTGCTACGCTCTCGGTTGCAGCGCCTCAGCGATCGGCGCTAAGAACCGTCGCGTGAGGCATAGCAACCGGCCTCACCACAGGGCCACCCTCAGCACAGCGGGCTGGAGCAACACCCAGCCGACCACAACGCCCCGGTCGGCGACGAAGCTTCGAGCCGGGAGGCCGTGATGGTGGAGATTCGCGTCGCAGTTCCAGACGACACGTGCGGGCACGGGCTGATGCGCCGTCTCGCGGGAATATTCGACCGCTCGTCGGTCTCGTTCGACCGAGTGCAAAGAGAAGTGCGGGTTCACTCGGAGTGGGAGTCGCGCGGCGTCGTCCAGGTGCTCGGCGCGGTCGAGTCATGGCTGGCGGAGGACGGTCCTGAATCCGCGAAGCTGTCGGTCGGCGATCGCTCCTACACGATGGTCGGAGCGGCGCGGCTGGCAGTCCCGAGCGGGCGAGCAGAATGACGGCGGTTATCCCAGGGCTCGCCGCGATGACGACCAGTGTCGGAGCGGAGATGATCCGGCTCGGGCTCGATAGAGGGCTGCTCCAGCCCCGCAACGCACGCCGCACGTTTCCGTCGTGCTCAGCTCCAGCGATCAGAGGGAGCGGTCCTTCGCGGTGGTCAGGCGGGCTCCGATCGTGAGTGTCCCCTGATCGACACAGCCGCAGTCCGTCCGGTGGTCGGCGTGAGCCGGCCAGGCGAACCGTGGCGCGGTATCCACCACAGTCCGCGTCGTCGTCGGCTCATCGGTGGAGTCGCGTTCTGTCTTCTCTCGCTGGGTGCGTGTGTGCTCGTCGCCCGACACCTGAGCGATGCGAGTTGGCCCCTGGAGGGAGCACACGTCCCCCTGGTCTTTCTCGCCGGAGGCTCATATCTCGCCAGCTTCGGCTTCCGCGCGTTCGGATGGCGGCAGCTGTTCCCCAGCCGCGAGCGTCCCGACGGCGCACGATGTCTCGCGGCTTGCGGGGCGGCCGCTGCCAGCGGGGTGGTCCTGCCGTTCAGGCTCGATTACGTCGTGAAGATTTCCACTCTCCGCAGGCTGGACGGGGTGACGCTGGGGCTCAAGACGATCGCCGTCTCGATCGTCGCTCTCGGCATGATCGACGCAGTGGCAATGCTCCCGCTGGCCGTCTCCGCCCTCGTGATGTCCGGTCCGGTTCTCCGCGCGCCGCTGATCCTCGTCGTCCTATTCTGCATCGGCTGCCTCGCGATCCTGACGCTGGGACAGCGGTTGGCACGGCTCCCGCTCGTCGGACGCTCGGACCGCCTACACGCCGTCTACCGGCGTGTCGCTGACAGCACGCGGTTCTCGCGGCGCACGCTCGTCGCGGGTCTGTTGCTCCTGGGGTGCTGGACGTCGCGCGCCCTCGGCAGCACCCTACTGCTGAGTGCCCTCGGCGTCCGATTTTCGCCGACACTCGCGTTAGTCGTCCTCTGCATGAGCGGCGCGGCGTCGATTCTTCCCATCACGGCGGGCGGAGCCGTCGCTGCAATGGGTACGACGGCTGGTGTGCTCTTCGCGCTCGGGGTCTCGAAGGGTGTGGCGGTCAACTTCTCGCTTGCGGCGGGGCTCATGCTGACTGGTGCGGCGCTTGCAGCGGCCGGGCTCGGACTGAGTGGATCGCTTCTTCTCTCGTTCCGCGAGCGCCGCGTGTTCGCCGCCCCGATCCCACCTTCAGTGGCGGCGTCGCCTTCGGCCTGACGCGTTCCCATGCCCCGCCGCTTGGTTGAAGTCAGGTACGAGATCGAAGGGAAAGGCGACTTGGAGGAGACGATGGCTGCGTGCCATGATGGATCGCGATGGCAGAGCCTGGGAGTGCGCGCGGACGTGGTGCGGTTGGACACACACGGTCTATCGGGCTCTCGATTCTCTGGGCGGTCCTGACGCTCGGGATCTACACGTTCATCTGGACGTACAAGACCCAGGACGAGATCAAGCGCTATTCCGGGAACGGCGTCGGTGGCGTCCTCGGCCTCGTGATCTACATCCTGATCGCGCCGGTCACCTTCTTCATCGTCCCCTCCGAGGTGCGCTACATGTACGAGGACCTGGACGGCGAGCGCAGCCCTGTCAGCGGCATCTACGGACTCTGGTTCCTGCTCCCGCTGATCGGGCACCTGATCTGGTTCATCCAGGTGCAGGGCGCGCTGAACCGCTACTGGGAGGGCAAGGGCGCGTCCGCTCCCTGAACCAGGCGGCGTCTCGGGTTCTTAGATTGAGTACGGGTTAGCCTGAGACGTCGTGGCTGAGACCTCGGACCCGGCTGCTGCGCCACCCGACGAAGAGACGGACGAGCCGAACGGGGACGAGTCGGTGACCGAGCTGCTGATTCAGCTCGGGCGTGACGTGAGTGTGCTGGCGTTCTGCGAGGCGCACCTGGCCGCCTCGCGCAACATGCCGCAGGTGCGGCGAGCGGCTCGTGACCTCGCAGCCGCGCTGGTCGCAGGGATCGCGTTTCTCGCCGCCTTCGTGTTCGCGAACGTCGCCGCGATGCTGGGGCTGACGACGGCGCTCCCTGCGTGGCTCGCGGCGCTCGTCCTGACGCTGGCGTGGCTCGTGGTCGGCGGAGTCGTTTCGGTCGCGCTCATGGTCCGCGCCGGACGCGTGACCGGCTGGAAGTGGTGGCGGCTCTTCACGGCGGGGCGGGACGAGAGCCTGAGGGATCTCGAAGAGGCCCGGGCAGACGCCGAGGAGGCCGTCCTCGCGACGCTCGAAAACCTTGCCCCTGCGATCACGGTCGAGATCGCCGCGGCGGTCGTGCCCGTCGCGAGCGGTGCGGTGAGCGGTGTCGTCGACGTCGGCGGCGATCTGATCGAAGCCTCCGACGACATGGTGGAGGCGATCGCCGAGGACCTTCCGGTCGGAGGCGTCGTCAACCAGATGTGGGACGTCGTGCTGATGCCCGGCCGGTTCGGGCTCCGGGTCGCCACGACTGTGCTCAAGCGCGGCGAGCCCGACTGACGGACTCGCTCTCCCGTTCACGTCGCGGACAACTACCGAGCAAGGGCGCGGGATGGCCGAAAGGGCGACGCCATCGTCATTCCCTAGCTTGGCGCCATGGACATCGAGCTCTTCTCGCACCTCCTCACCTACGCGATGAACACCGTCGCGCTGGCGGTGAGCGAGCTGGAGGTTTATCTCCTGCTGAAGACCGACTGAGCCTCTGCTCCAGCCGGCCTTGTCGCCTCGCTCCCGTCCGGCGAGGATGTTCCACGCTCCGATGGGCCGACA
The DNA here is from genome assembly GCA_963765785.1 of uncultured Actinomycetes bacterium. Taxonomy (GTDB): domain Bacteria; phylum Actinomycetota; class Thermoleophilia; order Gaiellales; family Gaiellaceae; genus AC-32. Next base: position 431,841 of record CAVXXW010000009.1, read on the forward strand.
GGACGAGACGACGTACAGCAGGACTCGGATGTGGCGCCTCCGGCGCCGTGAACCGCTACCTCAACCGCGTCACGCTGCCGATGGCCAAGAGGCTTCCCGGCTTTGCCGTCCTGACGCACCGTGGCCGTCAAGACCGGACGCAGCTACCGAACGCCGATCAACGTCTTCCGGCGCGGCGACGACTACCTCTTCTTCCTCACGTACGGGTCGCAGGCGCAGTGGGTGAAGAACGTTCTCGCCAGTGGGTCCTGCTCGATCGAGACACGAGGCCGGGTGGTTTGGCTCGCCGAGCCCGAGCTCATCACGGATCCGGAGCTTGGGCCCGCCCCGCCGCCCGTGCGCTTCATCGAAGGGCGGGTCGCCGGCGTCACGCAGTACCTGCGTATGCGTGCCGCCTCGGGCATGGCTGGCGGAGACGACCTCAGCGGGCCGGGTTCCCCGTCGTTCCGGGGACGCTGAACCTGCGCCTGCCCAGGCCGCTAGAGCGGGACGATCGCTGGCGGTACGTCGCGGCGAAGGCGATGTGCCCGACTGGCACGAGCGCACCGGCCAGACCGGCTACCACGCGGTCGACGTGCTGGTCGCCGGGCGGTACCGGGCGCTGGCCTTCCAGGCCGACGAGCCCGAGGGGCAGGGCTACCCGCCCGACCAGATCGAGCTGCTGAGCGACACCCACCTGCGCAGGGCCCTCGGCCTCGCGGACGGCGACCTGATCGAGGTCGCGATCCGCGCCTAAGCCGGGGGACGGGCCCGCCGCGACCCGCCCCCGGCTCACCCCTCTCCCTCGATGTGGTAGATGCGCAACCGGGGGCGGAACCTTCGGCGCGCCGTTAACCGAGAGCGGGCCGCCGTCGCGCACGCAGCAGGCCGGCGGCCGTGAGCAGCACGGTCAACGCTGTCGCGCCGAGCGCCCAGCCCCAGACGGGCGTCGCGTCGCCGGCTGCGGTCGTCCGGTTCGCCGGCCTCGCGACCGCGAACGACGTCCGGTCGACCACGAGCTCGGCGTCGTCCCGGTCGCGGATCACGATCGAGCGGCCGCTGACCGCTAGGCGTAGGCGCCAGAGGTACTCGTTGCCGGCGAGCGGGTCGAGGTCGATGCAGCGCGCAGTGCCGCGTGCGGTGTCGAGGGCGTGCAGAAAGGGCGTCTTGCCGGCGCCGTCGTAGAGCGTGTACGCCCAGCGGCCGTCGGGGCTTGTCGCGCGCGAGATCGGCTGCCCGTGCATCTGCTCGCGGTCTCGCGGGTCGACGATCGGCTCGCGGATGAGCCTGTCGGCGCGGACGTCGTACGCGCGCACGGCGTAGCGCGTCGGATCTCTCGGCGAGAGGTACTGGATCAGGTAGAGGCGGTTGCCCTTCGGCGAGACCGCGTCGAAGCTGAAGTCGCCTCGGAGCTGCACGAGCCGCCGCAGGACGAAGCCGCGCGTGCCGAGCACGGCAAGGCTTGTCTCACGGCGCGGGAACGAGACGCGCGGCTCGATCAGTACGAGCACCCGGCCGTCGGCGGAGAGCCCGCCGGCCGTCCCGTCGTACGCCACGGCAGGCACAGTGAAGCGCCCGGCGAGCAACCGCGTGCCGACGATGCGGCCGCCGCGGCGCTGGACGCGCGCGACGAGCGTGTCACGGTTCGCGCTCAGCGTCACGAATCGGTACGCGGAGTGGGGAACGGTGACGCCGGTCGAGCCGACGTCGACTCCGAGCACCGGCAGGCCGTCCGCGCGGGCTGCCCCGGCTACCACCGCAGCGGCCACGACCCCCGTCGCGAGAACCAATCCGAGCTTCCCGGCCATCTCCGCCTCCTTCGTCGCGTACACGAGGCAGATACGAGCGGCGCGGTACATGCGGTCCCTCCAAGCGGGGCCTTGTGCGTCTGGCCGCCGCCTAGCCGACGATTCCGTCGACCTGGCTCCGGTAGCCCTCGCCCTCGTACTCGTGCAGCGGGTGCGGGGCGAGCTGGTGCTCGCGGATCTCGCCGCTGCGGCGGACGTAGAGCGTGGGGAGGATGGTGCCCTCCTCGTCGACCTCGACGGTTGCGCCGAACGCGTCGGGCCCGGGGGAGTCGAGGAAGTGCGCTACCGGCTGCACCCCATCGTCGACGTAGCCGTCGGCGCTGGACGAGACGACGCGGCAGAGGTAGCCCTTCTGCACCCAGAGCTCCGGCGCGACCGAAAGCTCGCGCAAGAGGAAGGCGACCACGTCGTCGACCGGCTCACGGGGCGGCTCGTGGCCGTTCAGCCGCTCGGCGAGGTGCTGCGCGAGGACGCGCGCGTTGTACCGGAACCCGTTCACGGCGCTCGAGCTCGCGCCGGCGCCGCGCTTGCCGAGGCCGCGCGCGCCCTGCGACGCATTGCCGGCGAAGAAGGCACCGGACAGCGAGACGCTCTCCCAGAACGGAGTCAGTGCGGGAATCCGGCCGTCGGCGACCGTCACGAGCCCGAGGTCGGGCAGGTCGCGCACCGGCGTGCGGAAGCCGGTCGCCGCGATGACGTCGTCGACCTCGAACTCGAGCTGCCCGTCCCAGGTGGTGCCGCGGGTGAAGACGCGGAAGCGCTCGCCCTCGCGCTCGATCCGCTCGATGGTCACGTCGATGACGTAGGTGCCGGGGCCGCCGCGCGCGTACTCGTCGTAGGGGTGCAGGTAGCGCGTGCGAAGCGCCGAGAGCGCGAGCGCCTCGGTCTGCACCGGTCGCGGCGACCCGAGGGTGATCGAGCGCGCCCACGGCAGGATCCCCTGCGCCACCTCGAAGCCGGAGTTGCGCTTGCCGACGACGAAGACCTCGCGGTCCTCGTAGCGCGCGGGGTCGCGCGTGTCGACGTAGTGCGCCGCGTGCTCGAGCCCGGGCACGTCGGCCTTCCACGGCTCCGTCACGCCGAGCGCGAAGACGACCGCGCGCGCCCGGTACTCGCCGTCGCTGGTGACGAGCACGAGGCGCCCGTCGTCCTCGATCCGCGTCGAGTCCCACTCGCACTCGTAGCGCACCTCCAGCCTTGCCTTCTCAGCGAACGTGGCGATGCTGGCCTCCATCTCCGCGCGCGAGGGCAGGTCGTAGGCGCGGTCCATCAGGGTCGGCACGAGCGCCTTCAGCTCCGGCTCGTCGGCGAGCAGGCTGTTGTGGTCGTACCACTCGTACTCGCGCGACGTTCGCGCGACCGGGGCGTCGGGCTTCGTCCATGTGATCAGGCGCTGGAAGATCGGGAAGCGCCGGAACATGCCTCCGGCGCAGTCGTCGCGCGAGAGCACCGCGTGCCGGACGCCGAGCGCACGCAGGCAGTAGCTCGTCTGCAGCCCGCCCGGGCCGCTGCCGACGACCACGACGTCGTAGTCGCCCGGCTCGAACGGTCGCGCTACGGCTGCCACTCGAGCGTGGCCCGCAGCCGCCGAGCCTCCATCCGCAGCATGCGGAGCGCGAGCTGCGGCCGGTCGAGCAGGAGGCGCTCGAGCTGCTGGGCCGGGATCACGAGGCAGCGGAGAATCGTCACGGCGACGACGTCCGTGGTCGGCGGGTCGTCGGTCAGCGCCGAGATCTCGCCGAAGAAGTCGCCGCGCCCGAGCCGGGCCAGCTGCTGGCCGTCGAGGTCGACCGCTGCCTCGCCTTCCAGGATGACGTAGAAGTTGCCGCCGCTGAGGCCCTTGCGCAGGACGCGATCGCCGGCGGCGAACACGTCCTCCTCGTGTGTGTGCGCGATCGCCTCGAGCTGGGCCGGGGAGAGGTCGGCGAAGAGGGCGAGCTGGCCGAGGGTGTCTGCGACGCTCACTGCGGCGTTTCTATCGCAGTGACGATTCGCCTGCTCGGGTAGGCGGCCGAGGGCTCGAGCCTAGAACACGGTCAGCCACACGGCCGTGCCGTGGCCGTGGCTGCGCTGGTAGGCGTCCTCGGCCGAGAACCGGAGCTTCTTCGGGCCCGAGTCGTCGCCGTGCGAGACGAGCAGCGGATCGGCCCCGTCCTGCACGACCAGGCCGACGTGCTGCCCCTGTGAAGGCGGCGTCCACACGACGAGGTCGCCCGGCTGCGCGGCGCTCTTCGGGATCTTTCGGCAGTGCGCGAGCATCGAGCCGGTGAACGCCGGCTGCCTCGCGTCGTATGCACCGGCCGCGTTCGGGTTCGGCGCGCCCGCCCACTGGTAGCAAAGCGTCGCGAAGCCCGAGCAGTCGGTCGCGAGCGGGACGCTCGCCTTCTTGCCGAGCAGCGCCAGGCGGACGTTCCCGTTCTGCGAATACGCGATCTGCGCGGTGTTCTGGCAGCCCCAGAGCGCCCACTGCACGATCCGCTTCCGGATCGCCTGCTGCGAAGTCGCCTGCTTCAGCCGCTGCGCCCGCCGGGCTTTGAAGGCGGCCGGGAGCGACTTCGTCCCGGAGAGGTACGCCTTGATCTGCGGCCCGAAGACGCTGTTGTTCGCGTTGGCCGGGAAGCCGAGCTCCCACTTCGCGCGCTTGACTGCGCCGGCCGTCAGCTCGCCGTACTCGCCGTCCGGCGTGCCCGGGTCGAAGGAGCCGAACGGGTTCGTCAGCAGCAGCTGCTGCGCCGCCTTGACGTCGGGCCCGGTGACGTGCGGGTTCGAGAGCTGCAGGACGCGAGGCGTCGCGATCCTGAGGCCGCCGTTCGACGGCGCCGCAGCGGCGAGCTGCTTCAACAGCAGCGCCGCGCCGACCTGCTGTGAGACGGCGGTCGCCGAGAAGCGGCCGTCGGCGACGTACTTCCCGCGCGCGTAGTGGTTCGAGAAGCTCCAGAGGTAGGGCGACGGCACGTTCGGGTGGTGGTCGCGGTAGCCGAAGCCGTTGTAGCCCTCGAGCTCGTAGAGCGTGCCCGGGATGCTCCAGTCCTTCCAGCGGTCCATCCCGCGCAGGCGCAGCGCATCGGTCGCGCTCTGCTCCCAGGTGAACGGCGGCCTGCCGGTCGGCGGCCGGCCGGCGGGCGCGTGCGTCGTGCGGGCCGTCAGCGGGTCGCCGTTGTGCAGGTGGCGCGAGAAGTCCCCGCCGGCTTCGAGCGAGTGGATGATCCCGACCACGTACCACGGGACGCCGAGCGTCTTGCCGACCTTGGCGTAGCGGGCCTTGTTGGAGGTGATCCGGGCGACGAGTTGATCGACCACGGCCCGCCGCTTCGGGCGAACCAGGCACGACTCGTAGAGCAGCTCGTAGCCGCGACGCTGCTGTGCCGTCAGGCCGGCCATCTCAGCTCTCCGCCGGGACGGCGCCCAGCGGATCGCCCTCCGTGGGCGGGTCCGGCTGCTGGGAGCGGCCTCGCGACCGCGCGCGCGCCGTCGATGTCTCGCCCGTCGCGCCGAGCAGCATGTCGCGCGCGAACCGTTCGCTGAAGCCGGCGATGAAGGCGAAGAGGATGTAGAAGTAGCTGCTCTTCGAGTCGCCCACCTCGAGCGCGACGACGCCGCTCTTGAGCGCGAAGTAGGTCGCGACGCCGAAGACGCCGCCGACGAACGGCCGTAACGCGCCGAGCGTCCGCAGCGTGTCCTTGCCGAACTCCCAGTCGACATTCACGCGCCCGGAGTTCATCCGCGACATGACGCTGATCAGCGCGCCCACCCCGCCTGCTGCGAAGCAGACGAGCCCGATCCGGACCGAGACGTTGCTCCAGTCCGCGACCCGCAAGAGGATCGCGATCGCGATCAGCGCGGCGAGTGGCAGCAGCCCCAGCAGCATCCCGCCGACGTAGACGATCTGGCCCGAACGGACCGCCGCGCGGTGGTAGTACGAGTTGATCGACTTCAGCTCCTGGCGGGTGGTGCGCTCGATCTGCTCGACGGCTTGCTCGTTCTTGGCGCGGGCAGTCTCACCGAAGGCGAGCAGGTAGCTCATCACCGTGTAGAGCGACTGCATCGCCAGCCGCTGGCTCGTGTCCCGCAGGACCTCGTGCACGCGCACCGCGAGCGCCTCGCAGCGGTAGAGGAGCGCCATCAGCGTCGGCTGGTCCTTCGTCGACCAGTCAGTCGCCCAGTGCAGGCGCACGACGTCGGGCAGGATCAGCGGCCTGCGCTTGAGCGTCACGGCGACTGCCGACGCTTCCTCGGTGCACCAGTACGCCTCGACGATCGGGCCGTTGACCTCCTCGAAGCGCTCGACTGCCGTGCGGTAGCGCGTTTCCGCAGGCCCTTCGTACGGGTCGCGCTGGTGGTGCCTGAGCTCCTCCTGCCTGAGGTGATGCAGCCACACGAGCTCCGGGAACGAGATGCTCGGTCGCCGTCGCCGCACCGGGCGCAACATCGTCCGGAGGCTCCGGTCCGCCGGAGCCTCGACGGTGCCTGCACTTGCGTTCATTGAAAGCCCTCCTCTCCCAGAGGCTGGGCCGCACTTCGACCGTACGCGGATCCGCGACGGTTGGCAAGACCCCCGGGGCCCGAGGCTAGAATCACGCCGATGGCCGAAACCGGGACGATGAGAGTCAAGAGCGGCCTCGCCGAGATGCTGAAGGGCGGGGTGATCATGGACGTCACCGACGCCGAGCAGGCGCGCATCGCCGAGGACGCCGGCGCCTGCGCCGTGATGGCGCTCGAGCGCGTCCCGGCCGACATCCGCGCCGAGGGCGGCGTCGCCCGGATGGCCGACCCGGACAAGATCACCGAGATCCAGGAGTCCGTCTCGATCCCGGTCATGGCGAAGTGCCGGATCGGCCACTTCGTCGAGGCCCAGGTGCTGCAGGCGCTCGAGGTCGACTACATCGACGAGAGCGAGGTGCTGACGCCGGCCGACGAGGCGCACCACGTCGACAAGTGGGCGTTCACGGTGCCGTTCGTCTGCGGCTGCACGAACCTCGGCGAGGCGTTGCGCCGCATCGCCGAGGGTGCGGCCATGATCCGCACCAAAGGCGAAGCCGGCACCGGCGACATCGTCAACGCGGTCACGCACATGCGCTCGGTCTTCGGCCACATCCGCCGGCTCGGCGCGCTGCGCGAAGAGGAGCTCTACGCCGAAGCGAAGGAGCTGCGCGCGCCGTACGAGCTCGTCAAGTGGGTCGCCGAGAACGGGAAGCTGCCCGTCGTGACCTTCACCGCCGGCGGGATCGCTACTCCGGCCGACGCCGCAATGTGCATGCAGCTCGGCGCGGACGGCGTCTTCGTCGGCTCCGGGATCTTCAAGTCGGACGATCCGTCACCGCGCGCGAAGGCGATCGTCGAGGCGACGACGCACTTCGAGGATCCCGAGATCCTGGCGCGCGTCTCGCGCGGCCTCGGCGGCGCGATGAGCGGCCTCGCAGCCGGCTCGCTGCGGCCCGAAGAGCTGCTCGAAACGCGCGGCTGGTAGCCCGGGTCGCCAGGCCAGGCGAGAACAACGCTCGCCCAGGCGATATCTCGTCAGCTGGCCGAGTCTCTTTCCGACCAGGAACGCGAGGGTGTCGCTGGGGTTCTAGGCTGGGTGCCGTGCATAGCGGTGCGCGGTGAAAGCGGTCGTTCCGTTCGCGGTCAGGCCTGTTCTCATCGTCGTCGCGTTGAAGTGCGCGCTGGAGCTTGCCGTCGCCGGACGATACGGATGGCACCGCGACGAGCTGTACTACGCCGTCGCCGGGTTGCATCTTCAGGGCGGGTACGTCGAGTTTCCGCCGGTGACGGCGCTGGTCGCGGCCTCGGCCCGAGAGCTATTCGGCTGGTCGCTGATCGGTCTTCGCGCGTTCACGATCCTCGCAAGCGCGGGAACGGTCGTGGTCGGTGTCCTCGTAGCCCGGGAACTCGGGGCGACACGCCGCGCGCAAACGCTCGCGGCGGTAGTGATCGGGTTCTCGCCAGGGATGTTGGGAACAAACCTGTTGTTCCAGCCGGTCGCACTCGATCAGCTGGCGACGATGGTCGTCCTCTGGCTCGCGCTTCGGCTCGCGCTTGGGCGCGGCTCGTGGCCGCTGCTCGGAGTCGCCGCCGGCATCGGGCTGGAGACGAAGTACACGCTCGCGGTCGTCCTCGTCCTGCTGATCGCGACGTTCCTTGTCTGGCGTCGCGACTTACTGCGGTCGTCGGGCTTCCCGCTGGCAGTGGCGATCGCGGCAGTTTTGCTCGTCCCGAACCTGGTCTGGGAGGCGGGGCATGGCTGGACGAGCGTGCACTGGTTCCTCAACCCGCCGCCAAGTGGGAGCGACGAGACGAGGCCGCAGTTCATCGTCAACGTGGTCCTGCTCACGGCGGTGGCGTTTCCGGTCGCCGTCGCCGGAGTCGTGTCGCTCGTCCGCGTTCGCGCGGTGCGTCCGCTCGGCTGGACGGTCGTCGGCACCGTCGTCGCGTACTTCGTGCTCGGAGGGAAGTCGTACTACGCGCTGCCGGTGCTGCTGTTCGCGCTCGCCGCCGGTGCGATCCCGCTCGATCGTTGGGCGACCCGTCGGCGGCTCGTGGCGGCGAGCGTCGTGTTCGCGGTAATCGGCCTGGCAATCCTGCCGATCGCGCTGCCGGTACTGCCCCTGCGAACGGCCGTCCGGCACGGGATCATCAAGGCACGCGGCGACTATCAGTCCGAGGTCGGCTGGCCCGCCTACGTTCGTCTGGTGGAGCGGCACGCGGCGGGAGCAGACGTGATCGTGACGGACAACTACGGCGAAGCGGGCGCACTCGTCCTGTTCGGCCGCGACCTGCCACCCGTCGCGTCGGCCGAGGTGACGATGCGCTACTGGCGGCCGCGCGTGGCCGGGCGCCGCGCGCTCGTGGTCGGCTACTCCCGTCGCGCCGCCGACTTCTGCACCGGCTACCGCGCCGTCGCCCGCATCTCTTCGGCGAACGACAGCGATGAGGGCGGCCAGCCGATCGCGCGCTGCACACTGCGCGGCACGCTTGCCCAGGTCTGGCCGAGCATCGTCGCGACGCAGGAGAACTAGGCCAGCCGAATGTGGTTCAGCGTCATCGGCGAACGCTGGCGCAGGCGGCAGTCGTCGCGCTCGGCCCGAAGGCGAGACCGCTCTACCGCCGGAGCGGCGACCCGAAGCGGATGAGGTTCCCGTCAGGATCTACATGGGAGCGCTCACGCTTGCCGTACTCGTAGTCCTGGGGTTCGACGAGGTCGACACCGGCGCCTCTCCACTCCTCGGCGAGCACATCTGCGTCGTCCACGTGCAGATAGATGGATCCGCCGCCGACCCGCTCAGGATCGGCGCCTGGTCCGGCGAGATGGATGGTCAACTCGTCGCGATGGGCGAACGCATACCCCTCGTCGTGGTGCGAGGTGCTGAAGCCCAATTGCTCGTAGTGAGCAACCGCACGCGGTACATCCGAGACCACGAAAATCGGCTCGACACCGACGACGCGTTGCACAGCGAGATCATAGGGGGTCGCAGACCTGCCTCTGTGTGCACTTCCGCTTCTGGTGACATTCCCGCACGCTGGCCCAGACGACGCTCCGCCTCCTGGCGCATCGATCGGCGCGCCTACGCGATGTCCGATGACTTCCTGGCCACTCTGCCGTCTGAGCATTGACGGTGGCCAAGCGGCCGAACGTTTCGTCTCATCGAGACCGAGGGAAACGTGCGAATAAAGGAGGATCTACATGACTGTGAGTGGCAACGCATCCGTTCTCGGGAGTCTCCATGCAGTCGATGGCGAGGGCGTCGTCCGGATGGAAGATCGCCTCGACACTGGGATCGATGACCTCTGGGGAGCACTCACCGATCCCGATCGACTCGCCCACTGGTACGGCGAGGTAGAGGGCGAGCTTTCTCAGGGGGGCGAGTTCCGTGTGCGCATCACCCTCGCCGGAGAGCGCACGGGGAAGGTGGAAGCGTGCGAGCCTCCGCAGCGCCTGCTGTTGGCGATGCGCGATCCCGATCCTCGGCCCGGCCAGCCGGAGCGGACGGTGATCGAGGCCCAGCTGATGGCCGAGGGCGCTCAGACCAGGCTGGTCTGGGAAACGCGGGGTCTACCCGTCAACCTGCTCCCGGCCTACGGCACGGGGATCCAGATTCACGTCGAGCATCTGGCCGACTACATCAGCGGTCGCGAGCTCCACATCGACGACGCCCGCTGGGACGAGCTCTTCGCAGCCTACGAAGCACTGGGCGTCAGCTAGCCCGGTAGTGCAGACAACGGGTGCGACCTCGGCGGTTAGGTCGGTTCTTCGTACGTCTCGGGTGACTGTGAGACTCGCCGGGTTGGTCTGTCTGGGGCCCTCGCCAGCCTGGTGTCTCCGTGCCGCTTGTGACTCGTCGGGTGACTGGCCGCCTTGCGTGCCTTGCGAATGATCCGTCCGAGCGGCACGGCGGCGCCGGTCTGGCGCCCGCTGCTGGCTTGATCAGGAGCTTGTCCGCCTTGCCGGCGTGACTCATCACAGTCCTGCCGCCGCGGTTTCCACGCACTCAGACCGGCGCTACCGGACCCTACGAGCGAAGCCGGAGGATCGATCGGGATGGTTGCAGACGAGCTGGACTACGTGGTCGGCGTCGACACGCACCGGGACGAGCACACGCTCGCCCTCGTCGAGGCGGCGACCGGGGCGGTGCTTGCGCAGAGGACGATCACGAGCAACGGCCGCGGCTACGCGCAAGCGCTTCGCTTCGCGCAGCAGCGCGCCGGGACGGCTCGTGTCTGGGCGGTCGAGGGCGCCGGTCATTACGGTGCCGGACTTGCCCGCTACCTGAGCGAGCGCGGCGAGACGGTGCTCGAGGTGGGGCGCTCGTCGCGGAGTGAGCGGCGGCTACGCGGCAAGGACGACCGGCTCGACGCCGTCCGGGCCGCCCGCGCTGCCCTCGGAAGTGAGCCGCTGCCGCGGCCGCGCTCGGGGGAGCGGCGTGAAGCGCTGCGGCTGCTGCTGCTGGCCCGCCGCAGCGCGGTCGACGTGCGCCGCGAGGCGCTCGTGCAGCTGCGCAGCGTGATCGTGACCGCACCCGAGCGCCTCCGCGACGAGTTGCGCGGGCTCCCGCTCGGGAGGCTGCTCCAGCGCTGCCGGCGGCTTCGTCGGCTGGGGACTGCGGGGCCGGATGAGCTCGCCGCCCGGCTCGTGCTGCGGACGCTGGCACGCCGGATCGAGGCTGCAAGCGCGGAGGCCGAGCAGCTCGAGCGCGAGATGCGTGCGCACGTCCAGGCACTCGCGCCCCCGCTGTTGGAGGAGCCGGGCGTGGGGCCGATCGTCGCCGCCCAGCTGCTCGTCGCCTGGTCACATCCCGGCCGCGTCCGCTCCGAGGCCGCCTTTGCCCGCCTGGCCGGCGTCGCACCGGTCCCCGCCTCCAGCGGCCAGACGGTCCGGCAGCGGCTCAGCCGCGGCGGCGACCGGCAGCTCAACCGAGCCCTGCACACGATCGTGCTCGACCGCCGCCAGCACGATCCGGCGACCAGGGGCTATATCGCCAAGCGGATCGCCGAAGGCAAGAGCCGTCGCGAGGCCACCCGCCTGCTGAAGCGCTACCTCGCCCGTCGCCTCTACCGGCTACTGCAGAACCAGGAGCCGCCGATGGCTTGACAGGTCATAGGAGCTTCATTCCCGGACGCTGGCCCAGGCAGCGGTTTCACGCAGACCCTCAGCCGGTGACGCACACGCGACCTCAGTATGCGCTGCTTCGAGGGAGGCGACTGATTCTGCCGCCTCCCCTCGTGTGTGCCGTTAGGCCGATGCTCTGGCGGGCATCGCCGCACCACGGCCCTCGCTAGCGTCCGCTCGGAGAATCGGAGACGACGGCCTGAACCCCTTAAAGGTGCAGTAGAGGCCGAGGAAGAGTTCCCACAGCGCTTCGGGAATCGACGCAGGGCCTTTGATCGTGGCCGTCGCGGGATTCCCTCCGAACATCACGATCGTCCCCGAGATGATGATCAGCGGCCCGCCGACGAGCCCGAGCCACGTCCACGCCCGCGGCACGAGCTGCGTGCGGTACATCATGTAACCGAGGATCAACCCGTTCCCCCAGCCGACTACCCAGCCCGGCCCGAGCAGGAACGTCCAGTCCTTGATCGCCGCGAGCGTGTAGGCGACCGTGCCTTCGGACGCGCCAGCAGCCTCTTGCTGCAACGTGGCGATCCCGAGCATCGCGACGATGCCAACGAGGATGAACGTGCATTCGAACAGCCTCGCCGTCACGTAGCCGATCGACAGCTCTTCGAACTGCCGCCGCATGATCGGGACGATCACGACTGCGGTTCCGATGTTCGCGATGATGAGCAGAAGCTCCAACAGCGCGCCGAGGTAGATCCGGTTGACGTTCCCCGAGCCTGCGATGAAAGCCACCGGATGACGAAGCGCCGGCTCGTAAAGCAGCAGCGCCGGGATCGACGTGACGAACGTGATGAGGTAGAGCACGCCGAACCAACGCGCCCTCTTCTGATCCAGAGTCATTCCTTCCACCCCCGTTCCCCGATGATGGTTGGCAGGCGGATCCCACCCACTAGACGGTAAGACGCGAAGCTAACTGCTCGCTCACGGATTTGCCCATCGGCCGTGCCGTAGCCGCGGTGGTGACTCGAATCCTCATCGGTCCCGCTCACTTTCGCGTCGGGTGACATTCCCGCATGGCGGCTCAGCTGCGCGGTCAGTCAGGCCACCAGTCGCGCTGGCCGTCGACGTCTTCCCGCGGATCCTCGCCGAGATTCGGCGCGCCGACGACGAGGATCTCGAGGCCCTCGGGCCCGGCCTCGTAGCCTCGCCACGTGCCGGGCGGGACCCGCACCGCGTCCCATTCCTTGAGCTCTACGATCTCGTCGTCCAGCTTCATCCGCCCGCTCCCGCGCATCACTACGTACACCTCCTCCTGCTTCGTGTGCGAGTGGCCGTACGGAAAGCGATAGCCGGGCGGGACGCGTTGGTAGCTCAGGGCGGAGTTGTCGAGCTCGAGCGCCTTGGTCGCAGCGCGGAACTCCAGGTCCGGCGCGCCGTCGAATCGAGGGCCGATGTCCTCGAGATCTTCCTTGATGTTCCTGAGCGTGAACGGCACGACGAAATCCTATGGCGTCATTTCGAGCTCACCCGGGCTGCGAGAATCGCGTCCGTGCCCGAAGCGCAACTGGAGGACGCGGGTTCAGGGCTCGCACCCGTGGGCGAGGGCTGGTTCGTCGTGAACGTGCGAGACGCCGAGTGGTGGTTCGCGGAGACGAGGGGCGCGAGGTGCGCTTTCGAGAACGAGTACGGCGAATCGCCGGTCGAGTTCGCTCAGCTCGGGATCAACGTCACGATCCTGGAGCCGGGCCAGCACACCGTCTACCACGCCGAGTCGAATCAGGAGGCGTTCCTCGTCCTGTCGGGGGAATGCAGGCTGCTCGTCGAGGGCGAGGAACGTCGCCTCCGGGCATGGGACTTCGTCCACTGTCCGCCCTGGACCGAGCACGGCTTCGCGGGCGCAGGCGACAGCCCATGCGTGATCCTGATGGCCGGCGCGAGGTCCGGCCCTGAGGTGCGCTACCCGGCGTCGGAGCTCGCGGCACGTTACGGCGCGAGCGTGGCGGAGGAGACCGACGACTGGAGGCAGGCGTACGCCGGGGTCGAGTGGTTCCGGCGAGCGCGACCGCCGTACTGGGCTCGTCTGCCCTGGGCCCTTCACGCGCGCAACCTTTCGTCCGGTTAGTTCACATGTTTCGTCCGGTTAGTTCACATGTTCGATGTCGTCTGGGAGCGGCAGCCACACATGACGCCGCTCCTCCCAGACCGACCTCGTCTGAGACGCGGACGTACTGCCGCGAGGCGCCCTTGGTCGTTACCCGTTTTGCGTCGAAACGCGCTTGAACACCGAAGACGCTCCCAGTTCGACGCTGGCAGGCGAGACAGTGGCAGATCGAGACTCGAACCGGGTCTCCCTCGACGGTGAGCCGGAGCTGCCCGCAACTACACGCGGCGTGCCGAGTGCTCACGGGCGGCATCGTAGACAGGGTGTCGGCCAAGATCTGGGCTGTCCAAGTGCACAAGAGGAGGCTGATGGATCCGCGCATTCACGTCATCACACTCGCGGTGCTCGACCTCGATCGCGCCCTCGAGTTCTATCGCGACGGTCTCGGGCTCGACACTCGAGGAGTGGTCGCAACCGAGTTCCCCGGCGACGAGTCGACACCCGCGGGGGCGATCGCGATCTTCGAACTGGCTGACGGGCTGCTCCTGGCGCTGTATCCCCGAACGGAGCTGGCGAAGGACGCGAACATCTCGATCGAGGCGCCGGCAGCGGGCGGGTTCAGCATCGGCCACATCGTTGGTTCCAAAGCTGACGTCGACGCGTTGCTCCAGCGAGCACAAGCGGCCGGCGCGACGGTGACGGATCAGCCGCATGACCGTCCCTGGGGAATCTACTCCGGGTACTTTCGTGATCCCGACGGGCATCTTTGGGAGATCATCTGCCGTCTCGAGAGCGCCGCGTCGCCGTCTTGACTCCTACTCTCGTCGGCAGCTCCAGCGTCGGGTGCCATTCCCATGCGCCGGCCGGACTACGTCGGCTTGTGCGCCGGTTGACGCGGGTGGAGGTAGCCCGGCGGGACGACGACTATGCCTCGGCCGCGATCGATCCTGACATGCTGAAGAACATTCCGCCCGGCGGCGGGATCCACCAGTAGCCCGCCCTCGGGTGACGTTCCGGGCGCTCTCCCACCCCAGTGCTGCGTAGCATCTGCGCTCGTGGAGGCAGGAGCTCGCACCGGCGGGTGTCTCTGCGGGGCGGTCCGCTACAGCGTTCGGGGTGACCCTGTGCATGTCCGGCGTTGCCACTGCTCGAACTGCAGAAAGGAGTCCGGCAGCGCGTTCAGTGTGTATGCGCTGTGGCCCGCCGACGCGTTCGAGATTAGCGGCGAGATCTCGAGCTATGACGGTCGCGGCTTCTGCCCTCGCTGTGGGTCTCGGATCCTTGACACAGCCGACCCCGACGACACGCTCATCGAGATTCGGATCGGAAGTCTCGACGAGGCGCCTTTCGAGCTGAAGCCCGACGACGAGATCTGGGTGAAGCGGCGCGAGAGCTGGATACCGCCGGTCGATAGCGCAGCGCAGCACGACGAGCGCGCCACGCAGCACGACGAGAACTAGCAACCCATGACGCGATGAGTGCGATCGAGATCGTGACGGAGCGTCTGAGCCTGCGGACCTTTCAGGCTGATGACCTCGATGCGTTCGTCGCCTACCGGAGCGATCCCGAAGTCGCGCGGTACCAGTCGTGGGACAGCACGTATTCGATGGCCGATGCCGTGGCGTTCCTCAGCTCGCAACGAGAGCTGGCGTTCGGTCAAACTGGAGAGTGGCTGCAGCTGGCGATCGTCGATCGGGCGACAGGCGGGGTGTGTGGGGATTGCGCGGTGCGAGTCGCGACCGACCAGCCTGCAACCGCCGAGGTCGGAGTCACGCTGGCCCGGGCAAACCAGGGCAAGGGCCTCGCGACCGAGGCGCTGACGGCTGTCCTCAGAGAACTGTTCGAGCAGCGTGGCATGCATCGAGTCTTTGCCGAGGCCGATGATCGCAACGCTCCTGTTCGGCGTCTGCTCGAGCGCTTGGGCTTCCGTTGCGAGGCGCGCCTGGTCGAGGCCGACTGGTTCAAGGTCGAGTGGTCGACGCTGCGCGTTTACGCGATGCTGGACCGGGAGTGGCGCGGGCGGAACTCCGTGAATCCCGACGAGCTCCCGAGGCTGCCGGATGTGGACGATCGACGACGCGCCTGACCAGTCGAGTCGCACCGTTGTCGTCACAGGTGCGAACGCGGGGCTCGGCCGCGAGACGGCGCGCGTATTGGCATCGCGAGGCGCGACGGTCATCCTTGCCTGCCGGGACGTCGCCAAGGGAGAGGCGGCGGCAGACTCGATCGCTGCCGCGTCCGCAGCGGAGCGGGACAGGCTGCGGGTCATTCGGCTCGATCTTGGCTCGCTTGCGTCAGTCAGCGCAGCCGCGGACGAGATCGTCGCGAGTTGCCCGCGACTCGACCTCTTGATCAACAACGCGGGCGTAATGGCCATTCCCTTTGCCCGCAGCGAGGACGGCTTCGAGCTCACGTTTGCCACCAACCACTTGGGCCACTTCGCGTTGACCGGGCTGCTGCTCGAGCAATTGCTCGCGACGCCCGGCTCGCGAGTGGTCACGCTCAGCAGCGTCGCGCACCGCCGCGGACACTGCGACTTCGACGCGCTCGAATCGGAACAGGGCTACGACCCAGGTCGCGCATACGAACGATCAAAGCTCGCCAACCTCCTGTTCGCATACGAGCTGCAACATCGATCTGCACGCGGCCGGCACCGAGACGATGTCTCTCGCAGCCCACCCGGGCATCGCCCGCACCGATCTCTGGCGGACAAGCTCGCGACTGGAGCAGGTGCTGCTCTCGCCACGCCTGCGCCCACTCACCTTCTGGCTCGCCCAGAGTGCAGAGGCAGGCGCGCTCCCCGTGCTCCGCGCTGCCGTCGACCCCGGGGTCCAAGGCGGCGACTACTACGGTCCCGGCGGTTGGTCCCAGTACACCGGCCGACCGGTACGCGTCGACTCCAGCCCGAGCTCGCACGACGGCTCGGCCCAACGCGAGCTCTGGCGGATGTCCGAGCAGTTGAGCGGGATCTCGTATCCCCTGACGGACGCTGACCGCCCAGGCGAGTGTCGAGACCGGGTGTGAGCTGACGTCAGATCTGGCCCCCTGGGTTGACGGGTGGTGCCGCACCGTGCTGGGAGCCGAGCCTGTAGAGGCTCTCTTCCGCTCTTCCCATCTCTCCGAGGTGGTCGGTGTTCGCCTCGCCGACGGACGCGAGGTCGTCGTCAAGCGTCGCGTCGACGAGTTCGGACGGGCGGCCCGTTGCGTTGCGGCGCAAAGACTGCTCGCCGAGCAAGGTTTCCCCTGTCCGATGCCGCTGACCGACGCGATCGTCAGCGAGGGCGTCGCGGTGCATGCGGAGCGGTTTGTCCCAGGCGGCAAGGTCGAGACGAGGGACACACCCGAGGTGGCCGCGAGATCGGGTCGCCTTCTGGCCGACCTCATCCGCCGCCTGGCGACCCTCGACCTCGATCCGCCGCTGCCAAATCCGGAGTGGGTGCGATGGGACGCGATGCCCGAGCGCGAGGCCGCCGTGGCGGTGCCCACCTGGATCGACCACGCCATCCAGCGCGTGCGGGCAAAGCTGGCCGGATGCGACCTGCCACCCGTGCTCGGGCACGCCGACTGGGAAGCGCAGAACATCCGCTGGCGGAACGGAAAGGCACACGCCGTCCACGACTGGGACAGCCTCGCCTGGTTGCCCGAAGCGGCGATCGCCGGAAGCGCCGCCGGGATCTTTGCGAGCCAAGGCATGACAATGCTCGCGCCGCTCGAAAGCTCGGAAGCCTTGCTCCACGCCTACGAAAACGAACGCGGCGCCGCCTTCTCGCCCTACGAGACGGAGATCGCCTGGGCGGCGAGCGTCTGGGAAGCCCTCCACAACGCCCGCGACGAACTCCGGTACGACCGCCCCAAACCCACGTACGAACGACTGAAAGCCGAGCGGGGTGAACGCCTAACCCGAGCCCACGCAAGCTGAGCGACCGGCGGCCGTGGCTGCCCGGGCCGGGCGCCTAGTACCTCTTCGCCGCGTCGTACAGATCCCCCGCGCACCAGCTGCAGAACGCTGAGACCTCGTCGCCCTTCGCCACCAGGCGCCGCCTCGCCTCCTTGGGCCCCAGTTGATGCGCGTACTCCCGGACGAGCGCGATGTACTGCTGCGTCGCCTTCTCGAGGTAGTTGTTGTACGGCGTCGCTGCGGTCTCGTATTGCGTCGCGATCTTGACGTCGAGCGCGTCGAACCTGGCGTTCATGCGACTCTCGGACGCCGACTGGCTGCCTCCGCATCCTGCGAGCAGGACCGCCAGTGCGAGAACCCCGGCTGCGCGTCTCACGGATCAGATCGTAGCCCGCCAAGTGGGCACCGATGACTTCCGGGCGGCGGTGGCGTCTGAAGCACTAGCGACCCGAGACCAAGGAGTTCTGAACATGCGGAAGGTGATCGCGTTGGTGTTCCACTATTCGGTCAACGGGCTTCTCGCCGACGAGGGCACCGAGTACTACAAGTTCTGCTTCGAGCTGCTCGACCAGCACGGCGGCCCGGACCAGGATGACGAGACACTCGACCTTCTCGGGGGCGCGTATGCGCACATCATGGGCCGCAACGCCTACGAGGGGATGTCCAGGTCGATGACAACGGCCACCGACCACCCCTGGGCCGACATCCTGAACGCCGGACGCAAGGTCGTCTTCTCCCGGACCCTGACGACGGCCGACTGGGCCAACACCACGATCGCCACTCGTGACACGGTCCAGGAGATCGACGAGCTCAGGCAAGGTGGCGACGGCCACATCGTCGCCTGGGGCGGCGTCGGCCTCTGGCGGTCGCTCATGCGGCTCGATCTGATCGACGAGTACTACCTGGGCTTGCACCCCTACGTCGCGGACGAGGGCACCCGGCTGTTCGACGACGTTCCCAAGTCCTACCGGCTCGACCTTGTCTCCAGCACTCCGTCCAACAACGGGGTCGTCGAGCTGCAGTACCGACGGCACCGCTAACTCGATACCGGACGTCTGAATCGACGAAGATGTCAGGTGTGGTGGAGGGGCCCTTCGTCCCGGCCGGGTTCGTCGTCCCGCTCGTCCTCACGACGGAGAACTTCAGGCTCGAACCACTCGGGCCCGAGCACAACGACTCCGACTACGAAGCGTGGTCGTCGTCGGTGGCGCACATCCACGCGACGCCCGGGTGGGAGACGAGCTCCTGGCCCGACGACCGCACCCTGGCGGACAACCTGCGCGACCTGCAGAGGCACGGTGACGACTTCGAGAACAGGGCCGGCTTCACCTACACCGTCCTCGATCCGGCAACCGGCGACGTGATCGGCTGCGTGTACATCTATCCCGACAAGAGCGAGGAGCACGACGCGAGTGTGCTCTCGTGGGTACGGGCGAGCCGGCCCGAGCTCGACGTGCAGTTGTGGCGCGCGGTCACAGACTGGCTCGCGAACGAGTGGCCGTTCGAGCGCGTGGCGTACGCCGCGCGAACCAACGGGACCTGACGGGCCTCGTCAGGACGCTGCGAAGTCGACGTCCTTCGCTTCGACCGTGCCGGCCGTCCGCCCCGGAGCCTCGTGGTTGGCCCAGTAGAGATTCGTGTGCGCGATGACGAGCTCCGGCGTCGGCGCGCCCCAGGCCGAGAGATCCTCGGTCGTGTGCGCGTCGCTGACGAGCGTCGCGTCGTAGCCGCGGACGAGTGCGCCATGCAGCGTCGAGCGCACACATTCGTCGGTCTGCGCGCCCACGACGACGAGGCGCCCGACGGCGAGGTCGGCGAGCACCGACTCGAGCGTCGTCTCCTCGAACGAGTCCGGAAACCGCTTCGGGACGAGCGGCTCGCTCTCGTCCGGGCTCAACTCCGAGACGATCTTCCATTGCTCGCTTCCCGGCGCGAGGTTGTCGCTCGAGTGCTGGACCCAGACGACCGGAACGTCGGCGGCGCGAGCTTTCTCGACAACGGTGCCGACGTTCGAGACGACCGTGTCCCGCTCGTAGGCGCCGCCGACGACGCCGTTCTGCACGTCGATCACGAGCAGTGCAGTGTTCGGGCGGTTCTCGAGTGTCGTCATGGCCTCCCCCTGGTCGCGCAGCTCGGACAGCGAGACGTTAGCGGCTGAAGCGGGGGCCAAGGCTTGCTTCGTCCCAAGTGGACACGGCGACCGGCTGAGGGCAACCTTTGGGCCCGATGCGGGAGGTGATCGGCACATCCGACGCTCCGAGTTCGCCGCTCTACAGCCAGGCGGTGAGGGCCGGAGACTTCGTCTACCTCTCGGGTCTGGTCGGCGTCGTTGTGACCACCGGAACGCTTGCCGGCCCTACGATTCGGGAACAGACGCGCCAGGCGCTCACGAACTGTCGGGCGGTCTTGAACGCAGCGGGTGCGGCGCTCGACGACGTGGTCGAAGTCGGGGTGCTTCTGGCAAACCCAGCCGACTTCGCAGAGATGAACGACGAATACGCGGAATGGTTTCCAGCTGCGCCGCCGACCCGCTACGTCGCCAAGCTCGGCGTCGAGCTACCAGGGATCCTCGTCTCCATCCGCATGACTGCGTTCGTGGGCTCGGACGTCGTGCCCCAGGGCTGAGGTCGTCACATCATGTCGCCGCCGAGGCTCCGCGTCCCGGTGGCGCGGTCGATCGCTGCGACCATCCACGGCTCGACCGGCGCGGGCGGGTCGTGATGCTCGGGCAGCTCCTCGACGTCTTCGCGGCTCAGGCGCAGCGAGACCCTCCGCTCGTCCTTGTCGATCGTCTCGACGGCGCCCGCCGGAACGACGTGGTGCACCTCGTGGAGATGATGCATGTGGCTGACGACCAGGTAGCTCTCGCCGGGTGCGTAGCTCGCCCAGGAGACCTTGCCCGCGTGCCCGTCGCTCGCCTCGACCTGGAAATCCCTGATGCTGTCGTCAGGGCCGAGCATGCCCTCCGGAAACGACCAGAGCCGCTCGTTCCGTCCGTCGGTTTCGCGCACCACGCGCTTACCTCCTGGGTGACGTATCTGCGAGCTTCGTCAGCTGATCCGAGCGGTCGGCCGTGAAGCGCACGAGCTCGGTCTCGTTCGGCGTCAGCTCGGCACGGCTGTCCGTCCGGTCGATCTGTGAGCGCAGATGCTCTTTGACCGCCAGAGCGGTGAAGTTCCGGAAGAAGTAGCGGATGCCCCTCAACGCCCTGGAAGCATAGGAGGCTTCGGCGCCTCGCTCATCAGCGGACTAGCCTGCCTGTCGTATGCCCGAGGACTCCTTTGCCGGCCGCGTCGCAGACCGCTACGACGAGGCCGCGTCCGAGATGTTCGCGCCCGAGGTGGTCGATCCGACAGTCGAGTTCCTCGCCGGGTTGGCCGGCGGCGCCGCGGTGCTCGAGCTCGGCATCGGTACGGGGCGCATCGCGCTGCCGCTCGCCCGGCGCGGGGTGGAGGTGCACGGCATCGACCTTTCGCCGGACATGGTCGCGAAGCTCCGCGAGAAGCCGGGCGGCGAGGCGATCCCGGTAACGATCGGCGACTTCTCGACGACGAAGGCGGAGGGCACGTTCTCACTCGCCTACGTGGCCTGGAACTCGATCATGAACCTGAGGACGCAGGACGCGCAGGCTGCGTGCGTCCGGAACGCCGCCGCTCACCTCGAGCCGCAAGGTCGCTTCGTCGTCGAGATCATGGTTCCCGGGCTACAGAAGCTCCCGCCGGGCGAGACGTTCCTCCCGTTCGACGTCAGCCCTGAGCACGTCGGCTTCGACGAGTACGACCTCGTCCACCAGCGGCTGACCTCGCACCACTACCACCCGGAGCACGGGGAGTACGCGACGTTCCCGGGCCGCTACATCTGGCCGGCTGAGCTCGACCTGATGGCGCGCCTCGCCGGCTTGTCGCCGCGGGAGCGGTGGGGCGGGTGGCAGCACGAGCCGTTCACGTCGGAGAGCCGCTCGCACGTCTCGGTCTACGACAAAGTCGCCTAGGCTCCGCGCGTGGAAGAGGAGGTCGTGCCGGTTCTCCGGGTCGCCGACGCCGAGCGGGCGGTTCAATGGTACGAGCGGCTCGGGTTCCGCAAGGAGTGGGAGCACCAGTTCGAGCCGGGCTTACCGTGGTTCGTCTCGGTCGCGCGTGGCGAGGTCCGGCTTTACCTGTCGGAGCACACCGGCGACGCGCCGCCAGGCGGTCTCGTCCACCTGTACGTGGGCGACGTCGACGCCGTCTCCGCCGAGTTCGGGATCCCGGTCGAGGAGGAAGGGCTCGCCGGCCGCGAGTGCGACCTCGAGGACCCGGACGGGAACCGCCTCCGCGTAGCGACTCGGCGCAGCTGATCACCCGTTTGGCGGGGCGACCTTCTCCGCGGCGTCGAGCATCTCCCGCGCGACGGGTTGCAGCTTGACCCGTGTGCCGAGCAAGCCGGTCGAGACGCGCTCGACGACGCCCCATTCCCAGATCGCCGTCTCGTCGAGGCCCGTCCGCTGCGCGAGCCACTGTGCGCGCTCGCCCAGGTCGCCGTCGAGCGGGTCCTCGCGCATCAGGATCCCGAGGTCGTATTCGGGCTCGACGAGCAGGCCGTCCGGGTCGACAAGCTTGAACGCGCCGCCGCCGGCCTCGAGCGCATTCCACTGGTGCACGTCGCCGTGGGCGAGCACCGCCGTGTCGGCGCGGTAGGCCTCGCCGCGCCGGGCCGCGCAGGCGAGCGCGTGATCCACGACGTGGCGGCTGCACGGCCGGCCGGTCTCCTCCCACATCCGCTCGACGAACTCGGCGAGCCAGCCGGCCTTGTCGGCGCCGGTCGGGAGACCGCTGTCGCGGGCGGGGCGCCACACCCGGCTTGCAGCCTCGACGAGAATCTCGTGGCGCGCGCGGGCCGGGAGGCCGAGCTCGGACAGCGCCCGCCCGAGACGCTCGAGCAGAAGCGCGCCGCGCTCCGGGTCGTCGCGCAGTAGCCGGGCGCACCCCTCGCCGTTCGTCAGCCGGAGCGCCGCGATCTCGTGCGCAGCCGCACCGCCGTCTCGCGGAACGATCAGCTTGAGCACCGCCGGCGTGCCGTCGTCGCAGACGGCCTCGGCGACGAAGGCCTCGGTCGAAAACGGGAACGGCTGCCCGGCAGCGATGCCCCAGTCGGTCTCGATGTCCCGCACGAGCTCCGGCAGTGCCTTGAGCCATGCGCCCGCGCCGACGGCGAGCGCCTTCTCGCGGACCACGTCGGGCACCTGAAGCACGGCGCACATCTTTCCCTCGTTCGAGTCATGGGCGCTGCAGCCGATCGGGCGATGGAGAACCGAATGCAGCGAGCCGCCCTCGCAGCCGTGTTCGCCGCCGTCGCGCTCGGCCTCTCGTCGGGCGCGATGGCGAGTTCTCCGGGAAAGGCGCGCATCAGCTTCACGGCCGCCGACGTCGCGGCCGCGCGCGCCGCGGTGCTTCGTCGCGCCGACCTCGGCACCGCCGGCGGCTGGACGGGTGGCACGCGCAAGCCCGACCTCTCGGCGACGATGACCTGCGCCGGCTATGCGCCGAAGCAGTCCGACCTCGTCGTCACCGGAGCCGCGGAGGCCGACTACCACCACACGGGCCTCGAGCTGCAGAGCCAGGCACAGGTGCTGAAGACGCGGACGATGGTGGCGCTCGACTGGCGGCGAACGGTCGCCTCGCCGAAGGCGTTCGCCTGCGTCCGCTCGATGCTCGCGAAGTCGCTGCCGGCCGGCCAGCGGCTCGTGTCGTTTGCGAAGCAACCCTTCCCGAAGCTCGCGCCCTACACGGCGGCCTACCGCGCGCTCGTCGACGTCTCGGCCTCGGGGCAGCACGTTCTCGTCGTCGCCGACATGGTGCTCGTCGGACGGGGCCGGACCGAGCTCACGCTCAGCGTCGAGGCGCCGGCGGCCGCTCGCTCGAGCCTGCCGGCGGCAGAGCAGCGCCTCGCAAAGGCGTTGCTCGGCCGGGTCCGCGCCTAGGCCTGCGTCGGCAGGACGACGCTGAAGCGCGAGCCCTTGCCCGGCTCGGATTCGACGGTCAGCCACCCGTCCATCCGCGCGACCAGCTCACGGCAGATGTAGAGCCCGAGGCCGCTCCCGCCGACACCTTGCGTCTGCTGGGGGTCGAGACGATAGAACTTCTCGAAGATCCGGGACTGCTCGCCGGAGGGGATGCCGAGCCCTTCGTCGAGGACGTCGATCCGGCAGCTGCCGTTGTCGCCCCGGACCCGAAGCACGACCTCGCCGCCCTCGGGCGAGTACTTGACAGCGTTGTCCACCAGGTTGACGAGCACCTGGCGGAGCTTGTTCGCGTCGCATGCGATCTGAGGCGGCTCGTCCGCGTCGAGGCTCACCGAGATCGACTCGGGTAGGTGCGTCGCGGCAGACTCGATCACCCCGGCGGCGACCTCGGCCGGGTTACACTCGGTCAGCTCGAGCTCTACGGCGCCGGCGTCGAGTTGCCCCGCGAGCAGGATCTGGTCGACGATCTTCGCGAGACGCGTCGCCTCGGACTCGATCATCTCGAGGAATTGCGCGTGGTGGTACTCGGACAGCTGGACGTCGTCGCGGCGCAGCGTCCGCACCGCGCCGTAGACCGCGGCGAGCGGCGTGCGCAGCTCGTGGGAGGCCGTGGCGACGAAGTCGCTGCGGGTCTTCTCGAGCGCGCGCTCCTCGGTCACGTCCTGCAGCGCGAAGACCGTGCCGCCGCCGAAGTCGACGCCGGAGACGGCCACCCAGCGCTCATGCCCGCCGATCACGATCGGGACCGTGAACGGCCGCGGCGCCGAGCCCGGCGCAACGAGCGGCACGTGCGAGGTCAGCTGCTCCCACGCGGGGACGACCTCGGCCACCGGACAGCCGAGCGCGTCCTCCTCCGACACGCCCGTGATCGTCGCCGCGGCTGGATTCCAGTGCCGCACCATGCCGTCGCGGTCGAGCAGCACGACGCCGTCGGCGACGTATGCCAGGGCCCGTGCGGCGTTCGCGCCGCGTTCGGTCTCGCGGTACAGGCGCGCGTTGTCCACCGCGACCGCCGCCCGGCGCGCGAGCTCGATTGCCAGCTCGAAGTCGGCCTGCGTGAAGGGCGGGTGCGTCTCGGCTGAGATCAAACTGAGCGCGCCGAGGGTGCGGCCGCGCGCGATCAGGGGTACCGCGATCGAGGACGTCAGCCCGAGCTCGTCGACGATCCGTCGGAGCTCGTCGTCGTCGCCGATCGCCTCGTCGAGCAGCTCCTGGGGGATCGACGGCAAGAAGTCCGGCTCGCCGCTGCGGAGCACCTGCGGCACGCCGCGGGGCGCTTCGGGGTCCGGCGGGTAGCGCTCCTGCAGCTCGTAGGCCCACTTGACCTTCTCGGGATCCTGATGAGCGACCGCAAGCCGCTCGATCTCCCCGTCCTCCCCGACCATGTCGATCGCGCACCAGTCGGCCAGGCGCGGCACGCACAGGTGCACGAGCCGGCGGAGTGTGCGGTTGTAGTCGAGCGACGAGGCGACCAGCGTGCTGGCTTCGGCCAGGAACGTCATGCGCTCGCGCATTGCCTTCTCGGCCGCGTAGAGCCGTGAGCGCGTGATCGCCTGGGCCGCCTGCCGTGCGAGCGCGATCTTCATCTCGCGCCGCTCGGGCTCGAACTCGATGTCGTGGTCGAACGAGAGGGACATGCCCCCGAAGACCCGCCCCTCGACTGCGAGCGGGACGACGACGAGCGCGTGTCCGTCCTCCTGGCCCACCTCGGCGAGCGATGGGTAGAGGCGGTTCCGCTCCTGCACGCTCGAGATGAAGATCGGCTCGCCGGTCCGGATCACATCCGACATGGGCGTCGAGGCGTCGAGGCGGAACTCCTGCCAGTCCTCCATCACCTCCGGCCGGTATCCGATCTGGGCAAGCAGCTCGATCCGCTCGCCGTCGTCGCTGACGACGCCGATCGAGCCCGCGCGCGCCTCGGCGGCGCGTACCCCTTCGGTGAGGATCGCGTCGAGGACCTGCTCGGGCGTGACGGCCTCGGCGAGCAGCTCCGCGACGCGTTGGAGTCGTCGCGCTCGGTCGGCCGCCTCGCTGCTCTCGACCGTGGTCACCGCTCTGGGCCCGAGGAGATCTCCCGGCTCAGCTGGTCGCGCTCGCCGCGCTCGAGGCGAGAGAGAACGTCCTCGACGACGTCGCCGATCGACACCGGATCGAAGGGCTTGATCAGGTAGCCGACCCCGCCGAGCTGCTCGCCGAGGCGCTTGTCGGCCGGCTCGGCGCGCGCAGTGAGGAAAACGATGGGGATGTCGCGCGTCTCCTCGCTCGCGGCGAGCTCCCGGGCGACCGTCCAGCCGTCGACCCCCGGCATCATCACGTCGAGGAGCACGAGGTCAGGCCGTTCCTTCCGCGCCAGGTCGAGCCCGGCCTGACCGTCGGCCGCCTCGAGGACATCCATGCCGGAGGCGGCGAGGTTGACCCGGCAGAGCAGCCGGATCGCCCGCTCGTCGTCGACCACGAGCACGCGCCGCGCGGTGCCCGACGCCGGCTCGGCCGAGCCCTTGCCGTACGCGCGCGAGCCGCGCCGCCACCGGTCCTCGGCCTGACACCGCCACAGCCTCCGCCCCCCGACGGCAACCCCCCTCCGGCGGAGCGAAGTCGAGCGAATCGGATGCGACACCTCGGCTTGCATTCGCCCCTCAAATTCTAGGTGCTGCCAGAGGCCTGTTCAAAGCCCGTCACTAGAATCGACAGCGTGAAAATCGGCGTCCTGGCCGTGCAGGGAAACTTCCGCGAGCACGCGGCGATGCTGCGGCGGCTCGGCGCGGACCCGGTCGAGGTGCGCAAGCCGGAGCAGCTCGACGGTCTCGACGGCCTGGTCATTCCCGGCGGCGAGTCGACCGCGATCTTGCGGCTCGCTCGGCTCTACGGGCTCGAGAACGCGATCCGCGAGTTCGCCCGGCCGCTCTTCGGCACCTGCGCGGGGATGATCCTGCTCGACCGCAACCACCTCGGCGTCGTCGACCTCGAGGTCGCGCGCAACGCCTACGGCCGCCAGGTCGCGAGCTTCGAGGCCGATCTCGAGCTGGCCGGCGACGACGAGCCGCTGCGCGGCGTCTTCATCCGCGCGCCTAAGGTCTCCGAGGCGGGGCCGGACGTCGAGGTGCTGGCCGAGCTCGACGGTGAGCCGGTCCTGCTCCGCGACGGGCGCGTGCTGGTCGCGTCGTTCCATCCCGAGCTGACCGACGACACGCGCGTGCACGAGCGGTTCCTCGCTCTGGTACGAGAGGAGGCGAATGTCCGGGCATAGTAAGTGGAGCTCGATCAAGCACAAGAAGGGCGCCGCGGACAAGAAGCGCGGCCAGCTCTTCTCGAAGCTGGCGCGCGCGCTGATCGTGGCGGCGCGCGAGGGCGGTCCCGACCCATCGGCGAACCTCGCGCTCGCGAACGCGATCGAGAAGGCGCGCTCGTACTCCATGCCGAAGGACAACATCGACCGCGCGATCGCGCGCGGCTCGGGCGCCGACGCGGACGCAGACTCCTTCGAGCAGGTCGTCTATGAAGGCTACGGCCCGAGCGGCGTTGCGGTGATCGTCGAGGCGCTGACCGACAATCGGAACCGGACGGCCGCCGACGTGCGCGCGGCGTTCGCGAAGCACGACGGCAACCTCGGCGGCTCTGGCGCCGTCGCGTGGCTGTTCGAGCGGCGCGGCCTGATCCTCGTCGACGCCGATCGCTTCGACGAGGACGAGCTGATGCTCGCCGCGGCCGAGGGCGGGGCCGACGACGTCGAGCGCGACGGCTCGAGCTTCCGCGTCACCTCCGCGCCCGAGGAGCTGACGGCCGTCCGCGGGGCGATCGAAGGGGCCGGCATCGAGGTCGACTCCGCCGAGCTGACGATGGTGCCGAAGACGACGGTCAACCTCGAAGACGAGTCGGCGGCGAAGAAGACGCTCAGGCTGATGGACGCGCTGGAGGAGAGCGACGACGTCCAGGAGGTCTACGCGAACTTCGACATCCCCGAGCAGGTGATGGAGGCGGTCGCGACGTAGCGCTTGACCTCCGAGGCGGATGCGCCACCATCCGCCGCCTGCGGCCTCGTGGTCAGGCCAACAGAAGGGGGATCACAGTGAAGGTGAAGTCGGCAGCAGCCACGGACGTCGCGGCGCTCTGCGTCGCGGGCATCGCCGCCGCAGGAAGCAGCGCGAAGGTCGGCAACCTGCCGGCGGCGCTCGACGCGAAGCCGGCGCACGGGTTCATCCTGTCGCGGCACGCCGGCGCGGCGGCCGCGCTCGCGTCTCGCAGCTGATCTGGCACAACGGCCCGGTGAGGCACGCCACCACCGTTGTGCCGGTCTACTGGGGCTCGCACTGGGGCAACTCGTCGTCTAGCGGCGACAAGGTGACGGGGCTGAACACGCTCTACTCGAGCATCGGCGGCACGGCGTATGCGCGCACGAACGGCGAGTACACCGACGCCTCGGGCAACGTGAACACGTCGAGCATCGGCAAGTCGGGGAACCTGACGGACACGTCGGCCACGCCGTCGGGTGCTCCTTCGACGAGCGCCGTGCTCGCGGAACTCGCGAAGGTGACCGGCGGGCCACCCGGTCGCGAACGCGTACTACCCCGTCTACTCGGACCAGCCGCGCGGCAACGCCGGGTACTGCGCGTGGCACAGCTCGGGGACGATCGGCGGCACCCACGTCCAGTTCGGGTTCTTCTTCAACCTGGACGGCGACCCGGGCTGCGACCCGCAGTCGCCGTCGAGCCTGGGCCACAGCCAGGGGCTCGCCGCGCTGGCGAACGTCTCGGGCCACGAGCTCAGCGAGATGCTGACCGACCCGCAGCTCAACGCTTGGTACGACCAGCAGGGCGCGGAGAACTCGGACAAGTGCGCGTGGACGTTCAGCGGCACCGTCGCGATTGGCGGCTAGAGCTGGAAGATCCAGGGCAATTGGAGCAACGCGGCCGCGGCGGCGCGCACCGGCTACGCGAACGTCGGCTGCATCCAGAGCAGCTAGACAGCTGAGCCGGGCGGCTCTCCCGCGTCTGCGCCCGCGGGAGGGCCGGCCCGCTCGGCCATCGTCAGGAACGTCACGTCGCCGAAACGCTCGAACGAGCGGACGTGCCGCGAGACGACCTCGAAGCCGGCGCGCTCGTAGACGATCCGCGCCCGCTCATTGAACTCGGCCACGTGCAGGAAGACGCGTCGCGGGCGGTAGCGCTCGCGCGCGAACTCGAGTCCGCGCAAGAAGAACTCGAGCCCGAGCCCGCGCCCGACGAGGTCGGGCCGGAGGCCGAGCCCGTAGTCGAGGTCGGGCGGCTTCTCCTCGAAGTAGTAGAAGCCCACGAGTTGTCCGTCGCGTTCGAGCGCCGCGAAGTAGCGCTCCGGGCTCTCCGGCTCGTCGACGTCCCCGTCGTAGAAGTCGTAAGGCGGGGGATAGCGCCACGTCCTGAGCTCGCGCTGCACCGCGCCCGAGGCGGGCTCGATCGAGAGCTTCACGCGTCGGAACGGTACGGCACGCCGGACCGGGTGCTACGGTCGCCGCGTGGGGGACGAGCGGCCGCGTGTCCCGGCGGGTGTGCTCACGCCCGTCGTCCGTCGCCGCCGGCGGCGGGTCGGGCCGCTGGTGCTCGTAGTCGTGCTGGTCCTCGTGGCCGGGGTGGCCGTGGGGTTTCGCGAGTGGTCGTCGCACCACGCCTCGGCTGCAACCGCGCCGCCACAGGCGGCTCCGACGCACCATGCGGCGCGGCAGCCCGCCGCTGCGAGAACGACGCCAGTGCCGCTGCTGACCGGCCCGGCGCACTCTGGCACCGCGCTTTCGCCCGCTATCTCGGCCCGGGCCGCGATCGTGGTCGACGCGGCGAACGGAGCGGTCCTGTGGCAGCACAACCCGCACCGGCGGCTGCCCATCGCCTCGACGACGAAGATCATGACGGCGATGCTTGCGCTCGAGCATCTGCGACCCGACGAGGTCGTCCGCGTGCCCCCGGCCGCGACGCGGGTGCCGCTGGTGCGCGAGGGC
Source organism: uncultured Actinomycetes bacterium (assembly GCA_963765785.1). Classification (GTDB taxonomy): domain Bacteria; phylum Actinomycetota; class Thermoleophilia; order Gaiellales; family Gaiellaceae; genus AC-32. Next base: position 461,146 of record CAVXXW010000009.1, read on the forward strand.
CTGCGGCCGAACGAGCGCGTGCAAGCCTGGAAGCTGTTCGACGGCCTGTTGATGTTCTCCGGCAACGACGACGCGATGACGCTTGCAGCCGCCGTCGCCGGAAGCCGGCGCGCGTTCGTCGCCCAGATGAACGCGAGGGCGCACGAGCTCAGCTTGTCCGACAGCCACTTCGCGAGCGTGAGCGGCGTGATCGACGAGGGCAACTACTCGAGCGCGTGGGACCTCGCCGCACTCACGCGGGTCGCGCTCCGCAACCCGCGCTTCCGGCAGATCGTCCGCACCCGGATCGCCCACGTGCCCTGGTCGGCGCCGACCTACGAGAAGGTCTACGTGAACAAGAACCCGCTGCTCGGGACCTACCGGGGAGCAGACGGCGTCAAGACCGGCTGGACGACGCTCGCGGGCCATTGCCTGGTAGCCTCGGCGACGCGTGCCGGCCGCACGATCGTCGCGGTCGTCCTGCACGACGCGAACGCCCCGCGGGACGTCCGTCGCCTGCTCGATCTCGGCTTCCGCACACCGGCCTGAACCCACGCCGAAACCGGCGGAAGGACTGTCCGACGCCGTGCCTAAGGTGTCGCCGTGACGGTTCTCGGCATCGATCCAGGGACGGCAGCGTGCGGCTTCGGCATCGTCCGCGAAAGAGGAAACCGCCTCAAGGCACTCGACTACGGGTGGTGGAAAACGTCGGCGTCGGAGCGTCCCGAGCTGCGGCTGAAGACGATCTTCGACGGGGTCACCGAGCTGATCGAGGAGTGGCAGCCTCGTGCCGTCGTGCTCGAGGAGTCGTTCGTCGGCGTCGACGCCCGCACCGCGCTCTCCGTCGGCCAGGCGCGCGGCGCCGTGCTCGTCGCGGCCGCGTCGTTCGGGCTCGAGTGCGCTGAGTACGCCCCGTCGCGGGTCAAGCAGGCGGTCTGCGGCTACGGCCGCGCCGAGAAGGCGCAGGTGCAGCGGATGGTCAGCGCGATCCTCGGGCTGAAACAGGTTCCGCAGCCACATCACGCCGCCGACGCGCTCGCGGTCGCGATCTGCCACGCGCTCGCACCGCCGCTGCTGAAGGCGGCCGGGTGATCTCGCGCCTGCGCGGGACGGCCGTCGCGCGGGTGGGCGACCGGATCGTGCTGGACGTCGGCGGCGTCGGCTACTCGCTGGCGGTGACGCCGACGGCGGCGCGGCTGGCCGAGGGCGGGGGAGAGGTCTCGCTCGAGACGTACCTCCACGTCCGGGAGGACGCGCTCCAGCTCTACGGGTTCGGCGAGCCGGCAGAGCGCGAGCTCTTCGAGCACCTGCTCGCGGTCTCGGGCGTCGGGCCGAAAGTCGCGCTCGCGATCGTCTCCGGCTCGCCGCCCGCCGACCTGCGCCGCGCGATCGCACTGGAGGACACGGCGCGCTTCGAGGCGATTCCGGGCATCGGCAAGAAGACGGCCCAGCGCGTCGTGCTCGAGTTGAAGGAGAAGCTCGGGACGATGGACGAGCCGACGCCGATCGCCGGCAAGCCGCACGCGGTCGCGCGCGACGCGCTCGTCGAGCTCGGTTGGTCGGTGACCGAGGCCGAGGAGGCGCTTGCTGCGACCGACCCGTCGCTGTCGCCGGAGGAGCGTGTCCGCGCGGCGTTGAGGGCGGCGTGACCGAGACGGAGACGCAGTTCCTCGCTCCCGCGGTTCGCCCCGAGGAAGACGAGCTCGAGCGCTCGCTGCGGCCGGGCTCGCTGGACGAGTTCGTCGGCCAGGAACGCGTCAAGGAGCAGCTCGCGATCGCGCTCGAGGCGACCCGGTCGCGCGGCGAGGCGCTCGACCACCTGCTGCTGATCGGCCCTCCCGGGCTCGGGAAGACGAGCCTCGCCTACATCGTGCGCGAGGAGCTCGGCGTCGGGCTGCGCTCGGCCGCTGGGCCGGCGCTCGAGCGGAAAGGCGACGTGGCCGCGATCCTCACCGGTCTGGGCGAGCGCGACGTGCTCTTCATCGACGAGATCCACCGCCTCAACCGCGCGGTCGAGGAGATCCTTTATCCGGCGCTCGAGGACTTCCGGCTCGACATCATCGTCGGCCAGGGGCCGGCGGCGCGGACGCTGACGCTCGACCTGCCGCCGTTCACGATGATCGGCGCGACCACGCGGACCGGCCTGCTCACGACGCCGCTGCGGGACCGCTTCGGGATGACCTTCCGGCTCGAGCACTACGAGCCCGACGAGCTGGCGCGGATCGTGCGGCGCTCCGCGCGCATCCTCGACGTCGAGATCGACGACGAATCGGCGACCGAGATCGCCCGGCGCTCCCGCGGTACGCCGCGGATCGCGAACCGCATCCTGCGCCGTGTGCGCGACGTCGCCGAGGTCCGGCACCAGGGCGCGATCACGACCGACATCGCGCGCGAGGCGCTCGAGCTGCTCGAGGTCGACGACCAAGGGCTCGAGCGCACCGACCGGGCGCTCCTACGAGCCGTGGTCGAGAAGTTCGAGGGCGGGCCGGTCGGGCTCTCGACGCTCGCGGTTGCGCTCGGCGAAGAGCCCGACACGATCGAGGACGTCTACGAGCCGTACCTGCTCCAGCTTGGTTTCCTGCAGCGAACGCCGCGCGGGCGGATCGTGACGAGGCTCGGACGGCAGCACGTCGGCGCCGCTCCCGACGCCGACGCGCTCTTCTAGCTTCGGCTACTCGGATGCCTTCTGCGCGTACTCCGCGAGGACCGGCTCCCAGCCCTGGTTGTACGACTGCCGTGCCTCCGCGCCCTCGTCGCCGAGCCGCTCCCAGCCGCGGTGCTCGAGGTCGACGCGCGTCTTGCCGCCCTCGTCCGTGAAGGTGACCTCGATCTCCGTCTTCGGCCGGGCGTGCTCGCGGCTCGGGTTCCACGCGAGCACAAAGCGGTGCGGCGGGTCGTACGCGATCACGTCGGCCCACTTCAGCTCCTCGCCGTTCTTCGTGCGCTCGTAGAGCTGCCCGCCGGCGCCGCCCTGGAAGACGACCGTCTCGGCCGCGGTGCCCGTCTCGTAGTGGTCGATCGAGTGCATGGCCAGCGGCCACCACTCGTGGATGCGCTCCGTGAAGGTCGCGAAAGCCTCCTCCACCGAGCAGGCGACCGTGACGGACCGGCGGACCGCCTCGATCGTCGTCTCCTGCGTGCTCATTCCGTCCTCCTCTCGTCCTCGGCCAACGCCTTGAAGGCGGCGAGGGCCTCGCTCCAGAAGTCGTCGAAGTAGTCGCGGAGCTCGCCCAGCCCGTCCGGATCGAGCCGGTAGATCCGCCGCGTGCCATTGCGCCGCTCGGTCACGAGCCCAGCCTCCTTCAACACGCGCAGGTGCTGCGAGACGGCAGGACGGCTCACGGGGAGCTCGTCCGCGATCTCGCCGACCGCCTTCGGGCCCTGTCGCAGCTGCTCGAAGATCGCCCGGCGGGTTCGGTCGCCCAGCGCCTCCATGGCGTTTCTGTAAGCCATGACTTACGTAAGTCTAAACTTACGTAAGCGAGCGAGTCAAGTGTCAGCCGATGTGGAGCCTGTAGACGTCGGTCCCGCCTGAGCTCGGCACCCAGATGTCGCCGAAGGCGGCAGCCGCCGGGAACGGTGTGTTGCCGACCGGGATGGTCTGGATCACCGTGTTCGTCGCCGGGTCGATCCGCGAGACGGTGTTCGCGCCGAGGTTCGGGACGAAGACGGTCCCATCGCTCGCGACCGCAGGGTTCTCGGGCTGGTTGCCGACCCGGATGGTCGCCACGACCTTCCGCGTCTTCGGATCGACCCGGGAGACCGTGCTCGAGAGGCGGTTCGAGACCCAGATCGCCGACGACGCGACGGCGAGCGAGCGCGGCCCATTCCCGACGCGGACGGCCGAGACGCGGTTCGTGCGCGCGTCGATCCGGAACACCCTGCGTCCGTTGAGCGACCCGACCCAGACGGCGCCTCCGCCGAAGCGGAGGTTGGCGGGAGACGCGACGCCGCCGAGGCGGATTCGCCGGCCGACCTTGTTCGTCTTCGGGTTGATGCGAACCACGAAGCCGAGATTCGGCTCCGTGGCCCAGACCGCGCCGGCCCCGAAGGTGACGTCCCAGATCTGGTCGGCGAGGTGGATCCGCTTGACGACCTTCATGCGGACGGGGTCGACCCGGATCACTGAGTTCGTGCCGTAGCCGTCGACCCAGACGCTGCCTGCGCCGATCGCGACGCCGCAGGGGCCCTGCCCGACCGCGATCGAGCGGGTCACGGTATTCGTCGCCGGGTCGATGCGCGCCAGCCGGCCGGCCCCGTTGACGCCAACCCAAAGCACGCCGAACCCGCCGGTCTCGGAGCAGGGGCCCAGACCGGTCTCGACTTGTGCGACGACGTGCGCGGGGGCAGCCGCAGCAAGGGCGGCGATCACGACGACGCCGGAGACGACGAGGCCGAGACCCGTGCCCCAGAAGACGCGCCAGGCGAACACGAGGCGCAAGCTAAACGTGCGCATGGTCATTGTTAAGGTCCACTTCGATACCGATTTCATGGACCAGTTTTCCCAGCCGAGCTCGTCGCGCGAGCTGCTCGTCGAGCTCGACCGCGGCGTCGCGGAGACGCTCTCGTCGCAGCTAGAGCGCCGGCTCCGCGCTGCGGTTCGAGGAGGGCAGCTGAAGCCCGGCAGCACGCTCCCGTCGACGCGGGCGCTGGCCGCGCAGCTCGGCATCTCGCGCGGCCTGGTCGTCGCGGCCTACGCGCAGCTCGGCGCCGAGGGCTACCTCCTGCTCAGGCGCGGAGCGGCGCCGCGGGTGGCTGGGTCGGTGACGCGGGGCGCGGAGCCCTCGCGACGGCGGCGGGCGTACCGCGTCCCGCACAACCTGTTCCCGAGCCTGCCCGACTACGCGGCGTTCCCGCGCGAGAAGTGGCTCGCCTCGTACCGGCGGGCGCTGAAGGCGGCGCCGGACGTCGCGCTCGCCTACGGCGACTCGCGGGGCTCAGAGGAGCTCAGGGCCGCGCTCGTCTCGTATCTCGGCCGCGTGCGCGGAGTCTCCGCGTCGGAGGAGCACACCCTCGCCTGCAGCGGCTTCGCCTCGGCACTGGGGCTGCTGGCGCGCGTCCTGCGCCGGTCGGGCAGCCGGACGATGGGGGTCGAGGATCCCGGCCACGCGGTCATCCGGGGCATCGTCGAACGTGCCGGACTACGGCCTGTGCCGATTCCGGTGGACGACGAGGGCATCGACGTCGACCGGCTCGCCGCGGCGGGCCCCGACGCGGTGCTCGTCACGCCGGCGCATCAGTTCCCGACCGGGGTCGTGCTCTCGCCCGAACGGCGCGCGCGCCTGCTCGAATGGGCAGCGAGCACCGGGGCGCTCGTCGCCGAGGACGACTACGACGCCGAGTTCCGCTACGACCGCGCCCCGGTCGGCGCGCTCCAAGGGCTCGCTCCGGAGCGCGTCGCCTACCTCGGCTCGACGAGCAAGACGCTGGCGCCCGGCCTGCGGCTCGGCTGGCTGGTCGCGCCCTCGCGGCTCGTGGGTGGCCTGGTCGACGAGGTGCTGCACACGGTAATCACGCCGCCGCGGCTCGAGCAGCTCGCGTTCGCCGACTTCCTCGAGCGCGGCGAGCTCGACCGCCACTTGCGGCGAATGCGGCTTCGCTACCGGAAACGGCGCGACGTGCTCGTGCGCGCGCTCGCACGCGAGCTCCCGAAGCTCGAGGTGCGCGGGATCGCGGCCGGCCTACACGTCTTCGCCGTACTCCCGCCGGGATCCGACGAGCAGAGCCTGCTTGCGGCGGCCCGCGCGCGCGGCATCGGCCTCACCGGACTGAGCGAGCACGCCGTGCGGCCGCCTGGCGAACAGGCGCTCGTGCTCGGCTACGCGCTGTCGCCCGAGCCTGCACTGCGCGCGTCTGTGCGCGAGCTCGCCGCGGCGTTCAGTGCCTGAACTGCAGCTCGTGCCAGGACGGCGTCGGCGCGAGCTCCAGCAATGCCCGCTCGCCGCCGGGCTCGAGGTAGGCGAAATCCGACGCCGAGTCGTCCCAGGTCACGTCGAGTCGGCCGTCCTTGACTCGGTGGTCGAGCCAGGCGCCGCGGAAGACGAGCTTGCGCAGCCAGTAGACGAGCGACTCACCGTCCACGAGCGAGAGGCGCTCCCAGTGGCGGACGAGGTAGCGCCCGAGCTCGCTGCGCGGCTCGTCGATCAGCCCGTCGGCCGTGAGCTCCACGAGGTCCTCGGTCTCCTCGTCGTCGAGCTCGTTGTCGCCGACCAGTCCGAGCCGGTACGCGGCGGCGCAGACGCGCTGCGCGAAGTCGGCGTGGTTGAAGCTGAAGCGGAGGCGGAGGAACTCGACGACGATGTCGTCGCCCGACGAGTAATTGTCCGCGTCCACGCTCGGAGGATAGCCCTGGATCCGGCTCTACACTGGCGGCGTGAGCATGAAGGCGGCACTGATCTCGGGCGCCGTGACGGCGGCGCTCGTGCTGCTCGTCGTCTGGGTGTTCGAGGTCTCGCTCGACCGCGCCGCGGTGCTCGCTCCCGTGATCGTGGTCGCCTTCGGCGCGGCCGCCGGCGTGGTCGTGCTCTGGGCCAAGGTCGGCTGGGAAGCGCTCCAGCGCCGGCGCCGCCCGTGGTTCGTCGCGGGGATCGTCGTCGCGACCGTCGCACTGATCGCCGTGCTCTCGCTGCTGGGCGTCCAGCTGCCTCGCGAAGGCTGACTAGCTCTAACGCATGGGCTGCACGATGGCCTGCGCGCGATCCTGCACCGCCAATTCGCATGTTTGCCTCGCTCACGACCTGCGGAGGACGGCTAGGTCGCCGGAGTTGCGCACTAGGTCGGTGGGGACAAACAAGTGGCCGCCGTGGTAGTCCATGCTGCTGATCATCGGCAGGTTGAGCCGCAGCGGGTCGCGTTCAGTGGGATCGTTTCCGGCTTCGGCGGCCCCGTCGGATCGACCAGCGATTGTCGAGATGATGCCGCTCTCCCGTTCGATCATTCGGACGACGCGGTTGAAGCGGTCTCCGCCATAGGCGTTGCCCGCATCGTCGAGGGACAGTGAAATCGGCCCGTCGAACGTCGCGGTGGTGTCGCTGCCGAAAGTCGCCCTTAAGGCATCAGCGCCGTCTCCGGAGTACCCCGAGGTTCCGGTGCCCGCGAGCAGTCGAACGCTGCGTGAGCCGGGGTTGATCACGCGGAGCGCGAAGTTCTTGCTGTCGAGCACGTAGATGGTGCCGTCGGGCCCTAGGCGGAGGTCGTACACCCAGTTGAACCTGGCCGCATCGAAGCGCACGGCCTCGGCCTGGAAGCCGGCGACCCCGTCGCCCAGGGTCTCGAGCGGTCGGCCGGACTGGTCGAATCGCCAGATGCGGCAGCCTCTGACCTCGTTGACCCAGATGGAGCCCTCGTCGTCGACGACGCAGTTGCCCATGTCGATCAACCCGAGCTCGCGCCCGTCGACGAGCATGCGGGCGCTCAGCGTCTCCTCGTCGATCCGGAAGAGCCGCGCGTTGCCGAAATTCGAGACCACCAGCGTCCCGTCCGGCAGCACGTCGACATAGATCGGAAAATCCAGGCCGACGGCGACGTTGGGGACACCGTCGAACACCGGCCGAGGAGCGGCGGTCCACAGCAGTCGACCGTCTTGGCCAACGAGACCGAGGTAGTGCTGCTGGTGGGCGATCGCGCAGTACCGCCCATTACGCAGATGAAAGCCGAAATGCGCGAGGCCGGACTTGACGAGGTCTCCCGGTTCGAAGTGCACGATCCGCTCGACGACCCAACCGGCCATGAGCCGACACTAGTCGCCAGGGACTCGACTGCCGCTTTCGCCCACTGCGCCGGCTACCTGGCTTCTCGTCGTGGCCAGCAGACCAGGCAGCAGGCGAGGGCGAGGAAAGCAGGCTCCGTCCGGGGGCCTCCGTACCGTGGGCTGCCCATGTTGTGGCGGCTCCGGAACGAGTGCGAGCACGCCGAGGTCGAGAGCCTCGCGCGTGAGCTCGGGGCGAGCGAGGTGCTCGCCTCGGTGCTCGTGCGTCGCGGCTACGGCGAGCTCGCGGACGCGCGCGCCTTCCTCGCCGCCGAGCTCCCGGAGCACGACCCGTTCGCGCTCGGCGACATGCGCGAGGCCTGCGAGGCGATCCGCGCGGCGATCGCGGCCGGGACGAAGATCTGCGTCCACGGCGACTACGACGCCGACGGGATCTGCGCGACGGCGGTTGCCGTGCTCGTCCTGCGCGAGCTCGGTGCGGACGTCACGTTCCACCTGCCGAGCCGGTTCGACGAGGGCTACGGCGTGGCCGCGCAGACGCTCGAGCGGCTGGCGAGCGAAGGCGTCGGCCTCGTCTTGACGGTCGACTGCGGCGTGACCGCGGTCGAAGAGGTTGCGGCGGCCCGGGCGGGCGGGCTCGAGGTCGTCGTGACGGACCACCACCGGGCGGGGGAGGAGCTACCAGGCTGCCCGGTGGTGGGGCCATATCGGGGCGACTACCCCTTCCGCGAGCTCTGCGGCACCGGCGTCGTCTGGAAGCTCGGGCAAGCGCTGCTCGGCGCGGGCTCGGAGGCGCTGGCGCGCCACCTCGACCTGGTCGCGGTCGCGACGGTCGCAGACGTCGTACCGCTCGTCGACGAGAACCGCGGCCTGGCGGTCGCCGGGCTGCGGGCACTCGCGCGAACGCAGAAGCCGGGACTGCGGGAGTTGATGCGCGTTGCACGGGTCGACCCGGCGACGGTCGACGCGGGCGCGATCGGGTTCCGGCTCGCGCCGCGGCTGAACGCGGCGGGACGCCTCGGCCGGCCAGAGGCTGCGCTCGAGCTCCTGCTCTGCGAGGAGCGCGAGCCGGCTGCGCGCCTGGCGCAGCAGCTCGAGGAGCTGAACCGCGACCGACAGGCAGTCGAGGAGAGGATCCTGCGCGAGGCGGTCGAGGAGATCGAGTCGTGGCCGGAGCCGAAGCAGCGGCACCGCGCGTACGTCGTCGCGGGCGCGGACTGGCACGAGGGCGTGATCGGGATCGTCGCGTCGCGTCTCGTCGAGCGCTACTCCCGGCCGGTCGTGCTGATCGCCGGCACCGACGGCGACTGGAAGGGCTCGGGCCGCTCGATCGCGGGCTTCGACCTTCACGACGGCCTACGGCAGTGTGCGGGCCACCTCGAGCGCTGGGGCGGCCACGCCGCCGCGGCCGGGCTCTCGATCAAGCCCGAGAACGTGCCGGCCTTCGCCGAGCAGTTCGCGTCGATCGGCGACGTCGCGCTTGCCGAGGACGACCTCAGCCCACAGGCGCCGGTCGATGCGCTCGTCCACGGCCGCGACCTGACGCTCGAGCTCTGCGAGGAGCTGGCGCGGCTCGCCCCGTTCGGGCTCGGCAACCCCGGCGTCTCGCTCCTGCTCGCCGGCTGCGAGCTCACCGATCTGGCGGCGGTCGGCGAGGGGAAGCACCTCAAGTTCCGCGTCCGCGAGGATGGCCGCGACTCCGGGAGTGCGATCGCGTTCCGCTTCGGGCGCCGGCTCGACAGCCTGCGCAGGCCGGGCGCATACGACCTCGTGTTCCGGCTCGAAGCGAACCAGTGGAACGGCACCGTCGCGCCGCAGCTGAACGTGCAGCGCGTGTTCGAGACCGACGGTCGCTACGTCGAGCTGCGCGAGTGGCTCAAGCTCGAATGGCGCAAGGACGCGCGCGACCCCGCGGCCGCGGCGATCTTCGCCGAGCTGGGCCTGGCCGAAGGGGGCTCACGCCGGCACCTGCTCGAGTCCGAGCGCTTCCGGGCGCTGCTGGAGCGGCCGGAGCTGGCGCGCGCGGCCTAAGCCCGACCGACGGCGGCGCGGTCCACGCGGCGCCGGCGCCAGGAGCGCCGCTCGCAGGCGGTCGCGTCGAGCACGACCAGCATCCGCGCGAGGCGGGCGGCCTTCCGTTCGTTTCGTCGTTTGCGCATGAAGGGCAGGTTTCGCTTCGAAGGCGTTCCCTCCTGCGACGGGAAGTACGCACGGCGGTTAGGGAAAACGTCGGGAGTACACTTTTTCCATGACGGTCCTCGAATCCAGAGAACGCCATCAGGAGCTCATCGACGAGCTGATCGAGACCGTCGCGGCCTACAACAAGGAGGTCGACCGCGACCTGCTGGCGCGGGCGTTCACGTTCGCCGCGCGGGCGCACGAAGGCCAGCAGCGCCGCTCCGGCGAGGACTTCATCAACCACCCGTGGGGCGCCGCGAAGATCTGCGCAGAGCTGCGGCTCGACGAGCAGACGATCGCCGCCGCGCTGCTGCACGACGTGGTCGAGGACACGGGCACGGACATCAAGGAGGTCCGCGACGAGTTCGGCGAGGAGATCGCGCAGCTCGTCGAAGGCGTCACCAAGCTGACGCGGATCCAGTTCCAGAGCCGCGAGCAGGCCGAGGCCGAGAACTACCGCAAGATGATCGTGGCGATGGCGCAGGACGTGCGCGTGATCCTGATCAAGCTCGCCGACCGCCTGCACAACATGCGCACGATCGAGTACCTCGGCAAGCAGAAGCAGGTGCAGAAGGCCAAGGAGACGCTCGAGGTCTACGCGCCGCTCGCCCACCGGCTCGGCATCAACAAGCTCAAGTGGGAGCTCGAGGACCTCGCGTTCGCGACGCTGCACCCGCGCAAGTACGAGGAGATCAAGGCGATGGTCAGCGAGCGTCGCGCCGACCGCGAGGAGCACGTGCGCGAGGCGGCGATGACGCTGCAGCGCGAGCTCGAGAAGGTCGACATCCCGGCCGACATCTCCGGGCGCGCGAAGCACTTCTACTCGATCTACGACAAGATGGCCAAGAAGGGCCGCGAGTTCAACGAGATCTACGACCTCACGGCCATGCGCGTGATCGCCGAGCGCGGCGGCGACGAGGGAGCGCGCGACTGCTACGGCGCGCTCGGTCTCATCCACTCGCTCTGGAAGCCGATGCCAGGGCGCTTCAAGGACTACGTGGCGATGCCGAAGCTGAACGGCTACCAGGCGCTGCACACGACCGTGATCGGTCCCGAGGGCCGGCCGCTCGAGATCCAGGTGCGCACGCGCGAGATGCACGAGACGGCGGAGTTCGGCGTCGCCGCGCACTGGGTCTACAAGCGCGGCAAGAAGGGCAGGGGAGGCGACGACGAGTGGGCTGCCTGGGTCCGCCAGCTGATGGACTGGCAGGAGGACGAGGCCGACCCGCGCGAGTTCATCAAGACCTTCCGCACCAACCTGTTCGAGGACGAGGTCTACGTCTTCACGCCGAAGGGCGAGGTGAAGGCGCTGCCGGCCGGCTCGACGCCGATCGACTTCGCCTACGCGGTACACACCGACGTCGGCCACAAGACGGTCGGCGCGAAGATCAACGGCCGCATCGTCCCGCTCCACTACCGCCTCAAGAGCGGCGACTTCGTCGAGATCCTCACGACGAAGAGCGGCCGCGGGCCCTCGCGCGACTGGATCTCTCTGGCCGCCTCGTCGCGGGCGCGCAACAAGATCCGGCAGTGGTTCTCGCGCGAGACGCGCGAGGAGACCGAGCAGAAGGGCCGCGAGACGCTCGAGACGGCGCTGAAGAAGCAGAACCTGCCGTACCGCAAGCTCCAGGGCTCGGCGGTGCTGGCCCAGGTGATCCGCGAGAGCGGCTACAAGAAGGCGGAGGACTTCTACCTCGCCCTCGGCTCCGGAAAGCTGCAGCCGGGCCAGATCGTCAACAAGGTCATCCAGCGGCTGAAGACCGAGCAGGTCGCCGAGGAGGAGGCCGTTCCGCTCAAGGCGCCGAAGGCGCGGCACGCGACCTCGAGCGACAACGTCGGCATCGCGGTGAGCGGGGTCGACGACGTGCTCGTGCGCCTCGCCAAGTGCTGCACGCCGCTCCCGGGCGACAAGATCGTCGGCTACGTCTCGCTCGGCAAGGGGATCACGATCCACCGCGAGGACTGCTCGAACGTCAAGTCGCTGCGGCGCAACCCGGAGCGGTTCACGCCGGTCGCGTGGGACGGCGGCGCCTCGAAGAGCTTCCGCGTCCAGATCGCGGTCGACTCGTGGGACCGCCCGCGGCTGCTCGAGGATGTCGCCCGGACGTTCTCGGAGCACGGCGCGAACATCGTCGAGTACGGCGGCCACGTCGAGGACCAGCTCGCCAAGAACTGGTACGTCGCGGAGGTCGGCGACGTGAAGGCGCTGCGGTCGCTGCTGACCGCCCTCCGGAACGTCGACGCCGTCTTCGACGCCTACCGCGTCACGCCCTCCTAGCGCCCTGGCCGGTGGCGGCTCCCGCCGGGCAGAGCCCGGCTCCGCCACCGGCTGACGCCGCTCGCGGCCCGATGCTTTCCGGGGCCGTGCTCATGCACTGTCCCCTCCGGCCTCGAACCGCGACCGGCGCCCCAGGACGCTAGGAGCATCGTTCGCCGAGGCGGAGGATCCCTCGAACGAGGGATCGTCCCTCGAACGAGCGGGGTACCTCAAACGAGGGATGGCGCTTTTCGCTCGGAGGAGTACAACGTGAGGTAGGGGAGGGGGCTTCTCTACGGAGAGCTGCGGCGCCCGCTCGTTTCGAGGACGGCGGGTGGGCGCCCGGCGCACCGGGCCGGTGGCGGCCGTCCCGGTGCGCCGGGCACCTCAGCGCTTGAGCGCGTAGACCTTGAAGTTCCCCGTTTGCAGGGACTTTCTCGGCACGAGCGTCCAGAAAAGGCGCTGCGCGACCGGCGCCACGGCCACGACCCGGCCCTCGGAGACGACCACGACCGAGCGGGCGCCCGGCGCGCTGCCGCTCACCTGGAGCACGGGGCTCGAGCGGTCGACCGGGTCGAGGTCGGTCACCCGGCGGCCTCCCTCGAACGAGTGACCGAGCAGCTTCCGGTCCGGGCCGACGGCGAAGACGGTCGAGAGCGGCTGGTCTGCCCCGAAGAGCGCCACTTCGCGTCGGAGCGCCTGCTCGTGGAGCCGCTGGAGGCGCGGCGCGGGGACGACGTAGCGGCGGCCAGCGTCCTTGATCAGGACGACGGTGCGGTCGACCGGCCGCCTGCCGAGCAGCGAAAGGCCGTCGACGTGCCACGGAATAGGCACGCGCACGGCGCCGGCAATCGTCGGGACGATGTCCGTCGTCCGCGCGAGACCTGTCACGACGCGGCCGCGTTGCTGTCCCGGTGTCTTCACGAACAGCGGCACGTAGGCGATGTCCTGCAGGTTCGCGGGCGAGAGCGGCCGGCGCTTCTGGCCGGCACGGAAGCTCACCCCATGGTCGGCCGTGACGACGAGCAGCGTTCGGTCGTAGAGGCCGGTGGCACGCAGCCTCGCGAGGATCCGCCCGAGCACGGCGTCCGCGTAGCCGAGCTGGAGCAGATGCCGCTGCCAGTACTGGTCGACTGCCGCCTGGTCCGGGTTCCACACCTCGTCCGAGCCCCAGCCCGGCGCGGGCCGGATGTCGTAGCGCTGGCCCGAGGGAAGGTACGTCCAAGGGCTGTGCGGAAGCATGAGGTGGACGTACCAGAGCGACGGCCGCGGCTGCGGCTGCAGCGAGCGCATGAAGGCCGGGTCGATTCGGCCGGGATCGTGGTGACCGCTTGCGTCCTGGAGGAAGTCGTCCCAGCCGTTGGCGATCGACGGGATGCCGTGGGTCAGGTCGTCGGGCAGCAGCTCGTGCAGGTAGACGACGCCGGTGTCCTCGGCCAGCGTCTTGGCGCGCGAGGCCACCGAATCCTCCGTGTCCGGGCAGAGCGACGGCGGGCAGAGGTGCGTCTCGGCGTCGACGACGTGGAGCTGCGTCGCTCCGCCGAGGAGCGTGAACAGGTTCTGCCGATGGTCGGTGTAGACGGGGAACTCGCCGCCGCGGGGGAGGCGGCCGGTGAGGATCGCCGGCACCGCGTGGGTCGTGCCCTCGGCGACGGTGGTCGCGTGATCGAACCAGGTCGAGCCGTTCGCCAGCCGGGCGAAGTTCGGGAACCGCCGTGCGTCGATGCGGCCCTTCGCGTCGAGCAGCGAATTCAGCGGCAGCTCGTCGAAGGCCACGAGCACGACCGGGGCCCGCGGGGCTTCGCCGGCGGCCTGGGCATTCGCGGCCGAGAGCGAAAGCCGCGTCACATCCGAGTTGAAGAGGAAGAGCGCCAGGAAGAGCAGCGGCGCCGGGCCGAGCACGGTCAGCGCCGTCCGTGCAGTCGCCGCACGCACGTACAACGCGGCTCCCGCCGCGCCGAGCCCGGCCGCGACCGCGACGAGCAGCCAGCCAGGCGCACCGAGGCCGCGGATCGCCTGCAGCACGAAGAGCGCGAGCAGGCCGCCCACGAAGACCGGGTGCAGTGCGGGCACGAGCGCCTCGAGCGCGAGCAGCAGGAGTGGCGGCACCAGCAGCAGCGCGAGCGCGAAGACGATCGCGTCCCAGCGCGTCGAGCCGCGTGCGGCGAAGAACTCGCCGTTCTTGCCGAGCAGGTTGAACAGTGGCTGCGCGACCGCGAACGACCAGAGGACGAGCAGGTGCAGGCCGGCCAGCCGCCAGGGCGGCCGCGCGGTCACCGCGGCCCGGCCAGATAGAGCGTGCGGGTGCCCGAGCCGAGCACCTCTCGCCGCTCGACCTCGAACGCCGCCGCCAGCGCACGCTCGAACTCCCCCCGCCCGTAGTCCTCGTGCACCTCCTCGCGCTTTCCCGCCAGCAGCCGCGCGACCATCGGGTCGTCACGGTCGGCGAACTCGACGACGAGCCGAGCGCCGAGGGAGCGCAACCACGAGACAAGCTCCGCAAAGGGCACGTTGCGCCCGATCGTCAGATGGTGCACGAGCGCGAGGCAGAGCACCAGGTCCGGCCGACCCCGCTCCTCGAGCCGCCGCCGCTCGGCGCCGCGCCAGCCGCGCGCAGGGGAGGCGTCCGCGAGGTCGACGACCAGCGGCAGGATCGTCTTCGACCCCTCGGCGTGGAGCGCGCGGTAGAGGTCGCCGACGACGCGCTCGTCGCCGTCCACCGCGAGCACGTACTCGGCCTCGACGGCGCGCGAGAAGCGGCCGTCATTCGCACCGAGGTCCCACGCGAGCCGCGCCGAGCCGGCCGCCCGGACGAACCGCTCCTTCCGGTCGGCGTCCTCGTCGCTGTACGGCGCGATCTCGCGGTAGCCGGTCCACTCGGAGCGGCCGCGCTTCGGCTCCAGGCGCGCGACGAGCTTCCGCAGGCGGCGCACGTTCGCCTGGATCAGCTCCTTCTTGAAGCCGGCCGCCTTCAGCTCCGACCGCACGTCGCGCCGCCGGTCGGCGTGCTTCGCCTCGAGCCGGTCGTGCAGGACGACGTGCGTCAGCACCCCGCGGCGGAAGCGCGGCAGCAGTGCCTTGGCCTGCGACGGCTCGATGCCCTCGAGGCTCCCGCGCAGCAGCGGCTGCGGCGCGACGCCGCGGTACGCCTGCAGCATTAGCGGATAGAGGAAGAGCGCGCAGAACTGCCGGTAGCCGGCCCATGGCTCTCCCTCTTGCAGCCGCTCGAACGAGCCGACGTCGACGAACACCGGCTCGGAGCCCCGCCACTGCACGTTGTACGGCGATCCGTCCTTGAGTACGAAGCCTTCCGAGAGCGCCTCGTCGAGCAGTCCGAGTTGGAGCAGCGCCGCGTCCTTGAGCATCTCGAACGGCCACTCGTACGGGTACGAGACGAACGGCAGGCGCTCGTGCCGGAGCAGGCCGGGCTCGATCTCTTCGGTCGCCACGATGCGGCCGTCCTCGAGCGCCCGTCGGAAGAAGCGCGCGCGCTCGAGCGCCACCCAGTCCTCGCGTGCGCGCGGCGAAAGCTCGCGCAGCACCTCGCCGTCTGGCGAGTAGACGACCCGGGCCTCCGGGTCGCGGAAAGACGCGGGCTCCGGAGTGCTAGGTCTGGTCGTCGTCATCCCTGCGGATGCGCAGGGTACGCAGCACGCGGCGCCAGGTCATCTTCGCCGTCACCCCGATGGCCGCGACCCCGCCGAGGACGATCTGGAGCAGCATGCTCCCGGAGCCGGCATCGAGGTAACCAACTGGTGCCATAGCGGTTGCATTCTAGTGACTGTCCCCGGCGGGCATGCAATGGCCGCCGATCTGCAGCGCGATGCGCTCCAGCGCGGCACGGTCGTCCTCGCCGAACGCGGACGGCCGGTCGGAGTCGATGTCGATCTCGCCGACGACGCGTCCCTCGTGGAAGATCGGGACGACGATCTCGGAGCGGGTGGACGGGAAGCAGGCGAGGTAGCGGGGGTCGGCGTTCACGTCGTCGACGACCTCGGTCGCCGCGCTGGCCGCGGCCGCGCCGCAGACGCCCTGGCCGACCGGAATCCGCACGTGCTCGGTCGCTTGCGGCCCGCGCCAGGGGCCGAGCACGAGTTCCTCGCCGTCCACGAGGTAGATCCCGACCCACGCGTAGTGCTCGACCTCTTCCTCCAGCGTGTCGACCACGCGCTGAAGCACGTCGTCGTCCCGGCCGTCGCGGTCGAGGATGCGGTCGACAGCTTCCTCCAGGCCGGCGAGGCTCACTGCGCCACGTCCTCGCCTTCGAAGGCGCCGACCCGCTCGCGGTACGAGTCGGGGATCTGACACGCGCGGCGCTCGCCGAGGTCGACGAGGACGAGCGTTTGCTGCGCCGTCACCATCAGCGCGTCGTGGTCGACGCGGAAGGCCGCGCACTCGTAGGTGACGCTTGTCCGCCCGATCCGAGAGACGCGGATGAACACCTCGATCAGGTCGTCGAACCGCGCCGGGGCGTGGTACTCGATCGCGTTCGCGCGCATGACGAACTCGTACTCGGTCGGGCGGGTCTCGAGCATGTCGAGATGCCGGTGGTACTCGACGCGGGCGCTGTCGAAGTACGGCAGGTAGCGCCCGTAGTAGACGATCCCCTGCGCGTCGGTGTCAGAGAAGCCGACCCGCGTCAGCGCGGAATACTTGAACGGCGGCTTGCGGTCAGTGACCCGGCCGAGCTCGAGCGACATGCGGGGATGCTACGCACCCCGGTTGCCGGAGACGCGCGGCGGGAGCGGCGGGAGCCCCTGACGCCCGTGCGGCATGAAGCGCTTCCCGCGCCGCGCCTTCACCACGGCGACGCAGGCGAGCAGGAGCAGCGCGCCGCCGAGCCCGACGAACGGGAACCAGAGCCAGTGCGCGCTGATCTTCCCGCGCTCTGGAGCAGCGCCGGCCTGCGCCGGCTGCGGGGAGAAGTCGGCGACCGACCGCACCTTCGTCTTCTTCGCGTTCACCGGCGCGAGCGTGGCCATCGGCATGAAGCCGTCGAGCAGCCAGCGCTTGCCCGAGGGCTTCAGGTAGAGGTCGAAGATGATCGGGCCGACATCGAACTTGTTCTTCAGCGTCGGCATCAGCAGGATCTCGATCCCGACCGTCCCGCCGCTGATCCACTTGAGCGACCAGTGGTGGAAGGTCGTGCCCTTCGCCGGGAACGGGTAGATGGGGATGTCCCCGGTCTGCCACTGCTTCCGCGTCAGCCCGGCGCGCATCTCTGGCGTGACCCAGTCGTAGGAGCGGGTCACGTCTACGCGCTTGGCGCCGTAGTTGACGACCATGTCGACCGTCTTGTCGATCTCCGCCCGGTCGGCCTTCGTCAGCCGGGTCGGCGCGGCGTTCGCGGCGCCGGCGACGACGAGTGCCAAGGCGGCCGCGACGAGGACCCTCATGGCCAGACCGTAGCTCTGCGCCCGATCAGCCATGACGAACGTTTCCGATCATGCCGATCGGCTGCGCCGAATGGGGCTGACCCGTCCGTCGCGCTCGGCCATCAGCTGCGCACAGATCTCGCACGCCGTCTCGACGAACCCGAGCGCGGCCGGCGAGCGGTAGCGGTCGCGGTGCCAGAGCATGCCGATCAGGCGTGGCTGCACTGGCACGTCAGCTCCGAGTTCGACGACGGCGGTGCGCGGGTCGCTCTCGTCGATCGCGAGGCGAGGGATGATCGCGCTGCCGACGCCGGCGCCGACCAGCGCCTGCACGGTCGCGACGATGTCGGAGCGGAAGACGAAGTTCGGCTCGACGCCCTGCGCCCGGAGCTCGGCCTCCACCCGCGGCAGCACGCGGCAGGTCCAGTGGCCGATCAGCGGCTCGCCGGCGATCTGCTCGAGGCCGGCGGGACCGGCTGCGGCGAGCGGCGAGTCGGCCTGCGTGAGCACCACGTATGGGTCGTCCATCAGCTCGACCGACTCGAACGGGCCGTCGTGGAGCGGGAAGTCCGCGAAGCTGAGCTCGAGCTCCCCCGCCTCGACAAGCTCGAAGAGGCCGGCGTCGGTCGGCGCCTCGCGAGGCAGCACGCTGACGTCGGGCCAGTCGCGCGCGTAGCGCGGCAGGAGGCGCGGGATGATTTTCGCGCCGACGCTCTGGTAGATGCCGAGCCGCAGTGAGCCGGCGGAACCGTCGGCGAGCGCGCCGAGGTCGGCCTCGGCCGCCTTCAGGCGCGCGACGATCGCTCTGGTGTGGCCAAGCAGTACCTCTCCGGCCTCGGTTAGCTCGACCGGTGTGGCGCCGCGCGAGCGCACGACGAGCTGCTGCCCGACGATCCGTTCGAGGGCCGCGATCTGCTCCGAGATGGCCGACTGCACGTAGCCGAGCCGGGTGGCCGCGCGCCGGAACGATCCTTCCTCGGCGACGGCGGCGAGCGCAGCCAGATGCCGGATCTCGATGCCGGATGAATGATCGACAGCCACGCTCATCGGCAGCGTAGCCGTTCGCTTCGCTAGATCAAGGTTCGGCGCGGATGACCGAGAGCACCTCGTCCCGCTTGCGCTCCATCAGCTCCTGTGTGCGCGCTTCGAGGTTCAGCCGCAGCAGCGGCTCGGTGTTCGACGGACGGACGTTCATATGCCACTCGTCGGCGTCGACGGAGAGGCCGTCGAGGTGGCCGATGCGGCCCTCGGGGCAGAAGCGCTCCTCGAGCTCGCGCAGCTTCGCGTCGACATCCGCGACCGGCGTGTTCAGCTCGCCGGTGATGAAGTAGCGGTCCCGGAACGGCCGCAGCGCGTCGGACAGCTTCTGGCCCTTGCGCGAGACGAGGTCGAGCATCAGCAGGAACGGGATCACGCCCGAGTCGGCCTGCGTGAAGTCGCGGAAGTAGTAGTGCCCCGAGACCTCGCCGGCGAAGGCCGCGTCCTCCTCGCGCATCCGCTGCTTGATGAACGCGTGCCCGACGCGGTTGACGAGCGGGACACCGCCGTCGCGCTCGATCGTGTCCCGGACGGCCCAGCTCGCGCGGACGTCGTAGATGATCTTTGCGCCGGGCTCCTTCTCCAGCACCGACTCGGCGAAGAGCGCGGTGGCGAAGTCGCCGGGGACGAACTCGCCCGAGTCGTCGACGAAGAAGCAGCGGTCGGCGTCGCCGTCGAAGGCCGCCCCGAAGTCGGCGCCCTCCTCGAGCGTCTTGGCCACGATGAACTCGCGGTTCTCGGGTAGGAGCGGATTCGGGGCGTGGTTCGGGAAGGTGCCGTCGGGCTCGAAGAAGCTGCGGACGGTCTCGAGCTGCGGCAGCCGCTCGAGCACCTGCGGCATCATCACGCCGCCCATGCCGTTCGCCGCGTCGATCACGATCTTCAGCGGTTTGATCGCGGACGGGTCGACAAACGAGAGCACGCGGTCGACGTACTGCGGCCAGACGTCGTACGGCGCCACCGTCCCGTTCGGACCGGTCGGGGGTCCGTCCCGGACCTGGCCCGGTCGCGAATGTCGGCGAGCCCTGAGTCGCCGCCGACCGGCAGCGCGCCCTTCCGGACGATCTTCAGGCCCGTGTACTCCTTCGGGTTGTGCGAGGCGGTGACGGCGATGCCGCCGTCGAGACCGAGCTCGCCGACCGCGAAATAGACCATCTCCGTTCCGACGAGCCCGAGCTCGAGCACCTCCGCGCCGGCCTGCGAGGCGCCGCGGACGACGGCCTGGGCCATCGCCGGCGACGAGATGCGCATGTCGTGGCCAACCGCGATCCGCTTCGGCTCGAACACCTCGACGAACGCGCGGCCGACCGCCTCGGCGCCCTCCTCGTCGAGCTCGGCCGGGTAGATACCCCGGATGTCGTACGCCTTGAAGACCTTCGGGTCGAGCACAGCAGGATGCTACGAAAACCCGGAAGGAAGCGGCCTCCTCGGTCGTTTCTACACTTCAGGCATGGAACGCAAGCTCGCCACGGTCCTGTTCGTGGACCTCGTCGACTCGACGGGTCTCGTCACCGGCTCCGACCCGGAGGTGGTGCGCCGCCGCGTGCAGCGCTATTTCGACCAGGTCTCGCGTTGCGTGACGATGCACGGCGGGATCGTCGAGAAGTTCGCGGGAGACGCGGTCATGGCCGCGTTCGGCATCCCGCAGGCCCACGAGGACGACGCCGAGCGCGCCGTCCGCGCCGCGCTCGCCATCCGCGACGCCGTGCACGAGCTCGGGCTGGAGTCGCGCATCGGCGTGGAGTCGGGCGAGGTCGTCGCCGACGACAGCGACTCGACGTTTGCGACGGGCGAGGCCGTCAACGTGGCCGCGCGGCTCGAGCAGGCCGCGGAGCCAGGCCAGCTGCTGATCGGCCCTGGCGCGCAGCGGCTGACGCTCGGCCGCGTCGAGCTCGAGGACGTTGGCCCCGTCGAGCTGAAGGGCCTCGACCGGCAGGTCTGGGCGTGGCAGGTGCTCGGCGCGGGCTCGGCGCCGGCGCGGCCGGAGGGACGGCAGGCGCCGCTCGTCGGCCGCGACGCGGAGCTCGAGCTGCTGCAGAACACCTACGACCGCGCGCTCCGCGACCGGCGCGCGCACCTATTCACGATCTACGGCGAGGCCGGCGTCGGCAAGAGCCGTCTGGCCAAGGAGTTCTCGAGCGCGCTGGAAGGCGCGACGGTGATCTCCGGACGCAGCCTCCCGTACGGCGAGGGCGTGACCTACTGGCCGCTCGCCGAGATGGTCAAGTGCGCGGCCGGCATCGTCGACGACGACCCGCTCGACGTCGCGATCGAGAAGCTTCGCTCGTTCTGCGAGGACGAGGCGGTCGCCGACCTGCTCGGACTCGCCTCCGGCGTGCTCGAGGCGGTGCAAGCCGAGCGCAGCCAGCAGGAGATCGCCTGGGCCGGCCGCGAATGGGCGCAGCGGCTCGCGCAGGAGCAGCCGCTCGTCCTGATCTTCGAGGACATCCACTGGGCCGAGGAGCCGCTGCTCGAGCTGATCGAGCACCTCGTGACCTGGGTGCGGGAGGCGCCGCTGCTCGTCATCTCGCTGGCCCGGCCGGAGCTGCTCGACATCCGCCCTGGCTGGGGCGGCGGCCGCGTGCGCGCGACCTCGATCGAGCTCGAGCCGCTCGGGCCGACCGAGAGCGAGGAACTGATGGACGCCCTCGACGGCAGCCTCGGCGAGGCCGAGCGCGCCGAGGTGCTCGCGAAGACCGAGGGCAACCCGCTCTTCCTCGAGGAGACGGTCCGGATGCTGCAGGAGGACGGCATCGAGCGGATCGGGCGCATCCCGGACACGCTGCAGGCGCTGATCGCGGCGCGCATCGACGGCCTCCCACCGGACGCGAAGGCGCTCCTCCAGCGCGCGGCTGTGGTAGGCCGGATCTTCTGGGAGGGCGCGGTCGAGCGGCTTTCGCCCGAGCTCGAGTCGATCGAGGGCCCGCTCGACGACCTGCGCCTGCGCGAGTTCGTGCTCGACGAGGAGCGCACGTCGATTCGCGGCGAGCGGGCGTACAAGTTCAAGCACGTCCTGATTCGCGAGGTCGCCTACGCCGGCCTGTCCAAGTCGGCCCGCGCCGAGCACCACGCTCGCTTCGCCGAGTGGCTGAAGGAGCGGGCGGGGGAGGAGCTGCTCGAGATCCGGGCGTTCCACCTCGAGCGGGCGACGGCGCTGCTCGCCGAGCTGGACGGCACGGCCCCGACCGAGCTGCAGCACGAGGCCGCTGAAGCGCTCACGGAAGCCGGGATCCGCGCGTTCGCCCGCGATGCAAATCGCACTGCCCGCCACCACCTCGTCCGTGCCGTCGAGCTCGAGCCGACGCTGCGGCGCCGCTACCTGGCCGCGCGCGCGGCCGCGCGTCTCACCGACCTGCCGGCCGTGTCCCGCGAGATGGAAGAGGTGCTCGCGACGGCGATCCAGGAGGGCGACGGCTCGACGCAGGGACGCGCGCTCGTCACGCTCGCCGAGGCGGCGGTCCTCCGCGAGGCCGACGTCGCGGCCGCAGAGGAGATGATCGACAACGCGCTGGCGGTGCTCGAGCCGGACGACCAGGTCGGGCGGTATCGGGCCTTGCGGGCGCGGGCGACGATCGCCTGGATGCGCGGCGACCTCGCGAAGGAGGAGCAGGTGATGCTCGAGGCGCTCGAGCTCGCCCGCGCGGCGAAGCGAAAGGATTTCGAGAGCGAGGCGGCCGACGAGCTCGCGAGCGTGTACCTCGCGCGGCTCGAGCTCGACCGCGCCGCGCCGCTGATCGAGCAGGCGATCCTGCTGGCCGAGGAGAGCGGCGGCGCCGAGGCGCGCGGCCGGGCCCTGCGCTTCGCCGGCCAGCTCCACCTCCGGCGCCGCGAGCTGGACGACGCACAGGCGGCGTTCGAGGCCGCGCGCGAGCACCTCGCCGAGGCTGGCGCCGCGTGGATGGTGGGCCGCACGCTGAACTTCGCCGCCTGGACGGCGCGCCACAAGGGCGACCTCGCGCGCGCCGAGCGGCTCTTCCGCGAGTCGATCCGCATCCTCGCTCCGCTCGAGGACCGGGCCACGCTGTGCGAGACGCAGCGCAGCCTGGCCGAGCTGTTGATCGAGCTAGGCCGGGTCGACGAGGCGGAGCGCTTCGCGCTCGCCGCGCGCGAGACCGTGGGCCCGCACGACATCAGCTCGCTCGCGACGACGACGATGGCGCTCGGCAAGGTGCGCGCCGCGCAGGGCCGCGACGAGGAGGCCGAGCAGCTCCTGCGCCAGGCGTACGAGTCGATTGCCGCGACCGAGCATCGCGCGCACCAGTGCGAGACGCTCGAGGCGCTGACGGCGTTCCTCCGCGACCGCGGCCGCGACGACGAGGCCGACGAGCTTCAGGTGCGGCGCGAGGAAGTTCTGGCGGAGGCGGCCAGCGCCGCCTGAATCGCGTGGTCAGACTCTAGGTCGGGCGACTCCGAAATCACGGTCGCCGGGCGCCGGAACTTCCGCAGCGCCTGCCTGAGCGGTTCCGCGCGGAGCGTGCCCTCGCCGTAGGGCAGGTGCTTCGTCTCGTTGCGGTTCGCGTAGGCGATGTCGGAGAAGTGGACGTGGAACGGCGCGCGCGGCGGCAGCACCTCGTCCGCGGCCTCGAGAGCGGTCGCGAACGGCTCGGCGTCCGTGTAGGCGCCGTCGCTCGTCGCGTGCATGTGCGCGAAGTCGAGCACGGGGCGGACCCAACCGCAGCGGCCGGAGATCTCGATCACGTCGTCGAGGCTGCCGATCTCGCGCACGCGCCCCATCACCTCGATGCCGAACGGGACGGCGCGGTCCTTGCGCTCGAGGCGCTCGCGCAGCTCGCCGAGCTGCTCGACGATCGAGTCGATCGCGGCCTCGCGTGTGCGGCCGAGCAGGAAGCCCGGGTGGAAGACGACGAGCTCGGCGCCCGCGGCCTTGGCAATCCCGGCGGAGTGGTCGAGCATGCCGATCGCCATGTTCAGCTTCTTGCCGCGCTCGGCGTGGCCCATGAAGCCCGCGATCGGCGCGTGCACCGAGAGCACGATCTTGGACTGTTTCGCCAGGCGGCCGAACGCAGCGGCCCAGTCGTACTCCATCCAGAACTTGCCTTCGAAGTCGATCTCGCAGGCGTCGAACCCGCGCTCCTGCAGCAGCTCGATCGCCGCCTCTGGGCTCTCCCGCGAGGGTACGCGCGCAGGGCCGAAGCGGACACGTCCCATGCGAGAGCACGCTAACGCACGAGCGTCACGCTTCAGCCACCGGTGACGAACGGCACGGCCGTTCCGGCCCGGCCCGCGGTGTCGTCCGATGCCCTGGCTACCTTCGCGCCATGGCCAAGCGACCTTCCCGCATCGACCTCCTCGAGCTCGACATCGACCTCCGCCTCGCCGACCTCTGGCGCGAAGCCGCGGACATCGGCGAGTGGAACCTCGAGGTCGTCGCGGCGTTCATGCGCGCGGCCTACGGCAAGGGCTACTGCGACGCGCTGACCGAGGACAATCCGGGCTCGCTCTGCGAGGAGCACGGCTACCGGATCCCGACGCGCCGCACCGAGCCCGCCCGCGAGCGCTAGCGACCCTCTCTACAATCCAGGCGTGGCTCAGCGCCCGCGTTCGGTCCGGCTCGTCCTGGCGCTCTCCGTAGCGGCGGTGCTGGCGGTCTTCCTGCTGTACGTCTCGATCGCCGGCGGGCGCACGGCGCAGTTCTCGCCGAGCGAGCTGCCGGGTCACACCGGTACGGTCTCGCTCGTCGGGAAAGTCGTCGCCCCGGTCAAGGGCGAGGGTTACTCGAAGGACGGCCTCCGCTTCCGCGTCGCCGACATCAACGGCTCGCACAGCGTGCCGGTCGTCTATCGCGGGAGCGTCCCCGACCAGTTCAAGCTCGGCCGCCACGTCGTCGTCAGCGGCCGCTACGCGAACGGCGTCTTCGTCGCCAAGCGCGACTCGCTGGTGACGAAGTGCCCCTCGAAGTACGCGCCGAAGAAGAGCTGATGTGGCTCGCGCTCGGCGCGGTGCTCGCGATCGCGTGCGTCGTGCTCGTGGCCTTGCCGTTCCTGCGTGAGCCGCAGCCGCTCGACGACCGCCTCGATGCGCCGACCGCGCCTGAGCAGAGGCGGATCGCGCTGGCGGAGGAGCGCGATCGCGCCCTCGCCGCATTGAAGGAGCTCGAGTTCGATCACCGGACCGGGAAGGTCTCGGACGACGACTATCGGGCTCAGGTCGGCCCGCTCAGACGGCGCGCCGCCGAGGCGCTACGCGCGCTCGACCCGCAGCCGCGCAAGGAACGTGTGCGTGCCGGCCGCTAGCTGCGCCAACTGCGGCGCGAAGCTCCCGAAGCGCAGCCGCTTCTGCCCGGAGTGCGGCACGCGCGTCGTCGAGTCGCCGGAGGAGACCGCTGTCCAGGAGGTGCCTCCCGACGAGACCGGCCCGGTGCCCGTCGAGTACGAGACGGCCCGGCCACGCTACTTCGGCGTCTTCCGCGGCGCGCGCGTCGTCAGTCCGGCCTGGCGCACGGTGCGGGAGACGACCGGCTACGCGGTCGAATCCGTCGCTGTCCACACGACCGCACGGCGCGACCTCTACCGGATGCGCCGGGAGCTCGCTCAGCTGGTGGCCCAGAGAGCGGAAAGTGCCCGCATTTTGGGCGAATCGGTGTACGCTAACGACGAGGAAGGGACCGAGGCCGCCCGCGCGGAGATGGCAGAGCTCGACGGGCTGGTGACCGCGAAGGAGGAGGAGATGAGGCAGACAGCCGAAGCTGCGATGGAGCGCATCCAGCGTGCGCACCTCGAGGTGCAGCCTACGCAGGTCGAGACGCCGGAACCGCTCCCCGAGCCGAGCCCGCCTCCGCAGCCGGTGCCGGTTCCCGAGCCAACGCCCGAGCCGTCCGACCCGCCGGGCCCGGCGCACGTTCCGGAGCCCGAACCGGCCCCGAGCCCGCCGCTGCAGCCCGAGTAATCTGAGCGGGCGACGTCGGCGAGCGGGAACGTCGGGAGCCCGAGCCAGAACCAACTCGCCGCCGCGCGGGCGAACAAGCGCGAGGCGCTCCAGAACGTGAGGGAGTCGAAGTCGGAGTTTCTGCACGAGGCCGAGGGGCCTCCAGGCCGCGAGCGCGTCGCTGCCGCCCAGATCCGCTCGGCGCAGGCGCGCGCGTGGTTCTCCGCCCCGTCGGACGGCATCTCGACCGCGTACGGCCACCAGTCCTCGATCGCGGCCTCCGTCGGGCAGGTCGTCGCGCAAGGCCAGACGATCGGCTACGTCGGCTGTACCGGGCACTGCTTCGGGCCGCACCTCCACTTCGAGGTGCGCATCAACGGCACGCCCGTCGACCCGCTCGGCTATCTCTAGCTAGGCGAGCCCGAAGATCTGCGCAAGTAGGAAGACGTTCAGGGCCGAGATGGCGGTAGCGACGACTGCCGCTACCGCGGTCGTCGTTCGACGGTTCACGAGCGTGCCCATCAGGTCGCGCTTGCTCGTGAACCACACGAGCGGGATCAGCGCGAACGGGATCCCGAAACACAGAACGACCTGGCTGAGGACGAGCGTCCTCGTCGGGTCGAGCCCGATCGCGGCCACGATCAGCGCCGGCAGCATGGTCACGAGCCGGCGCACGAACACCGGGATCTGGCGGTCGATGAAGCCCTGCATCACGACCTGGCCCGAAAGCGTCCCGACGGTCGAGCTCGCTAGGCCCGAGGCGAGCAGCGCGAGTGCGAACAGCGTGCTGGCCGCTCCACCGAGCACCGGTTCCAGCGTGCGCCACGCACCCTCAAGCGACTCGATTTGCGGCAGCCCCGACCCGTAGAAGACGGTCGCGGCGACGACCAGCATGGCCATGTTGATCAGTCCCGCGATCGACATCGCGATCACGACGTCGATCTTCGTGTAGCGGTAGAGCCGCTTGGCCTCGACGTCATTGCTCGGGACGACGCGGTTCGCCGTCAGCGCAGAGTGGAGGTAGATCACGTGCGGCATGACGGTCGCGCCGAGGATGCCGACCGCGAGCAGGACGGACTCGCCGCCCGCGAACTCCGGCTTGACGGCGTGGAACGCGACCGTCCCGAGCGGCGGGTGCGCGAACCAGAGCTCCCCGAGGTAGCAGGCGCCGATCGTCGCGATGAACGCCACGATCACGGCCTCGAAGGCACGCAGCCCCAACCGCTGGAGCGCGAGGATCGCGAACGTCACGACCCCCGTCAGGAGCGCGGCCGGGAACAGGCCGATCCCGAAGAGCAGATGGAAGCCGAGCGCCGCTCCGAGGAACTCGGCGAGGTCGGTCGCCATCGCGATCAGCTCGGCCTGGATCCAGAGCCCGATCGACGTCCGGTGCGAGAAGCGCTCGCGGCAGACCTCGGGCAGGTTGCGACCGGTGGCGATGCCCAGCTTCGCCGAGAGGGTCTGGATCAGCATGGCCATCAGGTTCGAGGCGAGGATCACCCAGCAGAGCGTGAAGCCGAACTTCGCGCCGCCGGCGATGTTGGTCGCGAAGTTGCCGGGGTCGATGTACGCAACCGAGGCGACGAAGGCCGGCCCGAGGAAGGGCAGGACCCGCCAGCCGCTGACCCGGCCCCGCCCAAGCGCCCGCTGCGCGGTGAGGACCGAGCCGGTGGCGACGGCCGTTGAGCGTGTCGCCATCACGGGCTAAGTGTAGCCCAAGTTTAGGCGTGTCTAAACTTTTGCGAGACGCAGGTCGGGCAGGTTTCGCCAGCGGCCGTCTACGTCGAAGCCGTACCCGACGAAGAACTCGTCCGGGACGGTGAAGCCGACGTAGTCGACCGGCAGGTCGTCGACCAGCCGGCGGTACGGACGGTCGAGCAGCGCGGCCACGCGGAGGCTCCGCGGCTCGCGGAGCTCCAGGAGCTTGCGCAGGTAGTTCAGCGTCAGCCCGGTGTCGACGACGTCCTCTACGAGCAGCACATCGCGCCCGGTGACCGGGATCGCGCTGTCCTTCAGCAGTCGCACACGCTCGTGGCCGCCGGTGTCGGCGCCGTTGTAGCCCGCCAGCTCGACGAAGTCGATCGCATGGTGGATCCTGATCGCCCGCGAGAGGTCGGCGAGGAAGACGAAGCTGGCCTTCAACAGCGCGATCAGAAGCACCTCGCGGCCCTCGTAGTCGCGGGCGATCTCGGCGCCCAGCTCGCGCACCCGCGACCGCAGCTCCTCCGCCGTGAGGAAGACGTCGCCGACCCGGCTGTCGCTGTCGACGGCTAAGGCGTCGCCTGCGATGCCGACCTCAGGACGCGCGAGCTCTGCTCGCGTGTCCGTCTGAAATGACCGGTCGAGGCGATTGCCTTCACGCGGCCGCTTTACGACGCCAGGTCGAGCCGGTAGCGCTGGGCCAGCCGCTCGATGTCCCGCTTGTAGAAGAGCTTCACGCGCACCTCGGGGTAGCGCTCGCGCAGCTTCCGCAGCTTGCGGTTCTTCCGCGTCACGAGCCGCTGCTTCATGACCGTGATCTCGAGGTAGAGGTTCTGCTCGGGCAGGAAGAAATCCGGCGTGAACGCTTGGACGACGCGGCCGTCGGCATCCTCCTCGAGCACGAACGTGTGCGGCTCGTACTCCCACGGGACGCCGTAGAAATCGAGGACCTTGGCGCACTCGCGCTCGGCCTCGTTCTGGAACCTCGGCGTCTTCTTCGCAGAATCCGCCTGGAAATCCCCAATTTCTCCCACCCCTCGAGCAGGGTAGCAGCGGGTCCGGACGCGGCCGGTCCCGGCGCCTGCAACCCGGTTGCTACCGGGCTGCTGCCGCTCCCTGGTCTGGTTGGCATCAGCAACGAACCAGAGAGCGAAAGGAGCACCACCATGAAGAAGTTCGCCATCATCGGAACCGCGGTCGTCGCGCTCGCCGGCCCGCTCGCGCAGAGCGCGTTGGCGATGCCGGCCGACGTGACGCCCGTCGTCCAGTCGCAGACCGTCAAGCCACTTCCGGCGGTCGCGCTGGAGCAGGGCTCGGGCCAGCGCTTCGCGGTGCAGCCCAGCCTCGGGCCGACGAAGGCCGAGCAGCGGGCGGACACCCTCCGCGGTGAGGCGCTGAACCGAAGTACGGCCTCGGCACTTACAAGATCGGCCCCTCGCTGGCCGAGCAGCGGGCGGACACCGTCCGCGGTGAGGCGCTGAACCGGAAGTACGGCCTCGGCACGACCACCACGTCGTCTCCTGACTTCCAGTGGGGCGACGCCGGGATCGGCGCGGCCGTGCTGCTGGGGATCGTGGCGCTGATCGGAGCTGGCTTCTTCGAGGTCCGGCATCACGGACGCCTGGGGACCTCCTAGTCGCGGGCGACGACCCGCCGACGAGACGAGCGGGCCTCGGGGGAGGGCCCGCTCGTCGCACTCGGACGAAAGGAAAGGAGAGCGCGATGCTCGACTACGACACCAAGAGCCGTCTCCAAGCGGCAAGCGATCAGGCCGACCGGCTCGCCTCCGACATGCGACGGTCGCGCCCGCTCAACGCGGACGAGGGCGCCGACCACGGGTGGGCCCGGCTCGGCCCCGCACTCGCTGTTCGCGTCGGCCGCCTGCGTCGGCGCAGGCACGCGCCGGCCTATCAGGCGTGAGCTCCCGTCACCAGACGAGCGGGCCCGGCAGGGCCCGCTCGTCGTCTGCGCTTACGTCAGTTTCGTCGTCGCGCACCAGGTGAGGGCCTGGATCGTCGGCGGGTCGAACTTGCCGCTCCCAGCAGGTTCCTGCTCCTGGGCAGGAAGCACAACCAGGGCCATGGCGATCCCGCGAACCCTATCCCCGCCGGCGTGCCCGATCGTGCCGGGGCCACCGCCGGCGCCCTTTCCCGTTGCGGGAGCAGTCCCCGTCCAGTGGTTGCCGTTGGGACGCTTCCATTCTCCGGCGCCGTGAGTCCAGACCATCGCGGCGTCTTTTCCCTGAACGACTAGGAAGAGGATCGTCGCGTGGTCGACCCTCGGATCCTGGGGATCGAACGTCCCGGTCACCTCTAGCGTGTTGCCCTGAAGCTCCACGCTCGTGATTCGCCCGGTCATCCTGCACCTCCGCTGAGGTCGTGTCCCGGCTCGAGCCGCTGACGGGCGCGCTCCGCCGAGACCAGGTTCCCCTTTTCCTCGAAGAGATCGATTGCCGAGCGCACCGCATCCTGCGCGTCCTCGGCGCGGCCGGCGGCGTCGAGGACCTCCGCCAGGTCGACGAGCGCGTCGGCGTGGTAGGTCAGGAAGTCCGTGCCCGCGGCGAGCTCGACCGCCTCGCGCGCCAGCGCGTCCGCCTCGTACGTCTCGCCCCGCCGCGCCAGGACCTTCGCCTTGACGCCGCGCCAGACGATCTGCGCCGAGACGTCCTCGCCGGACGCGGTGACGCGGCTGAGCGTCGCTGCCTCCTCTGCGTCGTCGAGCCGTCCCTGCTCGTACAGCGCCTGCGCGAGCATCGCGGCCGTCGACGAGAGCAGCGCTTTCTCGCCCATCTGCTCGAGTGTGCCGAGCGCCGTCCGCAGGCGCTCTTCGGCGATCTCCGGGCGGCCGGCGAGCATCTCGACCAGGGCCTCCGGCTGTGCGAGGCCGCCCGAGTAGACGCGGCCCGGCTCGTCCAGGTCGGGGCTGTCCGCGAGCAGCGAGCGGGCCACGTCGAGCTCGCCGCGCATCGCGTGGAGCGCCGCCAACGGATACAGCGTCTCGGCGTAGGCCACGGGGCTTCGGCGGACCCGCTCGCCGATCTTCGTGCAGCTCTCGATGCCCTCGTCCACCGGCGTCGGGCCGTAGAGGGCGGCGCTCACGCGCCAGTCGAGGATCTCGAACAGCTCCCGCTCTTCCCCGCCGCGCTCGGCGTGAAGGGCGGCGCGCCGCCAGCACCCGTCCGCCGCGGCGACGCAGCCGTGGATCCACTCGACCGCCGCCTTGAGACCCCACGCACGGCTCTGGCCGAGCTCGTCGTCGTTCAGCTCGAAGACCTCGAGGGCGTCGTCGGCAACGTCCTGCACGCCGGCGATCGCGCCTTCGGCCTGCAGCCGTACGAACTGCTGCTCGACGCGGGCGCGGGCGCGTAGCAGGTCGTCGCCGTCCACGTGGTCGATCGCCTCCTGGAGGACGCGGTCGGCGTCGGCGAGGCGCCCACCCTCGAACAGCGCCGCGCCGAGGGCGGGAAGGACCCCGAGCCGGTCCGGGTCGTCCGGCGGCAGGAGTGATGCGGCCCGCTCCAGCAGGCCGATCGCCGCGTGCGGGTCGCCGCCGATGAGCACCTTCTGGGCAGCCGCCTCGAGCCGCGCCTGCGCGAGCACGGCGAGCTCGCGCTCCCGCGGCCCTGCGAGCCCGAGCTGAGCGCGGCAGCGGTACGCCTGCTCCAGGTGGTGGCCGATCACCTCGT
This sequence comes from uncultured Actinomycetes bacterium, assembly GCA_963765785.1. Taxonomy (GTDB): domain Bacteria; phylum Actinomycetota; class Thermoleophilia; order Gaiellales; family Gaiellaceae; genus AC-32. Next base: position 491,952 of record CAVXXW010000009.1, read on the forward strand.
CCTCGGCGTTCTCGGCGCTGAGCCGGTCGGCGAGCCGCTCGTGCAGGTCGGCGCAGCGCTCCTTCGGCACGCCCTCGTAGACGGCCTCTCTGATCAGCACGTGGCTGAAGCGGAACGCGTCCTCGCCTGCGAACGCGGCCGGGTCGGGCTGAATCAACTGGCGGCGTACGAGCGCCATCAGGTGCTGGCCGAGGCGCGAGTGCTCGTGCTGAGGCAGGAGGCCCGCGACCGTGCTCCAGCGGAAGTTCCGGCCTTCGACGGACGCGTGCTCGAGCACCGTGCGCTCGGCCGGGTCGAGCCCCGCGACGCGCGCGGTGAGGACGGCCTGCACGTTCGGCGGCAGGCTTCCGCCGCCGGCCTCGGCCCTCGTGGCGACGAGCTGCTCGAGGAAGAGCGGGTTGCCCTCGGCGGTCTGGACGATCTCCGCCGCGTCGTCCGCGCCGAGCTCGCCGTCGCCGATCGAGCGCACGAGCCGCTGCGCCTCGTCGTCGTCGAGGGCGCCGAGCTGCACGACCTCGCGCAACCCGCTGCGGACGATCCACGACGGGCGCGTCTCGTACAGCTCCCCGCGGGCAAGGCAGAGCACGAAGATCGCCGCCCCGGACGAGAAGCCGACGAGGTACTCGAGCAGGTCGAGCAGCAGCGGCTCGCCCCAGTGGAGGTCGTCGACGACGGCCACGAGCGGCCGCTCACGCGCCGCCGCTTCGAACAGCCGCCGGAACGCCCAGAACGTCTCCTCGGCCGTCGCCGTGTCGCGCGAGCGGCCCATCGTCGCGCGGACGCGCCTGGTGACGAGCTCGGCCTCCTCGGGCGAGTCGATCAGCTCAGCGATCCGAAGGTCGGGGTCCTCGCCGGCGAGCTCCAGGACGATCTCGACGAGCGCGTGGTAGGTGATCGCCTCGCCGTACGAGAGGCAGCGGCCGACGGCGATCGTCGCCGAGTCGCCGATCTCGCGGAGCAGCTCCTCGGCGAGGCGCGACTTTCCCATTCCGGCGGACCCGGTGATCGTGCAGAGCAGGCACGACCGCTCGCTGCGGGTACGGTCGAACGCCGCGCGGAGCGTCTGCAGCTCGCGCGTGCGCCCGACGAACGGCGTGGCCTCGTGCCCGGGCCGTACCTGGCCGTCCGCCAGCTCCAGCAGCCGCCACGCGTGCACCTTCGCGCGGCGCCCTTTGACCGTGAGCGGCTCGAGGCGCTCGGCCCGGACCGCTCCCTCGGTCAACCGGTAGGTCCGCTCGCCCAGCAAGATCTCGCCCGGGTCGGCGAGCTGCTCGAGTCGAGCCGCCACGTTGACGGCGTCACCCGTCGCGAACGTCTCGCGCCCGCCGCCTGCGCCGACGAACAGGTCGCCCGAGTTGACCGCGAGCTTGACGTCGAGCTCGATTCCGCTCTGCGCGAGCTCGTCCCGCAGGCGCCAGACGGAGTCGCGCAGCTCGACGGCGGCGCGCAGGGCCCGCAGCGCGTCGTCCTCGTGAAGCTCGTCCATGCCGAAGAAGCCGACGATCGCGTCGCCGATGAACTTCTCGACCGTGCCGCCGTGGTGCTCGAGAATCTCGCGGGCGTCCTGCGAGTAGCGCTCGAGGATCCCATGCACCGACTCGGGGTCGAGCTGCTCGCCAAGCGAGGTCGAGTCGACTACGTCCGCGAAGACGATCGTCGCCGGCCGGCGTGCCCGCACCGGTTCCTCCGGCGCGACGGCCGCGACCGGCGGTGCCGCCGATGCCGCTGGAGCCGGCTCGAGCCCAGGATCGTGGCTCAGGATCCGCCGCTCGAGCTCGCGCAGCTCCGCGCCCGGCTCGAGCCCGAGCTCGTCGTCCAGGAGCGTGCGCGTCTCGCGGTAGAGGTCGAGGGCCTCGCTCTGCCGCCCGGCGGCGAACAGCGCCCGCATCAACTGGGCGCGCAGCCGCTCGCGGAACGGGTGCTCGGCGACCAGCGCGCGCAGCTCCGAGACGACGTCGCGCTCGTGGCCGCGCCCGAGGTCGGCCTCGATCCGGTCCTCGACCGTCTGCAGCCGTGCCTCGTCGAGGCGGTCGGCCTCGCGCCTGAGCGGCGCGCCCGCCAGCCCTCCCAGGGCGGGCCCGCGCCAGAGCGCGAGCGCCTCGCTCAGGAGCGTCGCAGCGCGCTCCCAGTCGGCGCCGCTCAGGGCCGACCGGCCCTCGTCCGCGAGCTGCTCGAAACGCGTGGCGTCGAGGCGATCGCCGTCGAGCAGCAGCGCGTAGCCGCCCGACCGGGTCTCGATCGCGCCGGGGAGCAGCCGCCGCAGCCGCGAGACGTAGACCTGCACCGTCTTGGCCGCGGTCTCGGGCGGCGTCTCCCAGACCTCCTCGACCAATCGGTCGAGCGGGACCGTCCTCCCAGCGTGCAGCAGCAGCGAGCCGAGCACCGTCTGCTGCCTGGTTCCGCCGAGCGAAAGCGGGTGCCCGCTGTCGTCGAGCACCTCGAGCGACCCCAGGACCCGGTACTCCATTGCTCCTCCCCGCGGCTTCCCTGCGGCGACCGTAGCACCGAAAACGGGCTGCTTCCAGGGATTGCCCCTCTACACTTCGGCCATGCCGAACGGCAGCAACGGCGCCTTCACGATCGCGCAGATCTCCGACATCCACTGCGGGGGCCAGTACTTCGTGCCCAACCTGATGGAGCGCGCCATCACCGAGATCAACGAGCTGAACCCGGACATCGTCATCTGCTCGGGCGACCTGACCACGTTCGGCTTCAAGCACGAGTACGCAATGGCGAAGGGGTACCTCGACCGGATCGAGTGCGACGCGTTCGTCGTTATCCCGGGCAACCACGACTCCCGAAACGTCGGCTACGTCCACTTCGAGGAGCTGTTCGGCGAGCGCAACTCGGTCCTGCGCAAGGGCGGCGTGACCGTCGTCGCCGTCGACTCGACCGAGCCCGACCTCGACCACGGCCAGATCGGGCGCGGGCGCTACCGCTGGATCGAGGAGCAGTTCTCGGGCGAGTCCGACCTGCGGATCTTCGTGCTCCACCACCACCTGCTGCCGGTGCCCGGCACCGGGCGCGAGCGCAACGTCGTCTACGACGCGGGCGACTGCATCGAGTGCCTGCAGCGCGCCGGAGTCGACCTGGTGCTCTCGGGTCACAAGCACGTGCCGTACGCGTGGCGGCTCGAGAACCTGTTCGTCGTCAACGCGGGCACCGTCTCGTCGCAGCGGCTGCGCGGCAAGACGAGGCCCTGTTACAACGTGATCGAGGTCAGCGACCGCCACGTGGACGTCTGGCGCAAGTACCCGTTCCACGGGCAGGAGCGCATCATCCAGTTCTCCACGGAGACGCGCGCGTTCGAGAAGTACACGACGCGGATCGAAGACGAGGTCACGGCGAGGAGCTGATGCGCGCGCTCGGGATCGTCGACGGTGAGCACTATCCGCCCGTCGTGCGCGACGCCCTCGGTGCGCTGCCGTACGAGTTCGTCGCGGTCTGGCTCGCGGGCGGCACCGAGAAGCTGCGCGGCGGCGAGGACTACGGTGTGCCCGTGGTCGACTCGCTCGAGGGCGCGCTGGCCGAGCTCGACCCTGCCCTCGTCGTCGACCTCTCGGACGAGCCGGTGCTCGGCCCGCGCGAGCGGTTCCGCGTCGCGAGCCGCGTGCTCGCACTCGGGCTGCCGTACGAGGGGCCCGACTTCCGCTTCGACCCGCCGGCGCTCCCGCCGTTTGGGCGCCCGGCGCTGTCGGTCGTCGGCACCGGCAAGCGAGTCGGCAAGACGGCCGTCACCGGGCACTTGGTGCGGCTGCTCGCGCGCGACCGCGACGTGGTCGTCGTCGCGATGGGCCGCGGCGGGCCGCCGGAGCCGGAGGTCGCGGAGGTGCAGCCGACGGTCGAGGCGCTGGTCGAGCTCTCGCGAGCGGGCCGCCACGCCGCCTCCGACTACCTCGAGACCGCGGCGCTCGCGGGCGTCGTGACGATCGGCTGCCGGCGCTGCGGCGGCGGCTTCGCCGGGACGCCTGGCGAGTCGAACGTCCTCGCCGGAGCCGCGCTCGCCGCCGAGCGCGAGCCCGACCTGGTCGTCTTCGACGGCAGCGGCGCCGCGATCCCGCCGGTCGAGACCGACGCTCGAATCCTGGTCACGAGCACCGCTCAGCGCGACGTGGCGACCGAGTACCTGAACGCGTACCGGATTCTCGTCTCCGACCTCGTCGTCGTGACCGGCGGCCTCGACCAGGAGCTGGTCGAGGCGATCCACGCCGTCAAGGAGGTGCCGGTCGTGCCGGTCGAGCTGCGGCCGCGGCCAGTCGCGGCGGTGATCGGCAAGCGCGTCGCGTATTTCTCGACCGCTCCCGCCGCGGCGCACGAGGCGATCGGGCGGCACCTGAGCGAGGAGCTTGGCGCCGAGGTCGTGCTCGTGAGCGGCAACCTCGCCCGCCGTGACGCGCTGCGCGAGGAGCTCGCGCACGTCGATGCGGAGCTGTACCTCGTCGAGATCAAGGCGGCCGCGATCGACGTCGTCGCCGAGGCCGCGCTCGAGCGCGGGGTGGAGGTGGTCTTCGCCGATAACGAGCTCGTGCCGGTCGGCGTGCTCGACCTGGACACGGAGCTGATCCGGCTCGCCGACCAGGCAATCGCGCGCGAGGCGGTGGCACCGTGACCGACCGCCGGCACCGCAGGCCGCTCCCGCTCGGGGGCGAGGACGGCCTGCCGTTCTCGAAGGGCCTGATGGCACGCGCGCTGATGAACGCCGGCATCTCGACCGACCGCGCCTACGAGATCGCCATCGCCGCCGAGCAGGACATCGGCGCGACCGGCCGCGACGCCATCTCGCTCGAGCGGCTCGAGGAGATCGCCCACGGCGCGCTCGGCGAGGAGGACGGCCGCAATGCGATGCGCCGCCTCCGGCGCTTCCAGGACCTCTACGAGCTCGACCTGCCGATCATCCTGCTTGTCGGCGGCGCGACCGGCACCGGCAAGTCGACCCTCGCCACGGACGTCGCCTACCGGCTCGGCATCACGCGCGTGACCTCGACCGACTTCGTCCGCCAGACGATGCGGGCCTTCTTCTCGCGCGAGTTCATGCCGTCGATCCATTTCTCGAGCTTCGAGGCCGGGCGCGCGATGGCCGACGAGGACGCCGACCCGAGCGAGGCTGTGCTCGACGGTTTCCTCGAGCAGACGCGCGACGTGCTGGTCGGCGTCACGGCCGCAATCGACCGCGCGCTGCAAGAGGGCTGGTCGATGGTGCTCGAGGGCGTGCACCTGGTGCCCGGGATGCTGCCGCCGATCGAGAACGCGCTCGTCGTGCAGTGCGTGCTCGCGATCAACGACGCGGAGGCGCACGCGAGCCACTTCTGGATCCGCGACACCGACTCCGAGGGCGTGCGGCCGTACGAGAAGTACCTCGACTCGTTCGACGACATCAGGCTCGTCCAGGCGTACATTCTCGGCCGAGCGCGCAAGAACGAGGTGCCAGTGATCGAGAACGGCAACATCGAGGAGGCCATTGCAGAGGTGATGGAGCTCGTCCTCACGGCGGCCGAGCCGCTACAGGTGCAGTCGTGACGCAGACCGAGGCGGCGCGCGGCTCGTCACCTGAGAACCCACAGGACCGCTTCTGCCTCTGCGAGAGCTATGCGCGCGTGACCGAGCGGGCCGCTCTCGCCGGCGCGCGCTGGCTCGGGCGCGCCGAGCAGGACACGGCCGAGGAGGATGCGGCAACCGCGATGCGGCTCGCGCTAGAGCAGCTGCCGATCGACGGGCACGTCGTGATCGGTGCGGGCGAGGAAGGCGCGCAGCTGGCGGCGGGCACGCGCCTCGGCGCGGGTGGGGTGGAGGTCGACCTCGCGCTCGACCCGCTCGAGGGGCGCGGCGTCGTCGCGCGCGGCGGCTACGGCGCGATGTCGATGGTCGCCGTCGGGGATCCGGGCTCGTTCCAGCGGCTGCCCGACATGTACATGCGGAAGATGGCCGTCGGCCCCAAGGCGCGCGGCTCGATCGACCTGAAGAAGCCGGTCGGCGACAACATCCGCGCGATCGCCGACGCCTTCGGCCGGATGGTCAACGACATCACGACGATCGTGCTCGACCGGCCACGCCACCACGACCTGATCGAGGAGATCCGCGCCGCCGGCGCGCGCATCAAGCTGATCCAGGACGGCGACGTGACGGCGTCGATCTCGGCCGCGATCCGCGGTACGAACGACCACCTCTCGATCGGCATCGGCGGCACACGGCAGGCCGTGCTAACGGCGGCCGCGCTGCGCTGCCTCGGTGGAGAGCTGCAGGCGCAGCTCTGGCCGACCTCGCGCAGCGAGGTCGAAGCGGCGACCGCCGCGGGCGTGAACGACCTCGAGCGGCTATTCACGATCGACGACCTGGCGCCCGGCGAGGTGATCGTCGTCGCGACCGGCGTCTCGAACGGCGACCTGCTCCGCGGCGTCCGGTTCCTCGCCGACAGCGCGCGGACGCATTCGCTCGTCATGTGCACGCGGTGCAACTGGGTGCGCTTCGTCGACGGCATCCACTTCTTCGCCCG
>CAVXXW010000010.1:0-79191 GCA_963765785.1 uncultured Actinomycetes bacterium
AAGAGCGACTTTCGGTCGGCCGACGCCGCTGGCACGCTCGCCGCATGCGTCGCGCCGCGGTCGTGATCGGCCTCTTCCTCTTCTGCTGCACCGCCGCGTGCACACTCCGGCGGCAGAGCACTCCCGTCTCGCCGCACTGCCGCGCCGGGAACCCGATGGCCGGCGTCTACCACCCGTCGCGACTGAACGTGAAGAGCCGCTGCCGCGTCGTGAACGGCACCGTCCGGAAGGTCGTGTTCGAGCAGTACGACGGCGACGTGCACGTCGATCTCCGCCCCGATCCGGGGTTCGGGAGCCTGCTCGGCGACGGCAACGACCGCGTCGGCGGGAACCTGATCGTCGAACTGATCCCACAGGACCGCGCACGCGTGGCGGTGCCGGCCGAAGGCGCGCGGATCCAGGTCGTCGGGCCGTGGGTCGAGGACACCCAGCACGGCTGGAACGAGATCCACCCGGCGTGGTGGGTCAGCGCCGGCGCGATCGAGCCGGCCAGCGACGCCGAGCTCCGCGCCGCGCAGCGCTTGCTGCAGATCGACGCGAGCGACTCGAAGTAACCGAGAGGCGCTCGCCGCAGTAGCGCCCCTCGGCAGCCGCATGCTACGACGGCGAGCGGCGATAATCGAGGCAGCGAACGAACGGAGGCGAGAGAGATGCACGAGCTAGCAGAGACGGCGAAAGCGCTCGTCGCCGAGGGCAAGGGGATCCTGGCGGCAGACGAGAGCGACGGCACGATCAAGAAGCGTTTCGATTCGATCGGGGTCGACTCGACCGAGGACAACCGGCGCGCCTACCGCGAGCTCCTCTTCGGGACCGAGGGCGCCGAGGAGTACATCAGCGGCGTGATCCTGTTCGACGAGACGCTCCGGCAGAGCGCCTCGGACGGGACGCCGTTCCCGAAGCTGCTCGAGTCGAAGGGCGTCATCCCGGGGATCAAGGTCGACAAGGGCGCGAAGCAGCTGGCGCTGTCCGACGACGAGACGATCACCGAAGGGCTCGACGGCCTCCGCGACCGGTTCGCCGAGTACCGCGACCTCGGCGCGCGCTTCGCCAAGTGGCGCGCGACGTACTCGATCTCGCTCGACAAGCCGAGCGAGTACTGCGTCTGGACGAACGCACACGCGCTCGCCCGGTACGCCGCGCTGTCGCAGGAGGCCGGGCTCGTGCCGATCGTCGAGCCGGAGGTGCTGCAGGACGGGACGCACACGCTCGAGCAGAGCGCGAAGGCGACCGGCCGCACGCTGCAGGCGGTCTACACCGAGCTGCACGACCAGCGCGTCTCCTTCCCGGGCACGCTGCTGAAGCCGAACATGGTGCTCTCCGGCTACGACGCGTCCGAACGTGCAGGCACCGACGAGGTGGCCGAGGCGACGCTCGAGGTGCTGTACCGGCACGTGCCGGCGGCGGTGCCGGGGATCGTCTTCCTGTCGGGGGGACAGACCGACGAGGACGCGACCGCGCACCTGAACGCGATGAACGCCCGCGGGCCGCACCCCTGGCAGCTCTCGTTCTCGTATGGGCGCGCGCTGCAGGCGCCGGCGCTCAAGGCGTGGCAAGGCAAGCCGGAGAACGTCGAGGCGGCCCAGCGGGCGTACTACCACCGCGCGAAGATGAACGCGGCCGCACGGACAGGCATGTACGCACCGGAGATGGAGCGCGAGGCGTCCGCCGTCTAGCGGACGAGCCTGCCGCTCGGGCGGACGATCAGCCAGCGGCCGCCGTACTCGAACACGTCCTGGCAGAGGATCTGCCGGGGCTTACGGTCACCGACGTAGTAGTAGAGCGGCTTGCCTGCGTAGGTGACCTGACGGCGGCCGTCGGTGCGCTTGACCGCGCCGAGCAGAGCGCGCTTCAACCCGACACCCGTCCTGAGCGTTCCCTTCGGCGCGAAGTACGGCGGCCACGCCTTGGCACACGCGCCGTAGCAAGCGCTCAGCCCATGGTCTCGCGTGAAGGCGTAGACGGCGAAACGGCGGCCGTCGAACAGCACCTTGCCGAAAGACGACGAGCCTGCCTGGAGCGTCGGCGCCGACGACCGCTCCGCCATCGTGGCGGGCGCCAGCACCAACGCGATCAACACTGCCACGAGAAACCTCATGCCGCTTCGTCTCTCGAGCGGCGAGAGCGTTACGCCCTCAGCGGTACTGGCGCCCGGTGAAGCGCTCGAGCTTGTCGAGTGCGTGGGTTGCCTCGACCCGCCGCACGGTGCCGGAGCGAGAGCGCATCACGATCGAGTCCGTCACTGCACCGCCCGGCCGGTAGCGAACGCCGCGCAGCAGCGCACCGGTCGTGACTCCGGTCGCCGCGACGAAGACGTCGTCGCCGGAGACGAGGTCGTTCGTCGTGAGCACGCGGTCGAGGTCGAAGCCGGCGCTGACGAGCTCCAAGCGCTCCTCGTCGCTCCGCGGCCAGAGCTTGCCCTGCACGCCGCCGCCGACGCACTTCAGCGCGGCGGCCGCGATCACGCCCTCCGGCGTGCCGCCGATCCCCATCAGCAGGTCGACGCCGGTCGTCGGCTGCGCGGCGGCGATCGCCGGCGCGACGTCGCCGTCGGAAATCAGGTGCACCTTGCAGCCGGTCTCGCGCAGCTCGTCGATAAGGGCCTCGTGCCGCCCGCGCTCGAGCACGACGACCGAGACCTCGCTCGGCCGCATGCCTTTCGCGCGCGCCACGCGCTCCACGTTCTCCCGGGGCGGCGCCTCGATGTCGACCACGTCGATCGCCTCTGGCCCGGTCGCGATCTTGTCCATGTAGACCGCGGCGCCTGGGAAGAACATCGTCCCGCGCTCGGCCAGCGCGATCACGGCGATCGCGTTGGGCTGGCCCTTCGCCGTCAGGCGCGTCCCTTCGAGCGGGTCGACCGCGACGTCGACCGCCGGCCCGTGGCCGTCGCCGACCTCCTCGCCGTTGAACAGCATCGGCGCCTCGTCCTTCTCCCCTTCGCCGATCACGACGACGCCGGCCATCGAGACGGTGTCGAGGATGGCGCGCATGCCGTCGACCGCGGCTTGGTCCGCCGACTCCTTGTCGCCGCGGCCGATCCAGCGCCCGGCGCCGAGGGCGGCCGCCTCGGTCACGCGCACGAGCTCCAGCGCGAGGTTGCGATCGGGCCGGTTCCCCGTCCGCCCGGGCTCGGTAGAAGCCTCGACCCGCGCCATCGCCGCGGATCCTACATCCGCTCCGGCGCTTCCACCCCGACGAGATCGAGGCTTCGGGCGATCACCGTCTGCGCCGCCTCGACGAGCCCGAGCCGGAACGCCTGTGCGTCGCTCCCGAGCACGCGGTGATCGTGGTAGAAGCGATGGAAGTCGTCGGCCACGCGGATCGCATAGGTCGGGATCGCCTGCGGCCCGCGGCGCACCGCGGCCTCGGCGGCGATGCCCGGGAAGTCTGCGAGACGCTTGACCAGGCCCTTCTCCTCAGGCGCGAGCGGCCCCGGCACCTCGGCCGAGGCCTCGGCGCCGCCGGCGTTGCGCCGGATCCCCGCGATGCGCGCGTGCGCGTACTGGACGTAGTAGACGGGGTTCTTCTCCGAGCGCTCCGCCGCCAGGTCGACGTCGATGTCGATCGTCTGGTCGGGCCCGCGGTTGACGAGGAACCAGCGCGCCGCGTCGACGCCGACCTCGTCGATGAAGTCGTCGAGGAAGACGACGTCGCCGCGCCGCTTCGACATCTTCGCCTGCTCACCGCCGCGGGTCAGGTGGACGAGCTGGTAGAGCAGCACCTCGACGCGCGACGGCTCGTAGCCGAGCATCCGCGCGACCGCCTCGTACCACTTGCGCGTGCCGTGGTGGTCGGCGCCGAGCACGTACAGCGCCCGGTCGAAGCCGCGCTCGAGCTTGTCCACGAGGTAGACGACGTCCGCGGCGCGGTAGGTCGGCTGCCCGCCCTGCTCGGCCGAGCGGATCAGGACGCGGTCCTCGTCGTCGCCGTAGCCCGAGGAACGGGCCCAGAGCGCGCCGTCGCGCTCGTAGGTGTCGAGGCGCGGGAGGAACTCGCCGAGGTGCGTCTGCAGCTCGCTCTGCCTCACCCACGAGTCGAAGCGGATCCGGAAGCGCTCCAGCGACGCCTCGATCCGGTGCAACATCTCGGGCACGGGGTCGCCGTCGAGCTCGGCGAGCCCCTTGACGTACTCGCCCTGGTAGCCGTCCTCGGGCGGCTCCTCCCCGCGCCGCAGTGCGTCGACGGAGGCGCGAAAGCGTTCCATCTGCGCGCCGGCGTCGTTGTAGTAGTACTCGCGCTCGACCTCGTGGCCCGCGAAGGTGAGCAGGCGCGCGACCGAGTCGCCGATCGCGCCGTTCCGCGCCGAGGCGACCGTGATCGGGCCCGTCGGGTTGGCGGAGACCATCTCGACCTGCACGCGCTCCCGCTGCTCGGCCGAGCCGCCGCCGTACCCGGCCCCGGCCGCCAGGATCTCGCCCAGCGCCTCGCCGAACCACGCGTCCGTCAGCCAGAGGTTGACGAAGCCGGGGCCTGCGACCTCGGCGCGCTCGACCTCGTCCAGGCCCGTCGCTGCCGCCGCCAGCTCGTCGCCGAGCTCCCGCGGCGAGCGCCGCCGCTCGGGAGCGAGCCGCATCGCGACGTTCGTCGCGTAGTCCCCGTGCGCAGGGTCGTTCGGGCGCTCGAGCTCGACGGGTGCGCCCGCCAGCTCCGAGAGCCGCTCCTCGAGCCGGGCGACCGCGTCAGGCAAGTGCTTCTGCCGGGGCGAACAGTTCCTCGAGCCGGCGCAACTCCTCGGGCGTGCCGGCCGCGATCATCACGTCCCCGACTTCGAGCGCGGCATCGGGCTCGGGCGTCGTGTCGAAGCTTCCGTCCCGCTTGCGCAGGGCGACGATCATCGCGCCGGTCGCCTCGCGGATGCGCAGGTCGCGGATCGTCTTCCCGGCCTCGCGGCATGTCTCCTTGACTTCGATCTCCTCGAACAGGAGATCGGGGCCGCCGCTGGTCGAGACGATGTCGAGGAACGCCGCGACCTGGGGCCGGAGGACGAGCTTCGCCATCTCCTTGCCGGCGGTCGAGTACGGCTGAACGACGCGATCGGCGCCAGCGAGCAAGAGCTTCTTCGCCGCGTCCTCGTCGGAAGCGCGCGCGACGATGAGCAGGTCGGCGCGAGCGTTTCGAGCGGAGAGCGTGATGTAGAGGTTGTCCGCGTCCGAGTCGGCCGAGGCCACGAGCCCTCGAGCGCGCTCGAGCCCGGCCGCGCGCAGGTCCTCGTCCTCGGTGCCGGTGCCTTCGACGATCAGGTCGTCGGCCTCCCGGGCGGCCGCGATCGCTCGCTCGCTGAAGTCGAGAACGACGAACGGCACGCCCTCCTCCCGGAACTCGGCGGCTGCACGCCGGCCCACGCGGCCGTAACCGCAGATGATGTAGTGGTCACTGAGACCTTCGATTGCCCGCCTCCTCCTCCGCTCGGCAAAGACGCCTGTGAACACGCCTCGCGCAATCCCCTCGACGAGGACCGTCGCGATGTAGGCAAAGATAGTGATGCCCGCCAGCACGAGAACGATCGAGACCGCCCGGGCGGAGTCGTTGCGCGGCACGGTGTCGAGGCCCGCGAGCGAGACGGTCACGGTCGTTCTGTAGATGGACTGCACCCACGTCTCGTCGAGGGACTGATGGAACGCGATCGTCCCGGCGACCAGCACGCACAGCAGCGCTGCTACGGCGTACACGAGGCGGCGCGCGCTAAGCGACTCGATCACGGCGGTAGTATCCCCACCTCGTGGAAGGCGAAGACGGGCAGGAGCGCCAGCTCAACATCCACCTCGACCCCGAGAACCTGGCCGGGGTCTACGCCAACTTCGCCAACATCAGCTTCTCGGACTACGAGTTCACGCTGACGTTCGCGCGCATCGACCACGAGGTCGAGGAGGGCGACGTTCCCGGCGTCGTCGTCGCGCGCGTGAACATGTCGACGCGGTTCATGCGGGAGCTGCTAGATGCGATGCAGGACTCGTGGTCGAAGTGGTCGTCGCGCGAGGGGATCCGCAACCTCCCCGAGACGCCCGAGAACGACACCGACGCCGACTAGCGCCCGCGCGCCGAGTAGGCGCGAGCCATCGCGATCCGCTGGACGACGGTCGGGTGGGTGTCGATCCAGATGTACGACCACAGCGGCGGGCTCGGCTGGACGAGGTCGTAGCGCGTGAACTTGCGGAAGACGCTCTCCGCGGCGACGGGGTCGCGCGTGGCCCGGAGCGCCGACCAGTCGGCCTCGGCCTCGTAGCGGCGCGAGACGGCGTTCCCGAACGGCGTGACGACCAGGCCGACGAGCGCTAGCACCAGGAGCGCGTACGGCACGACCTCCGGGCGCTCCAGGCCGCCGCGGCGGCGCGTCGCCCACTCGAGCACGAAGAAGCCGGGCACGGTCAGGAGCAGCGACCACGCCAGGCCTTTCCAAATGTGCCGGTGCGCGACGTGACCGAACTCGTGCGCGACGACGACTTCGATCTCCCGGGTCGAGTAGCGGCCGTCGAGGAACGTGTCCCACAGGAAGACACGCGCCGATGGGCCGATCCCGGTCGCCATCGCGTTCGCCGCGGAGGTCTGGTCGCTGACCGTCTCGATTCGCACCGGCGTGCCGCCGACGCCCTCAGCTCGCGCGAGCTGGCGGATCCGAGCGGCCGCCGGCGTGTCGTGCGGCGACCGGGTCCCGAGCGTCTCTAGGTACGGCAGCACGAGCAGGAAGACGCCACCCATCACGACGAAAAAGGGCGCCGCCACGAGCCACCAGCGCCGGCCGAAGCGGCCCGCGAGGAGGAGCAGGATCGTCAGCGCGATCGTCAGGCCGACCACCTGCCCGAGCAGCCCGGGCCACTGGTCGAGCGCCCACGAGAGGTAGCCCTGCTTCTCCTGGCCGTAGCGGCGGCCCCACCAGAGCGCGATCGCGCCGAACGGCAAGCCGGCCGCCCACGTGCCGAGCGTCGTGACGGCGCCGACCATCACGCCCTTCCCGACGCGACCGAGCTCCCATGCGCGTGCGAGCCGGGGCCCGAGCGCCGCGAAAACGGCTAACGCCCCGAGCGTCGCCAGCGTCCCCGCCACCCACAGCCAGCGGAGCAGCCCGTCGTAGCGCGCCGAGCGGTGCAGCACGTCCGGTGGGAAGGCGCGTGCGGCGTCCACGTGCGGCAGGTGCAGGGTTCCCGGGACCGTCGTCCACGTCAGCAGCCACGCAGCCGCGAGCCAGGCCGCGACGAGCCCGACTAAGGTTGCGCCCTTGGCGACGCGGGTCGCGGTCATCTCCGACGTCCACGCTAACTGGCACGCCCTCGAGGCCGTGCTCACGGAGGTCGAGCGGGAGGAGCCTGATGAGCTCTGGTGCCTTGGCGACCTCGTCGGCTACGGGCCGCGGCCGAATCCGTGCTGTGCCGCGGTCGAGCGGCGTGCAGCGATCTGCCTCGCTGGAAACCACGATCTCGGCGTGCTCGGCACGATCGACCTAGCGGAGTTCACCGGCGATGCGGTCGAGGCCGCGCGGTGGACCCGCGGCGTGCTCGCCGAGGGCTCACGCGGGTTCCTGGAGTCGCTCCGGTCCCAGGCCCGGTGCGACGGCGTCGAGCTCTTCCACGCGAGCCCGCGCGACCCGGTCTGGGAGTACGTGCTGTCGGCTGAGGCCGCCGCGGCGGCGTTCGAGCTGACCGAGTCGCCCGCCGTCCTCGTCGGACACAGCCACGTGCCGCTCGCGATCTCGCTGGCCGGCCAGGTGCTCGACGGCGGCCTTGCGCCCGGAGGGACCGGGACCGCGCTCGGCTCGGAGCGCTGGCTGCTCAACCCAGGCTCGGTCGGCCAGCCGCGAGACGGCGACCCGCGCGCCGCGTGGCTGCTGCTCGACCTCGGCGCCGGCCTGGCGGAGCACCGCCGCGTCGAGTACGACGTCGCGCGCACGCAGGACGAGATCCGCGAGAGGGGGTTGCCCGATGCGCTGGCGCAACGTCTTGCTCACGGGGTCTAGCGCCGCGCTGCTCGCCGGCTGCGGTGGCGGCGGGCACGAGAACCCACCGCCTCCCAAGCCGCCGCGGATTCCGGCAGGCGTGGCGGCCCGGCTCTCCGCCGAAGCCGACCGCGTGGCCGCGCTGGCGCCCGGAACCTGTGCGGCCCGCGACGCGGCCAACCGCTTCCGCAGCGACGTGATCGCCTCGGTCGGCCGGCTGCCGGCCCGCTACCAGGAGCCGCTCACCTCGGCCGCCAACGACCTCGCGGCGCGGCTGGCCGTGTGCACAGAGCCTCAGCCGCCGGAGCACCGCGGGCACGGACACGGGCACGGGAAGAAGAAGGACGAGGGCGACTAGCCGTCGGTGCCGGAGCCGCCGGAACCCGTGCCGCCGTCGTGGCCCGACTCTCCGGTAGCGCCCCTGTCACCGGAACCGCCCGAGCCCGAAGCGCCCGAGCCGGAGTCCCCGCCGCCGTCGTGCGAGGTGCCGGCGGACTCGGTCGTCGAGCCGCCACCGTCGCTCTTGCCGTCATTGCTGCTCGTAGGGGTCGTCGTCGTCGGTGCCGAGCGGTGCTCCTGTTCGACCTCGCCTCCGCCGCCGGAGGAGCCGGGGCGGCCCTGGTGGCCGCTCTCGCGTTCCATCGTTGTCGGCGAAGGCGCGGGCGGCCGGGCGCGCGTGGTTCTGAGCGCAACGGGCTGCGCCGCGGGTGGCCGGACCGCGGCGGGCCCGCGCGTCCGCGTCGCGACGGCGACGTGCTTGACGCGTGCGTGGGCCGGCGCCGAGCGGTGGACCCGGGCGTGCTTCGATTGCTCCACACCCGCAACCGTGCCGACGGTGCCGATCGCGAGCGTCGCTGCAGCCAGCTTGGCCGCCAGCGGCGCCGAGGCCAGCTTTGCCAGGACCGCGCCTCCGGCCCCCGTCGAGGCGGCGCCCGCGCCGAAGCCGGGCAGCGCCTGCGCGAGTGCGTCGCGCAACGTCACCGGAAGCGCGAGCACGCCGAGCGCCGAGCGCACCGGCCGCAGCTGCTCCTGCAGGCGCTTCCGCCCGCGGAAGAGCAGCGACTCGACAGCGGCCCCGCTCAGCCCGAGCGCGGCGGCGACCTCTGCATACGAGAGCCCGTAGAACTCGCGCAGAACGACCGCGTCGCGCTGCTGCGGGGGCAGCTCGGTCAGCGCGGCGCAGAGCGCCTGGATCTCCTCGCGCCGGCCGACGTCGCGCTGCAGCACGTCGCCCGCCGGCTCCTGTGCGAGCGCCAGCGGCTCGGTCTGCCGGGCGCGTAGTCGCGAGCGACACTCGTTGCGCGCGATCGTGCCGAGCCACGCCGACGGGTCGCGCGGCTCCTGGCCCGCGAGCAGCGAGCGGTAGGCGGAGAGGAACGTCTGCTGGGCCGCGTCCTCGGCCTCGACCGGGTCGCGCAGCAGCAGGCGGCTGATGCCGTAGACCATCCGGCCGTGCTCCTCGAAGAGCGCGGCGATGCGCTCCCCGGCCGCGCGCTGGCGGCGGCGGCCGGGGAGCGAAAGCCCACGGGAGACGCGGGCGGCGCTAGTGGTCGCCGCCTCCATCACCTCCGTCATCGTCCCTGTCGTCGTCCTTCTTGAGCCGGACGAGCGTGAGCGTGCCGTTGACGTTGGCGCACTTCATCTCGACGCGGTCGTTCATCTGGAAGCCGGAGAGGTCGACGCCGTTCGGCACCGTGCACTGGACGGGCGAGCCGCCGTGCGGCTGGACGGTGATCATGCCGCCGCCGATCTGGGTGATGGCGCCGTGTACCTCGATTCGGCCGTTGTCCTCACCGGTGCCCTGGTGGTCGTCGTCGTTCTCGTCGTCCGAGTTGACGCTCACGAGCGTGAAAGCGCCGGTGGCATCCACGTTCACGATCAACTCGATCTCGTCGCCGGGCTTCAACTGCGGCAGCTGGAACCCTGCCGGGATCGTGACGAAGACCTCGCCGCGGTGCTCGACCGCCAGCCGGAGCTGGTCGCCGCTCACCGAGAGGAAGATGCCTTCCAGCTCGAGCGTCGAGGCCTGGCCGAGGGTAGTGATCGACGTGGCCCCGAGGCCGCCGCTCGTGATGCGCACTCGCACCTCGACCTTCTCGCCGGGCCGATGGTCGCGGTGCGACATGAAGCCGCGAGCCGGAGCCCGAACGGAGAAGACCGAGCCGCCGGCGGTGAGCAGCAGGCGGTGCAGCTTCACCTGGTTGCGGACGACCACGGCGCGGAGCACGGCACGGCTCACCCGCCCGGACGCGTGCAGCGTCCCGGCCCGGAAGGTGCCGTCGGTGAGGCGGCGGGCGGTGTAGGACACGCGGCTGCCGAGGCGGACCGCGGCCAGGTGACCGGGCGCGCGGACGGTCCGCACCACGCCGCCCCGTGAAGCGACGACGACGGTGTGCCGTGCGGAGTTCTTGGCGACGGCGACGCCGCTGAAGGCCGAGGCGGTCGCCGGAAGCGCCAGCACGGCGGCGAGCGCCAGTGCCGGCAGGAGGATTCGCTTCATCAGGAGGTCCTTTCGGAGCTGGGGAGAGGGCGGATTGCACCTCGCAGGACTCAGGCGCGGCCGAAAACTTGCACCCGCCGGTAGAAATCCCCGCATGGGTGCCTCCAGCCTCGGCGGCGGCCGTTACCGGCTCGAGCGCTCGCTCGGGCACGGCGGCATGGCGACCGTCTTCCTCGCCCGCGACGAGGAGCTCGACCGGCCGGTCGCGATCAAGCTGCTCGCCGAGCACCTCGCCGGCGACACGGCCTTCCGCGACCGCTTCCTGCGCGAGGCACGGCTAGCGGCCAGCCTCTCGCACCCGAACGTCGTCAGCGTGTACGACGCGGGCGAGGCCGAGGACGGACGGCCGTTCATCGTGATGGAGTACGTGCCCGGGGTGACCCTCGCCGAGGTCGGGCGGCCCGCGCCGGGCGAGGCGGTCGGGCTCGTCGTCCAGGCGTGCCAGGGCCTCGCGCACGCACACGCGGCAGGGCTCGTGCACCGGGACGTCAAGCCGCAGAACCTGCTGCTGCGCGACGACGGCGTGCTCAAGGTCGCCGACTTCGGCATCGCCCGCGCCGCCGAGACGACCGCGCTGACGCAGGTCGGCACGGTGCTCGGCACGGCGGCGTACCTCTCGCCCGAGCAGGCGCTCGGCGAGCAGGTGACGCCCGCCGCCGACGTCTACGCGCTCGGCGCGGTGCTCTACGAGCTGCTCGCGGGCCGGACGCCGTACGAGTTCGACTCACTCGCCGACCTCGCCGCCAAGCAGCGCGAGGAGTCGATCGCGCCGGTCGGCGAGCTGGCGACCGGAGTCTCGCCGCAGGTCGAGGACGCGGTCATGCGCGCGCTGGCGCGAAACCCCGCGTACCGGCCGCAGACGGCGGCGGCGTTCTTGCAGGAGCTCACCGCGACCTTACCGCTCGAGGCGGTTCCGCAACCCAACGACCACCACCGGGTCTGGTGGGCGGCCGCAGCGGTCGTCACGGCGGCGGCGATCGCGTCCGGCATCGTCGTCGCGGCGACCGGCGGGAGCTCGAAGCCGCCGACGCCGCCGCGTCCAGCCGCGGTGCGTCCGATCCCGCGCGGTGCCGACGCCCAGGAGCAGGCGCGGAACATCGCGGCGTGGTTGAGAGCTAGATCCGCTCGGCCGTAGCGGTCCGCTGCGTGGCGAAGGAGACGCCCTCGCGCTCGAGCGCGATTTGGACTTCCTCCCGCGCCTTGTAGATCCGCCACTTGACGGTCGCGAGGGTGACCTCGAGCGAGTCGGCGATCTCGGTGTACGAGAGGCCGACCACGTCGCGGAGCAGCAGCGCCATCTTCAGGTCGGTGCTGAGGTCCTCGACCGCGCGCCAGAGCGCATCGATCTCCTCGAGCCGCTCGATCGGTGCGTCGAGCACCTCGAGGGGGGCGATGTCGTCGATCGCGACGAGAGCCCGCGGCCGCCGCTCGACCGCCCGCAGCTCGTCGAGCACGCGGTTCTTCGTCACCTGGAAGAGCCAGGTCGTGAACTTCGAGCGGAGCGAGAACTTCGGCAGGCCCTGGAAGACCCGCAGGAACACCTCCTGCGTCAGATCCTCGGCGAGCGCCCGGTCTCCGCCGACGAGGCGGAGCACGTAATTGAACACGGGCGTCTCGTAGGCGCGAAGGATGAGCGAGAACGCTCGCTCGTCACCCCGCTGCGCCTTCCGCAGAACGCCAAGATCGGGCTGGGCCAGTGACAAGGCCTGCGGAGTATAGACGGCGAAGTGGTCGTGCGCGACACCTCAAAATGGGCTAATTGCAGAGGTTTCGGCCGGTCATCTGTAAAGGTTTCCTTAGGCCGAGGTAAGCAATCACGGTCGGCGCCAGATCGCCGAGCTCGCCGTCCTCGACGCTCGCGGCGGGGTCGGTGACGATCAGAGGTACGCGATTCGTGGTGTGGGCGGTGTGCGGGCTCGTTCCGTCCTCCTCCAGCATCTGCTCGGCGTTGCCGTGGTCGGCGGTGATCAGCGCCACGCCGCCGAGTCGTTCGACCGTCTCGACCACCCGGCCGAGGCAGGCGTCGGCCGTCTCCACCGCCTGGACGACCGCCGGGATCACGCCCGTGTGGCCGACCATGTCGGGGTTGGCGAAGTTGACGACCGCGAACGCGTAGTCGCCGACCGCGAGCTCGGTGCAGAAGCGCGCGGCGACCTCCTCGGCCGACATCACGGGCTTCTTGTCGTACGTGCCGACCTCGCGCGGGCTCGGGACGAGCAGGCGCGTCTCCCCCGGCCACTCCGCCTCGCGGCCGCCGTTGAAGAAGTAGGTCACGTGCGCGTACTTCTCCGTCTCGGCGGCGTGCAGCTGGCGCAGGCCGTGCTCGGACAGGACCTCGGCCAGCGTCTGGTCGACGTCCTGCTCGGCGAAGGCGACCCGCGTGTCGAGCTCGTCGCTGTAGCGCGTCATCGTCGTGACGTCGTAGTCGTCGTCGAGCAGCAGCTTCGTCAACTGGCGGGCGCGGTCGGGGCGGAAGTTGAAGAAGATCGCCGCGTCGCCGGGCTCGAGCCTCGGTCGGCCTCGGAGAACGACCGGCTCGACGAACTCGTCGGTCACGCCGCGCTCGTAGCTCGCCCGCACCGCCTCGACGGGATCGTCGGCCCGCTCGCCCTCGCCGGCGGTGATCGCCTCGAACGCTCGCTCGGTGCGGTCCCAGCGCTGGTCGCGGTCCATCGCGTAGTAACGGCCCGCGACGGTCGCGACCCGGTCGGCCGGCAACTCGGCCAGGTCGCGCTCGGCCGCGTGCGGCGAAACGTCGCGGCCGTCGGTGAACGCGTGGATCCACGTCCGCTCGGGCGCGAACTGCAGCAACGCCTTCAGGTGGTCGATGTGCGAGTGGACGCCGCCGTGGGAGACGAGGCCGAGCAGGTGGACGTTGCCGCCCTTTGCGAAGGCCGCCTTCAGCGCAGGGTTCTCGAAGAACGAGCCGTCCTCGATCGCTCGGTTGATCCGCTGCAGATCCTGGTCGAGCACGCGACCGGAGCCGATCGTCAGGTGGCCGACCTCGGAGTTCCCCATCTGGCCTTCCGGCAGGCCGACCGCCTCGCCCGAGGCCTTCAGCGTCGCGTGCGGATACACGGCCCAGAGCCGGTCGAACACGGGCGTCTCGGCCAGGTCGATGGCGTTCCCCGGCCCGGGCGGCGCGCAGCCCCAGCCGTCGAGGATGAGAAGAACTACCGGTTTCAGGCCGCTCGGCAAATCGCGGTGAACGATTCCACGTCCAGCGAGGCGCCGCCGACCAACGCGCCGTCCACCCCGTCTTCCGAGAGCAGTTCCTCGGCGTTCTCGGGCTTGACCGAGCCGCCGTACAGCACCGGCACGTCGAGCAGGCTCTTGATGAACGCGTGCGCCTCGCGCGCCTGGTCGGGCGTCGCCGTCTGCCCCGTGCCGATCGCCCACACCGGCTCGTAGGCGATCACCAGCCGCTCGTCCTCGCCCGCCACCTCGCGGATCGCCTCAACCTGTAGGCGCAGCACCAGCTCCATCTGGCCCGACCGGCGCTCCTCGAGCGACTCGCCGACGCACGCGATCACGCGCAGCCCCGCCTCGAGCGCGGCGACCGTGCGGCGCGCGACGGTCTCGTTCGTGTCGCCGAAGAGCTCGCGGCGCTCGGAATGGCCGACGATCGCGCCCTGAACGCCCAGCTCGAGCAGCATCGGCGCAGAGACTTCGCCCGTGTACGGGCCGTCGGCCGCCCAGTGCACGTTCTGCGCGAACACGGTCTGGCCGCTGTCGACTGCCGTCTGCAGCGAGACGAACGGCGGGCAGAGCACCGCCTCGACGCCCTCAGGGGCCGAGAACGCCTCGCAGAACTCGCGCGTCTCGCGCGGGCCTTTGAACATCTTCCAGTTCGCGGCCAGAAGCGGCACAGGCGCGCATGTTAGACCGCTCCCCGACAGACGAAGGGAGCGGCGCGCGGCCGCTCCCTTCGGAGAAAGCCATGGCGGCTGCTAGCCGGACGGACAGCCGTTGGCCATGTCGCCACTGTTGAAGTTCTCGAAGCGGTTGATCGTCGTGAACCCTGCGGCCGGGAACACCGTCGACAGAAGCGGCCCGAACTGCAGCGAGCTCCCGCCGTAGTGGTTCACCGTCCCGGGGATGAAGTTCCCTCCCTCCTGCCAGGTGCAGCTCGCGCCGAGCGTGTTGGTGGAGAAGAAGGGATAGAAGTTCGCACCCGGAGGCGGGTTGACGCAGCCCACTCCGGTGGTTCGGTTGCACGAGCTCTCGATCGCCGGCAGGTCGGCTTCGAAGGCGATCGTCGAGAAGTTGTCCCCGTTCACGGTCGTCGGGCTCGTGAACATCACCGGCTCCGGGTTGATCTTCCCGTCCACCTTCGGGTCGGGGTTCGAGCCCGGCCAGTCGTTCTGGTACGAGGGCCCGTCGAAGTCGTCGTCTGACTGGAAGCACCCGTTGACGTGGACCGTCCAGGCGTCCTTGCCGGGCACGCAGAACGTGTCGTCGTCGTCGAGGCCGCCCGGATCGGATGCTCCGGCCACCGCGCAGTTGAAGTTCGCGTCCAGCTGCGGGCAGAGCTCGAAGTGCCCGATCTCGTCCGAGTAGGCGACGTTGTACGTGTGCGCCGACCACGTGTTGCCGCGCGGGTTCGCGGTGCTGTACTCCGGATGGAACGCGTACGGCGCCGACGTGCAGGTGCTCGCGCCCGGGGTGAACAGAATGTGCGCGAAGCCGTTCGCGACCGACGCGGTCATCGAGCCGTTCTGGTTGGTCGTCAGGTCGCTCAGGTCGGCCCTGAACCCGGCGGGCGTGTCGTGCAGGTGGATCCTGATCAGGTCGCCCGGCTTCATCATCAGGTCCCGGTTGAAGTCGGGGTTCACCGCCGCGAAGTTCGGAGCGTCGAACGTCCCGGTGAAGAGCGGGTCGGCCGGAGCCTGCGAGACCCCGCTCTTGGTGACATACGCCCAGTTGATCGGCTCCTGTCCGCCGAGGACGAAGTTGTTGCAGGCGGACGTGTTCAGCTGGCCGGTGTTCTGGTTGAGCGTCCGGCTGTCGATCGTCATCGCCGCGCAGTAGCGGTTCGCGGCGCAGCCGAAGCCCTCGAACTGCGGGACGTAGCCCGGCCCGTAGAACTGGAGCTCCATGAAGGCGTTCCCCGGGTGCTTGCCGATGTAGTCCGGCAGGGCGGGGTTCGTCCCTACGAGGTTGTTTGCGTCCGAGTCGGGCGTGCACGTCTTCGTGAACTCCGGTGCCGACTCGCTGTCGCAGAGCGTCAGCCCGAACCAGAAGGTCGGTCGGAGCTCGAAGTTCCAGGTCCCGCCCGAACCGTCCTGCTTGGGCTTAGTCGACGGGTCGTCGGGGAGCCGGACCGTGTAGGTCATGTCGTTGCCCGAGCCGGCCTCGCCGGACTTGAACAGCAGCGACGGCTCGTCGTGGCCGACGTACTCGCCGTTGTGGTTGTCGTAGACGTCGGCGCAGAGCGACTTGACGCTCTGGCAGACCGGGTCGTCGATGCCTCCCAGGCTCGTGGTCGGGTTGAACGAGACAGGGGTCGCCGGCTTCGCGGCCCCGGGGCTCAGGACGAGCGCCCCTCCCACAAGCGCGAGCAGGATGACCGGACGGAGAAACGAGCGCGGGATCCCGCTCCTTCCACCCAGGCGGGGGTTCCTCATTGGGCCTCCTCTCGATTCGCGAGGGAGCGATGAGCGGCTGGACGTGACCACCCGCCTGCCGACGGGACGAGCCCGAAGCGTGACGCCTCACCGCGCCGCCGCTGGAGGCACCCTCGCCGGGACTCGGCCCCGGTGCCTCCTCCTCTTGGACCGGGGAGTCTTGTAGGAGGCAGACGCCCGTGTCAAACGGGAGCCGTCAGGCCTCAGGGATCACGGCGATGCCGGGCAATTCCTTCCCCTCGAGCAGCTCGAGCGCCGCGCCGCCGCCGGTGGACGCCCACGAGACGCGGTCGAGCAGGCCGAGCTCGTTCAGCGCCCGGATCGAGTCCGCGCCGCCGACGACCGAGAACGCGTCCGAGCCGGCGACCGCCAGCGCGACCGCCGTCGTGCCCTCGGCGAAGGGAGGCCACTCGAAGACGCCCATCGGGCCGTTCCAGAAAATCGTCTTCGCCTCGCCGACCGCCTCGGCGAAGCGCTCGCGCGTCTCGGGGCCGATGTCGAGGCCGAGCCAGCCTTGCGGCAGCTCGTCGTACGGCACGACCTCCCTCTCCGCGTCCGCCTCGAAGGCGCTCGCGGCGACGACGTCGGACGGCAGCTCGACCGGGAACGGCAGCGGCGAGGCCTCGCGCAGCTCCTCGGCCATCTTCCCGCCGACGAGCACGGTGTCGGCCTTGCCCCCGAGGTTCCGCAGCACGCCGAGCTTGTCCTCGACCTTCGCGCCGCCGGAGACGAGCACGAACGGGTGCTCGACCTCCCCGAGCAGCTTGCCCAGGTGCTCCAGCTCCTGCTCGAGCAGGAGGCCCGCGTAGGCGGGCAGCAGCTCCGCGACGCCGACCGTCGATGCGTGAGCGCGGTGCACCGAGCCAAACGCGTCCTCCACGAAGAGCTCGTACTCGTCGGCCAGCCGGCCGGCGAACTCGGGGTCGTTCTTCGTCTCGCCGGGGTCGAAGCGCGTGTTCTCGAGCACGTCGATCCGCTCGTCGGGGAGTAGCTCACGCAGCCGCCTCGCGACGGGCGTCATCGAGAAGGCGTGGTCGGACCCCTTCGGCCGCCCGAGGTGCGAGCAAACGGCGACCTCCTTCGCGTCGTGCTCGAGCAGGTACTTCAGCGTCGGGAGCGAGGCCCGGATGCGCGTGTCGTCGGCGACCCGGCCGTCGTCGAGCGGCACGTTCAGGTCAGCGCGCACCAGCACGCGCCTGCCGCCGACGTCGGCCTCCCGGACCGACCGGGGTCTACGCACTCACCACGGCCGGGAGCGTCGCGCCGACCTTCGCAACGAGGTCGACCAGCCGGCACGAGTAGCCCCACTCGTTGTCGTACCAGCCGAACACCTTGACGAGCGTCCCGCTCGCCATCGTCAGCTGGCTGTCGAAGATCGACGAGTAGGACGAGCGCTGGATGTCGGTCGAGACGAGCGGCTCGTCCGTGTAGCGGAGGATGCCCTCGAACGGGCCGGTGTCCGCCTTCGAGCGGAACAGCTCGTTCACCTCGTCCTTTCCCGTCTCGCGGCCGACGCGGACGACGAGGTCGACGATCGAGCCCGTCGGCACCGGCGCGCGCATCGACATGCCGTCGACCTTGCCCTGGAGGTCCGGCATGACGACCCCGATCGCCTTGGCCGCGCCCGTCGAGGTCGGGATCAGGTTGATCGCCGCGGCGCGAGCCCGGCGCAGGTCCTCGTGCGGGAGATCGAGCACGCGCTGGTCGTTCGTGTACGCGTGGATCGTGGTCATGTAGCCCTGCTCGATCGTCAGCTCGTCGTGGAGGACCTTCGCGAGCGGCGCGACGCAGTTGGTGGTGCAGGAGGCGTTCGAGATCACGTCGTGCGACTCGGGGTCGTAGTCGTCGTCGTTGACGCCGAGCACGATCGTCACGTCCGGGCCCTTGGCGGGCGCCGAGATGATCACCTTCCGCGCGCCGCCGTCGAGGTGCTTCGCGGCGCCGTCGCGGTCGGTGAAGAAGCCGGTCGACTCGATCACGACGTCGATGCCGAGGTCGCCCCAGGGGAGATCGGCCGGGTCGCGCTCGGAGAGGAGCTTCAGCTCCTGGGCGCCGACGCGGATCGCGCCGTCACCGGCGGAGACCTGCTCGTCGAGCGTGCCGAGGACGGAGTCGTGCTTGAGCAGGTAGGCCATCGTCTCGACGTCGCCCAAGTCGTTCGCCGCGACGACCTCGAAGTCGCCCCCGCGCTGCAGGTGCGCCCGGAAGAAGTTGCGCCCGATGCGCCCGAACCCGTTGATCCCAACGCGAATAGCCACGATCTCGCCTCCCTTTGGTTTCTCGCCGTCGAGTCTATCGAGGGGCAGCGAGCGCCTTCCTCGGGGTTTTCGCTGAGACTCTGGCTCATGACCGTAGACGTGAGACCGCTCGGCGACGCCGAGCGGGAGTGGTCGAACGCCTTCCTGCTCGACAGCTGGGGCGGCGTCGTCGCTCGGCAATGCGAACTCGTCGACCCGAGCGAGCTGCCCGGCTTCGTCGCGCTCGCCGACGGTGACCGCGTCGGCCTGGCGACCTACGCCGTCCGCGGCGACGAGTGCGAGCTCGTGACCATCGACAGCCTGCGCGAGGGAATCGGCGTCGGCCGCGCGCTGCTCGACGCCGTCCGCGACGCAGCCGTCGAAGCCGGCTGCCGGCGCCTGTGGCTGGTGACGACGAACGACAACGTCCGCGCGCTCAAGGTCTACCAACGCTGGGGCATGGACCTCGTCGCCTTCCGCCGAGACGCAATCGCGGAAGCACGCAAGCTGAAGCCGTCGATCCCGGAACGAGGCGCGAACGGCATCCCGCTCGAGCACGAACTCGAGCTCGAGCTGATCCTCTGAAGGCGGCGCCTCGTCAGCGCGTTCGCTGACGAGCTTAGAGCGCGTGCGGGCTTTCGCCCGTGCGCGCGTCTTATGCCCAACCGGCCCGCCCTGGCCTCCGCCAGGGCGGGCCGGAGGGGAAGCTCCGAGGACGACCTCCCCCTCCGCATTGTCGCGCTCCGGACCTTGGCGACGGACGGGGTCTGAATCCATCGCCGGACGAGCGCGAACCCGCCGCTGAAGAGTATTACTCAACGAACGACCCAAAGACCACGGCGTTTGCAAAGTAGAAGGTCGAGGTTCTTCTACCGTCGCGCAATGCGCACGAGTGTCTGCAACCGGCGGTGCGCGGCCGACTTGCTGGCCGGCGGTTTGCAGCGCGCGCCAAGGTCGCGGAGCGAGAGCGACGGGTGCTTCAGCCGGAGGAGCGCGACCTCCCGGAGCGGCGGCGAGAGCTGCTCGAGCCGGCCGTCTCGCTGCAACCGGCGCACGGCCTCGAGCTGGAGGTGAGCCGCGCGGCCGGTCCGGACGAGGTTCGCGTGGTCGGCGTTCGCGAGGCGGTTCGCGCGCGCGCGCGTGAACCCGACAACGGCACGCTCCTGCAGCGCGAGCGCCGCCTCGCTGGCGCCGGCTGCCGCGAGCACGCCCGCGATCCGGTCGATCCCCTTCGCGTACGCAACCGCGTGGTCAGCACGTTCGGTCACCTTCAGCTCGCCGCCCTCCGCCGCGGCGGCGGCCGCGACCGCCTCCGCCCCCTCCCGCGTCTCGCTGCGCACCTCGAGGTGCGGCGAGGGCGGAGCGCTCACCGACCCCGACGCCAGCAGCGCGCCCCGCACGTACGCCGCCCGGCAGCACGAGCGCGCGACCACGCGCCGCGGCGGCCGGTCGCGCGGCCGGAAACGCGAGTCCACGACGCCGGCGCGCTCCAGTACCGGCCCGGCGGCGGACTCGACGTGGAGCTGGTAACGGGTCTTGCGCCCGAAGGCGTGCCGCTGGTACGTCCGAATCTCCGAGCGGACGCCGAAGTCGCGCAGCAGCGAGAATGCGCGCCGGGCCGCGGCCGGGCTCGAGAGATCCAGATGGAGGCTGACCTCGCCGCGGCCGAGCAGGTGCAGCCGCCCGGCGAAGTGGAACAGTGCCGAGAGCTCCGCGAGCCGGTCGCACTCGCGCGCCGGCGCGATCCCGGCGAGCTCGGCACGGACGTCCTCAGAGAACGACACCCTCGAGCTCCAACAGCCGGCGCTTGTAGCCGAGGCCGAGCGACCCGTACGAGCCGAGGCCGTCCGCGGCGACGACGCGGTGGCACGGCACGAAGAGCGCGAAGCGGTTCGCGGCGCACACGGAGCCGACCGCGCGCTGAGCGTTCGGGTGACCCGCCAGCGCCGCAACCTCGCCGTACGTGGCCGTCTCCCCGTATGGGATCGCACGCATCGCGCCGACCGCCGCACGCTGGAACGGCGTGCACCACTCCAGGTCGAGCTCAACGTCCTCGAACGCGTCCCTCGAGCCGACGAAGTAGCCGCGGACGCGATCGGCGAGCGCGTGCGTCCGGCGAGGGCTGGTCGTCCTGGCCGGCAGCTCGTGCCACACCACGACGCCGTCGGCCAGCACCAGCTCCCCGACCCCCCAACCGCGAACCGCATAGGCGAACTGCTCGACCATCGCCGGAATCGTAGAATCCCGGCGATGAGCCGCCCAGGCATCTTCCGACCGCCCGCGCCGCGCAACGAGCCCGTGCTCGAGTACGCACCCGGGTCTCGTGAGCGCGAAGAGCTGCGCGTGCGGCTCGAGCAGATGAAAGGCGAGCCGATCGAGATCCCGGTTGTGATCGCTGGCGAGGAGATCCGCACCGGCAACACGTTCGAGGCGGTCATGCCGCACGACAAGGACCACGTCCTCGCCGACGTGCATATGGCTGGCCCCGACGAGGTCGACAAGGCGATTGAGGCCTCGGTGGAGGCGTGGGAGGACTGGCACCGGCTGCCGTGGGAGGAACGGGCGGCCGTCTATCTGCGCGCCGCCGAGCTGCTCGCTGGCCCGTGGCGCTCGACGCTCGTCGCCGCGACGATGCTGAACCAGTCGAAGACCGCGCACCAGGCCGAGATCGACGCGGCCTGCGAGGTGATCGACTTCTGGCGCTTCAACGTCGAGTTCATGGTCCGGATCTACGAGGAGCAGCCGGTCTCGTCGCCCGGTGTCTGGAACCGGCTGGAGTACCGGCCGCTCGAAGGCTTCGTCTTCGCGATCAGCCCGTTCAACTTCACCGCGATCGGCGCGAACCTGACCTCGAGCCCGGCGCTGATGGGCGACGTCGTCCTCTGGAAGCCGGCCTCGACCGCCGCCTACTCGAGCTACTGGACGCTGAAGCTGCTCGAAGAGGCGGGCCTGCCGCCGGGCGTCGTCAACTTCATCCCCGGCAGCGGCGCGGCCGTCGGCGACCCGGTGCTCGCGAGCGAGCATCTCGCGGGCGTCCACTTCACCGGCTCGACGCCAGTCTTCCACTCGATCTGGAAGACCGTCGGCGAGAACATCGACCGCTACCGCAACTACCCGCGCATCGTCGGCGAGACCGGCGGCAAGGACTTCATCGTCGCCCACCCGAGCGCCGACGTCGACGCGGTCGCGACCGCGATTCTGCGAGGCTCGTTCGAGTACCAGGGCCAGAAGTGCTCCGCGGCCTCGCGCGTGTACGCGCCGTCGAACCTCTGGCCCGAGCTGCGCGAGCGCCTGGTCGAGGAGGTCGCGACGATCTCGATGGGCGACGTCACCGACTTCTCGAACTTCATGGGCGCGGTCATCGACGAGAAGTCGTTCGCGCGCCAGCGCGAGGCGATCGAGCACGCCAAGGGCAACGACGCCGAGGTTCTCGTTGGCGGCGGCACTAACGACAGCGAGGGCTTCTTCGTCGAACCCACCGTGATCGAGACCAAGGACCCGCGCAACCGGTTGATGCGGGAGGAGTTCTTCGGGCCGATCGTCACCACCTACGTCTACCCCGAGAACCAGTGGGAGCAGACGCTCGAGCTCGTCGACGACACGGCGGCCTACGGCCTCACCGGCGCGATCTTCTCGCAGGACCGCGCGGCGATCGACGAGGCGCAGGAGGCGCTGCGCTACGCCGCCGGCAACTTCTACGTCAACGACAAGCCGACCGGCGCGGTCGTCGGCCAACAGCCCTTCGGCGGCTCGCGCGCGTCCGGCACGAACGACAAGGCGGGCTCGATGTGGAACCTGATCCGCTGGGTCAGCCCGCGCACGATCAAGGAGACGTTCGTCCCGCCCCGGGACTACCGCTACTCGTTCCTCGAGGCCGACGACACCGACGGCCGGCCGGGCGGCCCCGGCGGTTCGCGCTGAAGCGCGCCCTCTTCGTCAGCGTCACGGTCCTGCTCGTCGCTGCATCGGTGGCCACGGCGGCGCGGATCCGCGGGACGCGTGGACCGGACAAGCTCCAGGCGGTCAACGGCGTCCGCGACACGGTCACCTGCGGCGGCGGCTACGACGTGGCGACGGTGGACGCCTTCGACCACGTCGGGCCCGACTGCGAGGTGGTCACGCGGGAGACCTCGCGCGACCCGTACGCGAACACCGAGAGCGAGCACCAGACCGAGGTGGAGCCCGACTCGGCCGCCTTCGGCAAGAAGGTCGTCGCCGTCTTCCAGGTCGGCCGCGTCTTCGACGGCGGCGCGCGGAACATCGGCTTCGCGGTGTCACGCGACGCGGGCCGCACCTGGACACGAGGCTTCCTCAGCGGCCTGACCCCGCGCGTGAGCGACCCGTCCGTCGCCTACGACCGCCGGCACGCCACGTGGCTGGCCGCCTCGCTCGTCTTCTCGAAGACGAGCTCGTCGATCTCGGTCAACCGCTCGAGCGACGGCCGCCACTGGGGCGGGCCGATCAAGGCGGTCAGCACGAGCCCGGGGCTCGGGCAGGACAAGGAGTGGGTCGCCTGCGACAACTGGCCGCAGAGCCCGCACTACGGCACCTGCTACCTCAGCTACAGCGACGTGCTCACCGACCAGGTGGTCGCGCAGGTCTCGACCGACGGCGGGCGCACCTGGTCGACGGCGACGACCGCACCCGGCTTTCCGGGGCGCGCCGCGGTCGAAGGCGCCTTCGCTCCCGGTGTGCAGCCGCTCGTGCTGCCGAGCGGGCGGGCGCTGATCCCGTACTACGACGAGAACAAGCTCTCGACGCTGATCTCCGACGACGGCGGCGCGACCTGGACGGCGCAGGTCGCGATCGCGCCGTCGTCCTACCGCTCGCACCGGGGCCTGCGCGCCGCGCCGCTGCCGACCTCGGCCGTGAGCTCGGACGGCCGCGCCTACGTGGCGTGGGCCGACTGCTCCTTCCGCAGCGGCTGCCCCGGTAACGACATCCTCTACACGTCGACGACCGACGGCGTCGCCTGGACGCCGGTCACGCGGATTCCGACCGGCACCGGCGACGCCGAGCTGCCCGGGCTCGACGCCGACCCGACCCGCCCCGGACGGCTCGCGCTCACGTACTACGTCTTCCACGGCTCGTCGCTCGACGTCCGCTTCGTCTCGTCGTCCAACGCCGGCGCGAGCTGGACCAAGCCGCAGCTGCTCAACTCACGGCGCGTACCGATGAGCGGGATCGCGCGAACCTCGCTCGGCTCGATGGTCGGCGATTACATCTCGACGTCGTTTGCCGGCGGCCGGGCGGTGCCGG
Organism: uncultured Actinomycetes bacterium; assembly: GCA_963765785.1. Lineage (GTDB taxonomy): Bacteria > Actinomycetota > Thermoleophilia > Gaiellales > Gaiellaceae > AC-32. The sequence continues at coordinate 23,551 of CAVXXW010000010.1, forward strand.
TGTTCGTGCTGGCGAGCGCGCCGACGGCGCAGTTGCACGAGGCCGCCTTCGCGACCTCGCTCCCAGTCCGCTAGGCCTCCGGCGGCAGCTCGACGAGCGCCGGGCCCCAGCCACGTGTCCGCGCCCGCAGCGAAATCCAGCCCGCGCAGGCCAGGGCAGGCAGCGCGAGGATCACGCCTGCGTAGCGGACGCCGAAGGAGCTCGCGATCAGCCCGTCCAGCAGGCTGGCGAATGGCCGCAGCCCGAGGAAGGCGACGCTCCAGAGCGCCATGATCCGGCCGCGCTGCCACGGCTCGACGCCGAGCTGGAGCCGCGACGTCGCGTGGGTGTTCGAGGCGAGGTAGCCGAAGCCGGCCACGAACAGCAGCGGCAGCGCCAGCCAGAGCCACGGTGAGAGCGAGAACGCGACGACGCCTCCGCCGAGCAGGAGCAGCGTCGTGACCATCCGCCGTCGGCTCCCGCCCACCCTGCCGGCGACCACGAACCCGGCGGTGACCGCGCCCGCGCCGAACGCACCGATGATGTAGCCGGCCACCGTGTCTTTGTGCCCGAACGCATGCGCCCAGGCCGGCGCCAGCGTGTTGACCGGGTCGGACGCGAAGCCGACCGCGGCGACGATCACCAGGTAGACGACGAGCTGCGGCCGCTGCTGCAGCAGCTCGACGCTCGCCCGGAGCTGGCTCTTCGGACGCTCGACGAACTGTTGCAACTGCGGCCCGATCACGACCAGGGCGGCGATGAAGACCAGGTACGAGACGGCGTTCAGCCCGAAGGCGGCCGGGATGCCCAGGTACTCGACCGCCAGCGCCGCGGTCGCAGGGCCGATCGCGCGCGCGAGGTTGAACGTCATCGAGTTCAGCGCGACGGCGGTCGGCACCTCCGGCTCCTCGACGAGCTGCGTGATCAAGGCCTGCTGGGCCGGAGCGGAGAACGCGCTGACCACGCCCAGCGCCAGCGCGTCGGCGATCACCACGGGCGTAGGGGCGAGGCCAAGCGCGGCCAGCACGCCGAGCCCGCCGGAGAGCACGATCGCGCAGCTCTGCGTCACGAGCAGCAGGCTCCGGCGGTTCCAGCGGTCCGAGGCGCCGCCGGCCCACGGCGCGAGCACGAGGATCGGGATGAACTGGGCGAAGTTGAGGACGCCGAGCAGGAGCGCAGAGTGCGTCTGACGGAAGACGAGCAGCGACGCCGCGAGGTTCTGGAACCAGGTGCCGCTCGCGGAGAGCGCGTTGCCGGCGAAGTAGGGGCCGAACGTGCGCCGCCGCAGCAGCGCGAAGGCGGCGGCCGGCCCGACGCGAGCCGCTACGCCCGGCCTGCCTTGTGCAGCTGCGACGGCGTCGCTTGCGATGCCGCTAGAGGCCGTGGTGGCATTGCCGCCACGGCCGTCCTACGCACCGTGGCCTCACCGGTCACGCCCGACCCGCCTTGTGCAGCTGGGCGTAGATGGAGCGAGCGGTGCGTTCCGGGATGCCCGGCACGCCTTCGAGTTCCTCCTGGCTCGCGTCCAGAAACCGCTCCGCCGAGCCGAAGTGCCGCAGCAGCGCCCGCCGCCGGGCCGGGCCGACGCCCTGGAGCGTGTCGAAGATCGACTCCCGCGCCCTCGCGTCACGGCGCTGGCGGTGGAAGCCGAGCGCGAAGCGGTGCGCCTCGTCGCGGATCCGCTGGAGCAGGTGCAGGCCCGGTGAGTCGCGGTCGAGCCGGATCGGGTCGGGCTGGCCCGGCACGAACACCTCCTCCTCACGCTTGGCCAGCGCGATCACCGCCACACGCGGCAGGTCGTACGCCTGCATCGCCTGCAGCGCAGCCGCGAGCTGGCCCTTGCCGCCGTCGATCACGACGAGGTTCGGCGTCGCCGCGAACGACTCGTCGTAGTCCTCGGCCGCGGCGCCGGCCTGGAGCCTGTGCGAACCGCCGCGATACGACCTCCTCGAGCGCCGCGTAGTCGTCCTGCCCGTGGAGCGTCTTCACGCCGAACTTGCGGTAGTGCGCCTTCTTCGCCAGCGCGTCCTGGAAGACGACCATCGAGCCGACGACGTCGGAGCCCTGGATGTTCGAGATGTCGTAGCACTCGATGCGGAGCGGCAAGCTCTCGAGGTTCAGTGCCTCGCGCAGCTCCTCGAGCGCCTCGACCCGGCGCAGCCGCTTCCGTTCGGCCTGCACGGCCTCCGACTCGAGCGCCAGGCGAGCGTTCTCGGCCGCGAGCTCCTGCAGGCGTCGCTTCTCGCCGCGCCGCGGCGCGCGCACCTCGACGTGCGAGCCGCGCTGGTCGGAGAGGAACTGCTCCAGCGCGCTCGTGTCCCCGGCGTCGGCCGGCACGACGATCTGCGGCGGCACGCTCGGCGACGAGCCGTAGTACTCGATCGCGAACGCCTCCAGCAGCGTCGCGGTGTCCTGGCCGTCGACGTTCTCGAGATGGAAGCCGTAGCGGTCGATCAGCTTGCCGTCGCGGAGCGGGAAGATCTGCACGGCCGCCCGATCCCCGTCGACGGCAATGCCGATCACGTCGACCGAGCCGACCGAGCGCCGGTCGGCCGTCTGCCGCTCGACCAGGTGCCGCACCGCGAACAGCCGGTTGCGGTAGCGGGCCGCCTCCTCGAAGCGCTCGCCGTCTGCGGCCTCCTTCATCTTCCGCTCGAGCTCGCGCTGGATCGGCCGCGTCTCGCCGGAGAGGAACTCGATCACGTTCTCGATGATCTGCCGGTAGTCGTCCTTCGAGACGTAGCCGACGCAGGGCGCCAGGCAACGCTCGATGTGGTAGTCGAGGCACGGGATCCCGCTGTGCCGACCGGGCTTCGGGCCCTCGCACGGCCGGTACGGGAAGACGCGGTTCAGCACGTCCAGCGTCTCGCGCACCTTCTTCGCGTTCGCGTACGGCCCGAAGTAGACGACACCGCGCCGGTGCCGCTCGCGCGTGAACATGACCCGCGGATAGTCGTCGTCGACCGTGACGGCGATGTACGGGAACGACTTGTCGTCGCGGAGGCGGACGTTGAACGGCGGGCGGTGCCGCTTGACGAGGTTCTGCTCGAGATGGAGCGCCTCGACCTCGGTGTTCGTGACGATCACCTCGACGTCGGCGACGCGGTCCGGGAGCCGCTGGATCGTCGAGCGTGAGTCCGGCGTCTTCTGGAAGTAGCTGCGCACGCGCGGCCGCAGCGACTTCGCCTTGCCGATGTAGAGGACCTGGCCGCGCTCGTCGCGGAAGAGGTAGACGCCGGGCTTGGCCGGAAGCCGTTTCAGCTGCTCTTCCAGAGGTGTGGCCATGGCCGGGCAAGGGTAGCCTCCGGCCCCGTGAGAAAAGCCGTGCTCGCAGGGGTGGTCGCGGCGGCCGCGATCGCCGGTGTCGTCGCAGCGATGGTGCTTTCCTCCAGGGGTGGAGGCGAGGGCCAGGCGTCGCCGACGACGGGTTCGACGGGTTCGACGGCGAGCCCGACGGCCACCACGCAGGTACCGACGAGCACCGGGACGAGCACGAGCGTTTCCACCCCGCAGGGCACCACCACCGCCCCGCCGATTCCCACGCGGCCGGTGAAGCTCCCGCCGCCCCCGTCGCCGCGCTCCGCAAAGAGAGAGTCGTTCCTGGTCGGCACCGTCGACGACTCGCTCGCCCAGCAGAGCGCGCCGTATGCACAGGCGCAGGTCGACCTCTCCCGCGACGCCAGCTTCGACGCCGCGATCGTCTCCGCCACCTGGCAGCGCGGCCAGCGCAGCCCGCCGGCGCCGCTGCTGGCCGTCCTCCGCAACGTCGCCCGCGCGACGGCCCGCGACCACATGCAACTGATGCTCGTCGTCTGGCATGGGCAATCCGGCGAGACGCCGCGGACCCCGTCCGAGCGCGCCGACTTCGCCGCCTTCGCGGCCGCACTCGTGAAGGCGCTGCCGCAAGTGAAGGCCGTCATCGTCGGAAACGAGCCGAACCTGAGCACGTTCTGGAGGCCGCAGTTCGGCGCCGGCGGCAGCGACGCCGCCGCACATGCGTACGAGGATCTGCTGGCGCGCAGCTACGACACGGTCAAGGCGGCGCGGCCCGACGTGCTCGTGCTCGGCGGAGCCCTGTCGCCGCGCGGAGCCGACCGCCGGGGCGGGTCGCGCCCCACCCACTCCCCCACGCGCTTCCTCTACGACCTCGGCGTCGCCTACCGGACGAGCGGCCGCACGAGGCCGCTGATGGACGCGTTCGCGATCCACCCGTACATGCAGGCCTCCCGCATCGCGCCCACGGCGCCGCACCCGGACAACACGTCGATCACGGTCGCCGACTACCCGAAGCTCGTCCGCCTGCTCGACGCCGCCTTCCGCGACACCGGCCAGGAGGCGGCCCACCTGCCGATCTACTACACCGAGTTCGGCGTCCAGACGCCGGTGCCCGGGTCGAAGCGGCGGTTCTACTCCGACCTCGGCTCGCCCACGCGCTCCGACTCCGTCTCCTTCGCCACGCAGGCCGCCTACTACCGACGCGCGCTCGAGCTGGCCTACTGCCAGCCGACCGTGCGCGGGCTGTTCGTCTTCCACACCTTCGACGAGGCGAGCCTCTACGGCTGGCAGTCGGGCCTCTACTTCGCGGACCGGACGCCGAAACCGAGCCTGCCGGCGTTCAAGCGCACCGTGAGCGACCTGCGCAACGGCCGCTTCCCGGCCTGCAGCGGCGGCTAGGGTTCAGGCGTGGCCGGCCAGTACGTCGCGTACACCTTCTTCAAGGTCGACCCCGGCTGGCGGCGGCTCCCGATCGAGGAGCGCGCAGCCGGGAAGGATGCCTTCGCGGAGACCGTCGAGGACTTCTCCGGCCGGATGTCCACGCTCCGCGCGTACTCGACCACGGGCGTGCGGCCGGAGACGGACTTCTTCCTCTGGAAGATCACCGAGCGCTACGACGACCTGGGCGAGCTCGGCGCGGCGCTGAACGCGACGCCGCTCGCCGGCTGGCTGGCGACCCCGTACTCGTACCTCGCCACGACGAAGGCGTCCGAGTACACGAACGCGCGCAAGCCGCGGCAGGTCGTGCCGAAGGGCTCGCCCTATCTCGTCGTCTACCCGTTCGTGAAGCTGCGTTCCTGGTACTCGCTGCCGAAGGAGGACCGGCAGCGCGCGATGGACGAGCACATGCGAGTCGGACACGAGTTCTCGACGATCCACAACCACACGACCTACTCGTTCGGGATCGACGACCAGGAGTTCATGACCGTCTTCGAGTGCGACGAGCCTGCCGACTTCATGCACCTGATGCAAACGCTGCGCGAGTCCGAGGCGAGCCGCTACACGGAGCGCGACACGCCGATATTTGTCGGAGCGCTCTGCTCGATTCGAGAAGCGTTGGACGCCCTAGACGGTGTGGGAGCCGGCCGTGCCAGCAAAGCCGGCACGGCCTCTTCGACGGCATCGCAAGCGACGCCTTAGCAGGCCATCGCGAGGTCCATCCGCGACGAGCTCGACGACGCCGCGGTCACGGCGCGCGCCTAGTAGCCGTACGAGTGCTCGTCGCGCCAGACGCGCCACATCGCGAAGCCCCCGAGCACGAAGACCGCGACGAAGACCAGCAGGTTGAGGCCGCTCCCAACCGACACGAACCACCGTGACGCGACGTTGACGACGATCAGCACGGCCGCGCCGTAGAAGACCACGCGCGAGCGCGCCGACCACATCGAGATCTCCTCCCTGTGGTCGCGCCAGAGAAGGTAGACGAAGAACGCGATCGCGAGGAAGAAGGCGATCTGCGCGAGCAGGAAAAGCGCGGTGAGCGTCTTCTCGAGCTGGAGCACGACGATCACCACCGCGATCAGCGCGATGATCAGGAACCCGCGGAGCGTCGGGTTCAGGTCGCGAAATGCGCGCCTCATGCGACCAGGGTAGCCCGCCGCGGAGCGTTACCAGCCGACGTCGCGCGGCGCCGTGACCATGGTCGCCTCGTCCGGCTCCGACGCAGCGCGGACTCGCTGTGCTTCGCGGGCGGCTTCGCGCAGATTGCCGAGCACCTCTTTGAGATGCACCTCCATGGCGCGCCGTTCCCGCTCTGATTGCTCGACCTCGTGCCGGAGCACCTTCTTCGCCTGCTCGGCGTCGTCGAGCCGCGCCCTGAGCTCGCGCTCGTGCGCCTCCGCGTGGTGCGAAGTGGCCTGGACGCTCGCGCTCAGCTTCGCGAGCTCACGCTCGGCCGCCTTCGCCCGTCGCCGGGCCTGATCGAGCTCCGCGCGCAGGTTGTGTGCCTCGGTCTCGGCCTTCGTGCGGCGCTTCGCCTCCCGGTCGCGCTCTGCCTGGGCGAGGACGCGTGCCTTCTCGAGCGAGTCCACCTCCGTCGCCAGCAGCGACAGCTCTCGTGCGAGGTTGCGTGCCTCCATGCGGGCGTCCTTCGACCCGCGCGCGGATCTCCCTCCCGTCCCGCTCACGGTAATCTGCGGCCCGACGTGGTCGAGGAAGGCAAGCCGGCACCGAACTTCGAGCTCGAGAGCGACAGCGGCGAGACCGTCAAGCTCTCCGACCTCCGCGGCAAGCCCGTCGTCCTCTACTTCTACCCCAAGGACGACACACCCGGCTGCACGCGGCAGGCTTGCGGGATCCGCGATACCTGGGGCGAGTTCCAGCGTGCCGGCGCGGAGGTGTTCGGCATCAGCGCCGACACCGTCGCGTCGCATGAGAAGTTCAAGGAGAAGTACTCGCTCCCGTTCCCGCTTCTCGCCGATCCCGAGCACAAGCTCGGCGAGGCGTACGGCGTGGCGCGGGAGGGGAAGAACTCGTACGAGCGCTCGACGTTCGTGATCGACGCCGGCGGCAACGTCGCGAAGATCATGCGCCGCGTGAACCCCGACCAGCACGCCGACCAGGTGCTCGAGGCGCTCGCATGATGTGGTCGCGACGCGATCCGGACCTGGTGCTCGTCGAGGCCATGCTCGCGCCACCGCCGCTCGACGACGCCCGCCGCTCGCTCGCGTACTGGCAGCAGCGGCGCAGGACGCTGCCGGTCTACCAACGCAGCGCGCGGCGGGAAGCCCGCGAGATGGAGGCGCGCTGGGAGGGCCGGGTCCGCGAGGCCGAGCTGGTGCGCTTCGAGTCGACCGTTCCCGGGAGGATCCTGAAGGCGGTCGGGCTCTCGGGCCTCTACGGCAGGATGCTGCCGCTGAACAAGGGGCGGCTCCTGTGGCTCGCCTGGGCGATCGCGCCGCGGCGGCTGAAGCTGGTCGCGGGCGGCCTGGTCGCGGCCTGGCTGCTCGTCTCGCTCGTCGCCGTGACGGCGCTCGCGGCCGTCGTCTTCCGGCTCGGCTAGCCCGTTCGGTTAGCTATCGCCCTGGCGTTCGCCGGAGAACGACTGCTCCCAACCGACGTTCACGAGCATCGCGCCCACCTCGCGGACTGCAAGGGCGATCTCGAGGCCGATCTCTCTGATCGCCTCGGTCTCGCGGGCCGTCGACGCACTTGCGCGCAGCTGCTCGAGCAGCCCTTCGAGCCGCTCGATCTCCGCGTAGTTCTTTTGCTCAGGGTTGTTGACTGCCATTAGTGCTCGACCAACTCCGCGCCCTCTTCGACCTCTATGACGAAGCTATGCGGATGAGAGGACTTGAACCTCCACGGGGTTCTGAGTGTAATGGCCTGCCGCGGCGAGTCGTGACAGGAAGCCGGTTTGCGCCGGCCGAGGTGCCTCGGATCTCCCCGGTCCGAGTCGGTGTACGGACTGAGCGCGGACTAGACTCGGCTCTCGTGCAGGCCGAGAACGTCGCGCTGATCCCGAAGTGCGCGGAATGCGAGGGCGCGTACTGCCCGAAGTGCGCGGAGCGGGAGGTCGGCAACGGCTGACTCGCCGGACCTGTTTCGGAACATCCTGGTCGGCATCGACGACTCGCCGTCCTCGCGGCGGGCGCTCGAGTATGCGATCGGACTCGCCCGAGCGGGCAATGCCAAGCTGACGCTGATGACAGTTGCGCCGCCGCCCTCGACTTACGTCACCCTGGGCGGGTTGAGCCCCGAGACGATGGGCGCCCAGTTGGACAAGTGGGCGAGGGAGGCGTTGGAGGACGCCGCCCAACTCGTCCCTGACGACGTCATCGCGCACAAAGTGCAGGGCAGCGGCCAGGCAGGCCCCGCGATCCTGAAGGAGGTCAAGCGTGGACAGTACGACCTGATCGTGCTCGGCTCCCGCGGGCGGGGGCGCGCACAGGAAGGCCTTCTCGGAAGCGTCAACGGCTACCTCCACTTCCGCGCGCAGGTCCCGCTACTCACCGTGCCCGAGGAGAGCAGTACCTAGCGTCCGGCTACGCCCCGTTCCCGTCGCCGCCTAGTCGCTCTTTCGGACATGGCGCGCAGCGTCTGTACCGCCTCCCAGTGCCAGCGCAGCGCCTCGGCGCTGGCCGCCTGGTGAACCCAAAACGGAGAGCGGCCCGATGGACGGGCCGCTCGACCGAGCACGCGACGGAGGTGTCGTGTGCGCTGTGCGATTACTTGATCGTCAGCTTCAGGTGGTTGTCGTCGGGTGCCTGCTTGACCATCGTGATCTTGTAGACCCCCGTCGCCTTGAGCGTCAACGACGCCCCGACCTTCGCGTGCTTCGTGCCACCCGGGCCCTTGATAATCAGGGCGGCCTCGTCGAGGTTGACGAGCTTGACCGGGCCGCTGCGCGTGACCGTCTTGGCGTATTTGCGGTGATTCGGGCCTCCTGCGACGTAGAACCAGTGGCAGCCGGGGTCGTGCATCGCGACGATGAGCTTGGTCGGCGTCACTGCGGCATGGTTCACCTGCGCGGCCGCAACCGGCACCGCCAGCATCAGGCCGGCGATCACCGTAAGAGTGAGTTTGCGCATAACTGCTACCTCCATCGCGTGTCGTTTCGCGAATCAGACACGCCAAGGGGCCACGCTTCGTCCGCGAAGACGCCGATCTAGCCCCGGGAGAACTAGGGATTCGGGCGGGAGGTGCTCCTCGGTTGTGGAGCGCGCCGCAGCTTCCGCGGGGGTCGGCTAGGGCCTAGCCGAGCTGATGCTTGTAGACGATCGCCTGAGCCTGCGCCTGCCGCAGCGAAGCGCGCCCACGGGTAGATCGGGCAGCGGCGAGCCCTGAAGCCCGCCGCTGTTCGACTCAATGCCTAATGCACGAGCGGATGCGTGCCCCAGTCGGGCGAACCCGTCTGGCGACCGCGTCGGTTCGTTGCAACCCAGGGCGTTGGGATCGGCGTTCGCGCCCCCGCAGGCCGATGTCGGCTGGACGTTGATCTCATGCAGGCCGGTGCCGTCGGTATGCACGACCCAGATCGAGCTGTGCACGTCCGGCGTCACGTGTTGCGAGAAGACCGATCTCGTTTCCCTGCGGCGACCAGCTGCCGAAGGAACTGAAATCGAGACCTGCAGGCGTGATCTGCTTGAGCCCGGTTCCGTTGATGTTGACGACGAACAAGGCGTCGACCGTCGTCCGCAGGAAGACGATCCGCTTCCCGTTCGGCGACCAGTCCCCGGGGATTGTCGTCGCCGCCGGGACTCGAGGTGATCTGCGTGAGGCCACCGCCATCGGAGGTTCGGATCGTGTGGATGCCGTTCTGACTGCCGTCATCGCTGAACGTCTCGCAGAGGAACAGCCTTCCGTCAGGCGACGGGCTGCCGCATGGATTGAAGAGCCCCGGGTACCCCGCGTCGACGATGCGGAACGTTCCGTCGTCGGGGTTGATGATCGTTGCGCCGCCGCCGAGCGACGACCCGCAGGTCGCAATATGGGCGCCTCCGAGAACCACATCGGGCACTCGCCGGTTTCCGTCGGTGCCTGGATGAGCCGCTGGCCCGTGCCGTCCGGGTTGACCAGGTAGACCTGCGTATCGCCGAGGTCCGGGTTGAACCGGGCGAACGTGAAGCCTTCGGCCGGGCGATAGACCTCGGCCGGAGTCCCGCTCACCGGATCAACATCGGCCGGGTGACGTTTCTCGAAGTTCGGCCCTGCAAGCCCCACGGGTCGGGTCGACGCCCGCGAGCCAGACGAGACCCTCTTCGACTCCGATTGTGGCCACGGCGTAGAGCGTGTACATCGCTGAACGGCGACGTGCCTCCTCATCAGCCCACGCGATGACCGCATGCACGTCCTCTGCCTCGAGAACGCAGTGCTCGGCCGCCGCCCACATGACCTGCTCCTGCCCTCCTGCAGGAAGGTCCGACTCCGGGAGACGAGGCTGCCGCAAAAGACCACGTAGAAGTCATGGATCGGCCGCAACCAGAAACCCGCATGGGCCCGGCGCGACTCAATCCTCGCCGTCGCATCGTCTGCCGAGCCTAGCTGGGCTCCGGCTCGGAAAAGCGTTAGGGTGCCGCGCTGGGCAGGGCGTCCGGTCTACGCGCGGGCGATCAAGAACCCAGACATGAGGAGGGAGTCCTATGAGAGTTCGTCAGCGACGATTGCTGATGACGTTGGTCCTCGCCGGGACGGTGGGAGTCTCGGCAATAGCAGCGCCGAGCGCCTCGGCAACCCTTAAGAGCTTGCCGAACGGCCAGATTGTGTCCTATCTCCCGCTGCGCTCGGCTCCATCCGGGCCGACCCCGTTCGACCTCGCGTTCAACAACATGGACTACAACGGCGGTCCGGTGATGCCGTCGAATACCGACTACATGCTGATGTGGAGCCCGCAGGGCCTAGGGGCCTATCCGGACGGGTTCGTGTCCGGCATTGCCCGCTACTTCAATGACCTCGCCCACGACAACGGAGGCAACCAGAACGTCGACTCGGTCGGGCCGCAGTACAACGACCTGACCGGCGCGGTCGCGAACTACGACGTGAGGTTCGGCGGCGTGCTGGTCGACACGGACCCGTACCCAGCGAGCCAGTGTCCGGTGAATGCCCCGGTGATTAACTGCCTGACCGACGCTCAGATTCAGCAGGAGATCGAGAGCTTCGTCACCGCTCGCCACCTGCCGACGGATTTGAGCCAGGAGTACTTCCTGCTGACGCCTCCGCACGTCGAGAGCTGCTTCACCAACGACCCGACCCAGAACTTCGGAGGGTGTTCGGCCGGCATCGTCCCGGTAAGCCAGTTTGGTGCGTACTGCGCGTATCACCAGAACACGGCCACGCCGACGATGATCTTCTACGCGAACATGCCGTTCGACGCCACGAGCCCCTTTTGCCAGGACGGCAACTATCCGAACGGGCTGATCTCGGACGGCGAGATCAACGGCGGCCTCAGCCACGAGCACATGGAGTCGGTTACCGACCCGATTCCGAACGACGCGTGGACCATCGGCGCCGGGCCGTTTCATGGGTTCGAGGTCGGCGACGTGTGCGTCGCCGACGTGGGCACGCCGCTCGGCACCGCGCCGAACGGCTCACCGTTCAACCAGGTGATCAACGGGCACCCTTACTGGTACCAGACGGAGTGGAGCAACTTCACCCACAGCTGCGTGCAGCGTGTGACGCTCCCCAAGCAACTGCCGAAAGCGAAGGAGACGGTCACCGCGGGCAACGGGACCGACATCACGTTCGACTCCACCAAATCGACGGCGCCAGGCGGCGTGGCCCAGTTCAGCTGGCAGTTCAATGCCGTTCTCGATGCCGAGACCGTCGAGCAGACGACGCCAACGACCACGTACACGTTCCCGGCGCCCGGCGCGTACTCCACCGGCGTGGCCGTGTTCAACGGCGACGGGCTATCGGCCGGAACCGGTGGGATCGTGGTCACGGGCAAGAACGGGTTCCAGCCGGCGTTCACGGTCTCGCAGGGTGCAGGCACCACGGTGAACTTCAGCGCGATCACGACCGTGAGTGGCAAGCCCGTTATCAACTACCTCTGGGAGTTCGGGGACGGCACAAGCGGGTCGGGGCCGACCCCGACGCACACCTATCAGCGACCAGGCTCCTACACGGTGACCGCAGTGCTGTTCAGCGGCGTCGGATCCGCCTTCCCAGGAGACGGCGCTGGACCGATCTACCAGCAGAAGATCGCGGTCGGTGCGGGTCCCCACTAACTAGAGATAACTGACAACCGATGGCCGACACTCGGACTTTGGTGATTGAGGGGCAGGTACGCATCCTCACCGCCAAAGTCCGGTGCCAGCTTAAGGTGTAACTCTGTAACTGCTGAGTTGCGTCAAAGCCTGACTGCGCTCTGACGACGGTACGCTCGGCCAGGCGACGTTGCTCTGCTGCGGCTCGTCTCTCGCGTCCGAGGAGGACGACTTCCACGCGCTTTTCTTAGGCGCTCCTCTGCGGCGGGGGCCAGGCGGAAGCGCTGACGACGCCCGGTAGAGCCTTCTCGAAGAGTGCGGCGAGGCGGACGAGCTCGTGCTTGGTGAGTCGGCCGGTGTAGAGCTCGCGCACCGTAGCGTGGTGGACGACTTGCGCGAGCCGTAGCGCCTCGAGCCCGGACTGGGTCAACGCAGCGAAGGCGGCGCGTCCGTCCGCCGGGTCGGGTTCCCGGCTAACGAGACCCTGTTCCTCGAGGCGGAGGACCACTCGGGTGATTCCGCTCGGCGTGAGCATCCGCTGCGCGCCGAGGTCGCTCATGCGCAATCTCAGTCCGGGGGCGGTGACAAGCGTGATCAGGACGCCGTAGTCGGCGAGCGAGATCAGACCGTCGTGACGGAGGCGGCGGTCGATCTCGCGCATCACGGTTTCTCGGAGACGGATCAGCCCTCGCCACGCGTCGAACTCCCCCGGACTGAGGGCCTCCGGCTCCGGCAACTCCTCGAGCCAGTGCTCGGGTTCGGATCGATTACTTGACATGTTGAAATAACATTTGCGAGCATCTACTTGCGTGTGTGAAGTATATCGACCGGCCCGGCCGGTCCTCCAGAAAAAGGGGATAGAAATGACATCTCTTCAGACCAAGGTTCTCGCCCCAGGCGAAGGACTGCGACTCCAGTCCGGTCCAGGACGCGACCTCGTCTTCAAGGTCACCGGCGAGGACACCGACGGAGCGTTCGACTACTTCACCGTCGAAGTCGCTCCAAAGGGCGGGCCGCCGCTCCACGTCCACCACCATCAAGAGGAGACGATTCACGTTCTGAAGGGCCAGTACAAGATCCAGATCGGTGACGAGACGTTCCACTGCACGGAAGGCGGCTTCGCCTACATGCCGTCGGGCGTCCCCCACGCGTTCCTCAACCTGACGGACGACCCGGGCGAGATCGTCGTGGTCTACACCCCGGGTGGCGGCCACAAGTTCTACGAAGAGCTAGGCCCGCTGACGCGAAATGGGACGCCCGACCGTGCAGCCGTCGCCGCCGTCTTCGAGAAGTACGACATGACACTACTGGGGCCGCCGCTGACCGATGACTGAACCTGAACACCTCTGAGGCGCAAATGCACTGCCGGCTCATGTGACATTCGCGGACGCTGGCGCAGTGGGCGTTCTTGTAACCCGGCAGTAGGTTGGGTCACCGTGGCAGCGGGTTCGGGCCGGTCGCGTCACGAGGCGCTGCGGGACCCAGTCGTCGACGTGGACGAAGCCATCGAACGTCGCGCCCCCAAGGACGCAGGAGTCGTAGAGCGAACGGCGGTAGAACTTCACGTGGGTGAAGTCCTCGAAGAGCACGTAGTACGGCTCGGTGTCGGCGTTCTGGAACTGTTGCCCGGTCAGGACCGCTCGATGCTTGCGGGAGAAGGCGTCGACGTCCTCACCGACGACGACGCCGAGGTGCTCGAGGCCCATCCGGTAGACGCGTTGGTGAACGGGCGGGATGAGCTCGATGAGCGAAACCGGAGTCCCGTCGAGGACATCGAGCGGCTCGGCGAGGACGATCTTGAAGATCGGCCGGCCGTTCCAGACGCTCTCGAAATTGGCGGTCGCGTGGCGTTCCAGCAGGGTCCGCTGATGGACGTACAGGTCCCAGTCGGGCACGCGCACTGCGAGATGGCTGAGGGCGTACGGCGCGATGTCGATGCCCCGCGCGATGAGCCGGTCGCGCTGCGTCACCGCGAAGGCTCGATAGTCCCCGATGATCTCGGCGATCGGATCAGACGTCACCACGTGACATCCTCCTCCGCGATAGTACGAGATGCACGGCCGAACACACGGTCCCGGGTCGGTCTCACGTAGGTAGTCAGTTCCCCGGGCGCGACGCTCTCAGGAGGCACTCGACCTACCCTGCCATCTGCTGGCTCCCCCACGTTTACGGACTGAGCGCGGACGGACGGGCGGCTAACCGCACGGAACCCCTGCACGTCTCACGTATGCGGATGAGAGGACTTGAACCTCCACGGGGTTCTGAGGGCTGTGGCGGTATCTGGCGAACCGTGGCGGGAAGCGGGTTCGCGGCTCATCTCGCTGACGGCCTAGGCGCTGTTTCGGGCCGGGTTTGTGGACTGAGCGTGGACTAATTCGGCGGCATCCAGCACCGGCGGTGTACGGCCGCGTCCGTGAGGAACCGCGGACTGGCCAGTCAGCGGCACCTCGAACGCCAAGACGGGCGCGGCCTCCTAAGTCGACGCGCTCGCCGTCTGCTTCTTGCGCACTGGTGGGTCTGCTCGCCGTCGGGGCGGCCCCCCAGCCGCCACACGCTTCCGGCGCCCGTCCGGTGCCTAGTCCCGACCGGCGGGTTGCGTCGTACACTCGGCCGATGCCTCTCGAGAACGTCGCGCTGGTCCCGCAGTGCACGGAGTGCAAGGCCGCATGGTTGCCGGCTGACGAAGAGCGCTGGGAAGCGCACCTCGGCGTGCGACGAGAATCTCGACGAGCCGGCCGAGGTCGTCTTCTACTGTCCGGAGTGCGCTGCGCGGGAGTTCGGGGGAGTAAAGAGTGGGGCCTAGCGCCGAGACCACAGTTGGCCAGAACTGAGGACCTATTGGCGCTCGACCCTAAGCGCGCCGCATCGGCCCCACTCGTCAAGATTCCCAGACTCGGCGGTCTCCTGTCCATGGGCCGTCTGACCCATCTTCCTACCCGTGGAGGCCTAGGAGCGCTCCGCTCCGCGCGCGAGACGAGACCCGCCGCCCTAGCCGCCAGCGCCCCTCTGCCTAGCTAAGAGACCAAGGCATCGGGGGCGAGTGCTGGCCCACCCGTCCCCGATGGCCGTGACACTACGGCGCCGCGAACGCGCTTCCCTTTGGCCCGTTTGCGCTCACCTCGCTTGCCCAAGCCCGGACTGCGCGGCCTGCGATTTCGGCGGCGGCTGACCGCGTCAATGCCCGCTCGGCGTTTGCCGGCGGACTGGTCCGAAAAGGAAAGGGCGGCCCGTCGGCCGCCCCGTACTTTGCGCGTCCGTCCGTCTCTGCGGCCAAGGCGGCCGGTCTGCGCTGACCCATGGTGTGACGGCCCGGCGGCCCGTGCCTCCCCATGAAGGGGGATATCTCCAGGCAACGCGAAACGGGGCCGCCGCCTGGCCCCGTTTCGAGTCTCCCGTGAGAGAGAGCCGCAGGTAAGTCGTCAGGCCCCGCCGCATTGAGGCCCTTCGTGTCTTCCGAGGTCGCCCCCGCCGCATCGGGGCGCGTCTCGGTTGCACGAGCAGTATCGGGTCGGGGGTGGCTGGTTGATCCATCACCCTTCTACGGTTGACTGCCTCACTTGACACGGAAGACCAGCGATGGGACTCGTGGCGGTCGAAGATGAGCCACACGGCCGATGGTGCTCCGAATCGTTGCTCGTCATGCTCGTGCCGTGAGGTTCTGCGGCCGAAACTCCTCGCCAGCGTCTGCCTCGTCATCGCCGCGGCGGCGGCCGTGCTCGCGTTGAGGGCGGCACAGGCGACGGCGCAGGGCGTGAGGAAGCGCCCTGCACGTGGGGGGCGTCATCGGTCAGCGCCGAGGAAGTGGACGGGAAGGACGTCGTCTCGCCAGCAGCGACCTCCGGCTGCATTCCTAAGTAACGATCTGCGCCTGCAGAGCGCTCGACCTTCGACGGTCGCGGCCGGTTCCGTGAGGGGCCGGGCGGCGAGCCGAACGCCCTCGCGCGTGTAGGTGCTTCCCCCGATGCGCATCACCGCAGCCCGGCGACATAGTCGGAGCGTGAGCCGGGGCCGCCAGAGGCCGCCGCGCACTTCCCCGTGGCCTGCCGAAGGGGTGGTCACCCGGGGGGCTGACGGAAGCCTCAGGCCCCGGGGCCGCCCTATCCCCCACCCCCGTGGTGAGGCCCGCCGAACTCTCCCGCGATCTCAGCAGAGAGGTCACCGGGCGTCCTGACGGTCAGCCTCTACCCCGGCTCGCGCTCTCCGGAACCTTGAAGGGCCCGCCTGAAGATCGCCCGCGGATGGCCCTGTGGATACGACGAGACAGGCTCGGCGATGAGCGAGGGGTGGATGCAGCTGGACTAGCGGCCAAGCCTCGTTCTGCGGCGGATGCCGAGACGCCCCTGCATAGCCTTGTCTTCGGCTCCGTCTTTCCGGGCCGCCCAGACGAACACGGCTCCAATGATCGCCAGCGGCACGAGGACCGCGACGAGCGCGATGATTCCGGCAGCGCTGGTCATCCGCGAAAGTGTCGCACGGATCTTCAAGCCGGCAGGGCCGGGCGCTTGCTGAAACACGTTGCGGTGGCTCACGTGCCGGTATTCGCCCCCCGATCGCGGCGATGGCGCTCGCGGCGCGCGTGATGCTGCTGCCGCAGCCGCTCTGCCCGGACTGCGCTGCGCGCGAGTTTGGGCACTCATGAGAACGAGGAGGAGCGAGCGGCCAAGCGCAAGAAAGCGCGCGACTGCGGCGTCTGTTTAGACAAGCCGGGCGGCCGGCCATCCACCGGGGTTTTGGCGGCATTTCCCCGTTAGGGGGAGAACGGTCGCCCGGTTATTACAGGGTCGCACTGTCCGAGGCCGCCCGGTAGCTGGCCGTCGGGGGAGTTCGCAGCTTCCTAGAACGACCCGACGAGCGCCCGCAGAACACGCACGGCCTCCCGTCGCGGCTCGTGCGGTAAAGCCGAGAGAGCCGACACCGCGAGCGCGACGTCGCTCAGCGTCGGCTCGCACTCCTGCAGGTAGCGCTCGAGCCAGCGGACCGCGACCCTCGGTAGGCGCTTGGGCTCCTTCGCCGCGATCAGGATCGTCAGCTCGAGCGCTTCGACGAGGCTGATCCGGCCGAGCTCCCGCGCCAAGCCTTCGGCGACGACAATGCCGTGCTGGAGTGCTCGAGCAAGACGGTCGTGGACGGCCCTGCGAGGTCGACGTGCTCCTCCCCGGGGCCGGACGGCGTGAGGAGCCTAAGAGCACTCTGTCGGTTGGCGAGATACTGCGCGGTAGAAACGGCGCTGGCATGAATCGGATCTGACTGGGCGCAGCGCGGAAGATCCAACGCGGGAGGAGTAAGACACGTGGCTGAGCGCAGGTACGGCGGGATAACCCTTGGCGGGATCATCGTCATTCTCGGGATCATCCTGATCATTGTCTGGAGCTTCTGGATCGGGCTCATCGTCACGCTCATCGGGCTCATCGCCTTTGCGGGTTCGCGCGGGGCAAGTGGTACTGAGCCGGCTTTCGCAGGTTCGACTAGTACTCGGGCTTAGGTGAGATCGGCACGCGGGCAGCCTGGCGGAGGCTTCGCAGTCCTTCCGCCAGTTGGAGCTCGGTGTCGGCCACATCGAGGCAAAGCAGCAGCTCCTGCCGCATCTCCTCATCCGCGAGGACATCCGGCTGCCCCGAATCGGCCTGCAGCACTCGCGCTAGCTCAGACTGGAGTGCCAGCAGAGCCAGATTGCGTTCGATGAGCAGGTCGTGCAGCTCGTTTGCCTCAGCCCGCGTCAGCGGCAACTTTCGCGCGCCGAGAATCATCACTACGGACGGCCCTATGAGGTCGACGGTTCCCTCCTTCTTGGGGGCGAGACGGCGCGAGTGAGTCTACGGACTAGCCGAAGCGATGCTTGTAGGCGATCTCCTGCGCCCGCGCCTGCCGCAGCGTCAGCGTTCCGTTGCAGAGCTTCCGGTGAAGGCTTGCCTCGATGCCGTTGTCATCGCGCCGAGCCTGCGTCCACGGCTGCGGCCAGAGGTTCCGCGTCGCGCGGGGAGCGCCGCCGAGCTCGAGGCTAACGAGGTGGTCCTCCTCGAAGTGGCTCGGGTTCAGGTCGGCGTACTGAAATAGAACGAGCTGCTTCTTCTTCAACGCGTTCGTGTAGCTCGCCGGCGGTCGTATCGTCTTCGTCCAGCCGACGCGACAGACGGTCTTGAAGAGCGTCTTCTGCGTCACGGCCGAGTAGCGGACCCCCGGCGTGTGCGTCGGCAGGATCAGCGCAGCACTCGACGCGAGCGCGCCAGCCGCGACGACCGCCGCGGCGACGAGAGCGAGAAGTACGACGCGCCCACGCATGTCGGGAACGGACGATAGCCCCTGTCGCCCGCTCTAGAGTCGCGTCATGGAGTCGTCGCGCTCGTCCCGAAGTGCGTGGAGTGCAAAGCCGTCTGGCTCCCTGCCGACTCAGAGCGTTGGCGCGCATACCTCGGCTGCAGCGAGGATCTCGATGGGCCGGCGGAGGTCTTCTTCTACTGCCCTGAGTGCGCGGAGCACGCGTTCGGCAGCGACTCCTAGAAGGTCTTACACCCCTCACCTGGCCCAGATGGACGCTTACATGCGCCTGTCTGCCTTCGTAAAGTGGGCCAATGGTCTGCGCGGGTCGTTGCCTTCATCCCTAACTGCGTCGAGTGCGGCGAAAGCTGGTTGCCCGCGGAACACCGACCGGTGGCAGGCGTACTGGGTCGACGACGGGCCGGTGGACGTGTTGCTCTTCTACTGCGCGGCGTGCGCGAAGCGCGAGTTCGGCGAGAAGTCGTAGACGCCGGTCCCCGGCGCGCTCTCGGCGAGCCGAGGACATGAGCAGCAGCTGAGCGCCTAAGACGACCCGGTGGAACTTGTGTGTGCCCCGCGGCCAAGGACTTAGCGAGATCGCATGAAGCGATCGCGAGCCGCGAGAGGAGGCGACATGTACAAGCTCGCAATCATCGGAGCCCTGCGTTGCAGCGCTAGCAATTCCGGCCAGCGCTGCCGCTAAGGGGATTCGTCCGCCACGAATGCACGCGCAGGCTGCCTGCGCGCAGAGTGCGGTCATCCTGCCCGGACGGGACTACGGCACCTGCGGCGGTCAGCTGTGGTTTCGCTATGGCCAGAGTGGCGGGTTGGTGACGACAGGGCCGGCGTTCTGGAGACACGAGCGCATGGATCGGCCTGACGACCACCCGTGAGGAGTTAGGCCGGGGAGGAGAGAGGCCGCGCGGCGGTTGATGCCTGGATCAGCCGCCCGCGCCACTCGATGGAACTTCTCGACCTCTACTGGCCAAGGACTCGGTAAGCGAACGCGCAGAAGCTCGAACGCAAGAGGAGGTGAGGTGCAATGTTCATCTACGACACGAAGGCGCAGCGTCTGATGGTTCAAGAACACGTGGATCAGCTCGCGCAGGATCTGCGGCGTGTATCGGACCAACCGCGTCGGACGTCGAAGGGAGTCGACGGGCTCAGCGGATCACTCGGGTCGCGGATCTGCTCCAGCTGCGGACGCGGCGCTTGCATCGGGCGCGACTCCGTGCCCGTGCGTTCGACCTCTAGTCGAGCGGCCGTCCTCAGTACAGGGCGATCCGGCTCGAGGCACTCAGGGCAACGGCGCTTCGGTTGACACCCCTCGGGCGCAGCGAGAGCATCGAAATGCCGAAGGAACTTTTTGGTTGCCATCGGCCAAGCAGGGAGTAGTGGATACGCAAGCACCTGCTGCTAGGCAAGACCCAAGCGACGCGAAAGCGATCGAGCAGTCGCTAGACGAGCCGTCGGCGTTCGCGACCGTCTTTGAGCGCCACTTCTCGCTAATCCATCGGTTCCTCTGCTTCCGTGCGGGAGTTCAGCCGGCAGGGGACTTGGCGTCCGAGACATTCGCGATCGCCTTCCGTCGCCGCGCCGACTACGACCTTCGACGTCCTGACGCTCGGCCGTGGTTGATCGGTATCGCCGCCAACCTGGTTCGCGAGACCCGACGCAGCGAGCGCAGGTTGAATCGTGCTTTAGCCAAGCTCGCCGGCGAGCGCACGATCGATACCGAGGGGCCCGAGGCAGCCATCGGGCGCGATCCGCGAGTCGCGATGCTGAATGAGGTACTCGCAGGGCTCTCGCCGGATGATCGCGACCTGCTCCTGCTGTTCGCCTGCATGGAATTCAGTTACGAGCAGATCGCGGAGACGATGTCGTTGCCGATCGGCACCGTCCGTTCCCGTGTCCACCGCCTGCGCGACAAGCTCCGCGGGCGTCTTTCCGAGGCCGCCAAGGGGGTTCAGGTCTGATGCCGACCGAGTTCTACGAGCTGCGCGAGGCCTGGTTGGCGGTTCCGGCGCCGAGCGAGGAGGTGCGCGAAGACGCACGAGCTCGACTGTTTGAGGAGATCGCGCTCGAGCAGTCCGCGCAGCTTGGTCAGGCGAGCGAGCCGGAGCGTCGACACAGCGGGCTGAGGCCTCGCTCCCGGTTCGCGCTCGTTCTTGTGCTCGTGTTGTTGCTCCTGTTGACGTGGGCAACGCTGACGCTCGCCTTCGGCTGGCACGTCCCATTCGCCAGCGCGCCAAGGGCGCCGCACAGCTCGGAAGCGTTCAAGGAGTTCGACACCCTCGACCAGGGCGCCCCTCAGGGGATGGCAAGCGGCGTGATTCCTAACGAGACGCGGCTGGTTGCGACCTACGACGGCATTCCGCTTTGGGTGGCTCCGACGACAACAGGTGGCTATTGCTTCATGTTCGCCGGGTCCGGTGGCTGCGATCGAGACGGGACGGTTCCGCTCAACGTCGTTTACAAGACCTCCGGAGGGCCGGCCGCCGACAGCTCGCCGCAGACGGCCCTCGCTTACCTGCGCGAGTTACACGGCGCCGTGAACGCGCGCTGGTCCGACAGCGTCGAGGTCCGCTTCGAAGATGGGGCAGTCGTCCGCCCCGAGATCGTGTGGATCTCAGAACCGATCTCAGAAGGCTTCTTCTACGTCCCGATCGGAGACGACCATCGCCGTCCTGGCCATCAGCTACGGGAGGTCGTTGCGCTTGATGCTGATGGACGCGTCGTCGCTACCGACGACTCCATGTCGCCAAGAAGCCCATAACTGCAGTGGAGGTGGTCCGATGAAACGAACGCTCCTTTTGGCTCTCGTGATCGCAGCAAATGCAGGAACGACAAGAGTTGCGGAGCCCGCGCAAGCGCGACAACTCCACCAATGTCCGCGGACATACCTTCACGACATCTATGGCGGGCGAGATCAGTGCCTCTCGGTTGCCAGGCGGAAGCACCTCTATTACGTGCTCGTCGGGTTAATGAACCGCGGTAACGAGCAGGCGTACTCCATCGTCTCGCGGCGCTTCCGCGTGTCGATACGGGCGCTGCGACGGATCAGGACCGAAGGAGAGCGGAAGCACTGGCCAATCCCGCCTCTCCCCGGCTTGGAGACGGTCTCACACGCAAACGCACGATCGACCGCATGCTTCCGCGCGCATGGCGCAAGGGTCGTCAAGGTCAAGAGCGACCCCTCGCTCTTGAAGAACAGTTGGCTCGCATGGTGGGGAGATTCCTGGCAGGAGGGCCAATACGTCAACTGGCGCTATGTCGCTACGGCCCAACGGCCGCCACGCACAAATAGCTTCCTGGCCATAAGGGGGCCGAACCTCACCAAAGACGAGACCCGGTATTTCTATCTATGCCTCTAGTGACCTTCTGAGCGTCCGCGGAATCCCGTTGCAAAGCGAACCCCGCTAGCGCTGGCAACCTGCGCTCGCGGGCGGCTGAGATCCGCCATCTAGCACTCGCCGAGCGAGCGCAAAACTACCTCGCTCAAGGCAAGAAGGCGATGGCGCGCAAAGACCTCGAACGCATCCTCGCCGAGGACTCGAGCTACGAGGGTGTACGCGAGCAACTCGCCGCTCTGACTTAGAGAACGGGAAGGGCCGGGCGGCGAGCCGAACGCCCGGGCGCTGCAACGCGACCCGACCCGAGCTCACGCTACGCCCCGCTCGCGCCGACTCCTAGTGGCCCTCTCGGGCATGCGCCGTAGCGTCTGCACCGCCTCCTGGTAGCCGGCGCACTCCTACGCGGCGGGCTCGTACAGAAGCCGCAGCGTGAGGTCGACCGAGAACCCGAACTCAAGAAAGCGGACGGCCTCCTCCTCGGGGACCTCCACCTGGGCCGCCAAGACGAGAGCCGCGCAGGGCGTCGCGCCCGCGTTCACAAAGAGGTTCAAGCGCCGGCGAAGTAGGCACTCGACCTCAGCCGCAGTCAACCGCTCAAATTCTGCCGCAGTCACACCGGACTCCTTCCTTGCCGCATGAGCCGGTGAGACTCGTATCGGTTCGAAAGCGGGGCGGTTCTCTCCCCCTTTGAGCGGAGTTGGCAGGGACCAGACGCAACGGCTTTAGAACGACCCGACAAGCGACCGCAGCACGGGCACAGCCTCGGCCCGATGCTCGCCGAGCACGGCGGAGACCGAGCGTGTCTGCCAGGGCACGCCTTCGGGGCGGGGATCCCCGACGAGGAAGGAGTCGCGCTTTTTCCGAGGGGGGCATCGCCCAGGGAAAGGGCTTCGCGCAGCCCGCTCCTGCCCGGCCGGCTTCGTTACGCCGCAGCAAAGATGCCGGGCCTGAGGCCATAACGACTCGCGGGCGACGTACTGCCCCTAATCTCTTCGACACGATGAGAACAGCCGCGTGAGCGTCCACGATCCGGCAACCGCCGAACGAAGCGATTTCATCCGTGAAGTCGTCGCCGCCGACATGCGCGAGGGCAGGGTGTCGGAGGTCGTGACCCGCTTCCCGCCCGAGCCGAACGGCTACCTCCACATCGGCCACCCGAAGGCGATCGCGCTCAACTTCGGGATCGCCGAGGAGTTCGGCGGCCACTGCCACCTGCGCTTCGACGACACCAACCCGATCAAGGAAGAGCAGGAGTACATCGACTCGATCCAGGAGGACATCCGCTGGCTCGGCTTCGACTGGGGCGAGCATCTCTACTTCGCCTCCGACTACTTCCACCAGCTCTACGACTGGGCCGTCTACCTGATCGAGGCCGGCAAGGCGTACGTCGACGACCTCTCGGCCGACGAGATCCGGGAGCACCGCGGCACGCTGACCGAGCCGGGCAAGGACAGCCCCTGGCGCGACCGTTCGATCGAGGAGAACCTCGATCTGTTCGAGCGCATGCGCGCGGGCGAGTTCCCGGACGGCGCGAGAGTGCTCAGGGCGAAGATCGACATGGCCTCGCCGAACATCAACCTGCGCGACCCGGTGCTCTACCGGGTCCTGCACGCGACCCACCCGCGGACCGGCGACGAGTGGTGCATCTATCCGCTGTACGACTTCGCCCACGGCCAGTCGGACGCGATCGAGGGCATCACCCACTCGCTCTGCACGCTCGAGTTCGAGGATCACCGGCCGCTCTACGACTGGCTGATCGAGAACCTGCCGGTGCCTTCGCGCCCGCGCCAGTACGAGTTCTCCCGCCTCAATCTCACGTACACCGTGCTCTCGAAGCGCTTCTTGGGCCGGCTCGTGAGCGAGGGCTCCGTGCGCGGCTGGGACGATCCGCGCATGCCCACGGTCGTCGGCCCTGCGGCGGCGCGGCTTCCCGCCCGAGGGCCTGCGCAACTTCCTGGACGTGGTCGGGGTCGGCGGCAAGGGCCACAGCGCCGTCGAGATCGAGATGCTCGAGCACGAGGTCAGGGACGTGCTGAACCGGACCGCGCTGCGGCGCTTCGCGGTCCTGCGCCCGCTCAAGCTCGTGATCGAGAACTACCCCGAGGGGCAGGTCGAGGAGCTGGAGGCCGTCAATAACCCGGAGGATCCCTCGGCCGGGACTCGCGCGGTGGCCTTCACGCGCGAGCTCTGGATCGAGCGCGACGACTTCATGGAGGACCCGCCGAGCAAGTTCTTCCGCCTCGCCCCGGGCCGCGAGGTGCGCCTCCGCTACGCGTACTTCGTGACCTGCACCGACGTCGTCAAGGACGCAAGCGGCGAGATCGTCGAGCTCCGCTGCACCTACGATCCGCTCGACGCGCGGCGGCGATGCCCCGGACGGGCGCCGGCCCAAGGGGACGCTGCACTGGCTCTCGTCCGAGCACGCGGTGCCCGCCGAGGTTCGTCTTTACGACCGCCTCTTCACCCGCCCCGATCCCGGCGCCGACGGCGACCCCTTCGCCGACCTCAACCCGAACTCAGAGACCGTGCTCGAGGAGTGCGTCGTCGAGCCGGCACTCGCCGAGCTGCCGGTCGGTGAGACTGTCCAGTTCGAACGCCTCGGCTACTTCTGCCCGGATCCCGACTCGACGCCCCAGCAGCTCGTCTTCAACCGCACGCTCGGACTCAGGGACAGCTGGGCCAAGCTGCAAGCGCAGGGCAACCGCCCGTAGCGCCCACGGGCTCGAGCGCGAGGCCGAGTTCGCCCGTGCGGGCCGTCGTTAGGCACCGCGCCCAGTGGACTCGGCCCGCGCGTCGAGCCTAGTCGCGAGGACCGTCGGCTTCCACTCACTGGTCTGCTGCGTGGACGTCCCTAGGGCGCTGGCAACGTGAGTCGGAGCCCGTCGGCTTCGGCCGGTGCCTCGAGCACGTGGCTGGACTTGCCGATAAGTCCAAGGTGGCCCGCCGAGGGATCATCGTTCTCACCGCGCTCGCAGGCATGGCGATCTCTGGCACTGCGGCTCTTGCCGCGGCGACGCCAGTGACGCCGGCACCCGGGGCGACCGTCACGAGCGCACACCCTCACTTCACGTGGACGCTTCCGGCTGGTGAATGGTCGCAGGGGCTCTACATCGCGAGGAAGCCCGACGTCACACCGGAGGGACGGTTCTATGACCAGGCCATCGTCCAAGTTGGCGTCGTCGTTGCCGGCGATCGCGAGTGGACGCCCTCGGTTCCTCTCTACGCCGGGAGCTACTGGTGGAACGTGTGGTCGAGCGATCCGGTCTCCCAGGCAATTTTCAGCACCCCCGCCGCGTTCGCCATTCCTGTCTCGCTCACGCTCGTCGGCGTCACGTCGAAGCGGTACCTCGCCGTGCACGCGCTGGACTTCGAAGTTCACTGGACGGCGAACGTGACGCGGCCCCTCGTTCGCCTGCGGTTGCTGCGCGGGCGGAAGATCCTCTGGAAGGCGAGCAAGACGGCCTACAACACGATCGGCGTCCCCGGCTCGACACGCTTCAGCTGGAAACGGCCGACAGGGCTGAAGCGCGGGACTCGGCTTCAGCTGTTCGCCTCGATCTCCTCAAGTCGCGTTAGGAGGTCCCGCGCGTTCGTCGTTCGCGCGCCGTAGGACCGCTACGCCCGCGAGGCCGCCGGGCGTGTGCTCTGAATGCCTGTGGGTGAACCCTGACCATGCATCGAGCAGGCAGGCGCAGGAGTACGCTCGCGCCTGCCGTCTGGAGTTCTCCCTCCCCAGACGTTGCGCGGGAAGGGCCGACAGGACCGCAGACCTGAACCTCGCATCGACCCAGCGTAGGGCGGCCCTTCCTCGCACACTTAGGAAGCGGCACGCGCGCCAGCGAGACCCTTCCTAGTCCAGCGTCCTCGCCGCGTTCAGAGCTACTCCGGAGCTCTAAGGCAAACGGGACTCCTAGGAACCTCTGCGGGGTGGGCCGCGTGAGCCTGCTTGGCCGCCGGCGAGGCGGTGGAGCGCGTTCATCGATCCGGAGTCTGCGCGATCGAGCGAACCCCGATGCCGTGCCCACTACGCTTCGGCCCTTCAGGTTGGTTGGACCGAAGGAGAGGATCAGTCTTAGGTGGAGGACAATCGCCGCCGCTCGTTCGTCGGGAACGTCCGGTCTAGCGCGAAGGACCGGGGCTGGTTCTTCGGGCACTTCATGGACGAGCCGCTGCTCCGATCCGACCTGGTCGAGGTCACGTGGCAGAGCGTTCCGAACCAGACGCCGACGCCCACGCAGCGACACCTTCACCGGCAAAGCGTCGAGATCACCATCGTCCTGAACGGCAGCGTGCGGCTCAGGATCAACGACGTGGAGCACGATCTCGGCCAGGGTGACTTCTTCGTCGTCTGGCCTGAGTCAGTCGTCAGCGATATGGCGACCGACGCCGACGCGGAGGTCCTCGTCGTTCGGCACCGAGCGTCGCGAACGACAAGTTTGCGCTCTAGGGGTCGGCTGGGTGGTCACGTCGCCCGTCGTGACGGTCGGGATCAGTGGAAACACTGACCGGGGACAGTTCTTCCACCGATGACGCGCGCGTCGCGAGCGTGCAGTTATGTACACAAGCCGTCGCGGGCGTCGCTCGAAGTGGTAGCCGTGGCGATTGCAAAGCATGCGCGTGATCGACCGCTCCGGCTAACCGGCTGACATCAAGACGCTGCTCGGGAAGCACCAGCGTCACCCCGGTGCCGGTGCGGCCGGCGCGGCCGGTTCTGCCGACGCGATGGACATAGTCGTCGGGCGTGCGGGGCGGATCGAAGTTGATCGCGTGCCGTGATGTCGTCGACGTCGAGGCCGCGCGCTGGGAGGTCGGTTGCGATCAGCGTGGACGAGTCCCGTCGCTCGCGTCTACTGAAATCCGTGAATTCGGAGACTTCCTCGTCGGCTGTGGTCTTCGCTGGGCACCAAAGACGGCGTGAGGGAACGTCTTTGGAAAACGTTGGCTTCCGGAGGGTCGTCAGGCCTTGCCGCAGGCCCTCGTCCGACGTGCGTTGACGAAGGCCCAGATCCGTGAAAACACCGATGACGCGCGCGTCGCGATCGTGCGGTCATGCCTCACCGGCCAAGGGAGGCTTGGTGACGCTCGGCGTGGCCGCAAAGGAGGAACCATGAGTTCTGCAACGCAGGAACGAATGAAGCGTGTCGTCGTCGATCACTTCGGCGGGCCCGAGGTCCTGAGCGTGGTGGAGGCCGACGTCCCCCAGCCGGGGCCGGGAGAGGTTCGCGTCAGGGTTCTGGCCGCGGGCGTGTCCTTCACCGATGCCCAGATGCGCGCCGGCACGTACATCGCTGGCGCCCCGAAGCCACCGTTCACGCCCGGCTACGAGCTCGTCGGCGTCGTCGAAGAACTCGGACCGGACTGCACGAGGCTGCGGGTGGCCGACCGCATTGGGGCGCTGACGGTGTGGGGGGCCGACGCGGAACGCGTCTGCGTGCCGGAGGCGGGCGCGGTCGAGGTCCCCGACGACCTCGATCCGGGGGAGGTCCTGAGCCTCCTGTTCCCGTACATGACGTCCTACCAGGTGCTCCACCGGACGGCGGAGGTCAAGCGCGGGGAGACGGTGCTCGTGCACGGCGCGGCCGGCAGGGTCGGCGTCGCGGCGCTCGAGCTCGCGGCGGTGGCCGGACTTCGCGTCTTCGGGACCGCCTCGGCTCGCGATCGCGGAAAGGTCGAGGCCCTTGGCGCGGTAGCGATCGACTACCGCAACGAGGACTTCCTGGCGCGGGTGCGCGAGGAAGCCGGCGGTGTGGACGTCGTGGTCGACAGCCTCGGTGGCCCGATCTCGCTGCGCTCGTTCCGCGCGCTACGGGCCGGCGGAAGGCTCGTCGTGTTCGGCCGCTACGACACCCTCAAGAATGGGCACAAGGACTGGCCGGCGGTGATCAAGTGGTGGGCAGCGATCGTGGCCGTCTGGACCTGGGACAAGCTGTCTCCCCACCGGAGGGTGTTCGCCTACCACGTCCAGAAATACCGCGACAAGGCTACGAGGCGAGCCGGAGCAGTGGGCGGAGAGCCCATGGACCCGGACTGGTTCCGCGAGGACTTCGGCGTGCTGATCGAGCTGCTCCGTGAGGGCAAGATCCATCCCACCGTCGCCGAGCGCCTGCCGCTCTCCGAGGCGCGCCACGCCCATGAGCTGCTGGAGAGCTCGGCGTCGAAGGGCAAGCTCGTGCTTGTGCCATAGGCCAATTAGGAGGCTCGCCGATGGCGCTCGCCGTTCGTGCTGATCGAGGAGGGCAAGTCGTGTCCGCAACAGCTGCACCGCGGGCGCGCTACCTGCCGATCGCCGAGCACGGCCTGATCGGCGACCTGCACACGGTCGCGCTCGTCGGTACCGACGGGACGATCGACTGGTACTGCTGCCCGCGCTTCGACTCGCCGAGCGTCTTCGCAGCGATCCTCGACGCCGATCGTGGCGGGCTGTTCCGCATCTCGCCCGACTGTGACGGCTGGAGTTCCAAACAGCTCTACCTCCCCGACACCAACGTCCTGATCACGCGCTTCCTGATGCCCGACGGAGTCGGAGAGGTACAGGACTTCATGCCGCCGCCGCGCAGCGGCGAGGCAGCCCATCGCCACCGCATGATCCGGCGGGTCCTCGCCGTGCGCGGGCAGATGCGCTTCGTCGTCGAGGTCGCCCCGCGCTTCGACTACGCGCGCGCCCGCCACGAGGTCGCCCTCACCCCGCACGGTGCGCTCTTCCACTCTTCCGAACTGACACTCGGCCTCTCGACGCGTTGCCCACTCGAGATCGCCGACGACCGCGACGTCCGCGCACGCATCGAGCTCCGGGCCGGGGAGACGGCCACCTTCGTGCTCGAGCGCGTCGAGCCGGAGGGAACGCCGGTGCCCTACTCCGATGCCGAGATCGCCGCCGAGTTCGACGCCACCGTCGAGTTCTGGCGGCGTTGGCTCAGCCGCTCGCACTACGGCGGACGGTGGCGCGAGACAGTGCATCGCTCGGCGCTCACACTCAAGCTGCTCACCTACGCGCCCACCGGCGCGATCGTGGCCGCCCCCACCACCAGCCTGCCGGAGCAGCTCGGCGGCGCACGCAACTGGGACTACCGCTACACGTGGATGCGCGACTCCGCCTTCACGGTCTACGGACTGCTGAGGCTCGGGTTCACGGAAGAGGCGGGCGCGTTCATGGGCTGGCTGGAGGGGCGCGTCAGCCACGCGGGCAAGAGCGAGTCGGGCCCGCTGCAGGTCATGTACGGCATCGACGGACGGGATGACCTGCCCGAGGAGGAGCTCTCGCACCTGGAGGGGTACATGGGCTCGGCGCCGGTGCGGATCGGCAACCGGGCAGCGACCCAGCTGCAGCTCGACATCTACGGCGAGCTGATGGATTCCGTCTACCTCTGCAACAAGTACGGGCTGCCGATCTACCACGACGGCTGGATCGAGCTCACACGCAACCTCGAATGGCTGATCGACCACTGGGACCAGCCCGACGAGGGGATCTGGGAGACGCGCGGCGGCCGCCGCGACTACACCCACTCGCGGCTCATGAGCTGGGTCGCCGTAGAGCGCGCGATCCGCGTCGCCCACCAGCGCGGCCTACCCGCCGACATTCCCCGCTGGAGCGCGGTCCGCGACCGCATCTACAACCAGATCATGGAACGCGGCTGGCATCCCGCCCGCCAAGCGTTCGTGCAGCACTACGACAGCGACGTACTCGACGCCTCCCTGCTGCTCATGCCCCTCTGCAAGTTCATCGCGCCCACCGACCCACGCTGGACCTCCACGCTCGACGCCATCAGCGCGGAACTGGTCTCCGACAGCCTCGTCTACCGCTACCACGTCGACGCGGCGCCGGACGGGCTCGCCGGCGAGGAAGCGACCTTCTCGCTCTGCTCCTTCTGGTGGGTCGAGGCGCTGACCCGGTCCGGGCGACTCGACGAGGCACGACTGGCCTTCGAAAAGATGCTCACCTACGCCAACCACCTCGGGCTCTATGCAGAGGAGATCGGGCCAACCGGCGAGCAGCTCGG
This sequence comes from uncultured Actinomycetes bacterium, assembly GCA_963765785.1. Classification (GTDB taxonomy): domain Bacteria; phylum Actinomycetota; class Thermoleophilia; order Gaiellales; family Gaiellaceae; genus AC-32. Next base: position 53,053 of record CAVXXW010000010.1, read on the forward strand.
CAACTTCCCCCAGGCCTTCACGCACCTGGCACTGATCAGCGCCGCCTTCAACCTGGACCGCCAGCTCGGATGATCATCGGGGAGCTCGTGCTCCTGCGGCGCGGCCTTGGAAGTGATCGAAACGACCGGGGACGCATATCGGTCCTCGATGACCGCCAGCTACGACCCCGGGCGGTTGGGCGCGTATCGGCTGCGGCCCCTTAGCTCGACGATGCTTTGCTCCCCCAGTAGCGGTTGAGAGCACCCTGGGTCTTGATCGTCCAGACGAACCAGCCCACGAGCGGCAAGAGGATCCACAGCCCTGTCCAGCCGGTCATGGGCGCCTCTCGCCCGTCGTCGCGATACATGTTCCCGATCTCCGACGGCATGACGAACCAGTTGATCGGGTTGAAGATGATCGCGATGAGAAGGCCGAGGATGCCGCCGATGCCGTTGCCGGTGTGGCCCTTCATCTCCTCGAAGTTCTTGTAATACCAGTACAGGTGGTAGATGCCGAACGTCACGATCGAGAGAACGATCACGAAGAGAATGCCGCGCGGCCTCCCGATGGGGCCCTGCGCACGCATCGGGGGGACCGGCAGAGGCGGTTGGACGACCGCGTCCGACGGCGGAGTGGGCTCTGCCAAACCTGAGGTGGTGGGCTCTTCGGGGGTCTCGCTCACAACAGACCACCTCCGCCGTAGGCACGACGCGGGTCAGGAAGTCCCTCTCTCCCGGGCCGCGATGGACTAGACCTCAGATCCTAACGGGCGGACGCCGTGGCGGCTGACCTGACCCCAGCTACGACGGTTGGTGACAGCTCCTAGCAAGCGGGTGCGCCCTTCGAACACGGACGTTGTGATCCCGAGGATGGAGTTCTCATCGTTCGGATCGCGCGGGTTCAGCGGGTGGTTCGCGACCGGGTCGGTCCGAGCATCCCCGGGTACATGACGACGGCGTCCGCGCCGACCGCCGTCGAACATGGCGACCAAGGACAAGGGGTCAGCCCAGTTGCTTGCAGGCCCTCTCGCTCTTGAATGCAGACGCGAGGGAGCCGCCGGCGCTCTGAATCGCTTTGACCGTCGACTGCGCGGTGCTCTGGAGCGTCTGGAACTGCGGCACTACGGTCGACAGCGCCGACACCATCTGCGCAACAGTCGCGTTTGCGGGAAGCTTCGAAGTAGCCGATTTCACGGCCGCACTCGTTGTCTGGACCTGCGAGGCCAGCTGGTCAATCTGCTTCTTCGCCGTCTGGCCCTCGGAGGTGTCCGGTGGCGGCACCGCCTTGATCTGCAAGGTCAGCTTCTTGGTAGCGCTCGCGAATTGGCTCAGCTTTGCGTCGAGCGACGCCTTCGTGATCCCCCCGGTGGGTACGGTCGCGAGGCTCTTGACCTCCGTTGCCCAGGTGCCAATCGCCGTGCAGACACCGTTCGCGTATGCCTCGTTCGCCTTCTTGTCGGAGTTGCCGCCGCCGCCGCAACCCGCAGCGGCGAGGGCCAGAACCGACAGAAGCACCGCGACCGTAACCGCGCGTCTCACGGCCAGAGTCTAGCTCGGGGCGCAACCAGATCCAGATGACCTGTGAAGCCGCCCGGCACGACCGGCGGCGACTTCCCCTACGGGCTGTACGCCTGGACGGAGGATGGCGACCGGGTCTACGGGATCATGCACGGCGATGACTGCTTCGCCGTCCCACACGACGATGCGCCGCGGAGTTCCAGAGTGAGCCGTTTCCGGTGCCGGACGGCGCGCCGAGCCTACTAGGGCCAGCGCGACCAGTCCTTGACCTTGTCGGTGTGAGGTGGGACGCTGCTTCGCGGACGCGGGTGGCGGAGGCTGCAGGAAACGGCAGGAGACGGCACGCTTCCGATTGAGCGACGATGGAAGCCCACTACACCCACACCACCTGGCACGTGAGAGAGGGGAACGAGGAGGAGTTCGTTCGCCGCTGGGGAGAATGGGCCGAGTGGAGCCGCCGCCAGGGACTCGTCGAGGACGCGCTCCTGCTGCGCGACGCCGAGGATCCGCAGAGGTTCGTCAGCTTCGGGCCGTGGGAAAGCGTGGGCGCGATCGCCGGTTGGCGCGCGCTCCCGGGCTACCAGGAGCGGGTCGACCGCCTGCGCCGCGTCGTCGACGGCTTCGAGCCGCGCACACTCGAAGTTGTGGCGCGACGCTGAGACGATAGGCGCCCGAGCGAACCGCCCAAGTGACGGAGTGACGCAGAGTGAACGTCACCCCAAACTGCCGTACAGGGCAGGGCCGGAGCGGTGAGCCACCGGACCGGATCGTCGAGCTCTAACTGATAGCCGCCCCCGACAAGGTCAGCGCGCTGACGAACCCGTAAACGTCCTTCGTGAGTCGAACACGCTTACGACGCGGGGGTCAGCGAGCTTAGGGCGAAGGACGCTCGCGTGGGCCAGTGTTCGGGAATGCCCTCTGAGGACGTGAGGCTCGTTGTCGCCGGAGCAGATGAGTCTTCGGTGGCCTGTCAGTCTCTATCTCGTCCGGATCCGTAAGCGGCTAGAAGGTCCACGTCCGCAGTAACGACCCCAGGAGGCACATGAAGCTTCTTCTCACTTCCGCTGGCATAAAGAACGCGAGCATCCAGGACGCGCTGGTCGAGCTGCTGAACAAGCCGATCGCCGAATCCGATGCCCTCTGCATTCCGACGGCGTTGTACGGGCATCCCATGGCCGGTCCTCGCCAGGCGTGGCGGTGCATCAGCGGGCAGGAGCCTGGCACTCCCACGGTTGGGCTGGGCTGGAAGTCCGTGGGCGTGCTGGAGCTCACCGCACTGCCGAGCCTCGACGCGGAGCGCTGGGTCCCGCTCGTTCGAGAGACGGACGTCCTGCTCGTCGAGGGGGGCGACGCCGCGTACCTGTGCCACTGGCTGCGGGCGTCCGGCCTGGCAGACCTCCTGCCGTCGCTGGACGAGACGGTCTGGGTCGGCGTGAGCGCCGGGAGCATGGTGATGACCCCTCGAGTCGGAGAGGACTTCGTCACATGGCATTCACCGGGCGGCGACAGAACGCTGGGCATGGTCGATTTCTCGATCTTCCCCCACCTCGAAAATCCGGACCTGCCGACAAACACCATGGCCGCTGCCGAACGGTGGGCCGCCGGAATGTCGGGGCCTGCGTATGCGATCGACGATGAGACCGCCATCAAAGTCGTCGACGGCACGGTCGAGGTCATCTCCGAGGGGAACTGGCAGCTATTCACCCCCAGCCTGGTAGCAAGCTAATCGGGTCAAGGAGACATGCTCGCTCGCCTGGGCCAGTGTTCCGGAATGACCCCTGAGCTTTGGCTGGGGCGGATGGTGCCGCACGCCCGTGTTGGCCGCGCTTCCGGATCTCTACGCAACCCGGACTACGAAGAACGCGACGGCCACGTATTGGCAGGCGAGCGCAACGATCGTGAGCGCGTGGAAAAGCTCGTGGTAACCGAAGACCCGCGGCAGTGGATCTGGTTTCTTCATCCCGTAGACAACAGCACCCGCGGTGTAGGCGAGGCCACCGGCGGCGAGGAGGATGACAGCGGCGATTCCTTCGCGGTGCACGAATTGCGGTAAGACGATGACGCCGACCCAACCGAGCACTAGGCCTAGTAGGGCCGACAACCATCTGGGAGCGGCAACCCAGCAGAACTTGGAGAGCGCCGCCGCGATTGCGCCTGACCAGACGACGGCCAGCACAGTTGTCCTCCAGGCGCCGCTAAGGCTGATCAGCGCGACTGGCGTGTAAGTGCCCGCGATCAGCAGGAAGATCCCGGCGTGGTCGGCGCGTCGCATCCACCGTCGCGCGCTGGGGCTCCAGGTGATGCGGTGGTAGAGAGTGCTCGTTCCGAGCATCAAGGCCGCCGAAGCTGCGAAGACGCTGGCGGGTAGAACACGTGATTCGCGCGAGAACGCGACCAGCAGGACGCCAACCACGAGGGAGGCAGCAAAGGCGACCCCGTGAAGTGCGCCGCGTAGCAGCGGACGCTCGATAGCGACCGGTGGCTCGGGGGCGAGTTGCATGTCTTAAGGCTAGTGAGGCACCGTGGTCGTCGCCACGAGGGTGAATAACCCTGGGCTGGGCCAGTGTTCGGGAATGACCCCCTGAGGCCGTTCTCGCCTCGCTCAGCGGCGGCCTGTCAGTCGCGCGTGCGGGTGTTGTGCGCGGATGTTGGTCAGCGCGAGGTTGGCGGCGGTTCGGGGTAGGAACTCGTACGTGGAGAAGCGGGTGATGTTGCCGTCGACCCGTATCTCGACCGGGTAGTAGGTCCTGGGATCGACATAGGCGTCGATCACGACGACGTTCCCGCGCGGCTCCCCGATGGCGACTCGCGCTGTGCCCGTCGCGAGGAAGTTGCGACCGGCTCGACTCGAGCAGGGTGTGGTGACGATCATCACCTCTCCCAGTAGAAGGACAGCGGGACGAGGTAGGGCCGTCCGGCACTGGTCGCGGTCGCGACCCAGGCGTCCACCTCGGTCCGCAACGCCTCCAGCGTGTCCTTGACCCGCTGGATGGCGGCGCTGGCGTGAGGTGTCATGCTGCCGGTGGCTCCTCGAAGGCGGCGCATGAGGCAAACTCCAACGTTGGATCTCCAGCCGGAGCGGGATCCGCTGGCGACGATCGCCGTCTCGGCTGCACCGGTCGTGCTCGAGGGTCGCTATCGGCTGCTGATGCGAGCGCTCTGGCAGCTTCGACACTCACGGAGGACGCGTTGGGGATTCGGCCTGGGGTCGGTTGCCGTCATGCTCGTGCTCGCGCTCTTGGCTGTCCGTCATTTTGCGACCACTTCCTGGCCGCTTTCGCACGGCCAGCCAGGCTCGCTCGTGGCAGCGGGGCTGCTGCTTCTTCTCGCCCAGGCGCTCAAGGCATTCGGGTGGGGACGGCTGTTTACGAGCCGTGAGCGGCCCTCTGCGTTCGCGCTTCTTGCTGGCAACGGCGGCGCGGCGCTGATCGGTGTCGTGCTTCCGGGCCGCTTTGACGATGCGATGAGGATCGCGGTGGTGCGCCGCTACCCAGGGTGCCCTGCCGGTCTGCGGGCAATCAGCCTCTCGCTGGTCATGCTCGGACTGATCGATAGCGCCGCGCTGGCGCCGCTCGCCGCCGTCGCCGTTGCCTTTCCATCAGCCGGGCTCGCTGCACGCGCCGCGCTCGCATTGGTAGCGGCCGCCGGGGTCGCTGCCGCCGCAGTGATCGTGGCCCTGCCACGACTCGCCGAGAGTAAGCGCGCCCTACGCTTCCGGCTCGGCCGCTGGTTGAGCCCGCGCACGACTTCGCTGTACCGCGCCATACAGGCGTGGGCGTTCGTCTTCGGCTGCTGGCTCCTCCGCGGAGTCGCGTTCTTCATCCTCCTCGGCACGCTCGGACTGGGTTACTCGCTCCCACTCGCGCTTCTCTTTCTCTGCGCCGGCGCAGCCGCGGCGGCGCTGCCGATCGGGCCAGCGGGCGCAGCCACCCAGGCCGGTGCGGGAACCGCCGCCCTGGCTGCCGCGGGCATCGGAGCGTCGCAGGCGCTTGCTGCGTCTGTCTCGGTCGGCGCGCTCGGAGTCTTCTCCGGAGCAGCCGTTCTGCTCTTCGCCTTTGCTTGGCGGACCGGTCAGACGCTGCTTTCTGCCCGGACCACAGCCTAGTCGCCCTCGCACCACGGATCTGCCGCCGGGCTCGACGGATCGGCGCTCGACCGACGTGGGCGGGAAAGAAGCCAGACCGGAAAAGCGGGAGGCGGCCGACCGGGCCGCCTCCCTTTGTGCTCGAGGCGCCGTGCAGTGGAAGAGCATCGGACTCGTTGCAGGCACACCGTGGCGCTGAGTTCCTGCGGCGCTAGATGGCGTGCAGTGCGGCGAGTCGTGCGAGGGTCGCGCGAGCCTCGTTCGGCGCACGCACTGCCGGCAGAGGTTGTTCCTCGAATGACATGTCCGGGCGGAACGCGTCCCGCCCGACGATCCGTCCGTCGTTCACCGCGAGCACGGATCCCTCACGCACCTCGCGCTTACGGAGCTTGACGGACGAATACTCCTCGACCAAGTCCAGCGCGGCGCGCGTCGACGCGAAGAAGAGCTCCTGCGTCGAGGTGCCGATCCACAGCGGCCGGCCCATCCCACGGGCAAGCAGCAGCTCCTCCCGGCCTTCGTCCAGCCAGGCCGTCGCCATCGAGCCGACCAGCCGCTCGAGCGCGACGGCGGTGCGTCCCCGAAACTGCTCGGCGAGCGCGAAGATCAGCTCGGAGTCGACGGTCATGCTGGGCTCGGCACGCGTGATGCCGTGGGCTGCGAACAGCTCGTCGTCGTTGGCGATGGTGCCGTTGTGTATCCCGACGACCGCTCCGTGGCGGATCGGATGGTTGTTGGCCAGGACACGCGGATGACCCTTTGTGCAGTCCCGGACGTGCACGAGGAGCTGTGTAGCGGTTTGGGGCACCTCGATGCGGTCGAGGAACTCGCTTGCGCCCGTGCGCTGCTTGTGCACCGTGACCTTCGAGTCGTCACCGCGGTAGGCGAAGCCCACTGAGTCCGCCCCGCGCTCGGCGATGCCTGCGAGTAGTGCGCGGGTCGCCACCGTCCGATCGACGGTGCTCTCGAGAGAGAAGCTGTATCCGGCGATCCCGCACACGAGCCGACCTACCAGTTCTCTTCGGTCGGGCGGTGGAGCGTGCCCTGTCCCGGCCGCGGAAAGGAAACGGTCGAGGAGGCGATTTCGCCGGAGGGGAGTGACACTGGATTCAGTGTCGCGTCAAGGGAGGCGCCATTCTTGCGGAGGGACGCGGTCGTTGTGATCGCTCTCATCAGATCCCGCTCGCGCCGCAGAGGGCCCGCGGTTTGCGGACCCTCGCTGCGTCGAGCCGGTGGCTTTATGCCCGGACGAAACCGTTCTTGTGGACGATTACCTCTCCGTCCGTGATCTTCGGCGGATTCGGAAGTGCCGTCTCCAGCTTCTCCTCGCGCACCCAGTTGGATGCGACGCGGGTCGACTCGTCGGCCTGCGCCGAAGTGTCGAACAAGCCGATTGAGCTCATGACGCCGTTGCCGGCCTCGATGAGGTAGTAGCCCTCGAAGCCCGGCAGGTTGCTCAGGCGGGGGAGCAGGGTCTCGTCGACCTTCTTCGTCAGCTCATCGGTGCGACTCTGGTCGACACCCTCATAGCGTCTAACGGTGGCATGCATCTGATGCTCCTGACTGTCACGGTGCTGGATAGAGAACCGGCTCTTTAGCCCTCCCAGTGCACTCAGGCCCGAATGTGACAGTCGAAGAGGGAATCTCGGAGCCTCGACGGCTTCCGTGTGGGACCTCGCGCACCACTCACTCTAGCAGATTTCTTGACAACGTAGAGATACAGCTCTACGTTCTCTTACGTTATCCTTCTTAGGAGGCGGCGATGTGCCCATTCTCGGTCACCCTGCAGAACGTCCCGGATCCGGAGCTAGGCCCACTTCTGATTCGGCTCGCACAGGCAGGCTTCCACGACCCGATCATCAAGCCCGTCAGTGCCGATCGCACCTCTGACAAGACTGCCGCTCCTGCTGGTAGGGGGACGTCCGATCTCCCAGAGGATTGGCGGCTCGTGCGGGAGCGGGAAGGGCAGTCGTATCGGTGGCCCGATCAGCGCGAGCACTACTCCCGCTACCGCGTCTTCCTCGGCTCGACGCGCGCCGAAGGCGCCGTTCACATCGGACTCGGCGAGACGATTCGCAAGAACAAGTGGGGACGCGACCGGAAGTACTTCGTCGCCTTCCTGAGCAGCGGATCCCCGCAGCAGCCGCTGGCCGAGTTCGTTGCAGCTGACGACTACGAGGAGACACGCGAGCTCGTCGCGGTCATTCGTGGAAGCGACGGGGGCCGGCGTATGTACGGCGCCGGCGACGCCCTTCCCGGCGTCTACCAGGAACGTTTCCGAACTCAGATGTACAGCGAACGGGTCGTCTTTCCGGGCGTCTGGAACAAGGCTGTCGTGGTCGCAGGCGAGGACGACGAGGCGACGATGCTCAACCACGCCCTGATCCAGGGCCGACGGCGCTACCGGAGGTAGACGCGGAGCCGGAAGGCGCTCGCCTGCCGGTGTGGTGTCGCAATGACGCCTGAACTGGTGAGGCCTTCCATCTGGATCTGAATGAGGCGGTTCATCTCGACCGCCTACTCGAGCCGGAGCTCCTTCACGATCGGCTCGACGAAGCCGGCGACGATCATCGCCGAGGCTTCGGGCTGGGACAATCCGCGCGACATGAGGTGGAAGAGCTGTTCGTCTCCGATCTTCGAGACGGTGGCCTCGTGGCCGATGTCCACCTCGTTCTCGTCGATCTCGATGTACGGGTAGGTGTCGGAGCGCGAGTCTTCGTCGAGGATCAGCGCGTCGCAGACGACCTTAGACCTGGCGTTGCTGGCGCCCTTGGCTACCTGCAGCAGCCCTCGGTACCCGGCGCGGCCGCCGGCTTTGGAGATCGACTTCGAGGTAATGAGGGAGGTCGTGTCCGGCGCGACGTGGACGACTTTGCCGCCTGCGTCCTGGTGCTGGTTCTTCCCGGCGAAGGCGATCGAGAGCACGTCGCTTGTTTGTAACTCTCCGCACAAATATGCTACCCTGTACGAGCGCGTAGACCTAGCGCGGAAGCCGCCGAGGCTCCGAGACCTTCCTCCTCGACTTACACCCCGGGCCTGAGTGCATTCGGGCGGACGCCTTCCGGGTTCGCACCGCAAGTCAAGTGTGAGGAGCATCACATGGTTGCAACGGTCCGCCCCTACGAGGACATCCACAAGGTGCGCTCCGAGGTAGAAACGAGCACGGTGGGCACGCGCCCGCTGCCGGCGTTGCGCAAGCTGCCGGGATTCAGCGGCTGCTACGTGTTCGATGAAGAGCACGATCCGGAAAATGACGCGAACCGTTCAGGGAGGCTTTCATGATTCTGCAGCCGCTTGGTGACCGCTTGATCGTCGAGGCGCTCGAGGAGGAGCAGGAGACGGTGAGCGGGATCGTGCTTCCGGACACGGCGACGGAGAAGCCGCAACGAGGCAGAGTGCTTGCGGTCGGCCCCGGTGCCCGCAGTCCGGAGACGGGCGAGCGCATCCAGATGGACGTGGAGCAGGGCGACGAGATCGTCTTCTCTAAGTACGGGGGCACGGAGATCAGGATCGGCACCGACGACGTTCTGATCCTGCGCGAGTCGGATGTGCTCGCAAAGGTCGCCCACACAGGTGGCAAGCGCAAGCGCAAACTCGCCGTCGCAACCGCATAGCTCGTTTCGCTCAGGAGGAAGACATGCCTCACAAAGAACTGAAATTCAACGAGGACGCGCGCCGCTCGCTCGAGCGGGGCGTGAACGTCGTCGCAGACGCGGTCAGGGTCACGCTTGGCCCGAAGGGCCGGTACGTCGTGCTCGACAAGAAGTTCGGCGCTCCGACGATCACGAACGACGGCGTGACGATCGCGCGCGAGATCGAGCTCGAGGACGTGTTCGAGAACCAGGGCGCACAGCTTGTGCGCGAGGTCGCGACGGCGACGAACGACGTCGCTGGTGACGGCACGACGACGGCAACCGTGCTCGCGCAGGCGATCGTCCGGGAGGGCCTGAAGAACGTCGCGGCCGGCGCCAATCCGATGGCGCTGAAGCGCGGCATCGAGTCCGCGGTTGAGCAGGTGGTCGAGAACCTGAAGTCGCAGTCGACCGAGGTCTCCGGCAAGGAGGACATCGCCCGGGTAGCGACCATCTCCTCGCGTGAGCGGGAGATCGGCGATGTGATCGCGGATGCGATCGAGAAGGTCGGCAAGGATGGGGTCGTCAACGTCGAGGAGGGCCAGACTCTCGGGCTCGAGCTCGAGTTCACCGAGGGCATGCAGTTCGACAAGGGCTACCTCTCGCCGTACATGATCACCGACCCCGAGCGGATGGAGGCGGTGCTCGAAGACCCATTCATCCTGGTCGCGAACCAGAAGCTTGGCGGAATCAAGGATCTGCTGCCGGTGCTCGAGCAGGTCATCCAGTCCGGCAAGCCGCTGCTGATTGTGGCCGAGGATGTGGAGGGCGAGTCGCTCGCGACCATCGTCGTCAACAAGCTTCGCGGCACGTTCCAGGCCGTCGCCGTCAAGGCGCCGGGCTTCGGCGATCGCCGCAAGCGGATGCTCGAGGACATCGCGATCCTGACGGGCGGCGAGGTGATCACCGAGGAGCTGGGCCTCAAGCTCGAGAACACGAAGCTCTCGCAGCTCGGCCACGCCCGTCGCATCGTCGTCGACAAGGACTCGACGACCATCATCGACGGTGGCGGCGCGGACGAGGCGATCAAGGGCCGGATCAAGCAGCTGAAGCAGGAGGTCGAGAACACCGACTCCGACTTCGACCGCGAGAAGCTGCAAGAGCGGTTGGCGAAGCTGTCCGGCGGCGTCGCGGTGGTCAAGGTCGGCGCTTCGACCGAGACCGAGATGAAGGAGAAGAAGCACCGCGTCGAGGACGCGCTGCAGGCCACCCGGGCCGCCCTCGAGGAGGGCATCGTCCCCGGCGGCGGCGTCGCGCTCCTGAACGCGGTCACGTCGATCAAGCTCGAGGCCTTGAGCGATCCGGACGAGCGAACGGGCGCGCAGATCATCCTCCGCGCGCTCGAGGAGCCGCTCCGCCAGCTCGCCTACAACGCGGGCCTCGAGGGCTCGGTCGTCGTTAACAACGTCCGCAAGGCGACCAAGGGCCAGGGCCTGAACGTCGACACCAACGAGGTCGAGGACCTGGTCAAAGCCGGGATCATCGACCCGACGATGGTCACCCGCTCGGCGCTGCAGAACGCCGCCTCGATCGCCAAGAACATCCTCATGACCGAGGCGATCGTCGCCGAGCCGCCGGAGAAGGCAGGAGCCGGCATGGCGGGCGGCATGGGTGGCATGGGCGACATGGGCGGAATGATGTAACGCGCCGGCCGAGAGGTTGCGAGAGGAGAAGCTCATGGTCGAGTCGGCACGGAAACACGGCCCCTTCGACGACCGCTATCCCGTTCGGCACAAGCCCCCGGCACCGAGCTGGGACCTCGGGCCCGATAGGGAAGGAGGGGAGAGGCTCGAGTGGTCTGCGTTCCTGGCGCGGTTCTTTCCGAACCGACGCCGGCACGACCTCGCGGCACTCGCGGCGTACGAGGCCTACAGAAACAAGCTCGAGCACGAAACCCCACAGCAGCGCCCGACGACGCGCCGCGCCCTTCCGGGTCGCGGCGATGGTGGATCCCGCAGTCGTCCGGCAGCCGTGGTGGCGAGCACGCGCGTGCCGGTCGCAGCCTCGTCAGCGGCCGTGCTGACCTGGGAATGGGAGGGTGGCGCTTCAGCAGCGCTCGCTCAGTCCCTTGCGAGTCTGAGCTTCCGCGAGCGACGCGTGCTCGAGCTCCGCTACGGACTCGACGGATAGGCGCCGGCAACCCTGGAGGACGTCGGCAAAGTCTTCGGCGTGACGCGGGAGCGCGTCCGGCAGATCGAGAAACACTCCTTGCGGAAGCTGAGCACACTCGCGGAGGTGAAAGACCTCCGCGAGGTCGCGTGATCGCCCCTGCCTCGAGGGCAGTGCGAAGGCGCAACCCCGCCGTCTCATGACAGCTTCCCGCGCCGGCGCGCGCACAGTTCCATCACCGGCCTACTAGCGGTTTGCCCCCGAATCGGCGTCGCGGTCGCGCGGAACTCCTCCCTCCCAATCGAGACAGAGCGCAGTGGCGTCGTCGCGCAGCTGGCCACGGCTCGCGCCGAGAACCTCCTGGGTGAGGTGCTGCACCGCTTCGCGCGGGTGCATGCTCCTACTCGCGGTCAGGATGGCGGAGATATTCACGAGCTCGGCGTCGCGCTCCAGCATTCCGTCGGTGACGAACATCAGCCGGTCACCCACCTCCAGCGGCAGGGCCTGCACGCAATGGCCGCCCTGGCGCTTCATCCCGAACGGGTGGTCTACCTGCAACTGGATCTGTTCGACCTGCCCGCCCCGCACTCGGAACGGCGGCGGGTGACCGGCGTTGACTATTCCGGCGGTGGCTGCCGCCAGGTCGATCCGCACGACCAGGCCGGTGACGAATTGCTCGTCTCCGGCTTGGTCGGCCAGCGCATCGTTAGCGAGCCGCGCCTGCTCCGCGAGGTCGACCCCCCGCCGGCGCGCATTGCGCAGACCTCCGACCAGCACCGTCGCCAACAGAGCAGCATCCATCGTGTGGCCCATCGCGTCCGTCATCGACAGATGCAGGGTGTCTCGATCCAGGGAGAAGTCGAAGGTGTCGCCGCCGATCTCACCCGCGGGCTGCAGCCAGGCGGCGAGGGTGAACTGCCCGGCCTCGCACGTGAACGCACCCGGCAACAGCCGATGCTGGATCTCGGCCGCGAGCGACAGCGGGACCGACCGCTGGCCCCATTCGAAGAGGTCGGTGTAGCGGCGGTTAGCGATAACCACGTACGCCAAGAAGTGTGCCGCCAGGGCGACGTCGGCCACCGTCTGCACAGTCGGCAGGTCCTCCAGCGCCAACTCCAGGACACCGACTGCTTCACCGCGGCTGGTGACCGGCGCGAACAACCGGGAGCTCCCATCCTCGACCACCACCTCGACCGCCTGGGCGGCCAACGCCCGGCCGTGAGGCGTTCCAACGAGCGGCACCCGCTCCGCGGTCTCCTTCCCCTGCAAGCGCAGCGCCCCCACTCCCCCCGAGTGACCGAGTCGGATCAGCGACCTGCCGCTGAAATCGGCGATCAGGAAGCTGACCTCGCGGGCGCCGATCGCAGCCGCCAGCTCGGCGGCGAGCACGTCAACTGCCGCGACCGGCGGAGCCGCCTCGACCGCCGCCAACAGCGCGTTCAAGCTCACCTGCGACCGCCGACCCTCATCCATCGCGCCTAACCTAAACGCGCCGACTTGCCATTGCGGTTCTGTCGCCGCGCCAGTCGCAAGAAGCACAGCGTCAATCGCCTCCGGTGTCGGAGCGTCGAGAAGCCCTTGCTGCCACCATCTCGATCGGCGCTCCGTTGTCTTATCCGGCGCCGCAGTCGGCGGTGTGGCCCTCGCGTGGTCTACGCAGACCCGGCTGCCTTGGACAGGACTCGGCTGTCTGACACCACGTCTTTTTTCGGGTCTGACGCAACAGGCGGAGGTAAGCTCGCCGGCACCGAGACGGCAACGGCGCGACGAGGAGGCAAGACGATGGCGTATCACCAGGACATCGGCGAGTGGCAGGGCAAGGACCTGGTCGACCGCGCCGGGGAAAAGATCGGCAAGCTCGAGGACGTCTACGTGGACGTCGAGACGAACGAGCCGATGTTTGGCACTGTGAAGGAGGGCCTAATCGGCCGCCACTTGACCTTCGTACCCCTGGCTGGAATCACGATCGGCCCCGACAACCTGCAGGTGACCGTCGCCAGGGAGCAAGTCAAGACCGCGCCCAACATCGAGCTGCACGGCGACGAGCTCTCCCCAGAGGACGAGTCGACCCTCTACCACCACTACCAGCTCAACTACACCCCGCCCGACACAGAACGCGGTCGCCGGCTCGCCCGCCGCTGAATCACCAAGAGCGCCACGAGCACCGGACAAGGGCGCTCCGCACGCCAGCTTTGTAGATGCGCCCACCTAGGCGCCAAGGGAACCTGAAGGGAACGTACGTCCGACCCCGCGCCCAGGCGCGCTCACTCATCTCCGGCGGATCCGTCCGGTTTGCGGGTTCTGCGTCTCCGACGCGCAGGCTCCGGTCGCCTAAAGGTCGACCGCGGACGAGTCGCGGTTCGTCAGGCTGCTGCAGGTCGAGGCAGCGTAGGCCAAAATCCGGGGCGCCCGCCTGGGCCAGCGTCCTCTCACCTGGCGGGAAGGCACCTGGGGTGTCCCGCCCGGCGGCGAGGAGCGGACGCTTGCGCGGATGCCTCCGGGGCACTAGCTGGGGGGCGGCGCGCCGACGTCCGGTGAGCGCTGTGCGAGAACCGCCTGGCGGAGCGCCAGGAACTCTTGCTGGAAGTCCGTCACGCTCGCCTCCGCCTTCAGTGATGCTCGGCTGGGGATGGTTGCGTGTGCCGCGAGCTTGTCGCCCCAGCTCTGGGTCTGGGCGATCAGCTTCTGGTAGGACGAGCGCGGGATTGCAGGCCGCGCGCTCGGCTCGGTCAGCACGCCACCGAGGTGCTGCGCGGCCCGCACGCGCGCGCCCATGTCCGGCACCGTCCCGTTTGCCTTGCGACAGAAGCGAGCGAGGATCGTCTTGATGATCGACGTGTGGTCGTAGATCGTCGAGGAGACCGAGCCTGCGCCTGCCCAGGGCGAGAGCACGAACGCAGGCACGCGCGGCCCGAGGGATCGGAGCTGCGGTGAGTCGTCTTCGCAGGCGGGGGGTGGCACGTGGTCGTAGAAGCCGCCGTGCTCGTCGTAGGTGACGATCACCATCGTCTTCTCCCACAAGGGCCCCTGCACCACAGCGTCGAACAGCTCGAGCGCGAGCTTCTGGCCCGCGTGCAGGTCGGACGGCGGGTGATCGTCGTTCGAGCCCGCCGGGCCAAAGGTGAGGTCGATGAAGTTGGGATCGATCCAAGAGACCGCCGGGAGCTCTCCCTTCGCCGCGCGCTCCACGAAGCTCGCATGGCCGAGCACGTCGCTCTTGTCGAAGTACCGCGGAATCGACCCGGCCGCATACTTCGGGTCGATGATCCAGAGCATCGGCACGTAGTCGTGCGAGAACCACACCCACGGCACGGCCTTCGGCTTCACCGCGTCCAGCTGACGACAGAACGACTTCAGGTTGTACGGCCGAGGCGGCTTCAGCGCCTCCAACAGGCCGCCGGAGGTGCCGGCCACTGCATAGCAGCGGTTCGGCATCGTCTCGCCCGGCAGCGAGCAGAACCAGTGGTCGCAGATGCAGAAGTTCGCCGCGAAGTAGTCGTAGACCGGAAGCTGCCTGGCCGTGTGGTAGGCCATCACGGTCCCGGGGTTGTCGCCCTGTAGCCGCGGCTGCGCGCGCGTCGACCAGTAATTCGCGGCGAAGCCGCTCATCGCGCCGTCGGCGATCTGCTTCTCGACGTCGATGTGCCCGTGCCGCGGATCCTGCGCCTTGACGAGCGTGGTGCTCTTCGCCTTGTGCACCGGCCAGTTCTTGCCGTTCGCCTTGTTGGACAGCCCCCTGCGTAGGCCCTCCAGGTCGGTGCGGCCCCCGTCGATCGTGAGGTGGCCGAGCATGTGGTCGAACGACCGGTTCTCCATCATCAGGACGACGATGTGGTCGACCTTCGAGACGAGGTTGCGCAGCGCCGCATCGTCCGGGACGGTCGTCACTCCGGGCACAGAGCGACCCTACCCAAGACTGATCGCTGGCAACCACGGCCAGGCGCCAAGGCTGGCAGAAGGCCACTCGCCCGGGCCTTGGTGGTGCATCGCCGCCTCGCGCAAGGCGCATAGCCCGTCCGTCTGGGCCGACCTGAGGCGGCGGGAACCGACCCGCGTCCACAGCGGCACCGGACGACATCCGCGGTCGGCCAGCTCTTCGCGAACGGCTACGGGCTCGCTCGGCTGAGTGCGAGGCGGGCGGCGATGGCCGTACGCGCCATCTGGATCGCCTCCGGGCTGTCGTACAGCAGGAAGGCGGTGTTCGCCATCAGCAGGTAGCCGTTGAGCTCAAACGCGAGCTGGTTGGGATCCTCAACCCGGAGCTGGCCCGCGGCTTGGGCCTCCCGGACGAGCTGGGTGAGCTGGTCGGTCCAGTCGCGTTGGAACCCGGCAATGCGTTCCCTGACCGGTCCGGGGTGTGTGTCGAACTCGGCGGCGGCCGAGGCG
Organism: uncultured Actinomycetes bacterium; assembly: GCA_963765785.1. GTDB lineage: Bacteria > Actinomycetota > Thermoleophilia > Gaiellales > Gaiellaceae > AC-32. Next base: position 68,761 of record CAVXXW010000010.1, read on the forward strand.
AAGAAGCAGCCGCCGGGGAAGACGCGCCGCTCGAGGTGGGAGAGGAATTGTTCGCAGAGCACCTCGATCTTCGCGAGCGGCGTGGTCGCGTCTCTTGCCGGGGCGATCACCTCCGCCTCGAAGATCTCGCCAGCTGTCTCGATCGTCGCGAGCTGGAGCTCCTCCTTGGAACCGAAGTGGGCGTAGAGGCCGCTCTTGCTCATCCCGATGTGATCGGCAAGGCGCCCGATCGAGAGGCCTTCGAGCCCTTCGGTCGTTGCGAGCCTGGCAGCGGCGTCGAGGATCTTGTGCCGGCTGCGCTCGCCGTCTGCCCTGGCCTTCCGTGCCGCACGGTCAACGGATGTTTCGGTCATCGCCTTGACAAGATAGCACGATCGTTCGTATAGTCAGCCAACAAGACGACCGATCGTGCTAACTAAGGAGGACGAAGGTGACCACTACCGAGATGCGCGATGCGCAAGCCGTTCGGCTCAAGACGAGTCGCGGCGCGCTGACGCTGACGCTCTTGCTGCTCGTTCAGTTCCTGGACTTCCTCGACGTCTCGATCGTCAACGTCGCCCTGCCCTCGATCAAGCACGACCTGGGTTTCTCGGCCCAGAACCTGCAGTGGGTCGTCAGCGGCTATGTGCTCACCTACGGCGGCTTCCTGCTCCTCGGCGGCCGTGCCGCCGACCTGATCGGCCGCCGCCGTGTCCTCCTCGGCGGTCTCGGCCTGTTCGCGCTCGCCTCGCTCGCCGGAGGTTTCGCGCAAACCGAAGCAGGCCTGATCGCCGCCCGCCTCGCCCAGGGCGCCGGCGCGGCCCTGATGGCGCCGGCGGCCCTCTCGATCCTGACCACCACCTTCACCCGGCCGCGCGAGCGCAACGCGGTGCTCGGGGCATGGGCGGCCGTCCCCGGCCTGGCCGGCGCCACCGGCGTCATGCTCAGCGGCGTCCTCACCCAGGGGCCGGGTTGGCGTTGGATCTTCTATCTGAACGTCCCGGTAACGGTGCTCGCCGCTCTCGGTGCGCTCCTGCTGATCTCGGCCAAGACGGGCGGCCGGGCCGTCGGCGGCTTCGATCTCCGCGGGGCGGCGCTCGTGACGGGCGGGATGCTGCTGTTCATCTTCACGCTCGTCCGCGCGCCGGACGTCGGCTGGAGCAACACGAGGACCATCGCGGAACTCGTGGCTGCGATCGTCCTCCTCGCCGCCTTCGTCAGGAACGAGCGCGGCGCCAGCAACCCGCTCGTGCCGTTGTCGATCTTCCGGATCAGGGGCCTCGCGCCCGCGAACGCGACACAACTTCTCTCGTTCGGCGGGCTCTACGCGATGTTCTTCTTCCTCAGCCTGTACATGCAGAACGTCCTCGGCTACTCGCCGATCAACACGGGACTGGCCTATCTCCCGGTAACCGGCGGGTTCATGATCGCGGTCGCGGTCGCCACGCCACTGATGCCGCGGATCGGCACCAAGCCGGTCATCGTCACTGGAGCGCTCGTAGCGAGCGGAGGAATCTACGTCCTCTCGCACGTACCTGTCGACGGAACCTTCCTCGCCAACCTCCTGCCCGGAATCAGCGCCGTCGCCATCGGACTCGGCTGCGTCTTCACCGGCGTCACCACAGCAGCCACCGACGGCGTCGCACCCGACAAGGCGGGCGTCGCCTCGGGCTTGCTCAACGCCTCCATGCAGTTCGGCGGCGCGCTCGGCCTCGCCGTACTCTCGGCCGTCGCAACACAGCGGACAAACAGCATCCTCGCCTCAGGCGGCGCGAGCCCGCTCGCCCTCACCGCCGGGTTCCAACGCGCCTTCCTCGTCGGTACGGGGTTCGTCCTTGTCGCCGCGGCCATCGCCGCTACGGCTGCCAACCGGCGACCAGGCAAGAGCTCGGTCGGAGCGACAACATGAGCGCGGCCGCTCGCGTGAACGCGATCCTGCATCTCGAGAAGATGCTGCGCGCGCCGAGAGCACGCGTATTTGCGGCGTTCGTTGACGAGGGCGCGCTCGCAGCGTGGTGGGGCCCCAACGACTTCACAGTTCCCGACGTCGAGATCTGCGCTCGCGAGGGCGAGAGGTACCGCTTCACGATGCAGCCGCCGGAGGGAACAGCGTTCCACATCACCGGCAAGTTCCGCGAAGTCGAGCCACCGCAGCGCCTCGTCTACACGTTCGAGTACGAGGAGCCGGATCCTGATGATCAGGAGACTCTGGTCACGCTCTCGTTCGTGGATGTTGCCGAGGGAACGTTGCTTGTTCTCGACCAGGGGCCGTTCGCAACCAAGGCCCGACGCGCTCTGCACGAGACGGGCTGGGCGGAGACGCTGGACGGGCTCGAACGGTTTCTGGCGCTAGGGGTCACACACACGTCGGATCGGAGGCACAGCGATGACAGTTGAATCGGATACGTGGCGCGGAGAGCGCATGAAGAAGACGGGTACTACGGTTCGATACGAGACGCGCACGACGATCGACCGACCGATCGGCGACGTGTTCGCGCGCCTGGCGGACATCGATGGTTACCGGACGTGGATGCACCGTACGGGCTTGTTCCGCCGGTCCGGCCAAACCTCTGACGGTCCTCGAGGCCCAGGAACCGCGTACGTCGACGCTACGAGGATGGGCACCTTCCGCGGCCAAATAACGGACTACCAGTCGCCGTCGCGGATCGGGTTCCGCGAGACTCTGCGGTTGTTCGGCTCCGACCTGATGGAGGCGAGACCCGAGTACGTCCTCGAAGCGGACCGGGACAGGACGATCGTCCATCACATCGCGGAGGGTGAGCTCTTCGGCTTGATGCGATTGATGAAGCCGGTTGCGGCGCTGCTGGCACGAAGCGAGCGGACGCGAACCATCAAGTCGTTGAGGCGCTCGCTGGAGTCGGGGTAGACCCCCGACAGCCTGGCTAGCGGGGAAAGCGAGGGAGAAGGGGCGCGGGGGCGCCCCCTCTCCTCCCCGGTTGCTACCGCTGGTGCGGGTCGAGGCTGTCGAGGAAGGCGCGTGGGGAGAGCACGGGGATCGAACCTTCGAGTTCCAGCAGGTGCGCGTCTCCGGTTACGAGCGTGGCGTGCGCGGACGCCGCCGCCGCGATCAGATAGTCGTCCTTGGGGTCTCTCGAGGTGACGCGAGGCCCCGTTTCGGGATCCTCGACCCATTCGGCGAGACCGCGCAAGAGCTCCAGGAACCCGCTGATCTCTGCCTCGTCGAGGTGACGCCGGAGTGTCGGTCGCGCGAGCGTGGCCTCGAACTCGTGGAGCAAGCGCCTGGTTACGACGAGCTCGAACTCCCCCTCGAGCCACTTAGCGAGCAGACGCGCGGGTGCTCCAGCACGCGAGAGCAGCCCCGAGATGAGGACGTTGGCGTCGAAGAGTGCTCGCACTAGCCGCGGCGGGCGGTGTGCTGTTCCTCGACCGCGAGGGTCAACGCGTCAACCTCACTGAGTTTCGCCTTGGCCCAGATCTGTTCGAGCAGCTCGAGGCCGAGATCGCGCCGCAGCGCCTGCTCGATCACCTCGCTGTCGCGCCGGCCGGTACGCGCCGCCTTGACCCGCACGGCGCGCAGGACCCGCTCGTCGAGTGTCACCGTCGTCCGCAGTTTCGGCATAACGGCATCATAGCATCACTACGCATACTGAAATGAGGCCTGCAACGAGGGCAACCTTCGCCTCGGCCCCCGAGCGACGCCAGCCCGTCTCCTAGGGGGAACCTTGTGCGGATTCGAGTCCCCCGAGATCGTTCCAGAGGAGAGTCCATTACCCGTTCCTGACCGCCAACTACGACGATCCAGTTCGCGCGAAGGGCCTGCTACGGTGGCTCGCGGCCGCGGTTCGGCGTTCGCACCTTCTTATGCAGGCGTCTCCCTCCCAGCGTCGCAGGCGCTAGTCGTGCTCGCTCGCCGCAATGACCTGCGCAACGTCGCGATCATCGCGCACGTCGACCATGGGAAGACGACGCTGGTCGACGCGATGCTCTGGCAGTCCGGCTCGTTCCGCGAGAACCAGGACGTCGCGGAGCGCGTGATGGACTCGATGGATCTCGAGCGCGAGAAGGGCATCACGATCCTCGCCAAGAACACGGCTGTGTCGCTGGGCGACACGAGGATCAACATCGTCGACACGCCGGGCCACGCCGACTTCGGCGGCGAGGTGGAGCGTGCCCTGACGATGGTGGACGGCGTGCTGCTGCTCGTCGACGCGTCCGAGGGGCCGCTGCCGCAGACGCGGTTCGTCCTGCGTAAGGCGTTGGAGCTGAAGTTGCCGGTTGTGCTCGTGATCAACAAGGTCGATCGCAGCGACGCGCGGCCAGCCGAGGTCGTGAACGAGGTGTACGAGCTGTTCCTCGATCTCGACGCGGAGAGTTCGCAGATCGAGTTTCCGATCGTGTACGCAAACGCGCGCGCGGGTCGCGCGGGAGTCGCCGCGGACGAGAACAAGCTCGCGCCCGATCTCGGCCCGCTGTTCACGACGCTGCTCGACACGATCCCGGCGCCGAGCTACGACCCCGAGCATCCGCTGCAGGCGCTTGTCACGAATCTCGACGCGAGCCCGTACGTCGGCCGGCTTGCGCTGTTGCGGATTCGCCACGGGACGCTGCGCAAGGGCGCGCCGATTGCCTGGTGCCGTTCCGACGGGACGATCCAGCAGGCGCGAGTGACCGAGCTGTACATCACCGAGGCACTCGACCGCGTTCCCGCCGACCAGGCGGGGCCCGGCGAGATTGTCGCGCTCGCCGGATTGCCCGAGGTAACGATCGGCGAGACGATCGCCGATCCCGACGATCCGCGGCCGCTGCCGGTGACGACGGTCGACGAGCCGAGCTTGTCGGTGACGATCGGGATCAACACGAGCCCGCTCGCCGGCACCGAGGGGACGCGGTTGACCGCGAGCCAGGTGAAGCAGCGCCTCGATGCGGAGCTCGTCGGCAATGTTTCTTTGCGCGTCCTGCCGACGGCGCGCCCCGATGCATGGGAAGTACAGGGCCGCGGCGAGTTGCAGCTCGCGATCCTCGTCGAGCTGATGCGCCGCGAGGGTTTCGAGCTGACGGTCGGCAAGCCGGAGGTGTTGACGAAGGAGGTCGACGGCAAACGGCTTGAACCGGTCGAGCGTGTCGCAATCGACATTCCGGAGGAGTTCATCGGTGTCGTTACGCAACTGCTAGCGCTGCGCAAAGGCAGGCTGCAGGAGATGGTGAATCACGGCACCGGCTGGGCACGTATGGAGTACCTCGTGCCCGCACGCGCGTTGATCGGCTTTCGCACGGAGTTCCTCACCGAGTCGCGCGGCACCGGGATCCTGCACCACGTGTTCGAGGCGTGGGAGCCGTGGCACGGCGAGCTCCGCACGCGACCGAGCGGCAGCCTCGTCGCCGACCGGCGCGGTCAGGCGACCGGGTTTGCGATCGCCAACCTGCAGGAGCGCGGGTCGCTCTTCATCGCGCCCGGCGACGAGTTGTACGAAGGGATGGTCGTCGGCGAGAACTCGCGCGACAACGATCTCGACGTGAACGCGTCGAAGCCGAAGAAGCTGACGAACATGCGCGCCGCTTCTGGCGACGAGCTCGTCCGCCTGATTCCGCCGCGGCCACTGTCGCTCGAACTGTCACTCGAGTTCATCCGCAACGACGAGGCGGTCGAGGTCACGCCGCAGTCGATTCGGCTCAGGAAGGTCGAACTGTCAGCATCGAAGCGGCAAACGCTGGCATCGCGGGCCAAGCGCGAGCGCACGGCTACAGCGCAGGCGTGAGCAAACCCCGACGGTACGACGGTCTCCCTCTTCACGCAAGCCGACTAGCGGCTGACAGACCAGGCGCGGACCGGCGCGCAGCGCCGGCCGTCGAGGTGTTGTCTTCCAACCGTCCCGCGGCGGGTCACCGGATCGCTGGCACTCCAGCCTTTGCGCGGCCGCCGTCGCCCATGCGCCGGGCTCGGATACCTTGATGGCGCATGCGAGTGTTTTCGTCACCGCCGGGAGGCGAGAACTCGGACACCACCGATCCGGTCTCATGGCTTCAGATCGCGCAGGGTTGGAATGTGGTCGCGTCCGACGGAGTGATCATCGGCACGGTTGAGCAGGTCGAGGGCGACAAGCAGGACGACATCTTCGATGGTCTCGCCGTGCAGTCGGCCCAGCCGGGCCAGCTTCTCTACGTGCCCGGCGAGCAGGTCGGTCTGATCTATCCTGGCCAGGTGACGCTGAAGGTTGCGTCCGCGGAGGCTGAGAAGCTCGAGCCATTCCAGGCCCCTCCGCCGGAGACCAAGTGGCTGCCGGGCAAGGCGCCGGGCCGACTATCCAGGTGGATTCGGGGAGGGCGTTAGCACTCGGCGGGTCGGACAGGAAGTCGCGCTCAGGGGTCTGTCCCTATGCGCACAGCCGAGCTCGAAGACCCGGTCGTCGCGGAACAGGTATGAGCTTCTTTGGCGCGAGCCGGCATCCCGGTGCCACTCCGCTTCCGAGCGAGCGGCTCCCGGGTTAGAGACCGGTTCGTGACGCTGCAAGCCGCAGCCTCACCGAGGGGTCGCGCGCCTCCATAGCTCCCCTATGCCTGAGGCGGTCACCAGGCAGGCGGCTCGTGGGCTCCGCTGGGCTACGACTACGATGGCGTCCCGGTTGCGCGCAGCGCCGCTCGACGGCGCGGGCGAGCTCGACCCGGCGCGACGTCACGCCCACCCTGCGGAACATCTTCCGCAAGGTCGGCGTGACGTCGCGGGTCGAACTCGCCCGCGCCGTCGAGCGGGCGCTGCGCGCAACCGGGACGCCATCGTAGTCGTAGCCCAGCGGAGCCCACGAGCCGCCTGCCTGGTGACCGCCTCAGGCATAGGGGAGCTATGGAGGCGCGCTACCGGTTGGTGAGGCTGCGGCTTGCAGCCTCACCAACCGGTCTCTAACCCGGGAGCCGCTCGCTCGGAAGCGGAGTGGCACCGGGATGCCGGCTCGCGCCAAAGAAGCTCATACCTGTTCCGCGACGACCGGGTCTTCGAGCTCGGCTGTGCGCATAGGGACAGACCCCTGAGCGCGACTTCCTGTCCGACCCGCCGAGTGCTAACGCCCTCCCCGAATCCACCTGGATAGTCGGCCCGGCGCCTTGCCCGGCAGCCACTTGGTCTCCGGCGGAGGGGCCTGGAATGGCTCGAGCTTCTCAGCCTCCGCGGACGCAACCTTCAGCGTCACCTGGCCAGGATAGATCAGACCGACCTGCTCGCCGGGCACGTAGAGAAGCTGGCCCGGCTGGGCCGACTGCACGGCGAGACCATCGAAGATGTCGTCCTGCTTGTCGCCCTCGACCTGCTCAACCGTGCCGATGATCACTCCGTCGGACGCGACCACATTCCAACCCTGCGCGATCTGAAGCCATGAGACCGGATCGGTGGTGTCCGAGTTCTCGCCTCCCGGCGGTGACGAAAACACTCGCATGCGCCATCAAGGTATCCGAGCCCGGCGCATGGGTGACGGCGGCCGCGCAAAGGCTGGAGTGCCAGCGATCCGGTGACCCGCCGCGGGACGGTTGGAAGACAACACCTCGACGGCCGGCGCTGCGCGCCGGTCCGCGCCTGGTCTGTCAGCCGCTAGTCGGCTTGCGTGAAGAGGGAGACCGTCGTACCGTCGGGGTTTGCTCACGCCTGCGCTGTAGCCGTGCGCTCGCGCTTGGCCCGCGATGCCAGCGTTTGCCGCTTCGATGCTGACAGTTCGACCTTCCTGAGCCGAATCGACTGCGGCGTGACCTCGACCGCCTCGTCGTTGCGGATGAACTCGAGTGACAGTTCGAGCGACAGTGGCCGCGGCGGAATCAGGCGGACGAGCTCGTCGCCAGAAGCGGCGCGCATGTTCGTCAGCTTCTTCGGCTTCGACGCGTTCACGTCGAGATCGTTGTCGCGCGAGTTCTCGCCGACGACCATCCCTTCGTACAACTCGTCGCCGGGCGCGATGAAGAGCGACCCGCGCTCCTGCAGGTTGGCGATCGCAAACCCGGTCGCCTGACCGCGCCGGTCGGCGACGAGGCTGCCGCTCGGTCGCGTGCGGAGCTCGCCGTGCCACGGCTCCCACGCCTCGAACACGTGGTGCAGGATCCCGGTGCCGCGCGACTCGGTGAGGAACTCCGTGCGAAAGCCGATCAACGCGCGTGCGGGCACGAGGTACTCCATACGTGCCCAGCCGGTGCCGTGATTCACCATCTCCTGCAGCCTGCCTTTGCGCAGCGCTAGCAGTTGCGTAACGACACCGATGAACTCCTCCGGAATGTCGATTGCGACACGCTCGACCGGTTCAAGCCGTTTGCCGTCGACCTCCTTCGTCAACACCTCCGGCTTGCCGACCGTCAGCTCGAAACCCTCGCGGCGCATCAGCTCGACGAGGATCGCGAGCTGCAACTCGCCGCGGCCCTGTACTTCCCATGCATCGGGGCGCGCCGTCGGCAGGACGCGCAAAGAAACATTGCCGACGAGCTCCGCATCGAGGCGCTGCTTCACCTGGCTCGCGGTCAACCGCGTCCCCTCGGTGCCGGCGAGCGGGCTCGTGTTGATCCCGATCGTCACCGACAAGCTCGGCTCGTCGACCGTCGTCACCGGCAGCGGCCGCGGATCGTCGGGATCGGCGATCGTCTCGCCGATCGTTACCTCGGGCAATCCGGCGAGCGCGACAATCTCGCCGGGCCCCGCCTGGTCGGCGGGAACGCGGTCGAGTGCCTCGGTGATGTACAGCTCGGTCACTCGCGCCTGCTGGATCGTCCCGTCGGAACGGCACCAGGCAATCGGCGCGCCCTTGCGCAGCGTCCCGTGGCGAATCCGCAACAGCGCAAGCCGGCCGACGTACGGGCTCGCGTCGAGATTCGTGACAAGCGCCTGCAGCGGATGCTCGGGGTCGTAGCTCGGCGCCGGGATCGTGTCGAGCAGCGTCGTGAACAGCGGGCCGAGATCGGGCGCGAGCTTGTTCTCGTCCGCGGCGACTCCCGCGCGACCCGCGCGCGCGTTTGCGTACACGATCGGAAACTCGATCTGCGAACTCTCCGCGTCGAGATCGAGGAACAGCTCGTACACCTCGTTCACGACCTCGGCTGGCCGCGCGTCGCTGCGATCGACCTTGTTGATCACGAGCACAACCGGCAACTTCAGCTCCAACGCCTTACGCAGGACGAACCGCGTCTGCGGCAGCGGCCCCTCGGACGCGTCGACGAGCAGCAGCACGCCGTCCACCATCGTCAGGGCACGCTCCACCTCGCCGCCGAAGTCGGCGTGGCCCGGCGTGTCGACGATGTTGATCCTCGTGTCGCCCAGCGACACAGCCGTGTTCTTGGCGAGGATCGTGATGCCCTTCTCGCGCTCGAGATCCATCGAGTCCATCACGCGCTCCGCGACGTCCTGGTTCTCGCGGAACGAGCCGGACTGCCAGAGCATCGCGTCGACCAGCGTCGTCTTCCCATGGTCGACGTGCGCGATGATCGCGACGTTGCGCAGGTCATTGCGGCGAGCGAGCACGACTAGCGCCTGCGACGCTGGGAGGGAGACGCCTGCATAAGAAGGTGCGAACGCCGAACCGCGGCCGCGAGCCACCGTAGCAGGCCCTTCGCGCGAACTGGATCGTCGTAGTTGGCGGTCAGGAACGGGTAATGGACTCTCCTCTGGAACGATCTCGGGGGACTCGAATCCGCACAAGGTTCCCCCTAGGAGACGGGCTGGCGTCGCTCGGGGGCCGAGGCGAAGGTTGCCCTCGTTGCAGGCCTCATTTCAGTATGCGTAGTGATGCTATGATGCCGTTATGCCGAAACTGCGGACGACGGTGACACTCGACGAGCGGGTCCTGCGCGCCGTGCGGGTCAAGGCGGCGCGTACCGGCCGGCGCGACAGCGAGGTGATCGAGCAGGCGCTGCGGCGCGATCTCGGCCTCGAGCTGCTCGAACAGATCTGGGCCAAGGCGAAACTCAGTGAGGTTGACGCGTTGACCCTCGCGGTCGAGGAACAGCACACCGCCCGCCGCGGCTAGTGCGAGCACTCTTCGACGCCAACGTCCTCATCTCGGGGCTGCTCTCGCGTGCTGGAGCACCCGCGCGTCTGCTCGCTAAGTGGCTCGAGGGGGAGTTCGAGCTCGTCGTAACCAGGCGCTTGCTCCACGAGTTCGAGGCCACGCTCGCGCGACCGACACTCCGGCGTCACCTCGACGAGGCAGAGATCAGCGGGTTCCTGGAGCTCTTGCGCGGTCTCGCCGAATGGGTCGAGGATCCCAAAACGGGGCCTCGCGTCACCTCGAGAGACCCCAAGGACGACTATCTGATCGCGGCGGCGGCGTCCGCGCACGCCACGCTCGTAACCGGAGACGCGCCCTGCTGGAACTCGAAGGTTCGATCCCCGTGCTCTCCCCACGCGCCTTCCTCGACAGCCTCGACCCGCACCAGCGGTAGCAACCGGGGAGGAGAGGGCGCGCCCCCGCGCCCCTTCTCCCTCGCTTTCCCCGCTAGCCAGGCTGTCGG
>CAVXXW010000011.1:0-11350 GCA_963765785.1 uncultured Actinomycetes bacterium
GCGACCAGGCGGAGCTGCAGGGTCTGCCGCAGCGCGTGTCCGATCTCGGCCGTACCCTGCTCGAAGTGAGAGCCGGCGACGAGGACGCGAAGCGGCGCGGCCGCGTGCGCGCCGAGCTTCGGTGACGACTCCGCGGCGCAGGCGGATCGCTGATGCCGGCCGGAAGGTTCGCGCCGCTCCACGCCCGAATCCGATCGAGCGGCGCTTGTCGAGGTTCCTGCGCGAGCCGCCCTCGATTCGGATCGCCGCGAGCGTGATCGTCACGGCCACTGCGGTGGTCGTCGTCGGTGGCGGCATCTTGATCCGGGTACTGGACCACCGCGAGTACGCGAATGTCTGGGTCGGAATGTGGTGGTCGATGCAGACGGTGACGACGGTCGGCTATGGCGACGTCACGCCGAAAGACGTCGCCGGCAGGCTCGTCGGTGCATTCGTGATGTTGGAAGGTATCGCCTTCCTGGCGATCGTCACCGCCGCGATCACTTCGACCTTCATCGCGCGCGCTCAAAGCGAACGTGCTCAGGCTGAGGATGCGGACGAAGCGGCGCAGGACTCGCGAGTCGAGGGGCGTCTGGACGAGCTCGCCGCGCACCTCAATCGTGTCGAGTCGATGCTCCGCGATCTCGGCAATCGACTGCCGGCTCCGTAGGCGCGAGTCGAACTGCCGCGGCTACGCCTGTTGGGGGCGTGAGCGGGAGCCGCGCTCGTAGAGGGTGGCGTTGACCACGGCGGCGCCGACGATCACGCGTCCGATCAGGAAGAGGTCGAGGAGGATGGCGCCTGCGATCCCGAGCGCGCCGTAGGTGGTCGACTTCTCCTTGATCATCTGGCCGAGGATGAGGACGTTGAAGATCTGGACGGCGACGAAGCCGATCGCGTAGAACAGCGATCCGGGGATCAGGTCGGTCCAGCGTGCGTCGACGTGGGGCAGCTGCAGGGAGACGACGAGCCAGAGCCCGGCGAGGGCGACCACGAAGACCACCAGTGCGATGACGCCGCCGATCGCCGTCTGGTGGTTGACGGCGCCGACGCCGGCAACAAGCAGGAGCTGGCCCGCGAGTGCTGCGGCGAAGATCTCGAGCTGGCGGGAGCTCACCCTGACCGAGGCGGCCGAGCCTTCCCAGGCGAGTGCGTGCACGATCGAGACGGCCCGGAGCAGGACTCTGGTCATGTAGGCGAGCACGAGCAGCGAGGTGAGCGCGACCCACCAGCTCGAGGAACCCTTGGCCGCGCCCTGAACCTGCTTGGTGACGGTCCCGGCGATGCCGACCGAGTTCACGACGACGTGCGGCTGCACACCCAGGGCGCTCGCCAGCAGTCCGAGGCCGGAGACGAGGAAGAACGCGAGCGGCAGCAAGAACACGAACAGCCGGTAGGAGAGCGCGCCGGCGAGTATGCCGCCGCCGATGTGGGAGTCCCGCTCGATCGTCTCGAAGGTGGCATCGAGCGCCGGCGAGCGTCCGCGCGCCTCCTGCACCCAGCCTTTCAGCGCCTGCGCGTTCTCGACCCAGTGCGCCAGGCGCCCGAGCAGCGTCCGCTTCGGCCGCGGCAGCTCGATCTGCTCGGGCTCGTCGTTGTCGGTCGGGACCGGCCGTCATCGCGTGCCGCGGCGTTGCTTCTCCGTCTCGCGCCAGTTCGCCCACACAGGCGAGAAGACCGCGCACACCAGCGACATCGTGATCAGCACGAACACTGCGCCGATGAACGTGATCACGACCCCGAACGCGCCGAAGGTCTTGCCGTTCGCGTTCAACGGAGCTGCCAGGAAGAACGGCGAGGTGGCGGCCGTCCCACCGAGCACGACGGAGGCGAGCAGCGCGCCGGGCAGCAGCGCGCGCAGTCCGATCTTCCGGTGCAGCAGGAACCGCGGCACCCAGAGCCAGAACACCGTCGAGCCGACGAGCCAAACGGGTACGAGCACGAGCCAGCCCGTGTCGTGCAGGCGCACGGTGGCGAGAACGGCGAGCGCGAGGACGCCGGTGAGGACGAAGAAGAAGATCGCGAACAATCCCTGGTCGGCCAGCGATCCGACCTTGATCCCCCAGGCGCGCGCGTAGACGTCCTGGTAGATCTGGCCGATGCCGATACCCCACAGAAGGAAGCTGACGAACACGGTGAGGCTCGCCGCCAGCGCGTTCGACGAAGCGCTGCCGAACGTGCCCTGGACGAGGCTGGCCGTGTCCCCGTTCAGCTTCAGGTGGGTGACCAGACGCTGTGCGAAGACGGTCGTGTCCCCGCTCGACGGGTGGAGGACGGCGGCCACCACGAGCACGGCCGGCAGCACCGACAGCGCCGAGTACACGGTCACCGCGCAGCCCGAGCTGCGGCTCGCCGCGAAGTAGGCGCGGAACCACTGCAACGCCAGCCGGCCGGCGCTCGTGTCGGCTCGGCGGCCCAGCCAATCGTGCACCGCCTGGACACGACCATGACCAGATGTCGTCTCGGCGCTGCTCATGGCCATGTTTGCGCTGAGCTGGGTTTGGTTGGCGCTGGGTTGGCCCCTGGTCTTCTCACCCGTCAGATTCCTCGCCGATCGCGCCTCCGCTCGCGCCTCCGCATGCCGCACACCGACACGGGCGAGAGCGGCCTGCCGAACGGGTCGATGAACAGGGTGACGGGCCCGGCCTTCGCCGGAACCGTCCCGTCGAGGACCTCGATCGAGTACGAGAGCTCCCGTCGTCGAGGCGCGGCTCCTGGATCACCACCACCGCGTCCTCGGGCACCTCGTCGCCCGGCTGGAGGAACGCGAGCACCGCGTTCGGCGGGTCGGCCTGGAAGCTGTTGTCGCCTTCGTCCCACAGGTCGACGAAGTCCCCCGTGGCCATGTGCCCGACGATCCGCTGGGGTCGGTCGGAGAAATAGAGCGTCGAGGGCGTGATCCCGTGCAGCGTGAGGGTCCCGCCGTCGCTCGTGATGCCCTGCGCTGTCTGCACGAACATCGATTCCTCGGCTTCGAGCTCTGCGATCTGCTTCTCATCCATCGTGCTCACCTCCGTTTCGTGTTTTCCACCAGGCGGTCACAGCCGGCGGCGGGCTTCGTTGACCCATGGCTATGTCGATGCTGCGCTGGGTTTGGGTTGGGCGCCGGGTTGGATTGTCGGGATGCCTCCGGTGAACAGCAGGGCGATGAGCGCGAAGAGCGCGAGGATCGAGACGGCGACGCGCAGCCCGTCGATCCGGCTCTGCTCGTTCGTCTGCACGATCGCGTCGGCGGTCCGCGGCGGGACGTGCGCGTCGGAGAGCGCGGTCTTCAGGTCGGCGTCGGAGATGAACGGGACGCCGCCGGCGAGGTTGGTCTGCGCCTTGGCGGCGACGCGGTCGGGGACGGCCGGGTTGTTCTGGACACCGGTGAGGAACGAGGCGGTCAGCGCCGAGATGAGGACGGCGCCCGCCAGCGCGGTGCCGATCGACGCGCCGAGCTGTGTGCCGGTGTTCTGGATTCCGCCGACCTCGCCGCTCTGCTCGTCGGGCACCGCCGACACGGTCACGGCCCCCAGCTGGGAGGCGATCGAGCCGATCCCGGCACCCGCGAGCAGCAGCGGCCAGGTGACGATCTCCGCTCCGGCGCCGTAGTCGAGCAAGGCGAGCAGGAGCACGAGCCCGCCGAACATGGCGATGAAGCCGAGCCGGATGACCCGCCGCGGGTTCGCGTGCGGGAACACCTTGGGGACTCCGGCCGCGAAGAGCAGCAACATCAGCGAGAGCGGCAGCAGATGCATGCCCGTCGCGACCGCCGACAGACCGAGCGCAACCGACAGGAACAGCGGCACGACGAAGAAGATCCCGGCCTGCACGAGGAACAGGAAGAAGAACGAGGTGACGCCGTCGCGCAGCTGGATGTTCCGCAGCATCTTCGGGTCGATCAGCGCAGCCTGGCCGTGCGCGATACGCCGGTTCTCCCACATCGCGAACAGGCCAACCACCACGCAGCCCGCGAGCACGAGCCAGATCACCGGCGAGAGCCCGAGCCACTCGGGAGCACCCGGCTTGGCCCGCACGAACCCCCACGCACCCGACTTCAAGGTGCCGATCACGATCAGGCCGAGGCCGGCGGCCGACAGCGCCGTGCCGACCAGGTCGAGCCTGGCGCCCTTCTCGGGCGGTGTGTCGTTCACCCGCCGCGCCAGGGCGAGGATCACGATCACGATCAGCACCTCGCTGACGAACACCCACCGCCACGAGGCATAGCTCGTGAAGAAGCCGCCGACCACCGGCCCCACCGCGGCGGCCATCGCGCCGGCAGCCGCCACGAGCCCGTACGCGCGCGGCCGGTCCGGCTTGCCGAAGTTCGAGGCGACGAGCGCGACGATCGCCGGAAAGATCAGCACCGCGCCGAAACCCTCCAGGAACGACCAGCCGATGATCAGCACCGGCAGGCTGTGAGACAGCGCCGTCGTCAGCGACCCGCACGCGTAGACGACGCACCCGACCGTGAACGCACGCTTCCGGCCGATGATCTCCCCGACCCTGCCGCCGGTGATCATGAAAGACGCCATCACCAGCGTGTACAGCGTGATCGCCAGCTGGATCCCGGTCACATCGGTCCCGACGTCCTTGGCGACCGTCGCGATCGCCGTGTTCATCACCGTCATGTCCAGGGCCATCACGAACTGCGCCGACGCCAACGTGAGCAGCACGAGACCCGTAGCCTTGGCAGCAGCAGAAGACGCGATCGGCGCGGTCGTCACAACGGCGAACCCATCGGCGGCATCGCCCCGGAGGCTTTCACCTCGAGCAGGGTGAGCCCGAGATCGGACACGCGCTGCAGCAGACCCTGCAGCTCCGCCTGGTCGCGGACGTGCCCGCTCAACGTCGTCGTCCCGCCGGCGCGCGTGAGGGTCATGCCCTCGAAGACGGCCCCGACCTGGTCGCTGAGCTCACCTGCGACGATCAGCCGATACGTCCTGCCGGGCACATCTCCGAGGATGGCACCTCCCGCCGGGCGCTCACGACGGGAGGGGGCCGATCACCCTGATGATTCCGATTGCCCGGCAGACCGACGCCTAGCCGCCGAGGTTCTTGCAGGAGTCGGCGCTCTTGAACGCCGAGGACGAGAGAGCCCTTTGCACTCTGCAGCGACTTGACCGTCGTCTGTGCCGTGGTCACGAGGCCCTTGACCTGCGGCGCGAGCGGTACCAGCGCCGCCGCGACCGTCGTGGCCGAGGCGTTGGCCGGGATAGAGGCGACGGCGGTTTGCGCGGTACTGACCGTGCTCGCCGCCTGGCTCGAGAACTGATCGACCTGCGTCTTCGCGGCCTGCCCGTCCGAGGTATTGGGACGGGGAACGGCCTTGATCTGCTTCGCGAGCGTCTTGGTGGCGGTCTGCGCCTGGGCGATCTTCGACTGCAGCGATGCCTTGGAGATGCCGCCGGTGAGGCCGTTCGACGTGACGCTCTTGATCTGCTGCACCCAGCTGCCGATTGCGCTGCAAACGCCGCTCGCGTAGGCGTCGTTCGCCTTCGTGTCGGAGCTGCTGCCGCCGCAGCCCGCCGCAACGAGAGCCAGGACGGCGAGCAGCGCCAGCATCGGCACGGCGGTAGCACAGCTGCGGGCGGGAGCCCTTCGTCCAGTCCGGTCAATGGTCATCGTGAAACCTCCTCGGGTTGATTCCGGGCACAGCTCCGAGGATGGCACCTCCCGCCGCGCGTTCACGAGTAGCACGGGCCGATCACCCTGGTGATTCCGATCGCCTCGGCACGCTTTTCGTTCACCCTACTACGGAAGCGCGGCGACCGCGAGCCTGCAGGCACCACGACTTCAGCAAGGCCCGACTAGCCTGCCGTGGCCGTCGTTCGGCAATAATCGTCGCGATGGCGGTGGATTCAAGTGAGCTAGCGAAGGGTCGGCGTAACCGTCGAGAAGCAGGCGACCCTCCGCCACTGGTCGAGGCCAAGCTCCAGCCCCCGGGAGCGGGTGGCGACCACGTCAAACGGCCGCGCATTCTGCAGGCGCTCGACGCCGGCGACGGCGTGGCGCTGACACTCGTTGCGGCGCCGGCGGGCTACGGCAAGACGACCGCGGTGCGCGCCTGGTGCGAGAGCCGGGAGGGCGCCTTCGCGTGGGTCACGCTCGACGACGGTGACAACGATCCGGTTCGGTTGTGGACGTATGTTGCGACTGCCGTCGATCGGGTCAGGCAGGGGCTCGGGCGGGGTGCGCTGCAAAGCCTGAGCGTGGCGGGGAGCTCCCTCGAACATGCCATCGATGAGCTGATGAACGCGATCGCCTCGTACGGCACCGGGATGGCTCTGGTGCTCGACGACCTTCAGACGGTGACAGGATCGAGAGTGTCTTGCCTCGATCGACTTCGCGCTCGGGCATCTGCCGGCGGGCGCGCGCCTGATCGCTGATCACGCGGGCGGATCCCGCGCTCGGGTTGGCGCGGCTGCGTGCTCGGGGCGCACTCGTGGAACTGCGCGCCGACGAGCTGGCCTTCACCGCCGCGGAGGCGCACGAGCTGCTCGTCGAGCGAGGGCAGGTCAGGCTCCGCGCGGAGGAGATCGAGCTGCTTGTCGAGAACACCGAGGGCTGGCCCGCTGCGCTCGTCCTCGCCGGGCTCTGGCTTCGGGACGTCGATGACCCGGGCCGGGCCGTGTCCGCGTTCGGGGGGGACCAGCGCTTCGTGGTCGAGTACCTGAGCCAGGAAGTGCTCGCGTCGCTCGACGACGAGGGTCGCTCGTTCCTGCTAGGGGCGTCGGTTCTGGGTCGATTCACCGCCGAGCTCTGCGACGCCGTGCTCGAGCGCACCGATTCGGCGTCCGTGCTGGCCGGGCTCGAGCGCTCGAACCTCTTCATCCGCCGGCTGGAGCGAGGGGGCTGGTTCCGTGTCCACGCGCTGTTCGCCGAGTTCGCCGTCGCCCAACTCGCAGCGCAGAAGCCGGGCGCGGCGGCACGGATCCATCAGCGTGCTGCCGAGTGGCTGTTGTCGCGAGGGCTGCCGGTAGAGGCGGTCGAGCACGCCGCTGCGGCGGGTGACAACGAGCTCGTTGCGCGGTTGCTCGCCGAGCACCACATGCCGCTGATCAGGAGCGGACTCACCCGGACGTTGCTGCGATGGGTTCGGCCGCTCCCCGACGAGAACGTCCTCGAGCATCCGGAGCTCGCCGTAGCCGCCGCGGCGGCCGCGGTGATGCCCGGTCAGGGCGCCATCGAGCACCGCCGGTATCTCCAGATCGTCGAGCGGGCGCAGGCAGAGCGCCCCGAGCGTGTTACGCCGTACGTCGAGGCGTTCGCCCTGCTGCTACGCGCGATCACGATCGACGGAGGCGTCGCACGGGCGGTTGCGAACGGCCGTCGCGCGGTCGAGCTCGCGCGTGCTGGGTTAGACGAGATCCTCACGGGCGCCCTTGCCGGGTATGCGCTCGCTCTTTACTTCGCGGACAACCTCGACGAAGCGTGGAAGGTCGCTCTCAGTGTCATCGAGTATCCGAGCATCGAGCGCCGCCCCCCCAGCCATGCGCTCGCCCGGACGACACTGGCGCTCGTGGCGGTCGAGCGCGGGTGGCTCGAGTCCGCACGGGGCCATGCCGAGAAGGCGAAGGCGGTCGTCGGCCGGATCGGCACCAGCCGCAGCTGGCTCGGCGCAAACGCGTCAGCCGCGCTCGGAGCCGTGCTCGCAAGCGAGGGAAAGCTCGCGGAGGCCGAGCACGAGCTCGCCTACGCGGAGCACTACTTCAGGGACGAGATCGCCACCGTCCACCACACCTGGCTGCTCGTGCTTCTCGCCAGGGTGCAAACCCAACGCGGCCGCCTCGACCAGGCGGATGCCACTCTCCAGGCGGCACGGCAAGCACTCGAGGAGCTCGCAGACGGCGGCCGACTCCCCTCGCTCGCCGACGACGTCGAACACGAGCTCGGGACCGCAACGGCCCGCGCCGGCAGCGGAGAGATGCTCGAACGACCGAGCAACGCAGAGCTCGCCGTCCTCCGGCTGCTGGCCGGCGATCTGTCGACACGTGAGATCGGGGAGCACCTCTTCGTCTCCCCCAACACGATCCGGTCGCACACGCGTGCGCTCTACCGCAAGCTCGGCGCCAACTCCCGCTCGGATGCCGTCGCGCGGGCGACCGCACTCGGCCTGCTGGGGCGAGCGGACGCCGGTCGTTCGCGTTCACCTGAGTGAATCGCGTCGCGTGCCCGCTCGTCGTGCAACCACCCCCGTAGCGTGGGTGTCGTCAGACGACGGCGCGTGGTAACCCTGGAAGCGACGGTGAGGTGAGACGATGAAGGTGATCATTGTCGGTGGCGTCGCAGGCGGCGCATCGTGTGCGGCGCGGCTGCGCCGGCTCGACGAACGGGCCGAGATCCTGATGGTGGAACGCGGGCCGTACGTCTCGTTCGCAAACTGCGGGCTTCCGTACCGCGTCGGAGGCGTGATCGAGCACGAGTCCGATCTGCTGGTCGCAAACGAGCGGGTGTTCCGTGAGCACTTCGCGGTCGATTGCCGGATCAGCTGCGAAGCGATCGGGATCTCGCCCGAGGAGAAGACCGTTCAGTTGCGCGACGTCACGAGCGGCGAGGTCACGACCGCGCCCTACGACAAGCTCGTGCTGTCGCCCGGGGCGCCTTCGATCCGCCCGCCGCTGCCGGGCATCGACCTTCCGGGGATCTTCCCGGTGCGGACCGTGCCGGACGCGCGGGAGATCCGTGAGTGGATCGAGCGGGGGACGAGCTTCCTCGCGGGCATGGGCAGGTACTCCGGGCTCCAGATCACCCGGCCGCCGATGCGCGCCGTCGTCGTCGGCGGCGGGTTCATCGGCCTCGAGATGGCGGAGAACCTCACCCGCCGCGGCTTCGAGGTCACCGTGGTCGAAATGGCGGATCAGGTGCTCGCCCCGCTCGACCCCGAATACGGGCGGATCGTTGAGGACTTCCTCGAGCTCCACGGCGTCCACGTCGCTCTCGAGGACGGCGTCGCCGGCTTCGAGCAGACCGGCGACGGCCCGCTCGAGGTGTCGACGCAGTCCGGCAAGTCGTACCCGGCGGACATCGTGATCCTCGCGCTCGGCGTACGACCCGACACGACGCTCGCAACCATGGCGGTGGATTCAAGTGAGCTAGCGAAGGGTCGGCGTAACCGTCGAGAAGCAGGCGACCATCCGCCATTGGTCGAGGCCAAGCTCCAGCCCCCGGGAGCGGGTGGCGACCACGTCAAACGGCCGCGCATTCTGCAGGCGCTCGACGCCGGCGAAGGCGTGGCGCTGACGCTCGTTGCGGCGCCGGCGGGCTACGGCAAGACGACCGCCGTGCGCGCCTGGTGCGAGAGCCGGGAGGGCGCCTTGGCGTGGGTCACGCTCGACGACGGTGACAACGATCCGGTTCGGTTGTGGACGTATGTTGCGACTGCCGTCGATCGGGTCCGGCAGGGGCTCGGGCGGGGTGCGATGCAAAGCCTGAGCGTCCCGGGGGGCTCCCTCGAACATGCCGTCGATGAGCTGATGAACGCGATCGCCTCGTACGGCAACGGGATGGCTCTGGTGCTCGACGACCTTCAGACGGTTACGGATCGAGAGTGTCTTGCCTCGATCGACTTCGCGCTCAAGCATCTGCCGCCGAGCGCGCGCCTGATCGTGATCACCCGGGCGGATCCCTCGCTCGGGTTGGCGCGGCTGCGTGCTCGGGGCGCACTCGTGGAACTGCGCGCCGACGAGCTGGCCTTTACCGCCGCGGAGGCGCACGAGCTGCTCGTCGAGCGAGGGCACCTCGGGCTCCGGGCGTCGGAGATCGAGCTGCTTATCGAGAACACCGAGGGCTGGCCCGCTGCGCTCGTTCTCGCCGGGCTCTGGCTTCGCGACATCGACGACCCGAGCCGGGCCGTGTCCGCGTTCGGGGGAGACCAGCGCTTCGTGGTCGAGTACCTGAGCCAGGAAGTGCTCGCGTCGCTCGATGACGAGACTCGCTCGTTCATGCAAGGAGCCTCGATTCTGGGCCGATTCACCGCCGAGCTCTGCGACGCCGTGCTCGAGCGCACCGACTCGGCGTCAGTGCTGGCCGGGTTGGAGCGCTCGAACCTGTTCGTCCGCCGGCTGGAGCGAGGAGGTTGGTTCCGTGCCCACGCATTGTTCGCCGAGTTCGCCGTCGCTCAACTCGCAGCGCAGAAGCCGGGCGCGGCGGCACGGATCCATCAGCGCGCCGCCGTGTGGCTGTTGTCGCACGGGCTGCCGGTAGAGGCGGTCGAGCACGCCGCTGCGGCGGGTGACGACGAGCGCGTTGCACGCATGCTCGCCGAGTACCACATGCCACTGATCAGGAGCGGACTCACCCGGACGATTCTGCGATGGGTTCGCACGCTCCCCGACGAGAGCCTCCTTGAGCATCCGGAGCTCGCCGTAGCCGCCGCGGCGGCCGCGGTGATGCCCGGTCAGGGCACCATCGAGCACCGCCGGTATCTCCAGATCGTCGAGCGGGCGCAGGCAGAGCGCCCCGAGCGTGTTACGCCGTACGTTGAGGCGTTCGCCTTGGTGGAGCGCGCGATCACAATCGACGGAGGCGTCGCACAGGCGGTGGAGAACGGCCGTCGCGCGGTCGAACTCGCGCGTGCTGGGTTAGACGAGCTTCTCACGGGCGCCCTTGCCGGTTATGCGCTCGCTCTTTACTTCGCGGACAACCTCGACGAAACGTGGAAGGTCGCTCTCAGTGTCATCGAGCATCCGAGCATCGAGCGCCGCCCTCCCAGCCATGTGCTCGCCCGGACGACACTGGCGCTCGTGGCGATCGAGCGCGGGTGGCTCGAGTCCGCGCGTGGCCATGCCGAGAAGGCGAAGGCGGTCGTCGGCCGGATCGGCACCAGCCGTAGCTGGCTCGGCGCAAACGCGTCAGCCGCGCTCGGCGCCGTGCTCGCAAGCGAGGGCCAGCTCGCGGAGGCCGAGCACGAGCTCACCTACGCGGAGCACTACTTCAGGGACGAGATCGCCACCGTCCACCACACCTGGCTGCTCGTGCTTCTCGCCAGGGTGCGAACCCAACGCGGCCGCCTCGACCAAGCGGATACCACCCTCCAGGCGGCACGGAAAGCACTCGAGGAGCTCCCGGACGGCGGCCGACTCCCCTCGCTCGCCGACGACGTCGAACACGAGCTCGAAACCGAAACGGCCCGCGCCGACAGCGGAGAGATGCTCGAACGACCGAGCAAGGCGGAGCTCGCCGTCCTTCGGCTACTGGCCGGCGATCTGTCGACACGTGAGATCGGGGAGCACCTGTTCGTCTCACCCAACACGATCCGGTCGCACACGCGTGCGCTCTACCGCAAGCTCGGCGCGAACTCCCGCTCCGATGCCGTCGCGCGGGCGACCGCACTCGGCCTGCTGGGGCGAGCCGACGCCGGTCGTTCGCGTTCACCTGAGTGAATCCG
>CAVXXW010000012.1:0-68557 GCA_963765785.1 uncultured Actinomycetes bacterium
CCAACACGGGCTGCAGCTAGGAGGCGAACGGTCACATGGCAGACCCGCCAGCGAAGAGACCGGAGTCGGCCGGCCCAAACGGTCGGCCTGCCGGTCGTCTTAGCGCTCCGTTGTCACAAGGAGTGCGCGATTTCGCCACCTTCCAACAGACGCAGCGCGCGCTCCTGGGCAACCCGAGCCTCGCTCAGACGCTCGGCACCTTCCAGCAGACCCAGCGCGCGCTTCAGGCCAACACCAGCGTGCTGCAGACCTTGGGCGAGTTGCAGCAGACCCAGCGCGGAGTTCAGCCAGCCAGCGTACGGCAAGCGTACGAGAGCATTGAGCGTACGCGGCGGGCGCTCCGCGAAAACGCAAACCGCCGGCTCGTGCAGTCTCTTGAAACGTCAAGCAAAGCGGCGCTCGCCCCAGTACGGACTCCGCCACGACCGGGTCTCCCGGAGCCTAAGTGGCCCAGTCCGACCGAGCGTCCATGGCGAGACGCCGCAATCGCGGTTCGGCGACACGCGATTTTGCTTCTAACCAAACGCGATCAGAGTCTCATCGACCGGCTCGATGGGGCATGGGAACGGGTTACCCGTGGAGGCCCACATTCAGCATCGCAAGCAGCCCATTCGATGATCGAGCTCGCGGACTGGTATTTCCGTTCGGCCGCACCAGACGATGGCGTGATTGAGTGGCACGCGAATGAGCGGCGCCCCCAAGGTGAACTCTCAAACGGCAACCCAACCCGACCCCTTCGAATGCGCTACATCCTGCGGGAGCGTGATCCGGATGGGCCTGTCGCGTCAACATATGTTCGCCACGCCCAAGAGGCGCTCAACAATCTTCAGAAGATCAAGCACGCTGGCGAGTGCGGTGACAATCGCGAGCTCGTCGCATTGATCATGAGCGTTGAGAACGTCCTGATTTTCCTCACGTCCCCGGGCTAAGCAGCGGCGTCGAGCTCGGGCGCCGTCACCGGACCGTCAGCGAAGCGCCTTGTCGAACCGCGGGTCGCCGCGTACGGCGGCGAGGTCCTCGTCGGCGCGCGCCATTTTGCGGAACGGCGGGAAGAGCTCGATGCCGCGCCGGAGGTGGGCGAACGTCTCGTCGCCGGTCTCGCCCGCGAGCGTCGCGCGAAGCACGCGTAGTTGTAGTTGAGGCCCGGGTTGTCCGGCAGCTGCTCGAGGCCGCGGCGCATCGCGTCGGCCGCGTCGGCGTAGCGCTGCTCGCGGTAGGCGGCCATCGCCTCCTGGTTGAACGGCCACGCCTCGCCCCAGTCGAGCGCCTCGTACGCCTCGCCGGGTGTGGCGCCGACGGCGAGCACGGTCCCCTCCCCGGTCGCCTTCCGTCGCAACCCCGGCGGGACGGACACGTAGGTTCCGGCTGGCGCGTCGAACGTCCGCCGTCGACCTCGAAGGTCGGGTTCCCGTCGAGCACGATGTACAGCTCTTCCTGCCCGGACCCGGACTCGGTGTGGTCGCTGATCAGCGTCCCGTCCTTACCCGTCGTGTAGGCGTTGATGCCGAAGGCGTGGATCCCGAGGTGCTCGCGTACCGGCCGGTAGCTCCCCTCGCGCCGCTCGATCTCGTCGAGGCGCGCGACCTTCCACTTGGGGCTGTCGTTCATCGGTCACCTCCGGGTAGCGCGGTCCTAGCGATCGTCGATCGTAGCGGGGCGAATACGATGCTCGCGATGCGCACAGCGGACCAGGCACAGCACACGGAGGCGAGCAAAGGAGCACTCGTGCTCGCCCGTTCGGTCAATGCCGGGAAGAAGGCGGGCGCGAACGCGAGCAGAGCGGGAGATTCGCTCGCCCGTGCCGTCGGTCGGCTCGTGAACCGGGCAGTCGACGAGATGCTGCTCAGTGACAGGCGCGTCGCCTCGGCCGCCGAGGGGAGGCGCCTACTTGCGGGCGACGAGCAGACCGAGTCGCGCGCGGACGACATCCAGCGGATCGTCGTGCTCGCGGTTCCCGTCATCCGCGCCCTGTCCCGCGGGGCGCGTGTCGCGAAGGTTGCGAAGGTGCCGTGGGTGTTCGTCGCCTCGACCGCCGTCGCGGTCGGCGTTGCCGTCCGCACGGGCGTGCGCGAGATCCAGGTGCTCTCCTCGCTGGTGGCGTACCGACTCGAGCAGTCGACGGGCGAGCCCGCCGATCCCGCGCTGGTCAAGAAGGTGGCGATCGACCTCTACCTCCATCCGAAGCGAAAGCTCCTGCTGAGGGACGACAAGCTCCACCTCGTCCGGCTGACGCGTAAGTGGCTGCTGGGGGGAACCATCGGGCGCAACACGGAAAAGCGCGCCAACCGGGCTCTCGCCGCCGCCGAGCGCCTCGACCCGGCCACGCTCGCGGAGAGCTGGGAAACCGTACGCCGGCGTCGGGCGGGCGAGCCACCGCCGGGCGCCTGAGGCCGCCGCCTCAGCGAAGAGCCTCCTCGAACCGCGGGTCGTCGCGAACGGCGGCGAGGTCGTCGTCTCTGCGCGCATCCTCGCGGAACCGCGGGAGCAGCTCGACCGAGCGCCGCAGGTGCGCGAAGGTCTCGTCGCCGGTTTCGCCCGCGAGCGTGGCGAAGCACGCGTAGTTGAAATGCAAGGCCGCGGTTTCCGGCTTGAGCTCGAGGCCGCGGCGGACCGCCTCGAGCGCGTCGGCGTAGCGCCCTTCGCCGTAGGCCGTCATGGAATCTCGGTGGAACGTCCAGGCCTCACCCCAGTCGATGCCCTGGTACGCCTCCCCGGGTGTGGCGCCGATCGCGAGAACGGTCCCGTCCCCGGCCGCCTTCCGACGTGACTCCGGCCTCACTGAGACGAACGTCCCGGCCGGGGCCTCGAACGTCTGACCGTCGATCTCGAACGTGGCGTTCCCGTCGAGCACGAGGTACAGCTCCTCCTGGCCTGACCCGGCCTCGTCGTGGTCGCTAATCAGCGTTCCGTCCTCGCTCGGCGTGTACGCGTTGATTCCGAACGCGTGGATCCCGAGCTGCTCGCGCACGGGAATGTCTCTGCCGCGCCGCTCCATCTCGTCGAGGCGCGCGACCTTCCAGTTCTGCCTGTCGTTCATGCAATCACCTCCGAGTAGCGCGGGTCCCTGCGGCTCGTCGAGCGTAGCGGGGCTTCCCATACGCTCACCCGTGTTAGATGCAGCTATGACGCAGTCGCAGCCGGGTTCGGAGCACGCCGACGCCGCAGACGAAGCGCCTCCAGCTCCGACGTCGCCGTCCGCTCTCGATCAGGAGCGGCGCACGTCAATGGCTGCGGAGCGCACCTGGCTGGCGTGGTGGCGCACCGCGCTCGGCGCCACGGCCGGGGCGCTCGCCGTGGGCCGGTTCGCCCCACGACTGCTCGACGTCGCCCCATGGCCATACATTCTGCTCGGCTGCGGTTACGCGTCGCTCGCGGTCGGGCTCGCGATCGTCGGCGCACAACGCCAGCGCGAGTTGGAGCATGCGCTGCGAACCGGTGGCCACGTACCGCTCAGGTTTCGCACTGTCGCGGTGTTCACCGTGGGCGGAGTCGCGCTTGCCGTGATGACTGTCGTGCTCGTGATCGCGCAGGCCTGACGCCTGTCTCAGCGCCTAGGTGGCGAGGAACCGGGCGGCGGCGTCGAGGTCGGGGAGCCGCGCCCTCATCCCGTCAGCGAAGAGCCTCCTCGAACCGCGGGTCGTCGCGGACCGCCGCCAGGTCGTCGTCCGTGCGCGCCTGCGTGCGGAACGGCTCGAACAGCTCGACCGACCGGTGGAGGTGGCTGAACGTCTCGTCGTCGATCTCGCCCGCAAGCGATGAGAAGCACGCGTAGTTGAAATTGAACCCGGGCTGGTCCGGGAACTGCTCGAGCCCGCGGCGGACCGCGCCGAGCGCGTCGGCGTAGCGCTGCTCGTTGTAGGCGTTGATCGACTCGCTCTGGATTGGCCACGCCTCACCCCAGTCGATCGCCTGGTACGCCTCGCCAGGTGTGCCGCCGATCGCGAGGATGGTTCCCTCGCCGGTCGCCTTCCGGCGCACCCCCGGCGGGACGGCTACGAACGTCCCGGCCGGCGCGTCGATCGTCTCGCCGTCGACCTCGAAGGTCGCGTTCCCGTCGAGCACGACGTACAGCTCCTCCTGGCCGGTCTCGGTGTGCTCGTTGATCAGCGTGCCGTCCTCGCGGGGCGTGTAGGCGTTGGCTCCGAATCCGTGGATCCCGAAGTGCTCGCGCACCGGGATGCTCCTGCCGCGCCGCTCGATGTCGTCGAGGCGCGCGACCTGCTGCTTCGGGTTGTCGTTCATCCGATCACCTCCGACTAGCGCGGGTCGTTGAGCTTCGATCGTAGCCGTGTGTCACATCCAAGGGCTCCGGTGGGTCAATTCGTTGAGACCCTCAACGAAGGAGACCGGAGATATGACCACAGAGACCTACCCGAGGGCGGTGTCCGCCCCTCGATCCCAGAACGCGACGTCGCTGTCGTCGAGGCGGGGCGTCGCGATCCTGATCCTGCTCTGCCTCGTCCAGTTCATGGACATCCTCGACGCGTCGATCCTCAACATCGCCCTGCCGTCGATCAAGCGCGACCTCGGCTTCACGCAGGAGAGCCTGCAGTGGGTCGTCAACGGCTACATCCTCACCTACGGCGGCTTCCTGCTCCTGGGAGGCCGGGTGGCCGACCTGCTCGGCCGGCGCCGCATCCTGGTGTTCGGCCTGATCGTCTTCGCCGGCGCCTCGATGGTTGGCGGCCTGGCGCACAGCGAGTCGCTGCTCGTCGCAGCCCGCTTCGCGCAGGGCTTCGGCGCCGCGATGCTCTCCCCCGCGGCCCTGTCGTCGCTGACGACGATCTTCCGCAAGGGCCGCGAGCGCAACACCGCCCTCGGCGCCTGGGCGGCCGTCTCGGGCCTCGGCGGCGCCGCCGGCGTCCTCTTCGGCGGCCTGCTCACCGAGGGACCGGGCTGGCGCTGGGTGCTGTTCGTGAACGTCCCGTTCGCTGCAGTCGCCCTCGTCGGCGCGTTCGTGCTGCTCGAGCGGGAGCGTGGCAAGGCGCGGCTGGCGAACTTCGACGCGCTCGGCGCGTTCCTCGTCACCGGCGGGATGTTGCTGCTCGTCTACTCGCTGGTGAAGGCGCCGGACGTCGGTTGGGGCGCGGCTCGCACGATCGGCGGGCTCGCCGTCGCGGCAACCCTGCTGGCCGGCTTCGTCGTCAACGAGCTGCGCGTCCGCAACCCGCTGGTGCCGATGGAGATCCTGCGGGTCAAGGGAATCGCCGTCGCAGACGCAACGCAGCTGGTCACTGCGGCCGGCTTCCTCCCGATGTTCTTCTTCCTGACGCTGTACATGCAGACCGTGCTCGGCTACTCGCCGATCCAGACCGGCCTCGCGTACCTGCCGCTGACGGGCGGCTTCATCGTCGCGGCGAGCATTTCGTCCCAGCTGTTCGCTCGGATCGGGACGAAGCCGGTGATCGTCGTCGGCGCGGTGATCGCGTCCGTCGGCCTGTACCTGCTGTCGCGGATCCCGGTCGACGGCTCATACGTCTCGGACATCCTGCCCGGGATCCTGGTCGCCTCGATCGGCCTCGGCGGCGTGTTCGTCGGCGCGACGACTGCGGCGAACGCCGGCGTCAGCGAGGACAAGGCCGGGCTCGCGGCCGGCCTGCTCAACACGGGCTCGCAGCTCGGCGGCGCGCTCGGGCTGGCGATCTTCTCCGCGCTCGCGACCGAGCGGACGACCTCCGTGCTGCGGGCGGGCAACTCGACGGTCGCCCACGCGGCGACCGAGGGGTACCAGCTCGCGCTCCTGGTCGGAGCCGTCTTCGTGCTCGCCGCCGGCGGCGTCGCGATGCTGGCCCGCAAGAAGCGGGAGCCCGGGGCGGTCGAGGAGGAGCCGGCGCTCGACCTGGCGGCCTAGGCGTCGCAGCGCGCGAGGGCGGCCGCCGAGCCGCGGCCGCCCTCGCGCTTCGATCAACGGCCCCGAGGCACGTCGGCGATCTTCCAGACCTCGCCGTCGAGCGTGACGACGTGGGCGTCGTCGCCGATCAGCTCGAGCGACGTGGGCCGGTCCAGCTTGTCCGCGACGAGCGTGAAGGTGCCGTCGCAGTTGGCCACGAGCAGCTGCCCGGTGTCCGGGTCGGCCGGCGTGCCCGGATCGGTGTCGCTCCAGTGGCCCTGCGCGAGGCCGTAGAGCGAATGCCCGCGCCCGAGCTCGACGTCGACCATCAGCGGTCCGCCCACGGCCACCTCCGTGACTGGCGAGCTCAGGCCGAAGGAGACGATCTTGCCGTTCTCCGGCAGGTGCGGGATCGGGCCGGCTTCCGCCATGTACACCCGCTCTCCGCGCACTGCCAGCCCGGTCGGGACAATGTCGCCGAACACGCGGAACTCGCTGACCGAGCCGTCGAGGCCGACCCGCAGCACTCGGTTGTGGTGGCCGTCCGTGACCAGGAACCCGTCGCGGTAGCGCTCCATCGCGTACTGGACGCCGCTCGGCACGAAGAAGTCGGTGCTCGGGGGGTGCGCGATCGCCCAGCTCCCGATGTCGGCCACGACCGTAAAGCTGTGCGGACCGTCGACTCGGTAGATCCCGACCGTGTCGCTGCCGCCGACGTCGGGCCCGACGAGCGTGACGAGCGCGTAAGCCGCCTGGCCGACGAACTCGACGTCCATCACGCCGCCCAGGCCGATTGCAGGCAGCTGCTTCGGCAGGCCGCTCGCGAACGTAGACACCGCTCCCGTCTCGGGATCGACGCGCGCGATCCGGCCTTCGCGCGGCTCGGCCACGTAGAGCTTGTGGCCGGGGCCGACGGTGCTCCCCAGCCCGCCGGCAAGACCCGCTGCAAGCAGCACCGGGCTGTGCGTACCGGGCGGGTGGTGGGCGCTCGCGGCGGGTGCGAGTGTCGCGACCAGCGCAGCTGCGAGAAGCGCCAGAAATGTGCAAATGCGTGTGTCCACGGTCCTCCCTCCTGTTGGCGGTGCTGAGGAGGATCGAGGGGGAGCGACTTTGTGTCTATTCGCATTTCGGCGTATCTTCGGGGGCCGATGACACGTCTCTCGGCGGCGGATCTCGAGGCGGTTCTCTCGTTCCTCGAGCATGCACACGCGAGCGAGGGCCCCGCGCCGATCGTGCCTGACCTGCTCGACGAACTGGCGCGAGTCGTGCGGTGCGACCATGCGGCCTTCTTCGAGGTCGACAATCCCCGGCGCGTGCTAAGCGAGCGTGTCGTCTGCTCCTGGGTGAAGCACCCTTGGAGCGGGGTGCCGGACGAGGTGTGGTCGTGCACCCGAACCGTCGAGCTCCATCGACTGAAGCTCGCGAGCGGTGCAGGCCCGGTCGTCTTGTCGCAGGTCTTCGACCGGGGCCTGCGGCTACGGCCCGACTGGAATCCGAACCTTCGTGACGCTGGAGCCGTGGACGAGATCCACGTCGACCTCGACCCTCCGCGGGGCTGGAAGGCGCAGCTCGCGGTGTTCGGAACGCGAGACTTCGGCCCGCGCGAGCGGCTGATCATGCGTCTCGTGCGGCCGCACCTCGCCGCGGTCTATCGCGCCGCGTGGCTTCGCCGCCGTCTTGCGAGACTGACCGAGCCGCTCCAAGACGGCGCCGTCCTCACGCCGCGCGAGCGCGAAGTGATGCGCTGCGTCGGCGACGGTCTCTCGAATACCGAGATTGCTCGGGCCCTGGTGGTCGAGCTCAGCACCGTGCGCAAGCACCTGGAGCACGTGTATACGAAGCTCGGCGCCCGGAGCCGGACGGCGGCGCTCGCAAGGCTCCGCGGTTGAACGTCGCCGGTTGCGACGGTAGCGGCCTGGGCGTAGCGTGGTTCCCTACCGACCGGGAGGTCCGATGGTGACGCGCTTCGCATCCGTCGTCGCCGCGTCGGCGATGCTCGGGGTCATCGCAGCCGGCTGTGGCGGCGGCACCTCGTCGGAGGAGAAATGGGCCGGCAGCGTCTGCACGGACATCGCCACCTGGCAGAGCCAGGTCAAGAAGTCGACGAACGACATCACGGCGAAGCTTCAGTCCCCGCAGGCAGGAACGCTCGCAGGCGTGCGAACCGATATTCAGGAGGCGGTGGACGCGACCGAGCAGATGGCGGCCGACCTGAAGGCGCTCGATTCGCCCGGCGGCGACACCGGGGCCAAGGCCAAGCAGCAGCTCGATGCGTACGCGGCGCAGGTCCAGAGTACGGCGGCACAGGCCAAGCGGACGGTCGCGAGCGTGCCGGCGGGTGCGACCGCGTCGGAGACGATCAGGACGCTGGCTCCGCTCGCGCCCGCGCTGCAGTCCCTCGCGGTCGACACGTCGACCACGATCCAGTCGCTCAAGGCCAACGGAGGCAAGATCAAGGAAGGGTTCGACAGGGCCGGCTCCTGCGCCCAGTTCAACTCCTAGGCATGCCGCTGGCCAAGCCCAGCCACCCATCCGGCTCTACCTCTTCCGGTGAACGGCGACGGGACGCCGGCCGAGCGGGCGGCTCGCGATCGCCGGCCGGAACAAGCGGGAGTCCGCGGTGGTCGAGGAGGCGCCGGCGCTCGACGCCGCAGCCTAGGGACCCCTGGGGGGAAGCCGCGCCACCCGGCTTCCCCCCAGGCTCTACCCTCTTCCCGGTGAACGGCGACGGGACGCCGGCGGAGCGGGCGGCGCGCGGGAAGGCGGTGTGCGCCGAGGTTCGGCGCTCTGCACTCGGCGAGTGGGAGCCGCAAGCCGGCCGGCCCGACCCGGTCGAGCTGCTCGAGGGAGCAGGCGCGAACCTCGACGTGCTGGACCCGAAGGCGATGGAGCTCTACGCGGAGGTCTACGGCCGGACGCTCGCCCACGCGCGCGCGCTCGGGAGACCCGGTCGCGATCGCCGCCTACCTCGGGAGCGGCGAGTCGTTCCGACCGCGCGCTTGCCGGCTTCGCCGAGACGTACGCCGACCAGAACGAGCGCGACTGCGCGGCGCTCCAGGCCGCCGCGGACGCCGGCCGCATCCGGGCAGAGACCGGCCTCTAGGCCGCGGCCCTGCGCTCGGCCTCGCGCCTCAGCGCCTGTAGGCCCTCCTCGAGGGAGCGGTCGAGCGTCTTCTGGAGCGAGCCACGCAACAC
Organism: uncultured Actinomycetes bacterium; assembly: GCA_963765785.1. Lineage (GTDB taxonomy): Bacteria > Actinomycetota > Thermoleophilia > Gaiellales > Gaiellaceae > AC-32. Next base: position 9,026 of record CAVXXW010000012.1, read on the forward strand.
CCGCGCGAGCACGCCGCTGAACGTCTCGTGGGTCTCGACGTGCGTCCCGCCGTCGCGTGGCTCGAATCGCCAGTCGTGGATCGCCTTGATCGAGAGCGTCCGGCCGCGCCAGCGGATCGAGCTCGGCGGGTCGACCTGCTCGATCGTGGAGACGATCGTCCCCGGGCCGGCCTTCCAGCGGAACTCCGTGCCCGGCGCGACGGGCCCAGCGATCGACATCGACTTGACCTCGGGGTTCCAGGTCGGCCACTGCTCGAAGCCGGTCAGGACGTCCCATACGACCTCGGGCGGCGCGGCGATCTCGAGCTCGCGGCGGCTGCTGACGGGCGCTTCGCGAGGTTCCACGGGAAGATCCTAGACCCGCCGGTCGCGGAGCCAGGCGAGAAGCGCGCGCTCGTAGTCGGGCGAGACCGGCCCGTGCTCGAGCCAGTCGGACGGGTCAGCCGCGAAGGTGGCCGCGTGACCGGTGCCGGGCAGCGACACGACGGTGAGGTCGGCGTCCGGCCCGAGCTCGGTTCGCCAGACGTCGGCGCTCTCCGCCACCGGGATCCAGCGGTCGTGCTCGCCGAAGAAGAGCAGGACCGGCAGGTCGAGCCTGCGCAGCGCCGGCCGGATGTCGAACTCCATCTCCTCCGCCCAGGTCGCGTCGACGAGGGACGCGTCGGGCGGCACGAAGGCGAGCCCGAACCACGGCTCGGCGGCCGCGGCGTCGAGGAGCACCTGGGCCTCGTCGACCGGCATCCGCCCGGCGGAAACGTCGTCCATCGCCTGCCGGAGCGCAAGCGCCCGCTCGACCGCCTCGTCGCCGTGGCCGGCCTCGCGTAGCAGCGCCCGCGTGGCGAAGTCCATCTGGACACCGGGCGTGACGCCTGCCGACGAGACGGCCACCAGGAACGCCGCGTCACCAGAGCCGGCGGCCGCCAGCGGCGCGATCCAGCCGCCCTGGCTGATCCCCCAGAGGCCGATCCGCGCGGAGTCGAGCCGCGGGTCGGCCGCGCAGTGCCGCAGCCACCCGCGGACGTCCTCGGCCAGCCGCTCATAGCTCGATGCGGCGTCGCCGGTCGACTCGCCTTCGCCTCGACGGTCGAAGATCAGGGTCGCGAAGCCCGCAGGCGGCAGGGTCGCCTCGAGGTGGCGGAGCAGGTGGAAGTCACGCGTCCCTCCCTCGGCGCCGTGCACGCCGATCACCACCGGCGCGGGCGACGGGCTCTCGGGCAAGGCCAGCGTGCCCGCGAGCATCGCGCCTTCGACCTCGAGGGCCACCTCCTCGGCAGTCACGCGCGAAGCCTACGAAGCGCGAAGCCGCTAGCGCAGGAGCCGGCGCGCGCCGGCGAACTCCGGCCGGAGCTGCGCCAGCGGCACGTAGCGGACGCGCTCGCCCGTCTGCGGCGCCGAGATCGCAGCGTTCTGCGAGACCACGAGCTGCACGTGGCCGCCGCCCTCCGTGAACAGCAGGTCACCCGGCCGTAGCCGCGCGAAGCGAACCGGCCTGCCCACACGCAGCTGGTCCCACGACGACCGAGGGATCTTCCAGCCGATCGAGCGGTACGCGGCGTACACGAGGCCCGAGCAGTCGAAGCCCGTTGCGCGCGAGGTACCGCCCCAGCTGTAGCCGACGCCGACCTGGTGGCGGGCATACCCGACGACCTTCCGGGCCAGCACCTGGACGCGTGCGGCGTGGCGCGTCCGGGCCCGCTGGGGCGGCGGATCGACCCGGCCCCACGCAGCCTTGGCCCAGCCGGCGGCGACGGTCGCGAGCAGCACGAGGACGAGCAGCGGGCGGCGCATCGGGCCTACATCGGCGGGCGCCCTTGGGCCTCAAGCGCCAGTCCCTCGATCGAGGGAGCGCCCAGACGCTCTTGCTTTAGCACCGTTCTGCGGCAGTTGCGCTAGCGTTAGAGGCTCCACAGAGCGTGTACTGGCCGGCTGACGCCTCCCATCTACCCGTTCGCGAAAGGTAGAAGGAGGTGTTTTTCTATGGCTACAGGAACAGTGAAGTGGTTCAACGACTCGAAGGGCTACGGCTTCATCAGCCCCGACGACGGCGAGAAGGATCTCTTCGTCCATCACACGGCCATCGCCGGTGACGGCTACAAGTCGCTCGCCGAAGGCGCGAAGGTCGAGTACGAGGCCGCCGAGGGTGCCAAGGGCCCCGAGGCGAAGAACGTCACGCCCGTCGGTTAACCGAGCGCAGGCGCGCGCTGCAGCCGCGGCGCGCGCCGCCTCCTAGCGAAAGGATCGCCATGAGAGGACAAATGCTCTGGTTCAACGCGGCGAAGGATTACGGCTTCATCATGACCGACGAGGGTGAGCGGCTTGCGGTCGCAGGCGACGGCTTTGCGCCGGGCGAGCGGCCCGAGGGGCGCTGCGCACACAAGGTCGTCACGTTCGAGATCGAGGGCGCGAACGGCTCGCGCGAGGCGCGCGGCGTGTCGTTCGTGCCCGAAGTGGCGGCGCGGCGAGCCCGGATGCGCGGCCGGGGTCGGGGGTAGACGCGGATGGCGAACAAGAAGCGGCAGCAGACGATCAACAAGCGCAACCGCGAGCGTGCCGTCGCGGAGAAGCGCGCCCTGAAACAGCAGGCCCGGCAAGAGAAGCGCGAGGCTGCTCGGAACGGCGAGGAGATCCCCGCCGAGCCGACGCCGTTCGAGCCGACGCCGGACGAGCCGGCAGCGCTCGACCCGTCGCCGGACGAGCCCGGCTAGCTCGGGTCAGTCACCGGCGTTCCCCTGGTCGAAACGGACGACCTTCGAGTCCGTGATCGCGAGCAGCTCCGTGTCCGTCCTCCCGGCCGTGTAGTAGACGCGGCTGCTGACCGCAATCTCCGGCTGCCTCGAGCCGACGATCGCCCGGCCCTCGTCGAAGACGAGCTCCGGGTTGCAGACGGAGTTCACGACGGTCAGCTCGCTCGGGATGTTGCGCGAGGCGAAGTCGACCGAGAAGTCTGGGGGGATCGCCATCACCGTCATCCCGACGGGCGAGTTGTTCGAGGTGAAGCCTTTGAACCAGAGCACCGTCACGACGTTCGGCCTCGGCGACTGATTCGTCACCGTCACGATCGTCGCCGACTGGATCCGGCCGCCCTTCTGCGAGTTCATGTACGTGACGACGTACCGCGGCGTGCCAGGGAACTTGATGATGTCGGCGAGGTCCTCGAGCTCGCCCAGCTCGATGTGGCGCTGGAGCTGCTTCTTCGCGTGGGCGTCGGTCGGGACGTCCGGCGTCTTCTTCGTGGACCGTGCAGCAGCCATGGGATCCTCCTCCTCAGGCGGGTGCGGGCGTGCGCGCGGCGGCGTCGCTCGCTTTGGACAGAGAGGCCCTCGTGCCCCCCTCGCGGTGGGCCGTGGGCCGCAGCAACGATGTGGCGCGTGACGGCGGCACGCTGATCCCTTCGTTGCTCCTGAGGCGAGGTCTACTCCTCTCGCCGCCCGGGGTCAAGAGTAGGGTCGCGAGCCGTGGGAGCTGCCTTCGGCTGATCAGCGCCGTCAGCTTCGAGTTGTTCGAGGAAGCCGTGAGGGTCGGCGGCGGCGCGGCAGTCGCGATCGGGCTCGCGCTCGGCGCCTTCCTCGACGCGGCAGGAACCGCCGTGCGGCAGATCCGGCTGCTCTGGCTCGGGGTGGCTGCGGCGTGCGCGCTGGCGACGCCGCTTGGCTATGTGCTCTCGCGCGACCGGCGGGCACTTCCAGGCCGCGATCAACGGGCTTCGCGGTCGCCGCCGGGCTTTCGACTGCGACGGCCTAATCCCGGCGCGTCCCGCGCCACGGGCCCGGAACGAAGTCGAGCACCACGTTCACGGCCCAGACGACGATCGTCGCCCAGACCAGCGAGCGAAAGTTGTTGATCTCGAAGCCGCTGACGAGCAGGTCGGTCAGCCAGAGCATCAGCATGGCGACGCCGAACCAGATCAGGCCGAGCGTGATGAATGCGAGCGGCAGCGTCAGCAGCCGCAGGATCGGCTTGAGAATCGTGTTCAGGATTCCGAACAGCAGCGCCGCCCGGATTAGGTCGCCGGCCGAGTCCACGGTCACGCCGTCGAGCACTGCGACCACGACGGCGAGCACGACGGCGTTCGCGATCCACGACAGCGTGAGCTGCTTCGCCAGCCGGATCATCGGCGCGATCTTCCTACAACCCGCGGCAACCTGCGTATCATCCCGCTGGGACTACACGTCCGTCCTTCACCCGCGTCAGGCTGGACGCGACCCCAAACAGGAGGAACCGCGTGATTGCAGCGGACTACCCGTTTCTCGACGTCCTCTGGACGTTGATCATCATCTTCGCGTGGGTGATCTGGTTCTGGCTCTTGATCACCGTCTTCGCCGACATCTTCCGGCGGCACGACATCCACGGCGGGATGAAGGCGCTCTGGGTGATCTTCGTGATCATCCTGCCCTTCCTCGGCGTGCTGATCTACCTGATCGCCGAGAGCAAGGGCATGGCCGAGCGGAACGAGAAACAGCAGCAGGCGGCTCAGCAGCAGGCCGACGCCTACATCCGGGACGTCGCCACCAGCTCCGACCCGGCCGAGCAGATCGCCAACGCGAAGAAGCTGCTCGACGAGGGAACGATCAGCTCCGCCGAGTTCGACGCCCTCAAGCAGAAGGCTCTGGCGACCTGAGCAACGGCAGCGAGCTGCGTCTCGCCGGCGGCTGAATATGCCTAGCCGCCGGCGAGATCGCGCAGCGCCTCGACCGTCGTCCAGTTCCGTGAGGTCGCGGTGACGCCGAGGCCCTTGCCGCCGAGCTTGGCCCAGAGCTTCGAGCGCGCCACGCCGCCCGGGTGCCACGCGTAGACCTCGCGGCCGCGCGCGACGACCTGCTCCTCGGGCGCCGCCACCGCTTCGAGCTCCCGGACGGTCGCGGCGGGGAGCTTCGACTCGAGGAACGTCACCTGGTAACGCTTCGGCTCGGTCGCGACCTTGGCGAGCGGGTTGGTCTTGATGATCCGGGCCAGGTCGGCTGCGGTGCGCACGACGACGGCGATCTCGAGCTTGAAGCTGTCCGTGATCACCTGCTCGACCTGCTTCCGCAGGGCGTTGGCCTTCGCGCCACTCGTGAGAACGACGTTGCCGCTCTGCACATAGGTCTGGACGTCCTCGAAGCCGGCCGCCTCCAGTGCCTCGCGCAGCGCAGGCATGGCGATCCGGTTCCGCGGGCCGATGTTGATCCCGCGCAGCAGCACGACGTGACGCGCCATCGCGTGGAAGCCTAGGCGTCGAGAACGCCGAGGAACCGCGCGACGGCCGCAGTGCGCGTCGTGACCCCGAGCTTCGCGTACACGTTTTCGAGGTGCTTTCGCACCGTCGTCGGGGCGATCCAGAGGAGCTCGGCGACTTCGCGGTTCGTCTTGCCGCGCGCGACCCAGGCCAGAATCTGGCTCTCGCGCGGGGTCAGGTCGAGCAGCCCACGCGTCTCCTCGAGCAGCAGCGCGTCGCCGCTGCGCCTGACGGTGACGCAATTGTCGCCGGCAGTGATCGCCAGCACCGGCGCGCCGGACTCGACCCAGTCCGCGAGCCGGGCGGGCAACTCAGGCCCTCGCCCCTCACCGACGTAATCGCGCAGCAGGCGCCGGGCCGGCGGGGACGCGAACGCGATCCGCCCGTCCGAGGCGAGGACGATCACGCCGCGAGCCTCGTGCTCGGACGCGCCGTCAAGGCCGTCCAGTGCCGCACGCAGCCGGCGCCGCGTGTCGGCGGCGTGCCAGAGCCGGGCAAAGTGCGGCCGGAGGAGGTCGACCGCGCGGTCCCGTTCGCTGAAGTCGCGGCTCCCGACGTAGCGGTCGAGGATGAAGGTCTTCGTGTGCCACGGCGGCGACGGGATCGGGACGCTGACCTCGCGCTCGATGTTCGCAGGCCGGAACCAGAGCGCGTAGATCCGCGTCTTCCGCAGCTGCCGCAAGCTGATGAAGTCGGAGAGCTTCAAGGCGCGGAAGTCCCCCGAGTCGTGCTGGTGGCAGGTCGGGTAGTCGTGGGAGATCTCCCAGTAGGGGGCCTCGGTCTCCTGCCACTCGTCCCCCGGCCGCGTCGAGACGTAGCGGTCGCGCTGCCGCACGCGGTCGAGCTCGCAGTAGGTGACCTCGTCGGCGCGGATGAGCTTGCCGAGCTCTTCGAGCAGCTGCGGTGTGAAGGCATGCTCGTCTCCGAGCTCTTCGGCGTCGCCGAGGAAGCGCAGGACGCGCTCCGCGTCTCTAGGCGCCAGCACAGACACGGTCGCTCAAAGATACGACGAATGTCGTATCGACGCCAGGGGCGCGCCCGGAGACGCTCCTCTCGCTGGCAAACGAGAAGGGGGAATCATGCACGTGAAACGACTTCGCCGCCTGGTCGCGGTGGGCGCGCTCGCGCTCCTCGCGGCCCCGGCGGTCGCGCAGGCGAACGAGGTGACGCACTGGAACAAGGTCGCCACAGACACGCTTGTCGTCTTCCCGGGCCCGGCCGGCGGGGCGGCGCCGGCGCTGCAGGTCGACCTGGCCATGACGCAGGGCGCCGTGTACGACGCGGTCAACGCGATCGAGCCGCGACACCGACCGTACCTGCTCGGGACGCCGTTCGTCCCGACCGCGTCGAAGGACGCCGCGGCGGCGGGGGCTGCGTACCGGGTGCTGTCGAACATCGTCTCGACCGTGCCCGCGTCGATCGCGTTCCCGAACCGGGTGGCGCTGCTGACGAGCCTGTCGAACGAGTACGCGGCGTCGCTCGCCGCGGTGCCCAACGGGGCCTCCAAAGACGCAGGCGTCGCGGCGGGCACTGCGGCAGCGGACGCGATGCTGGCTGCACGCGTAAACGACGGGCGCTTCGGGCCGTCGCCGTGGGTCTCGAACACGAGCCCCGGCCACTGGCAGCCGCTGTTGAACGCCGATGGCTCGCTGCAGCTCGACCCGACGGCCTGGGTCGCGAACGTGAAGCCGTTCCTGCTCCACAAGGCGTCGCAGTTCCGCACCGATGGGCCGCAGTCGCTCGGCAGCACGGCGTACGCGGTCGACGTGAACGAGACGAAGGCGCTCGGCTCGGTCACGAGCTCTGTGCGCTCGGCCGAGCAGACGCACAACGCGATCTTCTGGCAGACGGCCGGCGGGCCCGGGCTGCTTTGGAACGGCGCCGCGCGCGGGCTGGCTGACGAGCGCGCACTGGACCTGGGCGACAGCGCGCTGCTCTACGCGATGCTGAACCTCGCCTCGGCGGACGCTGCGATCAACGTCTGGAACGACAAGTACCACTTCGACTTCTGGCGGCCGTGGCAGGCCATCCGCGGAGCCGACCTCGACGGGAACCCGGCGACCACGGCCGACCCGACGTGGGCTGCGCTGATCACCGCGCCGTACCCGGAGCACCCGTCCGGCCACATCGGCCTGGACAGTGCGGCCCTCGAGGCGCTGCGCACGTTCTTCGGGACCAACAAGCTCACGCTGAACGTGACGAGCAGCCGCTTCCCGGGCGAGACGCGGACGTTCACGAAGATCCAGCAGCCGCTGAAGGAGCTGGTCGAGGCGCGCATCTGGGCCGGCCTCCACTTCCGCACGGCGGACGAGCAGGCGAAGAAGCTCGGCCGGCAGGTCGCCCGCTACATGGTGAAGCACTACTTCCAGCCCTTGCACTGACAGCGCCCCAGGGCGGCCGTCGCCTGGCGGCCGCCCTGGGCGTAGCCTTGACCCGTGGACGGCGAGCACTGGACGGGGCTCGCGCTCTCGCAGCCGACTCGGAAGCGGGAGTGGCAGCTGCGCCACGGCGACGACGTGGTCGCCGAGCTGCAGCTGCCGGCGCTCAGGCGCGGCGGCCGCGGCAGCGTCGGCGGGCGCGAGGTCGAGATCCGCTCGAGCGGCGTGCTCCGAACCGAGCACATGGTGGTCGACGCGGCGACGGGCGAGGAGCTTGCCCGCGTTCGCAGAAGCTCCGTCGAGCTGGGCGGCCTCGAGCATGCCCAGTGGAAGTCCCTCGGCCGCAAGGAGGGCTACGGCTTCGTCGGCCAGGACGGGGAACCGTGGCTGCGCGGCATAGTCTCCTCCGGAACCTTCCGGACGACCGGCCAGATCGAGCTCGCGCCAGGGCGCGACGCCGCCCTCGCCGCCCTGCTCGCTGCGTACCTGCTGATCCGGAAGGCGGAGCAGGCGGCCGGCGCCTCCGGAGCGGTGGTCGCGGCCACATAGTTACCGGCCGGTTGCAGGCCGGTGTGGAAGTGGACCCCTGGGTCGTGCGCGAGCGCCTGCCGGTGGTCGCGAACGGCGACTTCCACCGTCCCGAGCACCTCGCAACCTGGAAGACGCTCCTACCCGCGGAGAAGAGCGAGGAGGCCGTACTGGACTAATCTCCGCTCCAGCCGGCCGGTCTCGCTCGCGCTCGTCGAGCCGGGGTCGCGGTGCTCACGCGCGCAGCGTGGCGTAGAGTCGCCGCATGGACTCGGCGGTCAGATCGGCCGAGAAGGTCACGCCCGAGCTGGTGCTTCGGCTCAAGCGCTTCGCCGACGTCACGCTCTCGGCGGACGGGCAGCGGATCGCGTTCGCCGTCTCGGCCTTGTACCGCGAGAAGGGCAAGTCGATCGAGACGCACCTCTGGAGCGGCGAGGTCGACGGCGAGCTGCGCGAGGGCCCGGCCGGCTCGCTGCCGCGCTTCTCGCCCGACGTGTCGCGACTTGCCTACTCATCCGATGCCGGCCACGAGGGGCGGCTCTCGCTGTGGGTCGACGGTGACGAGCTCGGCGAGATTCCGGGCTCGGTGGAGGACCTGCGCTGGTCGCCCGACGGGTCGCAGCTGCTCGTGCTCGCGGCCGACATCGGCGCCGACATGGCCGGCGCGCAGTCCGCCAGGAAGATCGAAGAGGCCGGCGCGGGCGAGCAGGACCCGAAGGTGATCAAGCCCGCGCAGTTCTGGCGCCGGCTCTGGCTCGTCGACGCCGCGAGCGGCGAGACGCGCGACGTCACGCCGGAGCGGACGAACGTGTTCGAGTTCGACTGGGCCGGCGGCAAGGCGGTCGCAGTCTGCACCGACGAGCCCTCGGAGAGTGCGTGGTACGACGCCTGGCTCGGCCTCGTCGACCTCGACGCGCGGACGGTCGAGCGCGTGCACACGCCGAAGTGGCAGCTGCAGGCGCCGGTGATCTCACCGGACGGACAGGTCGCGTGGTTAGAGGGCTTCTCGTCCGACCGCGGCACGCTCACCGGCACCGTCCACGTGCTCGGCACTGGGCCGGTCGCGCCCGAGCTGCACGCCAGCTGGGTCGAGTTCGCCGACGAGCGGACGCTGCTCGTCGCCGGCTGTCGCGAGGCCGGGTCGTTCGCAGGTCGCCTCGACCTCGACGGCTCCTACCTCGAGCTCGTCGGCGGCGACCTCACGCTCGGCAACCGCTACGCGCCGCGCTTCGCGTCGAGCGCCGACGGCTCGCGCATCGCGATGCCGCTCGAAGGCCCGGACGAGCCGGCCGAGGTCGTGCTGGTCGAGCACGGCGAGCGGCGCGCGCTCACGAGCCTCAACGCTGCGCTGAAGGACGAGCTGGCGACGGTCGAGTGGCGCGACTACCGCTGGACGTCGTCCGACGGCCTCGAGATCCAGGGCCTGCTCGCACTCCCGCGCGAGCGCGGCGACGGGCCACTGCCGCTCGTCGTCGACGTGCACGGCGGCCCGACCGGCTCGTGGACGTGGCAGTTCGCTCCGGCCTACGGCTACGCGCAGCTGTACGCGTCAGAGGGCGTCGCGACGCTGCTCCCGAACGTCCGCGGCAGCGTCGGCTGGGGGCCGGAGTTCGCCGAGGCCAACCTCGGCGATATGGGCGGCGGCGACCTGCAGGACATCCTGACCGGCATCGACGCACTCGCCGCCGACGGGATCGTCGACTCCGGCAGGGTCGGGATCAGCGGCGGCAGCTACGGCGGCTTCATGGCCTGCTGGGCGGTCACGCAGAGCGACCGCTTCGCGTGCGCGCTGCCGTTTGCGGTCGTGACCGACTGGATCAGCTTCCACTTCACGACCAACATCGGCCAGTTCGACCGGCTCTACCTGCAGGCCGACCCGCTCGACCCGGCCGGCGAGTACACCAAGCGCTCTCCGCTCTACCACGCCGCGAAGTGCAAGACCCCGACGCTGATCGTCCACGGCGAGGACGACCTGTGCACGCCGCTCGGCCAGGCGGTCGAGTTCCACAACGCGCTCGTGGAAGCAGGCTGCGAGACCGAGCTCGTCGTCCTCCCGCGCGAGGGACACGGCTGGACCGAACGCCAGCACCACACGGACGCGTGGGACCGCGTCCGCGACTGGATCTCGCGCTACCTCTAGCGGGTCGCGAACCCGCGCAGGCCCTCCGGCTGCTCCTCCGAGACGTCGACCCGGTAGACGACGGCCCCGCGCGGGCCCTCTTCGCACCAGCGCACGAGCGACGCGACCGCTTCGGGATCGCCCTCGAGCAGGACCTCGACGGTTCCGTCCGGCCGGTTCACGGCCGAGCCCGCAACGCCGCGCGACTGGGCCTGACGCGCGAGCGAGTAGCGAAAGCCGACACCCTGGACGCGGCCATGGACGAGCAGTCGGCGCCGGATCATCGGGCCGGAGAGTAGCCGGGGCCCGTCGCCGACCAACGGCGGGCCCCGGTCGGCGGATCAGGAAGCGGCGATTCCCTCGAGCCCGGCCGGGAGCCCGGTGACGCTCCCGATCGAGATGAGCGAGCCGTCGGCCTGCACGGCGTACTCCTCGACCGTGCCGGCGATGCCCGTCTCCGCGTAGAGGAAGCCGTCGCTCGCGGCCAGGTCGATCGGCCCCGCCGGAGTGGCGGCCGCAACGGCGTTCAGCAGCACGGGCTGCCCGTTCGGCGCGAGCCAGAACGAGCTGAGCGTGTTGCTGCCGGTGTTCGAGACGAAGTAGTACGGCCCGACGCGCTGGATCCAGCACAGCGCCGCCTGGCCGTCGCTCGCCGACTGCGGGCCGGTGAGCGTGCCGTCGTTCTGCAGGCGGTAGGTGGTCACCGAGCTCGCGCCCGCTTCGCCCGCGACAAGGCGGCCGAACGGGCTGAAGGTGAACGCGAACGGAACCGGCGTCGCGCTCGCGTTCACGACGGGCGCCGCGGAGAGCCGGCCGTCGGGCCGGAGGGCGAAGACGTCGATCGAGCTCGTGCTCGCCTTGGTGGTCACGAGCAGCTGCCGGCCGTCCGGCGAGAAGCCGACCTGGCCGGGCGCGGTCAAGAAGTTCGGCGGGTTCGCGTTCGCGAGCCCGAGCGACCGCACCGAGCCCGGGATCGGGATCAACGCGCCGTGGTCAAGCCGGAAGCCGGCGACGCTGCCCGAGCCGCCGGAGTTCAGCACGTAGACGAGGCCGTCGTCGATCGCGACGCTCGCCGGGAACTGCCCGCCCGACGGGACGACGTCGACCAGCCGGAGCCGGTCGCCGTGGACGCGGAACGCCGAGACGGTGCCGCTGCCCGCGTTGACGGCGACGAGCGCATGCTCGCCGGCGTCGTAGGCGAGCGAGCCCTGCGAGGCGAGGTGGTCGGATTCCGCGCCGGGCGCGGCCGCGCCGCCGGCGCCGCCGGTTGCATACGTGCCGGCCTGGGTCAGCGTGCCGTCGTGGGCGCGGTCGAAGACGACGATCGCGTTCTCACCCGGTTGGTTCGTCTGGACGAACACGACCTTGCGTCCGTGCCCGTGGTGATGGTCGTGCCGGGCCGACGCGAGCGCCGACTGCGCCCCGACCAGGGCGAAGGCGAGCGCCGCGAGCAGCGCGGCGAGAACTGGACGGTGCATGAGCTCCTCCTTGTGGACGGCCGTCACGCTAGGAGCGAGCCGGCCCAGGCGCCCTTACGTTTTTGCGAACTCGCGCTGGACGATTTAAGGAACGCGTAACGGGCGCCGCGTCCGTTGGACAGCAGAGTGTGGGCGTGACCACCGTTCTCGTTGTCGACGACGAGCCGCTCGTGAGGGACGTCGTCGCGCGATACCTCGAGCACGACGGGCATCGCGTCATCAGCGCGGGCGACGGCGACAGCGCCCGCGAGCTGATCGAGCGCGAGTCCCCGAGCCTCGTGCTCCTCGACGTGATGCTCCCGGGCACAAGCGACGGGCTCGACCTCTGCCGCTGGATCCGCTCGAGCTCCGAGCTGCCGGTGATCCTGCTGACCGCGCGGGTCGAGGAGGCCGACCGCATCGTCGGGCTCGAGCTCGGCGCCGACGACTACGTGACGAAGCCGTTCTCGCCGCGGGAGCTCGCGACGCGCGTGCGGACGGTGCTCCGCCGCGCACGGCCCGCCGCGCCGCCGCGCGAGCGGATCGCGCTCGGCCCGCTCGAGCTCGACGCGGCGAGGCACGAAGCGCGTCGCGACGGCGAGCCGCTGAGCCTGACCGCGAAGGAGTTCGACCTGCTCTGGTTTCTCGCCTCGAACCCGAACTGCGTCTTCTCTCGCGACCAGCTGATGCACCGCGTCTGGGGCTACTCGGCCGCGCTCGACACGGGCACGGTCACTGTCCACGTGCGCCGACTGCGCGAGAAGCTCGAGCCCGACCCGTCGCACCCGCAGCTGCTCGAGACCGTGTGGGGCGTCGGCTACCGGTTGCGCGGATGAGCATCCGCCTGCAGCTCACGCTGCTCACGCTCGCCGCCGTCTGCCTTCCGCTCGCGGCCGTGGTCGGCTTCGGCCTGGTGATGCTCGGCGTGCACGACGACGGGAAGCTCGTGGCGGTCGCCCTCGCCTCGATGCTCGTCGCGCTGGTGGGCGCACTCGTCGTCGGACGCCAGATCCTGCGGCCGCTGGACGGGCTGCGCTCGGCCTCCGCGCGCCTAGCGGCCGGCGACCTCAGCGCCCGCGCCTCGGAGTCGGGCCCGCGCGAGCTGCACGAGCTCGGCGCGGCGTTCAACGAGATGGCGTCGAACCTCGAGCACCTCTTCGACGCGCGCCGCGAGCTCGTCGCCTGGGCGAGCCACGATCTGCGCACCCCGCTCGCCTCCCTGCGGGCGATGGTCGAGGCGCTCGAGGACGGCCTTGCGGAGCCCGCCGACTACCTGCCGGCGATCAGGGCGCAGACGGAGCTCCTCTCCGGTCTCGTGGAAGACCTCTTCGAGCTGGCGCGGATCGACTCGGGCGCCCTCGCGCTCGAGCTGCGCGACGCGTCGCTCGCCGAGCTCGTGGCCTCGTGCGTCGACGCGCTCGAGGCCGACGCGCACGCACGGGGCGTGCGGCTCGAGTCGCGTGTCGGGGCCGACACCGTCGTCTCGGTCGCGCCGGACAAGGTGCAGCGGGTACTGCTCAACCTCGTCGCGAACGCCGTCCGCCACACGCAGCCGCACGGCTCGGTGGCCGTCGTCGTCGAGCCGGGCTCGGACCACGTCGTCGTCGCGGTCGAGGACGACGGCGACGGGCTGGCGCCGGGTGCGTCCGAGCGGATGTTCGAGCGCTTCTGGCGCGACGACGGCTCCCGGACACGGGCGAGCGGCGGCGCCGGGCTCGGGCTCGCGATCGCGCAAGGGCTCGTCCATGCGCACGGCGGCACGATCTGGGCCGAGAACCGCGACGGAGGCGGCGCCCGCGTCGCCTTCACGCTGCCCCTCTAGGGCAGCTCCAGGTCGCGACGCTCGACGAAGAAGGCGCCTGCGGCGAGCACTGCTGCCGCCGCGGCCGCAACTACCAGCACACCCCAGCCACGCGCGCCGTTTTCCAGCGGCGACTGCCCGATCAGCCAGAACGGCGAGAGGAACCGAAGTGGGTCGAGCCAGCCCGCCAGCGCGTGCAGGCCGCCGACGAGGTACGCCGCGGCGGCGTAGCCCGCAGGGACTCCGAGCGCGAGCAGCTTGCTCGGCCACGCCGCGCCGATCGCCAGAGCGAGCCAGCCGTACAGCACGCCGAGCACGGCGACCCCGAGCAGCGCCTCGGCCAAGTGCACGAAGTCGAGCCCGAGCCCGACGATGCCGTCGAGCGCGGCCAGCGCGGCGAGCCCGACGACACAGACGAGCGCGACCTCGGCCGCGAGCGCCGCCGCCTTGGCCAGGACCGCGTTGCGCCGCCGCAGCGGGTAGGCCAGTACGAGCTCGAGCCGTCCGGTCTCCTCCTCGCCCGCGAACGTCCGCGCGCCCGACCCGATCGCCAGGGTCAGCACGAGCAGCGGCAGGATCAGGCTGAAGAGCTCCGTGTCGAGGAAGCCTGCGCCGGTCGTGATGTCGCCGCCGATCGAGAACAGCGACTTGAGCGCCGTCGGGTACTGCTGCACGAGCTTCTCGAAGCCCGAGAAGCCCTTGATCGAGGGGTAGATCGAGGCGACGAGCACGCAATAGCCGACGATGCCGAGGCACCAGCCGACGAGCGCGCGGCGGTGGTCGAGCAGGCCGCGGCGGAGGAGCTCAGTCGCCATCGGGCTCCTCGTAGAACTCGAGGAAGATCTCCTCCAGGTCGGCCGGCTCCGAGACGAGGTCGACCACGCGGTGCCGCGCCGCCTCCTTGACGATCGCGTCCAGCGCCGGCTCCGGCGCCGAGAGGCGGATGGTCGTGCCCTCGCCGCGCTCCACGCGCACGCCGTCGAGGTTCTCGAAGGCCCGCGCCTCGACCGGCTCGGCGAAGGCGATCGTCACGTGCCTGAGCGCTCGCTCGCGCAGCCGCTCGACGGAGTCGACGTCGACGAGGCGGCCGGCGCGGATGATCCCGATCCGGTGTGCCACGTGCTGGACCTCGTCGAGCGAGTGCGACGAGAGGAAGACGGTGCGGCCGTCGGCCGCGGTCTCGTGCAGCAGGTCACGGAACTCGGCCTGGAGGAGCGGGTCCAGCCCGGAGGTCGGCTCGTCGAGGATCACGAGCTGCGGCCGGTTCATGAACCCCTGCACGACGCCGACCTTCTGGCGGTTGCCCTTCGAGAGCTGACGGATCGGGCGGTCGAGCACGACGCCGAAGCGCTCGCAGAGCTCGTCGCGTAGCTTGGCGTCGACGCCGCCGCGCAGGCGCGCGAGCGAATCGAGCTGCTCCCGCGCCGTGAGCCGGTCGTAGAGACGCAGGTCGCCGGGGAGGTAGCCGACCTGCTGCCGAGCCTGCACGCCCGCGTGACGCGAGTCGAGGCCGAGCAGCGAGGCGCTGCCCTCCGTCGGGCGGATCAGGTCGAGCAGGATCCGGATCGTCGTGCTCTTGCCGGCGCCGTTCGGGCCCAGGTAGCCGAAGACCTCGCCGCGCTCGACCCGTAGGTCGAGCTCCGAGAGCGCACAGACCCGGCCACCGTAGGTCTTCGAGAGCCCGGAGGTCTCGATCGCCGGCGCAGCGGCCACGGCTCGATCATACGAAGAACGGCGGGGCCTCCGACTCGGAGGCCCCGCGCATGAACCGTGGTGAGGAGGGTCCCCTTACGGGATGAGCCCTCCGTCCACGAACACCTGGATCGTCCCGGCGACCAGCCCGGCCGTGTTCACGGTGTCGTTGACTTCTAGCCCATTGAACTCGAGGTGGTCGGTCGCCTCGGGGTTGGCGATCGTGACCAGCGGGGCGAGACCGCCCACCTTCACCTCGCCGGAGTCGCCGCTGACGTCGATCGCGTCGTCGGCTGCAGTGCCGTTCATGACCACATGGTCGACCGCTCCATCGCCCGCTGTGCCACCGAGCGCTCCGGCGAGGTCGACGTTGACGCTCGCCACGTCGGTCCCGCTGAGGTCGTTGACGGTGACCAGGTCGGCGCCGCCGAGGGCGTTCACGTCGACCCGCTCGACGCCGGCGGTGTCCATCGTGACGTTGCCGACGTCGCGGAAGAAGCGGAGCCGGTTGCCGTTTGCCGAGAGGGTGAACTGCTCGGCCGCGGCTGCGCCGTTGAAGCGCATCGTGTCGTTGCGGCCGTCCCCGCCCTCGACGATGTCGCTGCCGTCGCCTGGATCCCAGACGAAGACGTCGTCGCCGGCGCCCATCAGCGCGGTGTCATTGCCCTTGTTGCCGTCGATCACGTCGTTGCCGTCGCCGCCGATCAGCGTCTCCACACCCTGGCTGCCGGCAATCGTGTCGTTGTCCGCGCCGCCGTCCAGCGTGAGTCCGATAGTGCCGGCCGCGAGCCCGGAGGCGTCGATCGAGTCGGCGCCGGCGAGACCGTGCACTTCGAGCTGGTCGGTCGGTTCCTGATGCTGGATCGCCACCTGGGCCTTCAGGCCCGAGACGTTCACGCCGGATGGGTCGCCGGCGACCTTGATCGCGTCGGCACCGCTGGTGCCGTTGACGACCACCCGGTCGACCGCGCCGTCGCCCGTCGCTCCGCCGAGGCTTCCGGCGAGGTCGACGTTGACGCTGCTGACGTCGGTTCCGCTGAGGTCGTTGACGGTGACCAGGTCGGCGCCGCCGAGGGCGTTCACGTCGACCCGCTCGACGCCGGCGGTGTCCATCGTGACGTTGCCGACGTCGCGGAAGAAGCGGAGCCGGTTGCCGTTTGCAGAGAGGGTGAACTGCTCGGCCGCGGCTGCGCCGTTGAAGCGCATCGTGTCGGAGCCGTCCTGGCCCTCGACGATGTCGCTGCCGTCGCCTGGATCCCAGACGAAGACGTCGTCGCCGGCACCCAACAGCGCGGTGTCGTTGCCCTTGTTGCCGTCGATCACGTCGTTGCCGTCGCCGCCGATCAGCGTCTCGTTTCCGGAGCCTCCGGCGATGGTGTCGTTACCCGGCCCGCCGTCGATCGTCGTCGGGATCGTGTCGGTGAAGACGCCGTTGCTCTCGTCGATGCGCACGGAGTCGTCGCCGTTCCCGGCCAGTACGGCGATCTTCGCGATCTTCTTTCGGGCGAAGCTGAAGTCAGCCGAGCCGTTTTCCCCAACGTCGACCTGGAGGGTGTTCGGGTCTCCCGCCTTGAGGCGGAGAGCGATCTTGTCGCTCGCAGCGGTGCCCTCGATCGTCAGGATCCCGTGGGCCAGCTTCGGCCGCTTGAAGTGGCCGGAGTCCATCGGGCCCTTCCGGACCGCGAGGCCGGCAGCCGAGACCGGGTCCCACCTGCCGCCGAAGTCCGTCAGTCCCTCGCCGGAGGTCTCGCCGGCTCTCGTGTCCCCCGCGAAGCGGTACAGCGGGTGGCCGCGGTAGGTGACCTGCAGCTTGCCGTCCCTCCGCCGCGTAGTGCCAAGGAGCGCCTTCCGGGCTCCACTGATCGCCCGCGGCCTGCCGTGGGTGGTAAGCGCCGGCCAATAGACGGCGCAGGCGCCGTAGCAGGTGCTCTTGTCGTGCTTGTCGTGCGCCCACAGGTAGAGCGTCCTGCCGTGCGAGTCGGCGAGGATCCGGCCGAGGCTGCTTTGGTGGAGCCTGACGAGCGCCCCGCTCCGGGGCGCGGCGCCTGCCGAGACTGCCTGGACGGCCGCCGCCAGCACGACAACGGCGAGCGCGAGCACACGCGCGAGACGCGCACCTCCCCGCGTCGGCCGGGTCCTGCGCCGTTCTGTAACTCGGATGTGTCCTTTCATGGTGTCCTCCGAAGTCGTTGACCTGTCGACTGCTAGAGACACCGCTCGGCGCTCCCTATTCCCGCCACCGCAGTTCGCGCGATCGCGAGGGAATACACCCGGCTGCACGGGGTCATTGAAGGTGTGATGCCCTTCTTGTTCACCCCCGCGAACCCGCCTCTCTCCTCCAGCAGGGAGCTACCGTTCGACGTGCCATGCCTCTGAGACGGCACCCACGCGACGAAGCAGACGGCAACGAGATCGCCGAGTTGGCCGCGTTGGCGGACGGGTCGCTGCCGGCGGACCGTCGCGGCGAGCTCGAGGAACGGGTCGCTGCGTCGGAGGAGCTTGGCGGCCGCCTGGCCGAGCAGCAGCGCGCGGTCGCGCTCTCACAGTCCGCAGCGGCCGAGGTGAAGGCCCCGGCAGCCCTGCGCGCGCGCATCGAAGAGCAACGACAGGCGCGTCCCGCGCGAAGGCCTCGCCGCGTATTGGTGGCCGGACTCGCGGCGGCGGCCGTCGCGGGGGCGGTCGCAATCGGGTTGATCGTCTCCCGTTCGTCCGCGGAGCAGTTCCAGGCGGCCCTCGGAGCAACGCCTTCCCTCCCCGGAGCGAGCGGTCAGGCGACGCTGACCAAGACGTCGTCCGGCTGGAGAATCGAGCTCGACACCTCAGGGCTTCCGCGCCTCGATCGCGGTCGCTTCTACGAAGCGTGGCTCCGCAACGGCGCCGGAGTGCTCATCCCAATCGGGACGTTCAACGAGGGCAAGAACGTCACGCTCTGGGCCGGCGTCTCGCCCAAGTCGTTCCGAACGCTGACGGTCACGCGCGAGCTGGCGAACGGCGACCAGGCTTCCTCCGGCGAGAAGGTGCTCGTCGGAACCGCCCGGCCTCGCGGCTGACACCCGCCACCGACGGCTCTAGCCGCCCTCGACCCTGCGGATGACCTGTTGGCGGGCGCGATAGAGGCGGCTCATCACCGTTCCTTCGCGAATCCGCAGGGCACGGGCCGCCTCCTTGTAGGAAAGGCCAGTGACGTCCACCGCCACGAGCACGTCGCGAAAGTCGTCGGGGAGCTTTGCGATCGCCCTGTACAGCTCGCCTGCCTCGAGGGCGACCTGCGGCTGGCGTGCGTGCGGGTCCTCGACCACGTCGAGGTCGTCGGGGAGCGGGGCAGGTCGGAGCCGGCGGCGCTCGGATCGCTTGCGGTTGAAGAAGGTGTTGCGGAGAGCCCGCAGGAGGTAGCCGAGGTCGTCCTCGTTCCGAAGCAGGCGCGGGCGCGCCAGCACCCGCGTATAGGTTTCCTGCACGAGGTCTTCGGCATCCTCGCGCGATCCACACAGCGCCCACGCGGCCCGGTAGAGCCTGTCGATGTGGTCCCCGAGCCGGGCGGGATCAAGAGTGTGCTCCATCAGCGGACGACCTCCGGCAACCGGTGTGACCAGCCGAGCATATGGCGCCACCGCCGGCGCCGACAAAGCGCGCTCGTCCCCCACCGTTGGGGACCCGCAGCTCATGCGACCGTCAAGCTGCCGTGCATGAACGAGGCATGCGGGTCGCAGAAGAAGCGGTAGGTCCCCTTCTTCAGCGTGAGGGTGTAGCTCTTCGTGCCCTGGAAGCCGACGCTGGTAAGGACTCGGTCGACTCCGGGACCACGGAGGTGGAAGTCGTGGATCGTCGCCCGGTCGCTAATCACGAACCGGTACGGCGTGTGGGCCTTCAGCTTGGTGACCTTGTGGCCGCCCTTCGTCAGGGCGATCGTGAAACCGGGGCCAACCGTCCCGGTGACGGTCTGAGCCGGGGCGGCCACGCTCGGTGCCGTCGCTGCGAGCGCCGCGGCGGCGGCGACGGCGATCAGCCAGACGCGGGTGACGGAGATGCTGCTCATCGTTTGCCTCCTCGAGAGGTCGAACTGGACGCTCCCGATGGTGGACGCTGGCAGGCCGTGCTCGCACCGTGGAAACCCCCCTGACTTTTCGAAATCGGCTGGTCTGCTGCTGTTTTCTCGCCGTCGAGTTAGGTTCGTGCCCGGATGACGACCGGGGCGCGGAATAGATCTTCGGCAGCGGGGTCTTCAGTGGCATGGGATGCGAATCGGCCTCAAGAGAGCTGGCCCAGCGGCTAAGCGGAAGCGACGAGATCCTGTTGCTCTGGAATCCGCTGGACGGGCACGTCGAGGTCTCGGTTCGCGACGTTGCGACCGGCGTCGGGTTCAACCTCGAGGTCGCTCGCGACAGCGCGTTGGACGCGTTCCGACATCCGTATGCGTACGCCGCGACGCTCGGTCGGCACGATGGCTAGCGTCGAGTCTTTGGAGGAGGCATTGCGGATGCTCGTCGCGGAACGGCAGGCGCTTCGCGACCACTGCGCGGAACGCGACGTGCTCGAGGCAAACCGCGTCGAGGTCGGGCGCCGCCAGCGGCAGCTGTCACAGGCGCTGATCAACCGCTACGCCCGATGACGCGCCCGGAGTGATCTAGACCCGCCGTCCCGCGTGCCCTGGACGTACATTCCCCGCCGTACGCTGTTGAGCGCCACTGCGTCTCGATCGCCGGCGCGCGCGCCAGAGGAGAATAGGGCGCGGATGCTCGAGCTCGACACGCCCCACGGCCCGGCGCGCGCGCACCTGCGCGAGGCGGAGTCGCCGCGCGGCTGGCTCGTGCTGGGCCACGGCGCCGGCGGCGGCGTCGAGTCGCCGGACCTGAAGGGCGCGACGCGGGCAGGGCTAGACGTCGGGCTGAGCGTGGCGCTCGTCGAGCAGCCCTACCGCGTCGCCGGACGGCGCTCGCCCGCTCCGGCGGCGCAGCTCGACGCGGCGTGGGTCGCGGTCGTCGGACAGCTGCCGCTCGCCGGGCTGCCGCTCGTCGCGGGCGGCCGCTCCTCGGGTGCGCGTGTCGCCTGCCGCACGGCCGCGGAGACAGGGGCGGCGGCAGTGCTCTGCCTCGCGTTTCCGCTGCACCCGCCGGGCCGCCCAGAGAAAAGCCGCCTCGACGAGCTCGACGCGGTCACAGTCCCGACGCTCGTCGTGCAGGGGGAGCGCGATCCGTTCGGCCTGCCGCCGCCCGCTGAATGGAAGCGCGAGGTGGTCACGATCACCGGCACCCACTCTCTCCGCAGCAGCAGCGACGTCGAGCAGGCCGTATCGCCGTGGCTTGCCCGGATCGTATGAAATCCCTGGCGATATTCGCTTGCGCGCCTGCAATGCTTCGTGTATTGTCACGCGCTCAATTCGGGGAAAGGAGGTACGGTCAGTTGAAGAGCAACCTCGCGAATCGTCTCTACGTCATCTCCGCCCCGGCCACCTGGGCCGTACCCGCAGAGATGGAGTTCGGCGACCAACGCCTTCGGGCAGCCTCCACCGGAGCAGCTCCAGTAGACGCATAGGCGTCGCAGCGACCACTCGGTGAAGGCGGCCCAAGAGGGCCGCTTTCGTCGTTTCTGAGACGAAAACGCCGTCCGTCATACAACCTAGGAGCACAACGTGGAGCCATCACCCACGGTGTAGCCGAGTCGACCCCGACTTCGAGCACGAGCGGATGATGTGCCAGCCGTTTAGGTAATTGCCCCCGCAAAGTGGGTTGCGCCGAAGGCAGCGCATTTTCCGCCGCATCTCCCCCAGACCGGGCTCTCGACTCGGACGAATCCGATCGAAAGCTACGGCGAAGGGAGGTGAACGCGGTGATGTACTACGACTCCGAGTCCCGCCGCCAGCGCCAGCACGAGCGCATGGCGGAGATCCGGGAGGAGTACCAGCGCGTGCAGCGGCACCGAGAGTCACGCATCTCGGCCGCCATGCGGCGTTACGCCCAGTCGGCGTGGTCACGCAGGCGATGGGCCGCGCCGCGGCGCGCACCGGTCTCCCGTGCCTGAGTCGCTCCACCCGCAGAGCCGCGCGCTTCGCCTGGGCGCGCGGCTCTGTCCTTCAGGCGCGCCGTCGAATGTCCAGCATCTGCACAGGCAGCGCGGCGAGCAAGAACAGCTCGCGCGCGGCGAGCTTGGCCGACGGGCCACCGGGCGGCGACGACCGGGTCACCGGCAGCGAGCCGCGCAGCGCGGTCCGCACCAGCACGGCCGCGCGCGGCGCGTGCCAACGGGAGGTGACGACCACAACCTCGTCGGCGCCGACCTCTCGCGCGGCCTTCGCGACGCCGAGCGCGTTCTCGCGCGTGTTGCGGGCCTCCGGGTCGAGCAGCACCTCGCCGCCGGGCCAGTGGATGTGCATCAACTCGGCCTCGCCCGAGAGCAGCACCGCGTCGCCCTCGCGCACGACCGTCTCTGCGTGCCGGACACGCGCCTCGCAGATCGCGTGCAGATCCTCGTCCCGCCGCCGCGAGTAGCCGAGCACCGCGACGAGGCGCATCAACGGCGACGGCGCCAGAACGCCAGCAGCGTCCCGACCACCGTGAACACGACGAGCACCGACTTCCAGCCACGCAGCTTCGACTCGCCGCTCGCGCGCTCGCGCATCTCGACCGGCACCTCGTCGACGCGCAGCCCCGCCTCGGACAGCCGCAGCAGGGCCTCGACCTCGGGCGCCGCGGTCACGTATGGCTGCGCGAGCACCGGCAGCGCCTTCGCATTGGCTGCGTACATGCCGGAGGTCGCGTCGAGGAAGGGGCGGCGGAGCGCGATCTTCATCCCGCGCCGCAGCAGCGCCGTGCCGAGGCGGCGCGGCCCGCTCGGGAGGTAGCGGTACGGCGCGAAGCCGTCGCCGCTCGCGAACCGCGAGCCGACAGCGACGTCGCACTCGCCCGACTCGACCCGCTCGAGCAGCCGCGCGAGCTCGAGCACGGGATGCTGGCCGTCGGCGTCGACGCGGCCGCAGAGCTCGTAGCCGTGGGACTCCGCGTACCCGTAGCCGGCCGCGATCCCGGCGGTAAGGCCGCGGTTCTCGCCGAACGAGACGACCTCGGCTCCGTGCTCCCGCGCGACGTCAGCAGTGCGGTCGGTCGAGCCGTCGTCGATCACGAGCAGGTCGGCGTCCGGCAGGACGAGGTGCAGCTCCTCGAGCACAGCCGGGAGGTTCTGCTCCTCGTTCCAGGCCGGAGTGAAGACGAGCGTGCGCATGCGCGCAGGCTACGCGCCGGCGATCTGCTCGAGGCGGTCGGCGAGCACGTCGAGCGGCGCGGTCGCATCGAGCTCGGCGGTCGCGGTCGCGCGCAGCAGCGGCTCGACCTCGGCGAGGTGGCGCAGGACGAGCTCGCGCTCCACCAGGCTCTTGCCGTAGGGATTGTCCGTGCGCGCGTCGATGCGCTCGAGCAGGATCTCCGCCGGCGCGCTCAGCAGCACGACCGCATCGAGCCGGTCGTAGAAGCGGCCCTGGTTCGTGTGGCAGCCGGCAAGGAACAGGTGGCCGTGCTCGTGACCATTGAGGAGCGCGGCGATCGCGCCCTCGCGCCAGTTCCAGCCGTCGCCCACCCACTCGCTCCACTCGTCCGTGTCGGTGTCGACGACGGCGTGGCCGCGCTCCGCGAGCACGCGCAGAACGCTCGACTTGCCGGTGCCGGACATGCCGGTGACGAGCACCCTGGCCACGCGCCGGAGGCTAGCCCGAGCCGGCGCGGGTCGCGACGAACGCGGCGACGTCACGGATCTGCCGCGCGCTGAGCCGCCCCGAGAACGGCGGCATCCCGCCGCCGCCGTTCGTGACCTTGTCCTGCACGGTCGCGAAGCCGGGGCGCAGCTGGTCGAGGTTCGGGCCGACCTGGCCGCTCGCGTGCGCCGCGGCCAGCGTGTGGCACGAGCCGCAGCCCGCCGAGCCGAACACCTTTGCGCCCGCGGAAGCCGAGGCGTTCGCGGGAACCGGCGCGCTCGCGGCAGGCGCCGGCGAGGCGGTGTTCTGGCTGTAGAGCCAGACCGCGCTCGTGTACCAGGCGCCGATCAGCACCGCGAAGAGCAGCCCGCCTGCGAGCGGGAGCACGAGCCGCGGGAAGCGGTGGAGGCGCACGATCGTCACCTTCGCGGCGAAGGCGCCGTAGACGGCGCAGCCGAGGAGCGAGTGGGCGAGGACGCGGGTGCTCGGGCTCTGAAAGCCGAGCTTGAAGATGCAGTGGTAGGCGACCGGCAGGGTGCAGGCAAAGGCGAGACGGCCCGACCAGCGGTGGACCGGGTTCACCCACGCAGGCTTCGACCACGGCAGCTTGCGGAAGATCCAGGCGGCGGTGAAGAGCTGGAAGCAGGCGAGGACGATGGTCGCGGTGGCGAAGCCGGCTTTGAGGTGGATCGGGTCGCTGAAGAAGAGCCGGAAGTAGCCCTTCGAGCGGGTGCTGTGCGCGGCGAGCAGCCCGGCCGTCAGCGAGCCGACCGCGAAGGCCAGCAGCGGCGCCGCGAGCCAGCGCGTCGAGCGCTGCTTCGGAGCGGCGGCCGTCAGCTCTGCCACCGCGCTATCGAACAGCAGCCGCGGCACCGGGGCAAGTTAGGGTCGCGGCCATGCGGTTCACGACCAGGCCCGAGCTGCGCGGCACCTTCGGGATGGTCGCGTCGACCCACTGGCTCGCCTCGGCTGCCGGGATGGCCATGCTCGAGCGCGGCGGCAACGCGTTCGACGCCGCGGTCGCGACCGGGTTCGTGCTGCAGGTGGTCGAGCCGCACGCGAACGGCCCCGGAGGCGAGGTGCCGATCATGCTCTACAGCGCCGAGCGCGACGAGGTGCTGGTCGTCGACGGCCAGGGAGTGGCGCCCGCCGCGGCGACGACCGGCCGCTTCCGAGAGCTCGGGCTGGAGCTGGTTCCGGGAACCGGACTGCTCGCGGCCTGCGTCCCAGGCGCGTTCGACGCCTGGCTCCTGCTCCTCCGCGACTTCGGGACGCTCTCGCTCGCCGATGTGCTCGAGCCGGCGATCGGCTACGCGGAGCGCGGCTACCCGGTCGTGCCCGGGATCACCGAGGACATCGCCAAGGTCGAGCAGCTGTTCCGCGACGAGTGGCCGACCTCGGCAGAGCTGTACCTGCCGGCGCCGCAGCCGGGCACGCTCTTCCGCAACCTCGAGCTGGCCGCCACCTACCGGCGCGTGCTCGCCGAGTCCGGCGGCGACCTCGACCGGGCGCGCGACGCCTGGTACCGCGGCTTCGTCGCCGACGCAATAGTGACCTTCGTCGAGCGCGAGGGCGGCCTGCTGAGCGGCGACGACCTCGCAGGCTGGCAGGCGAAGGTCGAGTCGCCGGTCGAACGCGAGTACCACGGCTGGCGCGTGGCGAAGACCGGCCCATGGGGGCAGGGGCCCGTGTTCCTGCAGCAGCTCGCGCTGCTCGACGGCTTCGAGCTCGAGGAGGGCCCTGAGTACCTCCACACGGTCGTCGAGTGCGCCAAGCTCGCGTTCGCGGACCGCGAGGCCTGGTATGGCGACCCCGACTTCGTGGACGTCCCGCTCGACGAGCTGCTGAGCTCGGCGTACGCGGCCGAGCGCCGTGCGCTCGTGTCGGACGAGGCCTCCGGCGAGCTCCGGCCCGGGAGCCCCGGCGGCCGCGAGCCTCGCCTGCCGACGATCCCGGAGGCGGCGCCGGCGCCCGGAACCGGCGATCCGACCCGCGGTGACACGTGCCATCTCGCCGTTGCCGATCGGCACGGCAACGCGGTTTCGGCGACGCCGAGCGGCGGCTGGCTGCACGGCTCCCCCATCGTCCCCGGGCTCGGCTTCTGCCTCGGGACGCGGGCGCAGATGCTCTGGGTCGAGGATGGGCTGCCGGCCTCGCTCGAGCCGCGCAAGCGGCCGCGCACGACGCTCTCGCCGACGATCGCGCGCCGCGACGGCGAGGTTCTCGCCTTCGGCACGCCCGGTGGCGACCAGCAGGACCAGTGGTCGCTCGTCTTCTTCCTCCGGCTGGTCCACTCGGGACTCGGCCTGCAGGAGGCGATCGACGCGCCGATGTTCCACACCGAGCACTTCCCCGAGTCGTTCTATCCGCGGCAACCCCGGCCGCGGACGCTGCAGCTGGAGGACCGCTTCGGCCCGGAGGCCGTGGCCGAGCTCGAAGCACGGGGCCACGTCGTGGAGCCGAAAGGGCCATGGTCGCTCGGCCGGCTCAGCGCGGCGGGCACGCTCCCGGACGGCTCGCTCCGCGCGGCCGCCAACGCGCGCGGCATGCAGGGCTACGCCGCCGGCCGCTAGCTCTCGGCAGGCATGTCCTGTACGACGCCGACCAGGTGGCCCTCCGGATCCGTGAAGAGACCGAGCGTGACCATGTCCATGATCGTCTCCGGGCCCATCACGCGGGTGCCGCCGAGGCTCTCGGCCTTCTGGAGCGACTCCTCGACGTCCGGCACGGCGACGTAGAAGGTGACGTGGCCGTCGTAGCCGTCAGGTCCCTGCGCGACGCCGCCGCCGATGCCGAGGTCGCCGTTGGCCGCCTTGTTGTCGTCGCGCGCGACCATGCCGTAGCTCATCGGGTTGTTCGTGTCGATGTTCCAGCCGAAGAGCTCGGCGTAGTAGCCCTGGAGCTTCCCGCCGTCCTTGCCGACGATCTCGAAGTGCACGACCGGCTGTCCCATGTCGGTCTCCTTTCGCGTTCGGGGTCACCTGGTTAGACGGCGGCCGCGGCGAAAGGTCATCTGTGCCCGAGGCAGACCTTCGACCTCAGCGTCAGAACGGGAAGCCGTCCCGGAAGGGCACCCCTGAGCGACTAGCGCTGAGGCGAAGTGACCGCGCGGACGCCCGTCCAGAAGGCGAGCGCCACGCCCCCCAGGGCGAAGACGAGCGACGGCACGTCGCGGCCTTCGAAGAAGAGCAGCAGCGAGCACGCGAGGCCCGCAGCGCCCGCTGCGAACGCGGTGGGCAGCAGGACGAGC
Organism: uncultured Actinomycetes bacterium; assembly: GCA_963765785.1. Lineage (GTDB taxonomy): Bacteria > Actinomycetota > Thermoleophilia > Gaiellales > Gaiellaceae > AC-32. The sequence goes on from CAVXXW010000012.1 coordinate 35,147, forward strand.
TCGGCCCACGTGACTTCGCGCTTCACGCTTGAAGCCTAGCCTCGCGCCCCTTACGTACCGCGGCGGAGAATGGATCGTTAAGCGTCCGTTGCCAAGTCAAACTCGAGCGGCTGCGCTTCCGTACTTCCTGGCAGAGAAAAGGAGGTACCAAATGCGAAGAATCGGACTCCTCGCAGCGGCGCTGGCGGTAGCGGCCGCGGCCGCGATCATCGCCGCCGTCCTCGCCACCAACGGTTCCGCGAAGACGAGCGCGGTCGTCAAGACGATGCACAACGCCTCGCTCGGCAAGACGATCCTGGTGAACCGGAGCGGGCTCACGCTCTACTCGCTCAGCGCCGAGCGGCACGGACGCTTCATCTGCACGTCGTCCGCCTGCGTCGCGCTCTGGAAGCCGCTCGTCGTCGGCAAGGGCGTCAAGCCGACCGGCGTCAGCGGCCTCACCGTCGTGAAGCGCCCGGACGGCAGGCGGCAGGTCGCCTTCCGCGGCGCGCCGCTCTACCGTTTCGTGCAGGACACGAAGCCCGGCGACGTCAAGGGCAACGGCTTCAAGGACGTCGGCGTCTGGCGGCCCGTGACGACTTCCGGCACGGCGACCGCGCCGGCCTCGTCCAACACCATGCCGTCGTACGGCTACTGATCCGAACGCGAGCGCCGCGGCTGAAGCTCAGCTGCGGCGCTCGCTACCCGTCGAGCTCGACGCCCTCGCCGAGCGGGAGCCAGCGAAAGCGCCGGCGGATCTCCTCCGGAGCGTCGGCAAGCTCGACCTCGACCGCCTCACGACCCTCTTTGAAGTGCTTCCAGCCCTCGTAGTGGATCGGGACTGCGACGCGCGGCTCGAGGAGGCGGCAGAGCTCGATCGCGTCTTCCGCGGTCATCGTGTAGCGAAGCGGCCCGGTCACCGGAAACTGCACGCCGCCGAGATGTAGGACGGCGACGTTCACCTTCACGCGGTCGGCCACCTGGCGGACGCCGCCGTACATGACGGTGTCGCCGGAGAACCAGAGCGCCCCGTCGGAGCTGCCGTCCACGTCGACGATCGACCGACGGCTTTCCGGGCGCCTCGAGCGCCGTCGTCTCCCACGGCTCGAGCCCGCGCGTCTCGCCGCCGAGCCGCTTGGCGCCCGCGGCGGTCGTAACGACCGTCCCGGCTGTCGGCAGGAGCGCGCGGCCGGCCGGGTCGAGGTTGTCGTCGTGGTGGTCGTGCGTGAGCAGGATCGCGTCGAGCGGGCCGAGCTCCGACGCCGGGATCGCCGGGCCGGCGAGCTTCACCGAGCCCGTTCCCCAGCCGAAGTGGTACGTCCCGCCGGGCGGGTCGAAGGTCGGGTCGGTCAGAATCCGCCAGCCGGCGGCCTCGACGAGGACCGTCGGCCCGCCGATGTGCGTGAGCCGCACGGGCGGTTCAGGCCGACGTGGCCGGTGCGGGCTGGCGCGCGTTCGCCGTCGTCCAGTCGAGCAGGAAGTCGGCGACCTCTTCCCAGCCGTCCTGGCCCGGGTAGTGGCAGCGGCCCGTGTTCTCCTTGTGCTCGGTCCTCGCCGGCGCCTGGCTTTGCTTCTTCCAGTTCGTCACGTTGAGCGAGGCCGGGCAGATCCGGTCCTCCGTGCCGGTCGCCAGCATGAGCGGCGCGCGGTGCGGGTTGTCGAACCGCACCTTCGTCGCGCTGCCCGGGTACGCGGCCTGGAAGAACATCCGCGCCGAGCCGGGGATGTAGTAGCGGTCGTACACGGCATCGGAGTCCTCGCGGCTGAGCGCGTTTGTGAAGCACCAGTAGAACTGGTCGCGGCTCAGCGGCACGTCGTGGTTCTTGCCGAAGGGGTTCTTGAGCGCCGGAAAGGCCGCACGCAGCGTCGAGAGTGGCAGCGGGAAGACGCCCTTGGGCGTGGCGGTGCTCAGGGCGACCCCCGCGCTGCCGAGCCCTCGGTCGAGCAGGAGCTGGGTGATCAGCCCGCCGAACGAATGGCCGATGACGATCGGCGGCCGCTCGAGGCCGCGGATCAACGTCTCGTAGGAGTCGACGACGTCGATGATCGAAAGCCCGTGCAGCGGCGACGGGTCGCTGCGCAGCGCGGCAGGCTCCTTGTCGAGGCCCGGCCACGCCGGCGCGAGCACCTCGTGGCCGCGCCCGCGGAAGCGCTCGGCCCAGTGCTCCCACGAGAGCGGGGTCATCCACATCCCGTGGATCAGGACGATCGTCTGCGGGTCGTTCGAAGGTGCGTCGGCGGCCATACGTCCCTCCCGGTCGAGTGCGACCCCCCGGGCACCCTACCCGTCGCCCCGTCGACGGTGACACGAGAGCCCGGGCGGCCGCGACTGCGCCGGCGGCCCGGGCCCTCGCGCCCGCTCTCCCGCTAGGAGTCCCCTGCGGGAAGCACTTCGAACGTCGGGTTGTCGCCGTGCTGCTGCGTGTAGAACCAGCGCCAGTCGTCCTTCCAGAGCTTCGGCGGCTTCGCGCCCAGGATGCCGTTCGCCCCCGGGTCGCCGTTCGAGACGATTGCGCCGGTGATCTCGTTGTCGCCCTCGTTGCCGAGGCCGGAGACGCCGGAGTCGATCGTCGCGGACGGGTCACGGCCCTCCGCGAGCCAGCGCAGCGGCTGGTTCGCCGGGTTCGAGTAGTCCGTGTTGACGTTGAACAGCCAGCCGGAGTCGAGCGCGTTGCGCTGCGTGTGCAGCGTGTCGCCCGCGTCCTCGACGAACGTGACCTGGTTCTTCGAGATGAAGGTGACGTTGTCGAAGCCCGCGTGCGCCGCGTCGCCCTTGTAGAAGAGCGAGAGCGTGCCGGTGTTCGCCGACGGGGTCTTCTGGGTCAGCTGGAAGATCGACCCCCAGCCCCCGATCGGGTTCTCGACGCTCGTGGCGTTCGTGTCGCCCGTCTCGTCGAAGTAGTACTGCCGGAACTTGCCGTCCGGGCCGGAAGGCGGCGTTCTCCGGCCGCTTGAACGGCGTTGCGTTGGCCGCCGTCGCAAGCGTGTTCACCGAGAACGGCGCCGTCCCGTCGGTGGCCGTGTCGTGGATCGTGATCCAGCGCGTGTCGAAGCTCGCGCCATAGGTGTGGAGCGCGATCTGGTCGGGCGAGTTGAGCGGCGTCTGCGACGACTTGGTGATCGGCGCGCCGGCCGCGTTCAGGACTTGCAGCACCTGGAGCCGCCCGTTCGCCAGGTCGCCCGGGTGCTTGGGGACGAACCGGTAGACGAAGCTGTTCGGCACCTTCGCAACCGTGGCTCCCTTGTTGGCGCCGCTCGCGTCCTCGCTGAGCCAGAGGTTGCCGTCCTTGTCGTTCTGGACGCCCTCGTACGCGGCATTTCCGAACGAGCCGACGAGGTTGACGACCGTCGAGGGGTAGCCGGGCGTGGCGGAGTAGATCGACGGGCCTCCGCCGAGCTCGGTCGTGAACAGCAGGCGCTCCGCGAACGGGTCCCACGTCGAGCCGTCGATCTGCGGCAGGTTCGCGCCGGTCGAGTCCCTGGTCGCCATCAGCGTCACGCGGTGTGCCGCGTCGGCGTCGAGGTTGATGCGCGTGATGTAGCCGGGCGAGCCGGACTCGTGCCCCTGGAACAGGAAGTGCGTCCCGTACCAGTAGCTCGGGTCGGCCCCGGGCAGGCTCTGCTTGAAGATCAGGTACGTGTTCTTGTCCGGCTCTGTCTTTGGTGTGGGCCTCGTGCGTCGGGTTCGACCCCGTCGGGACCATCTGGGGGTCGCCGGCGGCGTTCAGCACGTCGTTGTCGTAGCCGTAGTAGGAGACCGTGCCCGGCGAGCCGTTCTCGAGCTTCGTCGAGCCCTGCGCGACCACGCTCTGCCGCAGCTCGACCGACAGCTTGCTCGCGGGGGCATAGCCGTCCGACTTCGTGTTCGCGGTCGCCACGTTGCTGAGCACCGGCGACTCCGGCGGATTCGCGGCCGCTCCCGCGAGGATCCCGCCGGCTAGCGCGGTCGTGGCCAGCACGGCCAGGACCGCGTAACGCGTCCTGCGTGACATGCAGTTCCTCCTTCTCTCCCTGTCCGTGCGCGCCGGGGATCGGGCGCGCTCGACGGCGACGCTACGAGAGGCCGGAGCGGTCGTGGGTTACGCGGTTGGTCGAGTTCGGTGTCGAGGCGGTGACGGTCAGTCGAGCAGCGGGTCGTGGCCCCAGTTGAGCAGCGAGTAGCGCCAGCGCGTGTGCGTGACGTCGCCGGCCGGGCGCTGGGCGAGGTGGCGGTGCACGTAGCCGACGACCTTGCGCATGTGCCGGTAGTCGGCGTCGCCGAGCTCGTGCTCCGGCGAGCGCAGGAGGCGGACGATGCGACGACCCGACGCGTGGCCGACCGACTCGCCGCGGCCGTCGCGCCGCGACCCGACGCTCCGCGACTCCTCGGTCTCGAGCCACGCTTCGAGCTCGTGCGCCTCGAGGTTGACGACCTCCTGGAACTGGAGCGCGATCCGCTGCAGCTCCTCGGGACGCATCATGCGGTGAGGAGATCCGGCAGCCCGAAGTCCGCGGGACGGCGCCCGTCGTCAGCGGCTTGGCTCGGGTCGGCGCCGCGCTCGAGCAGCAGGCGCGCGAGATCCTCGTCGCCGTTCTGCGCCGCGGCGTGCAGCGCCGTGAAGCCGCCCTCGCCGGCGCGGTTCGGGTCGGCGCCGCGGTCGAGCAGTAGCCGCGCCAGGGGCACCGACTGCACGAACGCCGCCGTGCCGAGCGGCGGCACGCGCGCGAAGGAGCTCGTCGCGAGCACGTTCGGGTCGGCGCCGGCGTCCAGCAGCACGCGGGCCGCCTCCTCCTGCCGGCCGAAGACCGCGAGGTGCAGCGCCGTGAAGCCGTCGTCCGAGAACGCCTGGGCCTGCGCCGGGTCGTCGCGGACGAGCTCCGCCAGCCGGTCGACCCGCCCGAACGCCGCAGCCTCGAACACGGACTGCTCGCCGTCCGGCGGCAGCAGCCCGCGAGCACGTTCCTCGTCTCCCTCGTACAGCGCCTGCAGCGCCTCGCTCATGCCGCTCCTCTCGTCCGATTCGTTAGGTAGCCTACCTACCAATATGGGAGAGCGCAACCAGGTCGCCGACCGGCTGCACTCGGCGGCGATCCACCTGCTCCGTCGCGCCGCCGAGGGCGATCGCGGCGCAGGGCTCAGCCGCGCGGGCCTCTCCGCCCTCTCGGTGGTGGTCTTCCGCGGCCCGCTCACGCTCGGCGAGCTCGCCGCCGCCGAGGGCGTGCGCTCCGCGACGATGAGCGGGATCGTCAACGGGCTCGAGCGCGACGCCCTCGTGCGCCGGCGCCCGCATGGCCAGGACCGGCGCGCCGTCAACATCGAAGCGACCACCGCCGGCCGCCGGCTACTCGACCGCGCGCGCAACGTCCGGATCGACCGCATTGCCTCCAGGCTCGATGATCTCTCGGCGGGCGAGCTCGAGGTGCTAGCGCGCGCTGCCGAGCTGCTCGACGAGCGCTTTTCCCCCCGCTAGCCGGCTCGGCTCAGGGCGATCTCGGTCTCCGGGTCGAAGAAATGGAGCGGGGCCGGGTCGACGGCGAGCGTCACGACCTCGCCGCGCTCACACGACGAGCGCGAGTTGAGGCAGGCGCAGAGTCGGAGCCCGAGTCGAGCTCGAGCGCGTCGGCGTCGAGGTGGACGATCACCTGGATGTCCTGGATTCCCGTGACGATCCCCGACCACGTTGCGCCGCCGTCGGTGCTCTTGAGCAGGGTGCCGAGGTCTCCCGCGGTGTAGGTCGTGCCACCGGCGGTCGCGAGGGTCGTCAGGTTCGAAGGCCCAGCAGCGGGTTGCCCACGTACCAGCCGGAGCCGGGACTTTTGACGCCCGATTGGGCGCCCGAGAGGACGAACAACGCAAAAAGGGCCGCCAGCACACCCCGGCCAGCAGCGCACGCCAGGTCGGGCGGCCAAAGGTCAAGCGGCGCTGGAGTTACACGAAACGGTCGATTTGCGCTTGACGCTCGTCGTCGACTAGGACGCCCGTTAGATCCGGCTGAACGTGTCTCTAGCGTTTCCCCCGCAGCCAGTTCGACATCCGAGTTGCAAGAGGCGTCTTCCCCGGAAGCCATTTCGTCTCGGGAGGCGATGCTTGAAACGGTGCGAGCTCAGTCACGTCCGCGGATGCGATCTTCAAGGTCACCTCGCCCGGATGGATCACACCGACCTGTTCGCCCGGCACGTAGCGAATCTGTGTGGGGTGCTTGGACTCGACAGCGAGGCCGTCGAAAATGTCGCTCTGCTTATCGCCTTCAACCTGTGCGACCGTGCCAACGCTGACGCCATCCGAGGTGATCACGTTCCACCCTTGCCCGATCTGTAGCCACGAGACGGGATCAGTCATCACTGGCGCTGCTTCGGTCACCGGTTGTTCTGCTGTCGAGGAGTAGCGAGCTGATCATCCGCTCCTTGAGGAGACGCGAGTAGATGTCGAAGGTGCGCTCACCGTGCACGATCTGTTCGACCACCATCCGAATCGACGGGCTCATCGCTGTTCACCCTTGCGGTTGCGCTCAGGCCCAAGCGAGCAGAGCGATCCTGGGAGCATCACGGCACCCATAGCATGGCGGAGATAGGCTCAGCCGCGTGGAAGTCGTGTTCGAGGTCGCCAGCCAGCCGTACCTGCTCGGCGAGCGAGCGGCGACGCTGATGGCGGAGAACCTGAGGGTGAAGGCGGCCCACGAGCCTGGCGCCGAAGGAACCGTAGGAGCTCGGGCCCTCGCCGACGCGATCGAGCTTCGGCTGATCGACGACACCACCGACCCAATCACCCTCGGCGGAGACGGGGCCGAGGCCGTCTATTACGCGCTGAACGCCCCGACTGGCGACAGCGACCGGCCGTGGGCGCTCTTCCACGCCGTCAAGCGGCTGCACGACGAGCGGCCACGCCAGAAGAACTAAGGACAGCCTGCCCGTCGAATCACGTACTTCGGCAAGCGCCACGAGATCGGTGGGCGACGACCCCTCGACCGCTCGCCAACCCCTGCGTCGAATCGAGATCGACGCCGCTTTCCATGAGCCTGAACGGCGGGTTGTGGTAACCGGCTTAGGCGCTGTTACACCGCTCGGCCAGGACATCGACACGACCTGGCGACGGCTCTTGGCTGGAGAAGGTGGTGGCGGCCCGATCACCGCCTTCGCCGCTTCCGGCCATTCTGTGCGGATCGCCTGTGAGGCGACCGACTTCGAGCCGGAGCGCTGGCTCGATCGGAAGACCGTCCGCAAGATCGACCGCTTCGCGCAGTTTGCGGTGGCCGCGGCGCGGATGGCGGAAAGCGACGCCGGGCTAGAGATCGGGGTTGAGCCCCATCGGGTCGGTGCCTCGATCGCGACCGCGCAAGGGGGTGTCGCGAGCCTCGCGGCGTGTCTGCACGAACTCGGTGAGTCTCAACGGATCCATCCCAGTTTGGTGACGGCGTTCATGCCGAACATGGCGGCCGGGTGGGTGTCGATGGAGCTGGGGACGCGCGGCCCGCTCGGCGCCCCGTGCACGGCCTGCGCTGCGTCAGCGATGGCGGTCGGCGAGGGGTACGACGCGATCCGGTTGGGGCGGGCCGAAGTGATGCTCTGCGGGGGAAGCGAGGCGGGGATCACCGAGCTGGCGGTTGCGGGCTTCGCAGCCATGCGAGCGCTCTCATCCCGAAACGGCGATCCCGCAGGTGCCAGTCGGCCCTTTGATGCCGACCGGGACGGCTTCGTGATGGGCGAGGGGGCAGCCGTCCTTGTGCTGGAGGAGATGGAACACGCTCGTGCCCGTGGCGCCAAGGTCTACGCGGAGCTCGCCGGCTACGGCCTCAGCTCAGACTCCTTCCACATGACCGAGCCCGATCCGCTCGGCGCCGGACAAGCCCGTGCGGTGAAGGCTGCCCTGGCTGACGCGGCGCTCGCTCCGACAGACGTCGACTACGTCAACGCCCACGCAAGCTCAACTGGGCTCGGCGACGCGATCGAGACGCGCGCACTCAAGCTGGCATTGGGCGAGGACAAGGTCTCGACGCTCGCAGTCTCCGGAACGAAAGGCGCGACCGGTCACTGCCTTGGAGCGGCGGGGGCGGTTGAAGCCGCAATCACTGTCCTCGCGGTCGACCGCGACATCGTGCCGCCAACGATCAACTACCAGACGCCTGATCCCGCTTGTGACATCGACTGCGTTCCTAACAAAGCGCGGGAGCTACCCGTCCGAGTCGCGCTGAGCAACAGCTTCGGCTTCGGCGGTCACAACGCTGCCCTCATCATGCGCAAGTTTGTCGACGGGCTGGAACCGCAGAGCGCATGACCCGGGTCGCAGGTTCCGCGTCGGCCAGTGTGGTCTTGGATGCTCAGCGTGCGGGAGCGCGAGCCCGTCGCCGGGTTGGCCGTCAGGCCGCTGAGGCTCCGCCCTGCACTGACGCGGGCGAGGGACCCGCGGAGGAGAGGCTCGTTTGAGGGTTGGGGGTCATCAACGCTTCCCTTACAAGCAGGAGGTCGCTGGTTCGAACCCGGCACCGCCCATCACTCAACAAGCCGAATTCGGGGCTATGGACAGGCGTTCGGAGCCCGTGTGATCAGCGATGTGATCAGTTGAGGCGAATCAGTAGCTGTGCACCGCTTCGAGCAACTCGTCGGTCAGCTGAGCGCCTGGTCGTGGCTGGCTGAGCCTCGGCGTCGCGCTTGCCGCTCTAGCCGAGACATATCCTGTTCACCCGCGCGAGGCTTGGCAAGCGTCTTGGCAAGTCGGGAGGGGTGGGGCCGTATCCTTCGCGAGATGGGGCCACAGCATCCTGAGTTCCACGTCCGGGACTCGCATGTCACCGTTTCTGACCGCGACGCCGCGCGCCTGGTCAAAGCCCTTCGAGAGGATGCGGGTAGCGAATCGGCCCAAAGTGCGGCTCGCAAGATCGAAGCTGCGACGGCCCTCGGAGGCAGTACCACGGTCGAACCGGCGATTGGGGAGGACGAGGCCGTTCTTGCCGCACTCGCACGGCTCAGAGACGAAGGTGACTTTCTCAGTGCGCTGGCTCGATTGGAGACAGCGCTCAACGAGAAGATCGGCTCGGAGGGCTAGAGAAGCAGCCCCTAGTGGCCGTTATGCTCGCCGTGCCGTCCGGCCCCAGCCGAGAAGGGAGACCGGATGGCTGGATTCCTGTTCAGGTTGGAGACGGTCGAGGGTCAGCCGGCAGAGCCGCAGACGCTAAGCGTGGCCGTCCCGAACTGGCAGCCGGGAGACGTGGTTCACACTCGCGGAAAGTCGCTGCGGGTAGTTGCGCTCAGAGACGATGAGGCGGACTCGCCGCCGGTGCTGATTGTTGAGGTCGAGGCGTAGCGCGTCGCCGCTCGCGGGCATCAGCACAAGCGGGCGAGAGCCATCTGGGGACTGACGCGTCCGGCTCTCGCCCGTTCGCTGCATAGGGGCCATGGCCCTAAGCGAGAGTGGCCGCCGGTTCCGCGCAAGGGGCGCGGGAGGGGGAGAGTAGTGGCGGCCACTCTCGGCCCTGCACGTGGAACTTTGCCAGAGGACCCCCCGCGGCAGCGCGTGGAACCGTCTCTGAGAACACCTGGCTGAGAACACCTGGCTGCTCAAGAGTCCGTTGCGAATAGGACACCGGGTGGCCAGGCCGCCAGCTGACCTCCCAGGTGTCTGTGATTAGACAGCCTCCAGCAAGCAACCTTCCTGCCCTCCCCTGATGCTTGCGGGTGGCGAGTACGACGCCGACCAACCGCCGGTACTCGTCGTGGAGGACTGCTGAGACTGGTTCCAGTGGGCCTTGGAAGTCGCTTCGCCGAGCGCTACCGTAGGGCCGCCGCCTTCGAGGGAACAAGTCTGCGGCGCGTGGAGCCGGAGCACCTCAGTTGCTCCCCCCATGAGGGGCGCGTTCTTAAGCCGCAGGAAGAACGACGCCACGCTCCGGCTCCACTTGTGTCTTTCCGCACGCGCGAGGTGCTACCGTGGCAGCGGCAGGTACCTAGAGCTTGGAGCCGAGCGGAGAATAGGGGGAGGCTCCCTGCGGTCGCTCGGCTCCGACCTGCAAACCGTGCTGGTCGTTGAGGACGCCTGACGCTGAATGCCGTACCTTCGGCCCGGCGTGCGTACAAACGACGAGCTCGAGGGGCCCACCTCCGACGGCGCGCGCTTCTTTAGGAGCCTGCGGTGCGGCGTCGGGCCCGCCGCCAAGGGAGAGTTGGCGTCCACCGAACTCATGCGGTTCGTCGACTCGCCGCCCGGTCCAGGATCAGCAACTTCAGCCTTCACGGCTTCGCGCGAGTGGCCATCGGTAGGCCCGCCCGCCGGCTCGCGATGCCTGCGGCCTCTTCGCTCCTGCCCGCGGCGACCAGGAGTTCCGACCACTCCCGGCACACGGCGGCGGCCTCACGCTCCATGTGTGAGGCCGTGAGGGCGTCAAGGGCTCGCTCGAAGCTGTGAGCTGCGGCGTCGAAGTCGTCGCCAGCGGCCTCCAGCAGCGCCTGTGCCAACCAGACCAAACCCTGTTCGGCCGGAGCATCGGCAAGCTCTTCGTGGGCGCGTCGGATCAGCGGGCGTGCTGCTTCGGAGTCGCCGCGGCGCGCGAGCGCGAGCGCTTGGCCGGAGTGGAGCGCACCGAGGTCACGAGCATCGGCCGCCAGGTTCTCGAGTCGCGCGGCGAGTTCCAGGTGCCGCTCTGCTGCGGGAACGTCGTAGGCCCAGAGATGTACCTCGGCCGCGAAGAGGTGCGCTCGGGCGAGCTCGAGGCTGTCCTCGGTGTGATCGAGCACGATGATGGCACGCCGTATCTCGGCAAGCGCAGCCCTAGGCTGGCCCTCCATGTACGCAAGTCGTGCAAGTGACCAGTGCATCGTCACTTGTTCGTGCGGGTCGAGCGCTGCATCCGCGTCGATCTCCTCGAGGACTGAACGCGCGCGCTCAAGTTCGCCGAGGTCGGTCAGCGCATAACTTAGATACGTGGCGAGTCGCAGCCGAACTCCCGCCGCTTCCGGCGTTTGGCAGCCGGGGTCTTCGAGCGCCTCCTCAAGCATTCTCGCGGCGTCCTCTGCACGCCCGAGGAACCGGAGCGCCTTCGAAAGGCTGACGTAGACGTTCGTCTGCGTCCTGGGTGAGACGAGCGGCGAAGCAACAGCGACCGAGAGGTAGCGGGCAGCCTCGCGTTGGTTGCCGGCGGCGAGCGAGGCGAGCCCCAGCCCGATTTGCGCGCGGGTCACGATCTCGTCTTGGCCGCTTCGCTGCGCCTCCCTGAGCACGGCCTGCAGCGCGTGGCGGGCCTCGATGCTGTGATCGCCGAGCCGCAGTCGCAACTCGGCATCCGTAAGTTGGAGCTCGAGCGCCTCGGCCGGGGCGATGTCGGCGCCGCTCTCAAGGTACTCCGGCGTCACGCCGAGTCTGCGGGCGAGCACTCTGATCGCGCGCACGGAGGGCGTGCGCTGGCCCGACTCGATTCGCGAGACGTAAGCATCGCTGAGACCGCTGGATGCGAGCTGTCGCTGGGACAGCCCGCGGGCAAGCCGCAGCCTTCGCAGTCGGGCTCCGAGGCTCTCGGCCGGGCGGTTCGATCGAGGAGACGCGATCACCGCTCGCGCATCATCCGACCGTGTCAACCGGACGTCAAGCTTGTTGACTTGACAGGATCGCGGTCGTCGTCTCTGGTCCCTGTCTCCCTCTCCCACAGCCAGTGTTTCTTCCCCTGGTCACAGGCACCCGCAAACGGAGCGAAAGGAGGAGGTGACCATGGCGCGTCTGATGTCCATCGCAGCAGCCGCTGCGCTAGTGCTCTCAGCGGCCTTCGCCGCTGGCCTCACCTGCGGCGGCTAGCCGATGCTGGACTGTGTCTCGGGGCGGCGCCGCATACCGCCCCGAGACACCTCTCTGCCCACGGCAGCCACCACGAAGCTGGGTGACCGCTAACGACCTCGGAACATGGCGCATTCAGCGCTGCCGGTGGGCAGCAACCCGGCGCAGAGCCAGTTTGAGGCAGGAGGTCGAGCGGCCAGACTGCGGCTCTCCGGCCGCCCGACGACTGCGGAGCATAGACACTGAGATGCCCGCCAGCGCCAATCGCCCGCCGATGGTCTCCTAGACGTACTCCTCGAAGGCCGCGAGCGAGATACGAAGAGCGTCGCCTCTCTCAACACGCCAGCGCCCCGGAGACTGAGAGGCAGCAGGAACGACGTCTCGAGGAGGCCGACGCACCCCGTGACCAGCGATGCCGAGCCTCGCACACCTCGCTGGCCGCCGGCTGCGAGCTACCAACGCGGGTGCTCTGACAAGAGCTCGATTCCGAGCTTCCGCAGCTCCACGACCGCCGATCTGCGCCAGCGAGTCGTGTCGGGCGAGAACGGCAGCATGAACGGCAGCCCATTCGCTTTCCGCCGCGGCTTGCCGTCACGTAGGACGCGGTAGTGCCCCGGAGTCGGCTCGACCGTGAGGCCCACGGCCTCGAGCCGGCGGATGAACTGGCGAACGTCCTTCCTCATTTAGACACGGTACGGGTCCCGACAGTCCGGGGCAATGCGGCGAGGCAGCCAAGCAGGACGGGAGCGACGGGACTCGAGCCCGCGTTTCCCGACCATCGAAGTGCGATAGCCCTCGGACGTCGGACGACTAGGCCGGCCATTTCGGCGTCTCTAGTCGGCGTTGCCGTCAGGCGACAGCCGACACGAAGTTCGTGGCGGCTTGGCTTCGAGAGGCGCGAGAGGGACCCGCGCAAATGGGACCCAGGCGGCGCGGGTGTGCCCCTCACCAGCTCGCACCCCTTCAAGTCTCTTCGCGAGAAATCGTGATCCGAGCGGGATCGGACGGACCAGTACGGCGCGCCAGGCGTAAGCGGCCGGCCCACGGCCGGCCGACCGCTCCGCCAACCGCACGGATAGTCACATTCGAAACTGACGCCTTCATCGTCCGAGAAGGGATCGCGCGACCTGTCGCACAGAGAATCGCGAGCGCTGATGTTCTTCCGAGGTGTGGAGACTGAGGCCGGTTACCTCGGCCACTTGCATGTGGTGGCCTAGGTCGCGTCTGAGGGCGCTTGCGCCGGCGACGAACGCGTCGCGTCCTTGTCGGGGACGACTGCCACCCGCCGAACGAGCCCGAGGAAGAAGGGCTCGGAGAACCCGGCCACGAAGGTGAACAGCGCCACCGCAGTCCACGGCGTGCGCTGCGCAGTGTCTGCTCCGAGCTTGACGGCGCCGCTCTCGAGCACGAGGAGGGACACGAGCCCTGCGGTTGCGCCGATCAACGGCTGGATCCTCATGGCCGGCCAGAACGAGCGCAGATCGTCGAGCTCGACGAGCCGGTCGCGGACGCGGAAGATCCCGCTGAGCGCCGCGCCGAGCGCACCCGCGCTGCCGGCGAGGGCGATCTGCTTCCACATGTCACTCCTGCCGACCTCGTAGATCGCCGCAGCCAAGGCGAACTGCAGGACGAGCAGGATCGGGATCAGCATCGTGAGGTAGTGGCACTTCTGCGCCGCACGTGCCCGACGCTCCAGCCCCGCCTCGGCGCGTAGCTCGTACAGCATGCGCAGCGAGCGCACGGCCTCGAGATGCGTCGACCGGTCGATCGGGCCCTTCGTGCGCGCGTCGAGTAGGGCATTCAGCTTCTTCGGCGCAAGGTGATCGCTCCAGCCGTGCCATTTGTTCGGCTTCTTGTCCCGCTGGGCTTCGTACTCGAGCTGCGTCCAGACGTAGGAGACATCGCCGAGGAGCAGGAGCTCGCGCTTGAGTTGGTTTGCGAGCTCCCACGCGGAATCAATCGAGAGCTTCCTCGCATCTCGGGTCAGCAAATCGCATAGACGACCCCGGACCTCCGCGGTCCGAAGCGGTGCCTCTACGTCGTCGAGGTCGAGGAGGTCGCGCGCCTCGATGACGTACGCCTGAATGAGCGAAAGCGCCTTCGCCAGCTCAGGGTTTCTCTGGCGGCGATCCCAGTAGCTCGGGATGAAGGGGTCCGTGATCGCGACGGAAGTCCGGCGGTGTGGAATCCACCCTCTAGCGGCGACGATCGTGGCGTTTGAAGATCCTGTCGAAATCATCTCTGCCAATAAGACGAGGTTTTCGCAGCTCCTCTTCCGCGGGCGCCTAACGCCCAGAGGTACCTATTGAAGAGAGGCTCGTCGCTCGCGGCGGCTCTAAACGGCAGGAATGGCGCTCGATTCCCGGCAACTTGTGGCGAGGACAAGTTCACGCTGCGCCAACCAATCCGGATGGTTCGACCGACCGTGCGATTCGTGTGGGTTCGACAGGCGGTTGTTGCTTGACGCACGCTTGACACGCAAGCGGCAAACCCGCTTCGATCCGCGGTTCCTTAGAGACCACTTCAGGCGAACTGAGGTGGCTCTCGGGGCGACGGCCGGGGCCGGCCCGTGGCCTCTTGCCCCGGCCTGACTAGATCGCGATGCCCGAAACCTCGTGCGGCACGTATGGCTCCTCGAGCCGTGCGACCTCCTCGTCACTGAGCGCGAGCCGTTCGGCCGCAAGCGCGTCGTCGAGGTGCTCGGCCTTCGTCGCGCCGACGATTGGCGCGGTGACACCAGGCTTGTGCAGCAGCCAGGCAAGCGCGACCTGCGCCATGGGAACGCCGCGCTCCGCGGCGACCTCCGAGACGCGGTCGACGACAGCGAAGTCGACCTCGGGCGTGTACAGGCTTTCCCCGAACGGGTCGCTCCTGGCGCGCCTTGTGAGCCGCTCTCCCTCGCGCGTCCGGGTCCCGGCCAACAGCCCCCGCGCGAGCGGGCTCCAGGGCACCACCGCTACCCCCTGGTCGATGCATTGCGGGATCATCTCCCGCTCCTCCTCGCGGTAGACGAGGTTGTAGTGGTTCTGCATCGAGACGAACCGTGTCGGCGCGATGGACTGCGCCTTCGCGAACTGCCACGCGTGCATGCTGCTCGCGCCGATGTAGCGCGCCTTGCCCGCCCTCACGACGTCGTGCAGCGCCTCCATCGTCTCCTCGATCGGCGTCAGCTGATCCCAGCGGTGGATCTGGTAGAGGTCGACGTAGTCGAGCTCGAGCCGCTCGAGCGACGCGTCGATCGAGGCGAGGATGTGCTTGCGCGAGAGCCCGCGCCCGTTCTCGCCCGGCATCGTCCGCCCGTGGACCTTGGTCGCGACGACGTACTCCTCGCGCATGCCGAAGAGCCTCTTCAGCAGGCTGCCGGTGACGACCTCGCTCTGGCCGCCGTTGTAGACGTCGGCCGTGTCGAAGAAGCTGACTCCGCCCTCGACCGCGCGGCGCACGATCGGCTCGGCCGCGGCCTCGTCGAGCGCCCATTCCCGGCTCTCGTGCTTGCCGAAGCTCATCATCCCCAGGCAGACGCGTGAGACGCGCAGACCGGTTTGGCCGAGATTCAGGTACTCCATGCGCTCGACCTTGACGTTACTCGCTCGACTCGATCAGCGCGGTGCTGGCCGCTCTTCGAGGACCTGCCGACCAGAACGCTACGGTCTTGCGCGTGGATGAGGTCGAGGTACGGCGCTCGCCACGGGCGCGCCTGTGGCGGCTGGAGGTGCCCTGGGGTGAGCCGGCGCGGCTGATCGCGCCACGGTCGATGAGCCAGGCTGAGGTGGGGCAGGTGCTCCGCGAGAAGCGGGCTTGGATCGAGGAGCAGCGCCGGCGCCAGGTACCGCGGCTGGGACTGGACCGGCTCGCGGTGAGCGAGTCGGAGGCGCGAATCGGCGCCCGGGAGCTCATCTCGCCGCTGGCCGAGGAGGAGTCCGAGCAGCTCGGGGTCGCCTATCGGTGCATCCGGATCGGCGGCCAGCGCACGCTCTGGGCTCCTGCTCTGCCGCACCCGCGGAGGGATAAGGGAGCCGTGCCCAAGCGTAGCCTTCGGCTACGAAACGGCAGCGCGTGAAGCGCCGTTCGCGGCCGTACCCCGCGACCCGGCCGCCGGTAGTGGGTCACTTTGAATTGTTAGGGAGCTGCTTCAAGGTCGGCCAAACACGGTGGGAACACCGGCGGCGACCACTTCTTAGGAGATGCCGCGTAGTTCGTATCGTCACGGAACCGCTCGAACAGGCTCGGTGTGATCTGGTGTGTGTGGTTGAAGCCAGAGAGCTGCTTCGGGTGTCCGCTGTCGGTGGCTACGGGAACTGCGGCCTCAAGACGGTACGGTCGGTTGATCAGCGAGCGGAGGTTGCGTAGAGCGTCGGGAATCTCACGGAGATCGCGGTCGAGACTCACCACGATTGCCACATCGCACATATCAGTAAGGATGAACTCGACGATGTCGAGCGCGAGGAGTGGAGTCGTCAACATGACACCACGTCCTTTCTAGGCGTCCTGTTGGCAAGGGGCACCCTCGCCCGGGACGCCGTCGGACACAGCTTCGAGCTCGCCGCGCTCGGCGGCCCATCGGCGGCGAACGCTGCCTGGGGCTCCGTAGCTATTACGGATCATTTGCAGCGCTTTTGCGGATGGCCGTGCGCCAGCGGTTGGGCGAACGTCGTGAGGTGGACGTCGAGCACACGGTCGGATACGCGGTCGCGGACGCACGCGGCGCGCAGCTCGGTTATGTCGAGTCGCCGCTCTATGGGACCTCGCCCGTCCACGCCGACGCGGTCGCAGTCCGCTCGGACGGGCTGCTCCACCGGCACTTCATCGTGCCGGCCACGGCGATCGCGACCGTGGACGAGGTCAAGCACCTGCTTGCGCTCAGCCTGGAGCGGCGACAGCTCACGCGCTTCCTCTAGTCGGTGCGAGAGAATCGGGCTGTGGGACGGCTTGACGGCAAGGTCGCGATCGTCACGGGCGCCGGCGGCGGGATCGGGCGCGCGATGGTCACCCGTTTCGTCGAGGAGGGCGCCCGCGTCGTCGCCGCCGACGTGGACGAAGAGCGGGTCGCCGAAACCGCGCGGCTGGCCGGTGCGGAGCACGAGGTCGTGGACGTCTCCGACCCGAAAGACGTCGAGCGGCTCGTCGCGACCACGGTCGAGCGGCACGGGAAGCTGACGACGATCTGCAACAACGCGGCGATCTCGATCCCCGGCGACGTGACCGAGGTGAGCGTCGAGGACTTCGACCGGACGATCGCCGTCAACCTGCGCGGCGTCTTCCTCGGCTGCAAGTACGCCGTGCCCGCGCTGCTCGCGGCCGGCGGCGGCTCGATCGTGAACACGGGCTCCGTGAACAGCCTCGTCGCGGAGGCGTTCCTCACCGCCTACGTCGCCTCGAAGGGCGGCGTGCTGATGCTGACCAAGGCCGTCGCGCTCGACTACGCCGACAAGGGGATCCGCTGCAACTGCCTCTGCCCGGGCTGGGTCGACACGCCGATCAACCACCCCCACGCCGAGCGCATGGGCGGGCTGGACGGCGTGCTCGAGAGCCTCCCCGAATGGCAGCCGGTCGGGCGGCAGGGCTACCCGGAGGAGATCGCTTCGGCGGCGCTCTACCTCGCGTCGGACGAGTCGGCGTTCATGACCGGCAGCGCCTTCGTGATCGACGGCGCGATGACCGCCCGCTAGCGCGAGAAGGACACGAGCTCGTTGCGCTCGTTGCCGCCCTTGACCGTCTGCTCCAGGACGGTGCCGATCCCGCGCGCGTAGAACTTGTGGTCGAGCACGCCCGGCTCGAGCGGCGTCCACTCCTTGGTCAGCAGCACGTTCCCGAAATTCTTGAACGGCACCGTCACGTGCTCGCCGAGCCGCAGCACCTGGAAGTGATCCTCCGCCTCTCCCTTGAGGTACTCCTGGCGCGCCGACTGTCCAACGCGCGGGTGGGCGTACATGAAGATGCCGGGCTTCGCGCCGTCCTTGCCCGTGAGCCAGCTGCCGGAGGTGTCCTTCACATTGCCGTTGCGGTCGAGCTCGGCGGTGTCCTCGCCGAAGTACCAGACGTTGCCCTTCGCGTCTTGCGTGTAGTAGTCGCGCGTCCGCTCCTCGAGCCGCCCACGGAGGTAGAGCAGGTCCGAGACGACCACCGTCCGCGCGCCGGCGATCGTGCGGGTGCGGTGCGTGACGGTCATCACCTCGCGTGACGACTGGCCGTCCTTGACGCCGCGGTAGCGGTAGACGGAGCCGGGGAGGAGCGGGAACCAGGGGTTCGTCACCCGCGCGTTGAAGCCCTCGTATGTCGGCGCCGCTTGGTGGCTCGAGCCGCACCCGGCGACGAAGACGGCGAGCACGGTTGCGAGGAGTGCGATCGGTCTCATGGAGCGCACGGTACGGAGCCCGCGTGAACAGGCGATGAACGCGGTCGTTCATCTGCCGTTCACGGAGAACGTGCACCATTCCGCACATGCGCGTGCTCGTGGTCGAGGACGAGCTGCGGATGGCGAGCCTGATCCGCCGCGGCCTGACGGCCGAAGGCCTTGCGGCCGACGTGGCGACCAAGGGCGAGGACGCGCTCTGGATGGCGGAGGCGCACGAGTACGACGCGATCGTGCTCGACGTGATGCTGCCCGGGCTCAGCGGCTTCGAGACCTGCCGGCGGCTACGCACGAACGGCGTCTGGGCGCCGGTGCTGATGCTGACCGCGCGCGACGCGGTCGAGGACCGGGTGGCCGGGCTCGACAACGGCGCCGACGACTACCTCGTCAAGCCGTTCGCCTTCGCCGAGCTGCTGGCACGGCTACGGGCGCTGGCGCGGCGCGGCGAGCCCGAGCGGCCGAGCGTGCTCAGCGTCGGCGACCTGACGCTCGACCCTGCCCGCCGAGAGGTGCGGCGCAGTGACGTCGAGGTCCCCCTCTCGGCGAAGGAGTTCGCGTTGCTCGAGACGTTCATGCGCCGGCCGGGCGAAGTGCTCTCGCGCCTCTACCTGCTCGAGCACGCCTGGGACTTCGCGTACGACGCCCGCTCGAACGTCGTCGACGTCCACGTGCGGCGCTTGCGGCAGAAGCTGGACGAACCGTTCGGCCGGCGCTCGCTCGAGACCGTGCGAGGCGCCGGCTACCGGCTGAGAGCCGAGTCGTGAGCGGGATCCCGATCAGGCTGCGGGTGACCGCGGCCTTCGCGGTCGTGATGGCACTCGTGCTGGCGGCGACCGGGTGGTTCCTCTACGCGCGGCTCTCGTCGCACCTGGCGACACAGCTCGAGCAGGAGCTCCAGGTGCGGGCGCAGGATCTCGGCGTGCTCGCCGGCAGCGGGCACGGCTCGCTCGCCCAGAACGGGCGCTCGACGCTCGTCGAGCCCGGCGAGAGCTATGCGCAGCTCGTGGACGGGCGGCGGGTGGTGGACGCGACCCCGCCGCTCGGCGGCAGGCCGGTGCTGAGCGCCGACCAGCTGCGGGCCGCCGCTCGCGGGCCGCTCTACGCGACGCTGCCGTCGGTGCCGGGGCTGAACGAGTCTTCGCGCGTGCTGGCGACGCCGGTCGAACGCAGCGGCCGCCGGCTCGTCCTGATCGTGGGCGACACGAGGCAGAACGACCTCGAGACCCTGGCCAGCTTCCGGGAAGAACTCCTGATCGCCGGGCCGATCGCACTCCTGCTGGCGTCCCTCGCGGGGTACCTCCTCGCCGGCATCGCGCTGCGCCCGGTCGAGGCGATGCGCTCGCGCGCGGCGGCGATCTCCGCGGAGACGCCCGGCGAGCGTCTGCCGGTGCCGGAGACTCGTGACGAGCTCGAGCGCCTAGGAGTGACGCTCAACGAGATGCTCGACCGGCTCGAGGACGCGCTGCGGCGCGAGCGCGAATTCGTCGCCGACGCCGGCCACGAGCTGCGCACGCCGCTCGCGCTGCTGCGCACCGAGCTCGAGCTCGCGTTGCGCCACGACCTCTCGCCGGAGGAGCTGCGCGGCGCGGTGCGCGTGTCGGTCGAGGAGGTCGACCGGCTGGCCCAGCTCGCGGAGGACCTGCTGCTGATCGCGCGCTCGGAGCGGGGCGAGCTGCCGCTGCGGGTCGAGCCGGTGCAGGCCGACGAGCTGCTCGCGTCCGTCGCGCGGAAGTTCCAGTGGCGAGCGGACGCGGAGCATAGACCGCTGGCCCACGAGGCACCGGCCGACCTGCGGCTCCGCGCCGATCGGCTGCGAGTCGAGCAGGCGCTCGGGAACCTCGTCGACAACGCGCTCCGGCACGGCGGCGGTGCGGTGCGCATGCGGGCCGAGGCGGTGAACGGGCGCGTCGAGCTGCACGTCGAGGACGAGGGCACCGGCTTCCCGCCGGCGTTCGTCGAGCATGCGTTCGAGCGCTTCGGCCGGCCCGACGCGGGCCGCGAGCGCGGCGGCGCCGGGCTCGGCCTCTCGATCGTCCGGACGATCGCGGAGGCGCACGGCGGCAGCGCGGACGCGACGAACGTTCCCGGGGGCGGCGCGGACGTCTGGCTGGCCGTGCCGCGCTAGCCGCTGCCGTCGTCGCGCTCGAGCCCGTCGTCCGGCAGCGTTTCCCAGCTCGCGACCGAGCGCGTGTAGATGTGCTTGATCGGCCGCCCGGGAAGCGGGTCGTCGATCGCCGGCAGCCGCACGCTCGAGTGCTCCGACTCCGGCCAGCCGCCGCCGAACAGGTTCGAGCCGCAGACCGAGCAGAACGTCTTCGCGCTGCCCTCGACCGGCTGGTAGCGTGCGGAGCAGCTCCATCCCCTCGAGGATCGTCACGTCGTCGCTGCGGACGCGGCCGTTCGCGGTGCCGGCGCCGCCGGAGAGCTTCTTGCACGTCGTGCAGTGGCAGAAGCTGCGCGGCTCGAATTCGTCGGGCACCTCGAACCTGACTCCCCCGCACTGGCAGCTTCCGCTCAAGGCCACGGCCCGAGACTACCCGCCGAAAGATGACACCGGGCCGAAACTGGCTCTCCCACAAAGTGAAAGGCCCGCCGGAGCGTGGTTCTATCCACCCCGCTCTTTCCAGCTAAGTCCGCGCGTCTCCCGAGCTTTCCACAAGCATTTCCACGTCGAGAACGTGGATACACACTGGATACCAGCGATTCGCAAAGCCTTTAACCATGAGCATTTGCGAGATGCCTACCTTACAGGAATTCGGCGCACCTATGCGGTTTGCGGACGAGCTCGCACGAGTGGATCGCCGGCTGGTGGACTCGATCATGCTGGCTAAGAGCAGGCGCGAAGCCGGGACATGTAAAGGCTTAGGTACTTCCGAGCGCACCAACCAACCCGCTCAATTAGAGCCAGTTGTGCTACGCCGTTTGCGTTCCTAGTCTCTCAGTTTGCGTTAGGCCTGTGCTACAGGACGGGGGAATCTGTCAGAACCGGCAGACTGGTCAACTGCCGGTGTACGCGATTTTGAGAAGCGTCGGTGTCTCTACTGTTGTGGTCGCCACCGTTACGTTGTTGTCATCCACCATGTTGATGACTGTGTCGCTGCCGGCGTCGGCGAGGAAATCGAGACCACGGCCACCCATGGCCGAATCGAAGTAGATCTCACCGAAGTTTGGCAGTACTTGGGGCACGTCTTTCACTCCTGGAACTTCCATTATCCACTCAATCTGGTTCTCTTGCGACGCGGTGTTGGGCGGAGCGGCGAAGTCGAATGAGACGTGGTGACCCGTCGTGACGTTGGTAAGACTCGCCCATGCGTCGGTCGTGGATTCCATGCAGATCAAGCCGATCAGGGTATCTCCAAAGTTGACCGGCAAGCTGGTGATCGCTCTCCACGTGGTATCACCGGAGCCTTGGGCGTCAGAAAACCATTCCCAGGCGGGATAGCACGTCTTGCTGATGTTGCCGTCCCCGTCTCTTGATACGTATTGGATGGTGCCGATCTGGGTGACGTCTGTGATTCCATCGACGGGATTTCTGGCACCGTCGAGACCGATCCAGGCGAACGAGTACCACTTCCCCTCGCCCGGGGCGGGGGGCTCGACATCCGGCACATTCCACTGACCGAAAACCCAGGTGAACGTCTGTCCGGGCGGAGCGTGCACAACGCAGCCCGACCAATGGGGGTCCGTGACCGTCAGCTCTACGGTCAGCAACTCCTCGAGCGGCTGGAAGGTGGGCGTGATGTAGGTGAGCTCGTGCGAAAGAATCTCGTCCCAAAGGGCTGCGAGTTCCGGGCGGACGGACTCATCGGGCCGCTGGGGCAGGCCGTAGCGCCGCAACTCCGTCGGTGATGCGCTGCGTGGATCGAAACGCGCTGACGGCAAAGGATGGGTCTTCACGCGGGTCTCCATCTTTCTCCTCCGTTCTCTAGCCTGGCTGTTCCGGGCTGCGGCCCGTGAGAAGTCGGAGAGGAGCCTGCCTAGGAAATCCTCAGGCGGCTGCCGCGCGGGTCTGAACCAGCGAGTGTCCCACTCGCCTGGCGCACAGTCAAGGCAGCGAGTAATGCTCAGGCAGAAGGCTTGGGCTTACGCCCACGCCGAGCCACCGCCCGACCGCCAAGCGCCTCAACCTCGGCGTCAGTCAGGTCGAGCTCGCGCACTTCTTTGCGGGCATCGGCAAACGTGATGCGAACAGTCGAGCCCTTGCCGTCAGCGATCTCGGCTCCGGACTTGTCGCTCACGCGGATTGTCTTGCGGGCCACTTGAACTCCTCTCCGGACCGAGTGACCGCATTCTAATGCCCATCAGTGTAGGAAGGTTTCCAGCATGTCAAGCACGCCACGGCCGTGCCAACAGCTACGGGTCTCTGAACGCGGCTTCGAGCTAGAAAATGATATCCCAATAAGGAACGCGACATCGCCAATCAAATGGCGTCTCCGGTGCTGCGCTCCCATCGGGATTCCACGTCCAGAACGTCATCTCGACATCTGTACCGTTATTGACGAGCGAATGTTGAACCGTGAGAAACGACGGCCGATCGGCTGAGGTCGGGGTCGCGATGACGGTGGCCGGCCCAACGAGGTTTTCGGTGAGACAGATGAAGTCGCTTAGCTGCAACTTCACCTGGCCGTCGTTCCCCGTTACCCACCAACCGCTGACGTCGAGAAGGTTGATGGGATTGCACTGCTTCGGGCGCCACACGATGCTGCTTCTCAGCGTCTGCCAACTTTGACTGGTATCGGTAACGTCGTAGGCCGCGGCCGGATACCACCAAGGGATCTTCTGCGCTAGGGCCTCAGGAACCTTGAGCTCCTTCTTCTTCGACTTGTCGTTCGGGCTCATCGCCACTCCCTTCCTTTCGGAATTAACGAGACGGCGGCGGGTGGGCAGGAGATGGCGACGCCGAGAGCGAGGAACCCTGTCCATCCGTGGCGCAGCCGGAAGGCTTCATCAACTCATAGCCTCGTCTGCCTGTCAACGCCGCGCGGGGCGCTTGCCGCCGGTGAACCCGACAGCGGTGTGGCTGCTTGGGTGTGGGCCGGGGCGATGGTCGGTCCTGCACGGTGGCACCCGCACGTGGCACCCCGGCCCGGCTTGAACCTACGAAACCTCAGGCCGCGCCGCTGGACGCTCTTTCGGGCACGTCCTGACTCCTCGTGGGTGGTGCGGCAGGGCAACCGGGCCTCCGCGCTGTCTCCCCCAAGGAGAAATACGCGTACTACCTTCCGCAGTTCCCTGCCGCGTCATCGTTCTACAACGATGACTCTGCGCCCACAACGCGCCGAAGGTATGGCATTCAGAGTCAGGCTTCCTCAACGACCAGCACAGGCGGTTGGTCTGCATCGTCGTCGTCGCCGGCCCGCAAGCATCGCCGCGTTCGGGCGTCCTCTTACATGGCGGGCGGCTCCTGGGGGGACTGACAACGCCCATCCCCTCCCGGACGGCGGGAGAGGCGGAGCCGCCCAGCCTTATGAAGCCTCCTCAACGACCAGCGCGACTGACGCATCTGGGTCAGGTCGCGGGGGCGTTTGCGAACGTCTCAATGCATTGGCCTCCGCAGTTTTCCCCAACTGGACACGGACACTGTCCCTGGTGATGGCGGCGGAGGCGCGGAGAGGGCGGCGGGCCTTGGGGTCGGGCCGGAGCGCCGCCCTCTCCACATGCTAGGTGTCCTCAACGACCAGCACGGGCGCTGGTCGGCGTCGCTTCGATGGGGTGCCGGAATTCCAAGCCAGGTTGATGTCTTCACCCACGCCACCGGTGGCGCCGGCTCCCTTGAGTGGCACCATCTGATCTCCGTGCGGCTGGTACCCACTTGGTACCCCCGGCATCCGTGAACAGGCCCGAGCCGGCCTGAGACGCTAGCCCTGGAAACGGCTTAGAGAGTCACATTCAGAGACGGGCGTAAGCAGCCCTGAGCGCCAGAATCTTGCCCGCCGTAGGATCGTCCGCGTGAAGATCCGCGCCGCAGTGCTCGAGCAGTTCGGGGAGCCGCTCGAGGTGCAGGACCTCGACCTCGCGGAGCCGCGCACCGGCGAGGCGCTGGTGCGGCTCGAGGCGTGCGGCGTCTGCCACACGGACCTGTTCACGGCTTCGGGCGCCGACCCCTCCGGCTACTCGCCGGCCGTGCTCGGCCACGAGGGCGCAGGCGTGGTCGAGGCGGTGGGCGAGAGACGTCCGCGACCTGGCGGTCGGAGACCACGTCGTGACGCTCTTCTCGCCGCAGTGCCGCGAGTGCGAGCACTGCCGCGACCCGCGTACGAACCTCTGCCTGGCGATCCGCGAGCAGCAGGGCCTCGGCTACCTGCCCGACGGGACGACGCGCCTCTCGCGGAGCGGCGAGCCGATCCGGCACTTCATGGGCTGCTCGACCTTCGCGGAGTACACCGTGATGCCGGAGATCGCGCTCGCGAAGGTGTCGCCGGAGGCGGCTTTGGATCGCGCCTGCCTGTTTGCGTGCGGGCTCTCGACCGGCCTCGGCGCGACGATGAACACCGCGCGCGTGGAGCCAGGGTCGACGTGCGTCGTCTTCGGCGCCGGCATGGTCGGGCTCGGCGCCGTGGCGGGCTGCCGCCTGCAGGGCGCGGAGCGAATCGTCTGCGTCGACCTCTCCGAGGAGCGGCTTGCGCTCGCCCGCGGCCAAGGTGCGACGGACACGGTGGTCGGCGGGCCGGACGGGGTCGAGCGAGTGCTCGAGCTCGTGGGGCCGCTCGGCGCCGACTACACGTTCGAGGCGACCGGCAACGTCGCGGTGATGCGCCAAGCGGTCGAGAGCGCCCGGATGGGTTGGGGTCTCGCGACGATGTGCGGCGTGGCCGGCAAGGGCGAGGTGCTCGAGGTCGTGCCGCGCTTCCTGATCACCGGCCGCCGCGTGGCGGGCTCGTCCTTCGGCGGCGTGAAGGGCCGCGACCAGGTGCCGCAGCTCGTCGACCGCTGGCTCGCCGGCGAGATCGACGTCGAGCCGTTCGTCTCGCACCGGCTGACGCTCGACGACGTCAACCGCGGCTTCGAGCTGATGGAGGCCCAGGACGGCATCCGCAGCGTGATCTCGTTCGGCTAGAGGAACGATCTGATCGCCGCGAGCGTTTCCTCGAAGGCGGGCGCCTGCGGGTCGATCGGCTCGAAGTGGCCGACGCCGTCGAGCGAGACGAGCTCGGCCTCGCCGCGTGCGGCCTCGACGTAGCGGACGCTCATCTCGTACGGCACGTCCTCGTCCGCGGTGCCGTGGAGCACGAGCTGCGGGACGCCGAGCGGCAGCAGCTCGAGCGGCGAGCCGTCCGCGTAGTGCTCCGGCGCCATGAAGCGGGCGGGCGCGCTCGTGGGGCCGCGGCGCTCCGCGGCGTCGCGGACGTCGCTGACCGGGGCCACGGCGACGACGGGGAGCTTCGCGTGCTTGGCCGCCCAGAGCGCGAGCTGTCCGCCCGCGGAGTGGCCGACGAGCACGGTGCGCCCGTCGTGCTCGAACGGCAGCCGCGGGAGGTATGCCAGCGCGAGCTCGAGGTCGTCGCGCGGGCCGGGCCACTCGCCGCCGGGGACGCCGACGCAGCGGTACTCGAGGTTCCAGCTCGCGATCCCGGCATCGGCGAGCGCGCGACAAAGCGGGCCGGTGTGGATCAGGTTGTAGGTCGCCTGCCAGTAGCCGCCGTGGAGCACGACCGCGACTGGAAACGGCCCCTCGCCCGGCGGGACGCGGAGGTCGCCGAACTGCAGCGGTTCCGTCCCGTACGCGACGCGCGTGTCGGCGGCGGGCGGCGGCGGGTCGGTCAGGATGTCTGCCGAGTCGCGCACCACGGGTCAGGCTAGACCGAAACGTTCCAGCTGCGGATCACGGACTGCTCCCGCTCGTAACCGAGCTCGCTGAGCGTCCCGGGGTCGAGCGCGAAAAGCCGCCCGTCCGCCGGCGGCAGCTCGAGCCACCGCGCCGTCAGCACCCGCAGCAGGTGCCCGTGCGCGAACACCAGCGCGTCGCCGTCGACCCCGCGCAGCTCCGCCACCACGCGGTCCGCCCGCGCGCCGACCTGCTCCGGGCTCTCGCCGCCCGGCGCGCCGTTGCGCCAGATCGTCCAGTCGGGGACCTCCTGCCGGATCTCCGCCGTCCGCCGGCCCTCGTACTCGGCGTAGTTCCACTCCGCGAGCTCCTCGCGCACCTCCGGCGAGAAGCCTGCCAGCCGCGCCGTCTCGAGCGCCCGCTGCAACGGGCTCGAGAGCACGAGGGCGAACGACCGCCCGCGCAGCGCCTCGCCGACCGCCTGAGCCTGCTCCTCCCCCCGCTCGGTCAGCAGCACGTCCGTTCGCCCGGTGTGCCGCCCGTCCCGGCTCCATTCCGTCTCGCCGTGCCGGACGAGCACGACCTCCATCAGGTCACGGCGAAGTAGATCGAGCACGCAAGCCCGGCCACGAAGCAGTAGATCGCGAACGGCATCAGAGTGTTCGTCTCGAAGTAGCGCATGAGAAAGCGGACGGCGAGGTAGGCGGTCAGCGCCGAGCACAGCGCCGCGACCAGTGCCTGACCCCGCACGCCGTCCCCTGCCGAGCCGAACAGCTCGGGCAGCTTCAGCACGGCCGCCGCGCCGATGATCGGCGTCGCAAGCAGGAAGGCGAACCGCGCCGCGTCCTTGTTCGAGAGCCCTGCGAGCAGGCCGCCGCCCATCGTCACACCGGAGCGCGAGAAGCCGGGGATCAGCGCGAGCGCCTGCACAGCCCCGATCCCGAACGCCCGGTCGAAGCGCAGCTGCTTTGCGATGCGGGCGTCGTCGTCCGCGTCCGTCTGCGGCGCGCGCCGTCGCAGCATCTCCGCCCCGAAGAGCAGCACGCCGTTCAGCGTCAGGAAGATCGCCGCGGACTGCGGGGAGGCGAAGATGGTGCGAAGCTTGTGCTCGAGCGTCAGCCCGAGGATCCCCGCCGGGATCGTTCCGACGATGAGCAGCCACGCGAGCTTCGCGTCCGTGTCGTCAGGCGCGATCCCCCGGTTGCGGAGGCTGCGGCCGAGACCCTTCACGATCCGCACCCAGTCGGCCCAGAAGAAGCCGAGCAGCACCAGCGCGGTCGCCAGGTGCGTGGCGACGAGGAACGCAAGGAAGTACGTGTCGTTCTGGTGGATGTCCCAGCCGAGCAGGCTCGGGAGGATGACGCTGTGGCCGAGGCTCGAGACCGGGAAGAGCTCGGAGACGCCCTGGAGCAACCCGAGCACGATCGCCTGGCCGTACGTGATCAGCGAGGGGACGACCACGCGGGCTCAGTCGGCGGGGGCGTCCCGGCGCGGCGCGCTCTGGAACCACGCGAAGACGAGCAGGGCGACGCCGACCAGGAACGCGGCGAGCCCGTGCTTGAAGTGGTGATGGTTCGAGCCGGCCTGGTGGCCGGGCACGAAGGACGCGAGCGACTTCGCGGGCTCGGCCCAGTAGTAGATCGCCAGGGCGATGAGGAGGATTCCGACCACCGTCGCGAGCACGATGACCGGCCGACTGTTCAGGCGCACGGCCGGAACCTTAATCACCGCCCCGGGCGGACGCCTGAAACAACGCGCTGCGGGCCGCGCAGGCGACAATCGCGCCATGATCGACCCGCTCGAGCGCTGGCGGCAGTACGGCGAGAAGCCCGACTACGCAGGCCTGCTCACGTACGGCGGCGCGCCGTACACGCAGGACCCGGCCGAGCTCGCCGGCTTCGACGTCGCGATCGTCGGCGCGCCGACCGACGACCTGGTCTCCGACCGGCCCGGAGCGCGCTTCGGCCCGCGCGCGATTCGCGCTGCCAGCTGCCCGGCCGGCCCGCACCTCGAGTCGAAGGTCGACGCCTTCGAGGAGCTGAAGGTCGTCGACTTCGGCGACGCGGCCGTCCTCCCCGCCGACGCCGAGCGGACGCACGCAGCAATCGAGGCGCTCGTCGGCCAGGTCGTCGAGGCGGGCCTCCTGCCCGTCGTGCTCGGCGGCGACCACTCGATCGCGGAACCCGACGTTCGCGCCGTCGCCGCCCGCCACGGGCCGGTCGGCCTCGTCCACTTCGACACGCACACCGACACGGGCCGCGAGGTCTTCGGGGTCGAGCGCTCGCACGGCACGCCGATGTTCCGGCTGGTCGAAGGCGGCCAGGTCGACCCGGCGCGCTACGTCCAGATCGGCCTGCGCGGCTACTGGCCCGGCGAGCGCGAGTTCACCTGGCAGGCGGAGCGGGGGATCACGAGCTTCTTCATGCACGACGTCCGCGAGCTCGGGATCGAGGCGGTGGTCGAGCGGACGCTCGAAGTCGTCGGCGCCGGGCCGGTGTTCCTGACCGTCGACGTCGACGTGCTCGACCCAGCGTTCGCGCCCGGCACCGGAACGCCGGAGCCCGGCGGCATGACCAGCAGCGACCTGCTCTGGGCCTGCCGCGAGGTGGCGCGGCAGGTCGAGCTCGTGGGCGCCGACGTGGTCGAGGTGATCCCGACCGCGCCGGGCTCGGCCGACATCACGGCGCTCGTCGCCGACCGGATCGTGCGCGAGATCCTGAACGGCGTCGCGCTCGGCCGACGAGCCTGAGAATTAGCGGCGGGCCGGTGCCGCCGCGGCGGCGAGCTGGATGAGCCACATCCCGACGAGCAGCATGTACGTGATCGCCGGCAGCGCGAGCAGGAAGAGCGCCGCCATGATCGACAGCGTCGATGGCAGGCCCGGGACTGCATGGACTGCAGGCCCAAGCACGAGGCCGACCACGAGCGTCGCCAGAAGGTGCACCGTGCCGCCGCGGAAGCTCGTCGGAGCGAGCTTCGGCAGGCGCAGCGCGATCCACGCCGCGATCGCTCCGGCGCCGAGCACGAACAGCAGCAGAAAACTCTCTTTCCCCATCCCCGCGCGGAGTATGACCCTTTCGCGGCGGAACCCCAAACCGCCGCAAGGATGGTTCTCGCCAGCCGAACGGCTAGCGGAAGAGATCGCGCTCGGCCGGCATTACGAGCTCTTGGGCAGTCCCTTCGCCCCGTGCGTCGACGCCGCTGATCACCGCCGCCGGCACGCCTGAGGTCTTCCCCATCGCGAGCTCCGCGGCACCTGCGAGCTCGTCGGCGACGGCGATCACCGTCGCGTGCAGCTCGTAGCCCGCGCGGTCGCGGACGCCCTTCAGATCGAGCAGCGGCCGGACCCCGGCTACGCCGATCGCGACGTCGGTCGTCCCCTGGCGCCACGCGCGGCCGAAGGAGTCGCTGACGATCACGCCGACCTCGGCGCCCGTCAGCTCGCGCAGGCGTTCGCGGATGCGGACAGCCGAGGCGTCCGGGTCCTCCGGCAGCAGCACAACCGTGCCGGCTTCCGGCGCGTTCGAGGAGTCGACACCTGCCGAGGCGCAGACGAAGCCGTGCCGCGTCTCGGAGATGACGAGCGGCGGCCGGCTGCGGACGATGCGCGCCGACTCGCGGAGGATCACCTCGTAGCGCCGGGCGTCCTCGTCGCCTGTCAGCTTGCGCGCCTGCTCCGACGGCTCGACCTCGTCCAGGCGCACGACCCGGCCCTCGGCCTTCGAGACCGCCTTCTGAGCAACGACGACCACGTCGCCGTCCTCGAGCCCGGCCCGCTCGGCAATCAGCGCCGCGAGGTCGTCGCCCTCTCTGATCTCCGGCAGTCCCTCGACCGGGCGGATGGCGATCACGGCAGGCCGGTGAGGCGCAGGCCCGCGTGCACGCCAAACTGCCTGTTCACGTTCAGGATCACGGCGGTCATGGCCTCGAGCGCGCGCGAGTTGGCGAGCGGCCCGCAGTCGATCGCGCGGCCGCCGACGAGCCGGCCGGCCAACTCGAGCGCGAGCTCCTTCGCGCGCGGGTCGTCACCGCAGATCAGCGCGTCCTGGTCGGGCGGGTCCGGCCCGGTGAGGTCGAGTGCCGAGACCGTCTGCAGCCCCGAGGCCACGGGCGCATGCAGCAGCAGGGCGAGCGTCTCGGCCAGCGAGCCCTCCTCGAGGCCCGGGACGATTCCGGTGTCGGTGAAGCGGAGGTCGCTCGCGACGCAGAGTACCGGCGTCTCGCCGATCGCGTCCGCGAGACTCGACCCGGTCTCGAGCGCGGCGCTCGACTTCGTCGCCAGCACGACCAGCTCGACGTCTTGGACGACCTCCTCGTTGGCGCCGCCCTCGACGCCGAGCTCGAGCGCGCGCTCCTTCCCGCGCTGCTCTTCGCGGGAGCCGATCCAGACCTCCTCGCCGATCAGGTGCAGGCGCCGGGCGAGCGCGCGGCCAAACTGCCCGGTGCCGCCGACGATCGCAACCTTCATCTCAGCGCCGCGGCTGTTTCGAGCACAGCCTCGGCCACGCGGCGCCGCCCTTCGGCGTCGTCCATCAGCGTGCGAGTGACGATCGTCCTGATGCCTGCCTCCTCCTCCGCGTCGGCCTCGTCGATCACGAGCGCGTCGATCAAGCCTTCGTAACAGTCTGTTACTTGCTGGGGGCCCGTGCCGCCGCGAAGGCGCTGCAGCATCCGCGCGGCAGGGCCGCGGACGGCCTCGCCGCCGATCAGCGGGCTGACGGCGACGGCGGGCGCGCGGCGGCGCTCGATCGCCTCGCGGATCGCGCTCACGGCCAGGATCGGGCCGATGCTCACGAACGGGTTGCTCGGCGCGATCGCGATCAGGTCGGCGGCCTCCAGCGCCGCAACCACGCCGGGCGCAGGCGTCGCGGCCTCGGCGCCCTCGAAGCGCACCGCGTCGACGTCGTCGCGGTGCCCGCGGGCGACGAACCACTTCTGGAACGGAAGCTCGCCGGCCGGCGTGTCGAGCCAGGTGCGCAGGCGGTCGTCGGTCGCGGGCAGCAGCGCCGGCTCGAGCCCGAAGGCGCGCGCGAGACGCGCCGTCACCGCCGACAGCGGCTCGCCGGACCGCAGCGCCTGCGTCCGCACGAGGTGTACGCCGAGGTCGAAATCGCCCAGGCGGAACCAGCTCTCGCCGCCGAGCTCCGCCACGGTCTCGAGCGCGTTCCACGTCTCGCCGGCGCGGCCCCAGCCCTTCGACTCGTCGAGCCGCCCGGTGAGGGTGTAGAGGATCGTGTCGAGATCGGGCGAGACGTGGAGGCCGAGCACCTCGAGGTCGTCTCCGACGTTGCCGACGATCGTCAGCTCGTGCGGGTCGATCGTCTCCGCGAGCGCCCGTGCCAGCCTCGAGCCGCCGAGGCCGCCGGCGAGGACGACGACGTTCATCGCGCGGAGCCGGAGCGCAGCGCGGCGAGCGCCGCGGCGGTGTTCCTGCCGAGCAGCCCTTCGAGCCGCTCGAGGTCGGCGAGCGTGTCGACATCGTCGGCGAGGTTCGGGATCGCCGCGATCGCCGCGGGGACCTCGAGCCGCTCCGCGCGCGCCAGGAAGCGCTCTGCGCTGCCCGGCCCATAGAGCGGCGCAAACAGGTGCGGCGACGCCAGCGCGAGCGCGTTCGTCGTGCCGTCGGCCGCGCGCACGAGCGCGAGTCCGTCCTCCGGCATCGCCCCGAGCAAGGCCAAGAGGTCGCGCGGCTGCGCGCACGGCAGGTCGGCGTTGACGATCAGGACCGGGCCGGCCTCGACCCCCCGCAGCGCGACCTCCACCGCAGGCCCCTGGCCGCCCGGCTCGCCGGCGACGACGACCTCGCCGACGGCAAGCGCGGCCTCGAGGACGTCGTCCAGCATCGCTTGCGCGATCCCGGCGCGAACCTCCCGTGGAGCGGGGGCGAGCCGCTGTTTTGCCGCTTCGCCGCGGTAGGGAACAACAAC
Organism: uncultured Actinomycetes bacterium; assembly: GCA_963765785.1. Classification (GTDB taxonomy): domain Bacteria; phylum Actinomycetota; class Thermoleophilia; order Gaiellales; family Gaiellaceae; genus AC-32. Next base: position 66,904 of record CAVXXW010000012.1, read on the forward strand.
GGTCGGCATGCGGTCAGGAGACTATCCACCGGTGCATAGGCGACCGCCGGACAACGCCGAGATCGCCGCGCAGCTCGATCGCTTCGCGTCGCTGCTCGAGCTCGCGGGCTCCGGGCCGTACACGGCTCGGGCCTATCGACGTGCCGCCGACCTGATCCGCTCGACGCCGGCGCCGGTCGCCGAGCTCGTGCTCTCCGGGCGGGTGAGGGAGCTGCGCGGCATCGGGCCGGGGATCGAGCGCCGCCTGCGCGAGCTGCTCGAGACTGGCGAGATCGCCGAGCTGCGAGAGCTCGAGCGCGAGGTCTCCCCGGAGCTGGCCGGGCTCGGGCGCTTCCTCGGCGTCTCGGTCAGGCGCATGCTCGAGATCGGCCGCGTGCTGGGCGTGCGGACGCTCGCAGAGCTGCGCGTGGCGGCCGAGGAGGGGCGGCTGCAAGAGGTGCCCGGGATCGGGCCGGAGACCGAGCGCAGGCTGCGGACCGCATTGGCGCACGAGCCGCGGCCGGTAGCGCCGACGCCGCTGCTGCTGCATCGAAGCCGTCCTCTCGTCGCGTCGATCGCCGAGGCGCTCGGCGGCATCCCCGCGGGCGACCCGCGCCGCTGGCGCGACGCCTCGGAGCGGCTTGCCGTGGTTGTGCCGGCCGAGCAACCGGAGCCGGTGCTCGAGCGGTTCGCCGAGCTGCCGCAGATCGTCGCCGTCCTCGAGCGCGGCGAGCGGCGCGCGCTCGGCGTGACCGTCGAGGGCGTGCCGGTCGAGCTCGTCGTCACCGAGCCGGCCCGCCTCGGAGCCGAGCTCGTCCGGGCCACGGGCTCGCCCGAGTGGGTGGCCGCGCACGAGCCGCTGCCCGACGCGCCGGACGAAGAGGGCGTCTTCCGGGCGCTGGGCCTGCCGTTCGTCCCGCCGGAGCTGCGCGAGGCGAACGCGCCCACGGCCGAGCGGCTCGTCGAGGTCGCCGAGATCCGCGGCGACCTGCACTGCCACTCGACGTGGTCGGACGGCAGGGCGACGATCCTCGAGATGGGCAGCGCCGCCCGCGAGCGCGGCTACGAGTACCTGGCGATCTGTGACCACACCGTCAGCGTCGGCGCTGTCCCGGGCCTCGACGCCGACGGCGTCCGCCGCCAGGCGGAGGAGATCGCCGCCGCCAACGAGGAGCTCGCGCCGTTCCGGATCCTGGCCGGCACCGAGTGCGACATCCGCCGCGACGGTCTCCTCGACCTCCCGGACGACGTGCTCGCCGAGCTCGACTGGGTGCAGGCGAGCGTCCACGGTGGCCAGCGCGCCTCGCGCGAGGAGCTGACGAAACGCGTCCTGGCGGCGCTCGACTCGCCATACGTCAGCTGCCTCAGCCATCCGACCGGCCGGCTGATCAACCACCGGCAGCCGAACGCCGTCGACCTCGAAGCGGTGCTGACGCGTCTGGCCGAGCAGGGCCGGGCGGTCGAGGTGAACGGCCTGCCGAACCGCCTCGACCTCCGCGATGAGCACGTGCGGCTCGCGCGCGAGGCAGGCGTGCCGATCGTCTGCTCCACCGACGCGCATTCGACACGAGGCCTCGAGAACATCGAGCTGTCCGTGGCGACGGCCCGGCGTGGAGGCGCCGGGCCGTCTGACGTGCTCAACACGCGGTCGCTCGACGACGTGCTCGGGCGGCGG
>CAVXXW010000013.1:0-42140 GCA_963765785.1 uncultured Actinomycetes bacterium
GGCGCCGCCCTCACACTAGACCAGTTCGCGCTCATCCTTCACCTCGACGACGTTTACTGGACTGAGGAGGGGCGAAGCTCGATCGAGGCGTCGCTGATCGGCTTCACGCTCGCGGCGCTATGTCTCTTGGCGACGGCACCACTCGACGCCGACCCCGCCAAGGACGTACCGCATTGGGTGTTGGGCGGCATCATCGCGCTGAACATGTCGTTCGCCCTTATCGCCTTTCTGAAGGGCAAGGTGAAGCTCGGGACGTTCGGGATCTTCTCGCGCCCGGGCTCGCGATCCTAGCCGCCGCCCGTCTGGCGAAGCCGGGCTCCCGGCGGGCCTGCCGCTTCTACCGGCCCGAGAAGCTCGACCTCAGCCGCGCGCGCTGAACTGTTCAGCACGCGCGCTACGCGTACGTTGGCCGCCTCTACGATCTGATCGGCGGCGCCCCCGACCTGGAACGCCACCCGCATCCTCACGGATAGGCGAAGCTTATGGCCGCCGGCTGTTCCCTCTAGCCCCGTGGTGGATGCGCCTGGATTGAAGCGGCGCAGCGGTCTTCTAGAGCGCGCCAACTACTGCCCCAACGGGGGCACGGCCCTTCGTTGACCGTTAGCTGTGGGTACGGTGATCGCACCCTCCGTACCCCTCTCTGATCGCCAAAAACCGCATGCCTAAGCCAAAGATCGGGGGGTGCGGCAACGGCGCTCGTTTGGGTGAGGAGATACGGTCTGCCTAGAAGGTCGCTCGGCTCCCGCTGGTGCGGACTAGTCGGGCGCGGCCTCGGGGCGTAGCTTGAGCGCGGGCCGGGTCGCGTTGCAGGGCCCGGGCGTTCGGCTCGCCGCCCGCCCTTCTGTTGCTCCCAAACGTCATACGCTCCGAGTGGAACCATACGAAGGAGGCTGGGGGATGTTTCGCCTGACGCACTATCGGCCGTCACCGGCAATGGTCGTTGCCTGCGTTGCGCTGATGATCTCGCTCGGCGGCGTCGGCTACGCAGCGATCACGCTGCCGGCAAACAGCGTCACTACGAAGCAGGTTAAGAACTACTCGCTGCTCAAGCGGGACTTCAAGCGGGGCCAGCTGCCGCGTGGGCCTCGTGGTCGAATGGGGACGCAACGCCGCCTCCGAGTTTCGAGGGCGCCTAGATCCGCTCACGCGCCGGGCGAGATCAGCGTCGCCCGCTAGAGCTCCTCCGGCTCGGGGGCGCCGCGAAGCGTGTCGCGCAGCAGGCGTGCGGCCTGCCGGCGGCGGAGCTCGCCGATCCCGTCGAGCAGGTCGTCCGTGTCTCCGGAATCGCGAGCGATCTCTGTCGCATACATGCGAATGAGTTCGGAGCGAGCGGCGGCCGGCAGGCCGCGCTCGATCAACTCGCCCACGAGGGCAGAGAGGTCCTCGCCGATCTGCTCGTCGAGCTCCAGCACCTTGCAGAGAAAGTCGTAGGTCCGATCGACGAGCTCGTCGTCGGAGAATGCGATGCACTCGTCCGTCGTCATGGGCCGATCGTCGGGCTCCGCGCCCATTGGACGACCCTATGAAGCGGTTCATCGACATGTAAAGCGTCCATTTGGGTCAGTCGGCCGGGCCACGAACCCACGGGCTTTGACTCGTGCAGAGACTGAGCGCAGACTCTGCTCGGATGTCGAGTCTGGAGGTGATTGGCGCGGATGTGGAAGACGCCCTCGAGCGCGTCCGTGTCCCCGCCTACGTGATCGATCGCGTCGGGATCATCCGCTGGATCAACGGCGCCGCCGAGAAGATCGTCGGCGATGTGCGAGGGAAGCAGGTGACTTCAGTGTTCGTTCCCCGAAGAGAGGCCACGCGGGCGCCTGGCTTTCACTCGCAACCTGATGGGGCCGCCCGAGGGCTCGGACAATCGCGGCATCTTCCTGGGAGCCGACGGAGAGCGCGTCGTGATGGAGGTGAGTGGTGTGCCACTCAAGCGCGGTGGCCACGTGATCGGTGTCTTCGGCCAGGTCAAGGACGTTGAGGAGGAGCCCGCGCCTGCTCCGCATCCGAAGCTGACGCCGCGTCAGGCCGAGATCCTGGGGTTACTCGAAATGGGCCACTCGACCGAGCGGATCGCAAGCGAACTGCACTTGAGTACCGAGACAGTCCGCAACCACATCCGCGGCATCTTTCGGAACCTCGGCGTTCGGTCACGCATCGAGGCGGTTGCGGTAGCGCATCGAGGCCAGTAAGTGGCTGAGCGAGCGGTGGGCCACGGTGAGCTAGTGCTATGAAACGAGCCTCTGCCGTCCTGCTGGTCGCCCTCGCTGCCGCAGGCGCGGCGCGAGTTGCATCTCCTGCTCAACACCCAGCCGCTTCTCGGCCACGTTTGCCTGTGGCATCGAGCGTTGGGACACAAGACGCTGAAAGACGCCCCCTGCTGCTGCGGGCTAAGCCGACCACCATCTCGTACCTCGTCAGCCTGCCGAGGCCGAGATAAACCTCGGCTGGGCCAGCGTTCGGGAATGTCACCCGAGCGTGAGCCCGGTGCCCGGGGAGTTTGTCTGCATTCCCGGGCTAGCTGACGCCCACTGCTTCGTAGGCTGGGAAGAGCTCGTTCCAGCGGGCCTCGCCGTTGCCGAGCTCGCGGCCGCCGATGTAGTCGGCCAGATGCTCGACGTGAATCTGGATCCCCGTGCCGTAGGCCGGGAGCAGGTTGACGGGTAGACCCCGCGTTTCCCAGACCAGCCTGGTCTGAGCGCCCTCGGCCATCAGCTGGGCCTCGATCACCGTCCGCTCCGGCTGGCCGGGCCGAGGATCGGGATCGCGCATCGCCAACAGCAGGCGCTGCGGAGGCTCGCACGCTTCCACCTTCCCCGTGCGCTCTCCGGCGAGGGTGATGCGCACACGGAACTCGCCCCCCTGAGAAAGCTCGCCCTCTACCTCGCCGTACCAGTGGGCGAGTCGATCGGGATCGGTGAGTGCTCCCCCCACCGTCAATGCTCAGACGGCACAGTGGCCACGAAGTCATCGGACCCAACGTCTGGATCGTGCACCCCGCGCTGGTGCACCCGGCGGGTTAACTCCGATCCGGTCCACCTGCGCGTCGGACTAGATGTGGAGCGTGTTTTCGATCACGGCCTCGGTCGCGGTAGCGATGGCCTCGTGGCCGGCGGCGTTGGGGTGTTCGCCGTCCGAGGCGAGATAGTGCGACTCGACATAGCCGAAGCTCGGCCCCTTGAACGCGCGTCGCTCGCTGACGTACGCCGACCCGCTCTGGGTCGCTCTCGTCTTGACGGCGGCGTCCACCTCTGCAGTCATCTTCCTGGCGGCGCTGACGTAGGCATGGCCGTGTTCTCGCGCGTACGTGCCGCCGAGCCAGATGCTCCAGTAGTCGAGGAGCACGAGGAGGACATCGTGGCCGGACGCCAGCTCGTGTACGCGGCTGACGATCGCGGCCAGGTTCTTCTGCATCGAGGAGACGAGCGGCACGTAGCAGTCGACCGAGGTACCGCACGAGTTGGCGTTGTATGGGACATCATTTGCGCCGACGTTGATCTCGACCACCTTGGCCTGGCGCACGTGGTCGATCACGCTGCGGTCGGAGCCCAACTGCTTCAGCACGTTCGAGGTGGTGTAGCCGGCAACCGCGTCGTTCATCGCGTTCACCGTCTGGCCGGTAGTCGCCGCAAGCCCTGTCGCCGAGAGCGACGGGTACGGCGTGCATTTGCAGTTGTAGCCGCTTGGTACCGAGTCGCCCAGCGCGACGATCGACCATCTTCCGGACGTATCTGCTGTGGCGGTGGACGACGACGAACTCGCATTGGAAGACGAGCCGCAGGCCGTGGTCAGGCAGCTGACCACAATCAAGACCGCAAGCACGCCGAGCGGACGCCTTCCTCCTATAGGCCGCATCGTCCTGCCCGGGCGACGCGCGGCGAGCATACGCACACCGAGTCTAGTCGGCGGCCGCTCTCATCACCCGAACTCGATCACGAACCTCGAGTGGGCCAGTGTTCGGGAATGTCCCCTGAGAGACGGCCCGTCTAGATTCCTGCCGTGGGGGCAGACGGCACGAGTTGGGGCGAGGATCGGCCCTTCGCGGGGGATACCGCGAGCTTCTACGCGCGGTACCGTCGGGCGTATCCGGCTGAGCTCGTCGCTCGCCTCGGGGAGTTCGGCTGCAACGGCCGCGGTCGGCTGCTCGACCTTGGCTGCGGCACCGGCACCCTTTTGCTCCAGCTCGCGCCGTTCTTCGAGCACGCCGTCGGAATGGACCCTGAGCCCGACATGCTCCGCGAGGCCGAGAGGGCCTTGCGAGAACAGGGCTTCGAGAACGTCGAGTGGATCAGGGGCAGCTCAGGTGAACTTCCGGCACTGGAGCCCGCTCTCGGCCGCTTCGACGCTGGTCACGATCGGCACGGCCTTCCACTTCATGGAGCCAGCCGCAACGCTCGGCGAGTTGCAGCGGATGGCCGCCGGCGGCGTTGTCGCGGTCGCCTACAACGGGACGCCGATGTGGCTTCACCCCGATCCCTGGGCGAAGGCACTGCGCCGCGTCCTGGAGGACCGCCTCGGGCCGCTCAGCGACGCCGACTTCACCGCCGAGGCGCTCCTCGCCGCCGAAGGCGCGATGAAAGCCATCGGCTATACTGCAGATCGAGCGGTGGGAACGAACGTACGTCGAGACGATCGACGTCGACTTCGTCATCGGGCACATCCTCTCCGCGACCTCGGCCGACCAGATTCCACCTGCTCAGAGACAGAACTTCGCGCGAGACGTCTCATCAGCAATCAGGACACTCGCACCCTCCGGACGCGTAGACGAGCCAGTAAGCGTCCGCGCCGTCATCGGCCACCCGCGCGGCCCTCTGCAGAGATAGGAGGATGACTTGGGCCAGCGTGCGGGAATGTCCCCTCGACGAGCACGAGCCTGCCCGCACGCGGGCCGTGCGCGATGATGCCGCCATGGCTGGGGCGTCTGGCACGCACACGGTGGCGGCCGCCGATGGGCGGACGCTGACGATCGCCGAGTGGGGCGACCCGGACGGGTTCCCGGTGTTCTCGCTCCATGGCACGCCGGGCTCGCGCTTTGTCGGGCAGGCGAACGCGAGCGCGTATGCAGATGTCGGAGCGCGCGTGATCACCTACGACCGGCCCGGCTACGGCGGCTCCGATCGCTTCCGCGGCCGGCGGGTGGTCGACTGCGTCGCTGACGTGTCCGCGATCGCAGGCAGCCTCGGTATTGAGCGGTTCGCCGTGAGCGGCGGCTCCTGGGGCGGCCCGCACAGCCTGGCGGTTGCCGCACGTCTGCCCGAGCGGGTGACGAGAGCGGCCTGCGTCGCCGGGGTCGCGCCGTTCGACATGCCTGGCTTCGACTGGTTCGCGGGCATGGACGCGGTCAACATCGAGGAGATGGGCTGGGCACTGGAAGGCGAAGACGTCCTCGCCCGCGAGATCGACCGAATGGCGACTGCGTGGCTCGAACGGCTAGCCGACGATCCTTCCAAGGCGGGCGAGGTGGAGTTCTCTGACGCTGACCGTGCTGTAATGGCGAATCCCGAGCGGCAGGCGGTGGAGCGACGGATGCTTAACGAGGCGTTTCGTCAAGGCGTCTGGGGCTATGTCGACGACGCCCTCTGTCTGATCCAACCTTGGGGCTTCGACGTGACCGAGATCCGCGTGCCGACCCGCATCGCTTACGGCCTGACCGACGTGCTCGTGCCGCGCCAGCACGGCGAGTGGCTCGCTCACAACGTGCCCAACGCCGAGGTCGTTATCGATGAACAGGGCGGCCACTTCTCAGCTCCCAACCTCGTCACGGAACGATTCGGCTGGCTCGTCCAGCCGGTCTGACGCTCTTTACGCCGCGCGACTCAAGATGACGAGGCTGCTTTCCCGGCTCACGACTGGCGTGGGCGAGCGTACGTCTCGCCCGAGTCGATCAGCCGTACTTGCGCTTGTACGTGAGTTCGAGCTTCTGCGCCCGCGAAGTCAGCCTCGGTTGCAGAGGCTGAGGGGGATGACACTCCTGCTCGACCCGTGTGACGAATGGTCAGTTCGTTACCGAATCCACTGACCGCGCGTCAGTAGGGGGACCGATGGCAGGCGCTTCGGCGTCGCGGAGGCTTTAGGTCGGCTCGGCCCTTCGAGCGTGTTGCCGAGTCCTGATATCGGAGGTGGTTCGAGTCGCCTGGCCGAGTGGGGTCACCCCCATCAGCGCGATCACGAACGCCGCGGCCGACAGCACAATCGGCAGCCGTTTCATTCGAATGCGAGGGCCGCGTGGCTGCCGGCCGACGAGGAGCGCTGGCAGGCGCATCTCGGCTGCGACGAAGACCTCGACGAGCCGGGCGAGGTCTTCCTCTACTGCTCGCCCGAGAGGACCTTGGCCGGGAACTTCTTGTTGGCGCCGAGCGGGTAGAGCTGTCCTGCCCTCGGCGTCTTCGACCCGGTCGGCGTTCTTCGCAAAGGGGAGCGCGTCTCGGCGCATCGGGTGATCAGGGCGACGTTCTTCGCGGTCACGTGTCCTAGCTCTCGCAGCCGACGCCGTCGTGGTCGCCGTCGAAGTGGTGCGGGTCAGGATCGGCGACGTCCCAGCGAACACAGAAGTTGCGGTAGGGAATGTCACTGCAGTTCAAATCGGGCGAAAATCGAGTTTTTAATTCGGCCGGACGAGCGATACCCGCGAGTCTCCAATTCGTCTCGCTAGACGCGAACCGCGCCCGATCGAGAAGGATCGCCGCCTAAAGTGAAGGAATGACGTCCAAACCGGTCGCACTCCCGGTTGCTGCATTCCCGGGCGAATGGAGACACAATCGCCGCAAGGGCTTGACCGAGCATCAGTTCGAGCTTTTGCGGGAGCACGTCAACGTGCTGGTCGGGTGCGGGTTTAGCTTGGCTGAGATCTCCGCGGCGGCGGGTTGTTCGAGACCGACCGTCTCACGGCTGCTGTCCGGCGGCAGCGTGAGCAGCGCTGTCGCTGAGGCCATCTGGGAAGTGGAGCCGGCGAGCGGCTGCCCGAGCTCCTGCGTCTGTCAGACCTATCGGCGTTAGCCGGGCACCCGCACGCTTGCTCACTACGGACTGGCCCGAAATCCCCAGCAGTGTGGAGCGCTAGGGCAGAACGGCGTTGGTCAAGCGAGAGGACGCTCGCCCAGGGGGCCGTGCTGGAGCCTGGCTTGCGCGTGTGCGGTCCTGCAGAGCGAGTGGTCGGCCTTTCGCGTGACGCTCGCGCCTGAGATAGTTCGCGTGCGGGGTCGTCGAGTGGCGGGCGAAAGGAGCGCGAGCATGGCCTATGGCGTCGTGCACCAGTTTCCGGGAGCGACGAAGGAGCAGTACGAGGCGTCGATCGCTGCCGTGCATCCGAGCGACGGGAGCCTGCCGGAGGGTCAGATCTTCCACGCGGCCGGGCCGTCGGCGGATGGCTGGACGATCGTCGCAGTTCACGACTCTCAAGAGAGCTGGGAACGCTTCCGCAACGAGATACTGATGCCGCGGATGTCTCAAGGCATCGAAGGTGGCTTTACGGTGGCGCCCGAGGAGTCGACCTTCTCGGTCGAGAACCAGCAGACCGGCTGAGAAAGACGCGCGGGCGGCAAGCGCCGAGCTTGCCGCCCTTGTCCGTCGGGTGACATTCCCGAACACTGGCCCACGCGAGGCTCCCAGCACCTGAGGAAGTGGTTCAAAACCCTTCCGCCAGTGCCGCGGATCTGCTAGCCCAAAACGACTGAACGAACGACGAACGGCCCCGAAGGGCCGCTCGGCGGCAATGAAGTCGAACACGAGCCTGACGACTCAGCGCGAATGGTATGCGGTTGAGAGGACGAGACTCGTCCGGAGCTTCACCGTTGAAGCTGACCCGACGATCTCGTGGCCCGTGCTTCCAATGTGCTGTAGCCAGTGGTTACAGCCGGGATCTCGTCCTGTGCCCTCCGTACCATGGGTCGAGCAATGGCCGAGCACTTGAGCAGGCGACCGTGGAACGTGACGACCACGTAGTCGTCCCCGACCTCGACGAGCTCGAGGAGCAGGGCGAGGCGGGCACCGCTTCCGCGACTGAGCGCGAGCAGTACGCGCAGCCGATGTATGCGCTAACTGACGCCCAAGCGGCCGAGCTCAAGCGCCGCGAGCGTGAGATCGTCGACGCCTTCCTCGCCGGCGAGCTGACTGATGTCGCCGAGGCGAAGGCAGCGCGCGACCGCGCGACCGAGGAGCTGGGAACACCCGTCCCCGAAAAGCTCGTCCTGAGGGCCATTCGCAAGCACGGCGACCGCGGTCTTGGTGCGCTTGACGTCGCCGCCGCTTGGACGTTGGCGAGGGGTTCGACGCGTCGACCTCCGCCGCTGCGGCGACCTCGATCCGAGGCTCGACCGCGTGGCCGTCGCGCTACCCGTCGCACCCGGGCACGCTCGCCTGCTCGATTAGACGATCCCGAACCTGAGCCGCCGCTCCGCGTAATTTCGTTGCCCGCCTTCCGGCGGGAGCTTCGGCGTGCGCTGGGAGGGCGCGCGTGAGCGAGCCGCTGCGCACGCTCTGGGACGCGCTCGAGGCCCACGGCTGCCGCCCGCACGGCAAGGCCTACGACTTCCGCGCCCGCTGTCCTGCGCACGACGGCGACAACCCTCAGGCGCTGCACGTCGCGATCGGGGCGGACGGCCGTGCCGTTCTCCACTGCTTCGCGCACGGCTGCGAAGTGGAGGCGGTCACCGACGCGCTCGGCCTGAGGCTGGCCGACCTCTTCCCGAACGGCCACAAGCGAGGGCAGCGCCGGCCGAGCGTGCCGCTCAGGCGCTCCGACTTCCATTGGCCAGCGCGCGCCGCCGTCAACGCGCTCTACGCACTCGAGCGGGTCGAGCAGCCGTGGCGGGCGATGGTGGCATCCGACTGCCCGTACTGCGGCTCGCAGGGCGCCTGGCTACACGTTCGCTCGGTCGGTCACGTCCTGCCCAACGGGTTCTGCGACCCGCAGGGCCGCGCCGAGCTCGACTGTCCCAACGGCTGCACCGTCGACAACTACGAGCAGGCGCTGCTCGGGCGGCTCGAGGAGGCGTCGTGAGCGGGCCGTTCTTCATACCTGTGCCGTGGGAGTTCTACGACGCCTGGTTGGTCGACCGGCGCGTCAACCAGCTCCACGTTCTCACCGCGCTCTACGTTGCGGCGCGGTGCTTCGAGGCCCGGAACACGGGCGGCGGAATCGCTCCGGTTGAACTCTCGACGGTGGCGCGTCTGTGCGGCGTAACGCCCGAGACGATCCGACGCAGGCTGCACGACCTGCGCGAGTGGGGCTGGCTCGATTTCGAGGCCGGTGACGGCGGGGATCCGGCCTGGAAAATCTGGCTCACGGGGCTCGCGTTGAAGGAGCCCTCTCCACCACCTCTCCACCACCTCTCCACTCAAACACCCCTTCCTCAGAGGAGAGGTCTCTCCACAGACTCTCCACCGCCGAGCGGCGCAAATCCGCATAGAGAAACGGAATCAGCGGCGCCGACCTCTCCACAAAGCGAAGCGAGACCTCCCCACAAACGAAACGAAACGAGACCAGAGAAGAACTACGTGCGTAAAGAAGACCAAAACAGCGCGCGCGAATCGAGCGAGCCGGTTCAGCGTCGAGCGCAACGCCGACGGCGCGACCGTTTGGAGCGAGGAGCCGCCTGAGGGTGAGGCCGGCGTGATCGCCGACTGCGCCGCGCTCGTCAATGCCGACTTGGCCGACTGGATCGAGGGCGACGGCGGACTGCTCTCCGACGGGGAGATGGAGGAACTCGGAACGCTCCCGCTCGGCGAACTCCACCGCCGCCACGAGCGGGGCGAGTTGTGAGCGAACGCCTCCTGACCGCCCGCGAGCTGGCCGAATACCTCGGGCTTTCGAGCGCGACCGTGCTCGATTGGTTCGAGGCTGAGCGGCTTCCCGGCTTCAGGCTGGGCGGCAAGAAGGGCGGGCCCGGTTCGCTTCCGGCTCGGCGAGGTGGAGGCCATGCTCGAGGGCTGGCGTATCGGGCCGGACGCCGAGGAGGAAGTGTCACCGACCCCCAGGCGCCCAGCCCGAGGAGTAGTGTCACAGGTGTCACCGATCCCGTAAGAGGAGGAAGAAGATGCCCGCGCGACAGCGAGGCTTCGCACGCAAACGCGGCCAGTCGTGGCTGGCCGGCTGGTACGAGGACGGCAAGCAGCGCACCCGAGGCGGCTTCGAGACGCGCACCGCGGCGCTCGACTACGCGAACGTGAAGGCCGACGAGGCGGTCGCCCGCGCGACAGCCATTCGCTTCGGCGACACGATGCCTGCGCCGACGCCGACGGTCGCCACCATCAACGACCTCGTCGACGCGTTCCTCGCGCGTCACCGCGTTGACGAGGCGACCGTGCGCAAGCTGCGCTCGCAGTTGAAGCACGCGACGGCCGCGTTCGGCGACCGAGCGCCCGAGACGCTGCAGCCCATCGAACTCGACCTCTGGCGCTCGCAGCTTCCCGCGCTCTCGGCGCACTACTTCTTCCGCGCCTTCCGGCAGGTCTTGCAGTACGGCGTCGACATGGGGCTGATCGAGACGAACCCGACGGCGCGGATCAAGAACGTCCGCGCCTCGGTTGAGGTCAAACGCGGCCAGCAGCCCTTCGAGACGTGGGAAGAGGTCGAGGCGATTGCGGCCGAGCTCGACCCGCGCTTCGCCGCAATCCCGGTCGTGCTCGTCGGCACCGGCCTGCGGCCCGAGGAACTGTGGGCGCTTGAGCGGCGCGACCTCGACCTCGAGGCGGGCGTGCTCTCGGTCGAGCGCGTCTACTCGCAGGGCCGACTAAAGGACTGCGCGAAGTCGAGCCGCCAGCGTCGGCGCGTGCCGCTGCGGCGGCGCGTCGTCGAGGCGATCCGGGCGCTTCCGCCGCGACTCGACACGCCGCTGCTGTTCCCGGCGGCTCGGGGCGGCTACATCGACGGCGAGCGCTTCCGCTACCGCGACTGGTCGCCTGCGCTACGGGCTGCGGGCATCAAGCATCGACGCGTCTACGACACCAGGCACACGTTCGCCTCGTGGGCGCTCGCCGGCGGCGTGCAACTCTTCTACCTCGCGCGGATCATGGGAACGAGCGTCGCGCAGATCGACGCGACATATGGGCACCTGCTGCCCGACTCGGAGGACTACCTTCGCGGACTGCTCGACGACTACGACGTGAGAGAGGCCATCCTCTGACCGCTAAGAAGGCGACGGCCAAGGATCGGCGACTTCTCTCGTCGCACCTGTTTTACGAGGTGCAGATGACCTTCGTCCTCGCCCCCTTGCTAGCGGCGGCACCGCTTCCCGCAACGGACGAGGAGCAATTCGCGGCGAACGTTCACATCGAGGCGTTCACGATTCACGTCCGGCAGCTGATCGACTTCCTCTGGGTAGACCGCACGGAGCGGTCACGTGCCGACGATGCCTTCGCCGCCGACTACTTCGCACCGCACGAGTGGGCGAACCTTCGACCCAAACGCCCGCCAATTCTCAGTGATGCGCTGCACAAGAAGATCGGTTGGGGCGTCGCCCATCTCACCTATGGTCGAGCGCGAAGCACACCGGAAGACAAGCGGTGGGATTACGACGGGCTCGCTCGCGGCCTTGCACCTGCGCTTGTCTGCTTTGTCGACCACGTCGACCCGGCGAAGCTCGAACCCCCCTACCTCGACGGCATCCGTTTCTATGCCGGGAAGTTCCTGTAGCGACGTTCGTGGACTGACTGTGGACGGTGCAGGCGCCTAACTAGGCCAAACCCCTGCACGTCTCACGTATGCGGATGAGAGGACTTGAACCTCCACGGGGTTGCCCCCACACGGACCTGAACCGTGCGCGTCTACCAATTCCGCCACATCCGCGCGGACGGACAGTGTAGCGGGGCACAAATCAGGGCTTTCAGCGTGAGAAGGGGTCTGCTGGTCGTCGTCGCGGCTGCGCTCGCGCTGCCGCTAGCCGGCGCGTTCGCGGGCCACAAGACGCACTCGAGCGGCGCTCCCGTCGAGCTCGTCACGCTGCTCGACGGCAAGCCGCTCGCCGAGCGGCCGCACGCACGGACCGAGATCGAGCGCGAGCAGGCGGAGGTCGTCCGCCGCATCCGCGCGGCGGTTCCGAGCGCCCGGATCCGCTGGCGGTACCAGCTCGTCCTCAACGGGCTGGCCGTGGTCGCGCCAGCGGACAGCGCGAAGCGCATCGAGGCGATCCCGGGTGTGCAGGCCGTGCAGGCGAGCGTCACGTACCACCGGTCGCTGTACGAGAGCCCGCAGGCGATCGGAGCACCGCAGGTCTGGGGCCCGACCCTGGCAACCGCTGGCCAGGGCATCAAGATCGGGATCATCGACGACGGCGTCGACCAGACCCACCCGTTCTTCTCTCCCGCCGGTTTCACGATGCCCGCCGGCTTCCCGAAGGGGAACACCGGCTACACGGACGCGAAGGTGATCGTCGCGCGCGTGTTCCCGCCGCCGGGCGCGAGCTGGAAGTATGCGAAGGTCCCGTTCGACCCGCAGGAGTCGGAGCACGGGACGCATGTCGCCGGCATCGCGGCCGGGGACTATGGCACGACCGCGAACGACGGCACCGGCCCGGTCAAGGTGTCGGGCATCGCGCCGCGCGCGTACATCGGCAACTACCGGATCGGGACGATCCCGACGCCGGGCAGCGGACTCGACGGCAACTCGGCGGAGATCGCAGCCGCGATCGAGCAGGCGGTCAAGGACGGCATGAACGTGATCAACCTCTCGTACGGCGAGCCGGAGATCACGCCCTCGAGGGACATCGTCGTCCAGGCGATGAACGCCGCCGCCGACGCGGGCGTGGTGCCCGTGATCGCGGCCGGCAACGACTTCGACTCCGTCGGCCCGGGCTCGATCGGCTCGCCGGCGACGGCGGCGAAGGCGATCGCGGTCGCAGCCGCTAGCAACAAGGGTGTGATCGCGTACTTCTCCTCGGGCGGGCCGTCGCCGGTCTCGCTCGCGCTCAAGCCGGACGTGACCGCGCCCGGCGTCAACATCCTCTCGTCCGTGCCGGCGCACGACGGCACCTGGCGCTTCTTCGACGGCACGAGCATGGCCTCGCCGCACGTCACCGGCGCGGCCGCCGTGCTGCGCCAGCGGCATCCCGGCTGGACCGTGGCCCAGGTCAAGTCGGCGCTGATCTCGACGGGGAACGCCGTGCACGGCGCCGGCGGCCGCGAGGTGCCGCCGACGCGCGAGGGCGGCGGGATGATCTGGCTGCCGCGCGCCGACCAGCCGCTCGTCTTCGCCCAGCCGGCGGACTTCTCGCTCGGCTTCGCGCGCCGAAGCTCCTTCGACTTCGAAGGGCTCGACCTGACGGACGCCGGCGGCGGGGCCGGGGTCTGGAACGTCTCCGTCACGCAGAGCACCGCGGTCCGCGGCGTCCGCATGAACGTCAAGCCGACGGTCGTCGTCCCCGGGAAGCTGACGCTGGGCGCCGACGTATCGCGAACGGCCGCTCCCGGCGATGCAAGCGGCTTCGTCGTCCTGACGCGCGGCAGCGACACCCGGCGCTTCCCGTACTGGCTCCGCGTCTCGGTGCCGCGGCTCCGAACCGAGATCAGCGTGCCCCTGCGCCGCCGCGGGTGTCTACAGCGGCGACACCCGCGGCCGCCCGTCACGCGTCAGCTCGTACCGCTACCCGTCGGCGCCCGGGGCGCTCGGCGTCGTCCAGCGACTGGCAGGGCCTGAGCAGGTCTTCCGCTTCGTCGTCCACGGGCGGATCGCCAACGCGGGCGCCGTCGTCACCTCGCAGGCCCGTGGCGTGCACGTCTCGCCGCGCCTCGTCCGGGACGCGAGCGAGGACATGCTGGCCGGTTATACGGCGCTGCCGCTCCGGCTCAACCCGTACCTGCCGAGCTACTTCGGGATCGTCGCGGCAGTCGGCGTCTTCCGGCCCGCTCCGGGGACCTACGACCTCGTCTTCGACACGCCGAGCCGCCGCGCTTCCGGCCGCTTCACTTTCCGCTTCTGGCTGAACGACACGACGCCGCCGATCGTGAGCCTGGCCACCCGCTCGATCGCGCGCGGCGGCTCGGTGCTCCTGCGCGTCCGCGACCGCGGCTCAGGCGTCGACCCGTCGACGATGACCGGCTCGGTCGACGGCCGCTTCCGCCGCCTCGTGTGGGACTCGGCCCACGGCCTCGTCCAGATCCGGCTGCCCGCGCTCGCCCGCGGCCGGCACAAGCTCGTGTTCACGGTCTCCGACTACCAGGAGTCGAAGAACAACGAGAACGGTGCGTCGGTCCTGCCGAACACGCGGCACTTCACCGCGACGTTCGTCGCGCGCTAGTTCCGGCGGTCGTAGTCCTCGATCGTCGGCAGCTGGTCGAGGTCGCGCTCGACGCTCGCGGCGAACTCGTCGGTTTCGCTGCGAAGGACACGCAGCTGAGACTTGCGGCGGGCACGCTCGCGCTTGCGGCGCGCCTCGATGCCGAGCCGCTGGCTCAGCCGGGGCCACTCGGCGCCGATCACGACAGCAACCGCGCAGATGAGCAGGGCGAGGGACAGCCAGCTCACACCGCCATACTAGCGGCGCTAAACCGCCGGCCGGACGAAGCCGATACTCCCGGGGTGAGCTCGACGCTGTTGATCCCCTGGTTCGCCTTCTGGGCCACGCTGATGCGCGGCCTCTTCGTCCGCGCCCAGCTTCTCCCGCCGACCTGCGGCCGCTGCGGTCTCCGCTTCGAGCGTCGCGCGCTCGGCGAGATCGTCTGCTCCTGCAGCGCCTAGCTCGTCCCGACCGGATGCCGGAGCAGCGCCGCGTACGGCAGGCCCGTCTGCGGGTCGGTGTAGACCGCGCGATAGGTCAGTGGACGCACCGGCGGAAGGTCGGTGAACGAGAATTCGCCTGACGTGAGCGGAGCCTTGCCGATCGCCGTCCGCGGCTCGCCTGGCCGCTCTCGGTAGATCGTGGCGCTCCCGGTCGTCGCACCGCGGACCCGGCCGCTGAGCGACACGTTCGTGCCGTCGTCGGTCGCCTCGAGCGAGACGCTCGTGGTCAGGACGTGCGGGACGCGGAACCAGCGCAGCCCGTCGCGGCCGCCGAGCAGCACGTCGCGGCCGCCCTTCGGCGCAAGCGCAAGGCCGGCGATCCAGCCGTCGACCTCGATGTGCGTGGCGCCGCGGATCACCGTTCCCGCCCAGACGTCCGCGTCCCCCTCGAGCCCGAGGTCGCTCGAGCCGACCCACTGGTTCGCGGCGATCTCAGGACCGGTTGACGGAAGCACGAGCGCGGTCGCGAGCGCTCGGTCGAGCACGTACGAGGTGCTCGCGAAGTGCCTCCTCGAGGCGAGCGCCACGGGCGCGGCGGTCAGGTCCATCGTCAGCAGCGACTCGGTCCACGCCGCGTGCAGCACGCCGTTCCGCACCCCCGCGAGCACCGGCCCGAGCGGCCAGTCGCCCAGGCCCGCGTCCAGGCCGAGCCCCGTCCAGGTCTTTTTGTCTGGGTACCACTCGATCGTCCCGACGACGCCCTTGTAGCCGTACGACTCGACCACGTGCGCCTTGTCGCCGAAGAGCACCGGCGTCGCAGGCGGCGGGATGTAGCTCTTCGGAAAGCCTTCGAGCGTGATCCGGCGCGTCTGGATGCGGCCCTGCTGGTCGATCCGGTCGAGCAGCAGCCGGCTCTTCAGCGTCGGCCCGTCCCAGCGCGTATACGAGACGACGGGCAGCCCCTTCGGGTCGAGCGCCAGGCCGGGCCAGCCCAGGCGGTAGCGCGCGGCGACGCCGGCGACGAGGACCGTCTGCCAGCCGACCGAGCGTCGCCGGACGAGGAAGATCTTCCGCTCGTCGGCGCTGCCGACCAGGATCACCGGCCCCTGGGCGCCGATCTCGAACGCCATCACGCTCGAGCCCGTCGGCACGGACGCCGCGTCGGCGCGGGCCCACTGCCTCGGCGTCGTCCTGGTCGCGACGACGAGCGCGTCGCCGTGCACGTACGCGACGGACGGCGTTCCGTTCGCGTCGAGCGCCAGCAGGCCGAACCCCGTCCCACGCGCCACCGTCTCCGCCGAGGCCCCACCGGCGGCGGCGAGCGCGATAGCGGCGACGAGCGCCGCTGACCGGAGCATGTGCCCGATCGTACCTGCAGCTGCGGGAAGCGTCACGACCGGATTCCGCCGGTAAGCTTCCGGTGGCGCCACGCGCCGCTCTATGCGGAACCGCTGACCGAATACCCACGTTTCTCGTCCCTTCGGCTCAGGGGGTTCCCTGCATGTCCCGTTCTCGCGGCACGCTCGCCGCTCGCGCCATCTCGAAGTCGTACGGCGAGACCGTCGTCCTCGACGGCCTCTCGCTCTCGGTCACGCCGTCCAGCCGGATCGGCGTCGTCGGCCCGAACGGCATCGGCAAGTCGACGCTCCTGCGCATCCTCGCGGGCGTAGAGGAGCCCGACGCCGGCGCGGTGACGCACGAGCCGGCGGGCCTTGTGGTCTCGTATCTCGTCCAGGCGGGGTCGATGAACGGCCTCTCGGGCGGCGAGGCTGCGCGGCGCAACCTCGAGGCGATCTTGGCTTCCGACGCCGACGTGCTGCTGCTGGACGAGCCGACGAACGACCTGGACTTCGCCGGGCTCGAGCTGCTCGAGCGCTTCGTCGACGCCCACCGCGGCGGGCTCGTCGCGGTCTCGCACGACCGTGCCTTCCTGGAGCGGATGACGAGCATCGTCGAGCTCGAGTCCGAGACGCGGCGCGTACGCGTCTACGCCGGCGGGTGGAGCGAGTACGTCGCACAGCGCTCGGCGGCCCGCGAGCGTCACGAGTCGGCGTACGCGGGCTACATCTCGGAGCGCGAGCGCCTCGAGGAGCAGGCGCGGCGGATGCGGCAGTGGGAGGAGCGCGGCTACGGCCAGGGGCGCAAGAAGAAAAAGACGAAGGACGTGAAGAAGCAGGCGGCCAAGAAGCTCGCGCAGGTGGAGCGCGTCGAGAAGCCGTGGACGCCGTGGACGTTGCGGCTCTCGCTCTCCCCCGCGGCCCGCGGCGGCGACGTCGTCGCACGCCTCGAGGAGGCGGTGGTCGAGCGTGGCGGCTTTCGGGTCGGGCCGGTCGACCTCGAGCTGCGCCACGGCGATCGGCTCGCGCTGGTCGGCCGCAACGGCTCGGGCAAAACGACGCTCCTGAAGGCGCTGCTCGGGGAGCTGCCGCTCGCGTCCGGCCGCCGCCGGCTCGGCCCCGGCACCGTCCTCGGCGAGCTACCGCAGGGGCGTGGGCCGTTCGCGGGCCCAGAGCGGCTGCTCGACCGGTTCGTCGCGCTCAGCGGCCTGTCGCAGGGCGAGGCGCGCTCGCTGCTCGCGACGTTCGCGCTAAGAGCCGACGACGTGCTCCGCCCGGGCCGCTCGCTCTCACCCGGCGAGCGCAGCCGGGCCGCGATCGCACTGCTCGCCGCGCGCGGCGTCAACGCGCTCGTGCTCGACGAGCCGACGAACAACCTCGACCTGGAGGCGATCGAGCAGCTCGAGCGCGCGCTCGCGGGCTACGAGGGCGCCGCCGTGCTCGTCACGCACGACCGTCGGTTTCTGGAGGCGTTCGGAGCGACGCAGGCGCTCGAGCTCCCAACGGCACGAGCCGCGTCCCCGTCGCCTTGAACGAGGCGAACGCGGTGCCGCCCCGCGTGAGGCCGAGCCGCTGCACCGAGGCCTCGGTCACCTCGGCCGTGAGCGGTCCCACCCGGACGCGTACGCGGTTGCCGACCTGTGAAACCGACGTCACTTCGCCGCGGATCAGGTTCATCGCCGAGTCGTCTGCGTGGACGCGGCCGATCGAGACGTCCCACGGGTACACCACCACGCCCACCTCGCCGTCGGCCTCGTCGGTCGAGTAGACGACCTCGCCGCTCTCGAGCCGGACGCGCGTCAGGCCGTCGTCGACGAGCTGCACCGAGCCGCGCAGCAGGTTGGCGCCGGTGAACGAGGCGACGAACGGGTCGGCCGGCTGGGACACGAGCTCGGCGGGCGTGCCGAACTGCCGCAGGCCGCCCTCGACGAGCACGCCGACGGACTCCGCCAGGACCGCGGCGTCCTCGTAGTCGTGGGTCACGACGAGCGCCGGCAGCCCGAGCTCGGCGAGCAGCTCTTGGAGCTCACGGCGGACGGCGTCCTTCGTATGCGTGTCGAGCGCCGCGAGCGGCTCGTCGAGCAGCAGCACCCCCGGATCGCGCGCGAGCGCCCGGGCCAGCGCGACGCGCTGCCGCTCGCCGCCGGAGAGCTCGCCAGGGTGGGCCGCCGCGAGGTGCGAGATCCGGAAGCGCTCGAGCAGCTCCCCTACGCGCGTCTTGCCACCGAACGCGACGTTCCGCTCCACGGTGAGGTGCGGGAAGAGTGCGTACTCCTGGAAGACGAGCCCGACGCGCCGCTCCTCCGGGGCCCGGCACGTCGTCGCGTCGAGCCAGACCTCGTCGCCGAGCGCGATCCGGCCGCGCGGCCGCACGAGTCCGGCGATCGAGCGCAGCACCGAGCTCTTGCCGGAGCCGGAAGGCCCGACCAGCGCGACGGTCCGCTCGACCTCGAGCGCGAGCCTCAGGTCGAACGAGCGAAGAGGAAGCTCGAAGTCGGCTGAGAGGATCGCCACGAGAGCACCAGCTTGAGGAACACGAGCAGGATCGCGCTGACGACGACGAGCAGCGCGCCCATCGCAATCGCCGTGTCGAAGTTGATCGCGAAGGCGCTGTAGATCGCGAGCGGCAGCGTCTGCGTCACGCCCTGCAGGCTGCCGGCGAACATGATCGTCGCGCCGAACTCGCCGAGCCCGCGCGCGAAGGCCAGCGCCTCTCCTGCCGCAAGACCTGTGCGGGCAAGCGGCAGGACGACGCGGAAGAACGTCCGCCCAGGGCCGGCCCCGAGCGTCCGCGAGGCCGCGACGAGGTTCGGGTCGACCCCCTCGAACGCCGCCACCGCCGCGCGGACGTAGAGCGGGCTCGAGACGAACGCGACCGCGAGCACGACCGCGGTCTGCGTGAAGGGGATGCTGGTCTTCAGCAAGCCCGTCCGGCCGAAGGCGGCGAGCAGCCCGAGGCCGGCCACTGCCGGCGGCAGCACGAGCGGCAGCTCGACCAGCGTGATCGCGAGCCCGCGCCCGCGGAACTGGCGGCTGGCGAGCAGCCACGCGAGCGGCGTCCCGAACACGAGGATCAGCACCTGCGCGATCGCCGTCGTCTTGAAGCTGACGATCAGCGCGTCGGTCACGATCGGGCTCGTTAGCTGGTGCAGCAGGTGCCCAGGCGGCACGCGCAGGAAGATCGCCGCGATCGGCAGCACGAGGAAGCCGAGCGCGATCGCAGCGGCCGCCCCGACCAACAGCTCGGCGAAGGCGCGCCTCACTTCTTGACGCGCGGCAGGAAGCCGAAGCGGAGCAGGATCTTCTGACCGGCCGGGCTCAGCACCCGCTTGATGAACGCCTGCGCGGCCGGCTTGTTCGAGCTCCTCGAGACGGTGCAGATGCCGAACTGCACCTTCGGCTGGGCCCAGGCCGGGATCTTCAGGACACGCACCTTGTTCGGCACCGTGCGGGCGTCGGTCGAGTAGACGAAGCCGGCGTCGCCTTCGCCGAGCGCGATCTTCGCGAGCACCTCGCGCACGTCCGTCTCGCGGCTCACGACGTTCTTGAGCACGCCCGAGAGACCCATGTTCTTCAGTACTTGCAGCGTGTAGCTACCGACGGGGACACCCTTGTCGGCGATCACGAGCTTGATCCCCTTGCGCCGTAGGTCGTAGACGCTGTGGATGTTGGCCGGGTTGGACTTCGGCACGATCAGCACCAGCGTGTTCCGCGTGAAGACGACCGGCTTCGAGCAGAAGCCGTCGGCGTGGAGCGCCAGCGGAAGCGCCGTGTTCGCGGACGCGAAGACGTCGGCGGGCGCGCCCTGCCGGATCTGCGCGGCCAGCGTGTTCGAGCCGGCGAAGGAGAACCGCGCGTTCGGGGCGATCTTCGGGAACGCGTCCGTCAGCGACGCCGCCGCGTACACGGTCGGCTGCGTCGCGTCGGTGTTCGCGGCGGCGGTGGCTGCGACGACCAGCGCGAGCACGAATGGCAGAACGACTCTCACGAGTGCTCCACCATGACGGACGTCGCCTTGACCACCGCCGCCGCCGGCATGCCCACCTTCAATCCCAAATCCTCGACGGCGTCGGCTGTCACGATTGCGACCAGCCGGGCCGGCTCGTCGACGACGAGCTCGACCTGCGCAATCAGACCGTCGACCCGGACGTCGGCGACCGTTCCCTGGAGGCGGTTGCGCGCGCTCAGGTGCGCGCCGTCGGTCTCGCCGCGCAGGCGCCGGACCTCGTCCGCCGCGACGATGCGGCGGTTCCCGCGGTCTCGCCCCGTCTCGATCCGCCCGGCGCGATCCCAGCGCCTGAGCGTGTCGAGGCTGATCCCGAGCATCTTCGCGGCCTCGCTCGCGCTGTAGAACTGCTTCGCCATCAGCTCGTGTACGCGTCCAACGCGTTGGAGACCTGGTCGATCGGCAGCGTCTGTGGGAGCGGCGGGCCGAGCCTGCGGCCGCCGACGGCGGCGGAGAGGACGCTCAGGTGCTGCGCCTCGCTCGCGGCGGCGCGGGCCGCGTGGTTGCGGAAGTCCGGTGTCGCGAGCGCGCGGACGGCGCCGAGGTACGCGCCGAGCGAGAGCGACTCCAGCCGGACGCCGAGTTGGGCGATCGAGGACCAGGAGTCGAACGACTTGCTCGGGTACGAGAAGTCGATGTCCTGCGCGGTCGCGGGAACCTGGCCGGCGTCGACCAGCACGGCCGAAAACGCGTCGTAGTGGCTCCGCTCGGCGGCGCGGGCGCGGCGCAGCTCCAGCCCCGACGAGACGCGTCTCGAGCTCAGCGCGCGGGAGTAGAAGTCGAGCGAGAGCAGCTCGAGCGCGATGAGCAGCCGGGCGTAGGCCAGGTCGCCGTCCGGCACGGCCGCTCGTGCCGCCGGCGCCAAGGCGCCGACCGCCGAGCCGCCCACGAGGACGGCGGCACCGGCGCTCGCCCGCGCAAGAACCCCTCGTCGTGTGAACGTCGAAGACCCCACGGCCGGGAGCATACTAGGCAACGCCTAGGCAAATCGAGTTGTCTTCAGGGGATCGGGACGTCGCGGTTGCTCTCGGCGACGCGCCGGTCCCGCCGGCTCAGCTCGGACTCACGCACCGGCGTGATGACCGACCAGTGGTGGCCGACCGGGCAGCGCTGCACGCGCAACCAGCCGAAGCGGAGCGCCTTGAGCGAGACGCCGGGGATCCAGAGCGTCGTGAACAGGTGGCCCTGCCGGCAGCGGACGACGAGCCTGCCGCCGAGCGGGTAGCCGCGAAGCCACATCGAGAGCGGTTCGAGCACGAAGAGGCCGAGCAGCAGCGCCTTGCGGCGGCGACGCATGCGCCAAACGGTACCCCTTGCGCTGAGGGCGGAGGCGCGTCGAGCTCAGCGAGGCAGGAACGACATCGTCAACAGCACGAGCGACGCGACGCACAGCGCGACGGGCGCCCACACGACCAGGTCGGAGGTGGACAGCCAGCGCTCGGCCCGGGAGAGCTCGTACCGCGTGCCGGACGGCGCTGCGGCCGCGTGTTCCCGGCGGAGGGCGTTGACGCGGTCGATCAGCCTCAGCTCCTCCGGCAACCGGCCTTCGGCCTCGGACGCCAGCTCCCATTGCAGGCGGTCGTACTTCGCGTACCGGCTGCCGAGGAGCGCGTAGACCAGGCCGAGCAGCGCGCTCGTCGTCGCGAGGACGGCGAGGACGACCACGCGGCTGGCCGTCCTGCCCCCGCCTGCGTAGACCGTCGCCCACGACAGGAGCAGGAACGAGTCGGCCAGCAGGAAGTTGCCGAACCGCGACTGCACCGTGGCCTGACCCCGCAGCGCCCAGGTGCTCGCGCGGTCGGCCGCGCGCCAGAGCAGCTCCCTGGCCTCGTCGTCGCTGGCACCGTCGGGCTTCGAGGACACGGCGGGGATTATTTGCCGGACTGCAGCTCCCACGCGGCGATGACGGCGTCTTCGATCGCGTCGGCGTTGCCGCGCTCGAGGTCGGCGACGACCATCATGTGCCTGGCGAACCGCCCCGGGGCCGAGAACGTCTCGGGAAACGAGAAGAGCAGGAAGTCGCGGAGCTCGAACGACGCCCGGATCACGACGTGACCGTCGTCGAGCTGCCGCGCGACGAGCCGACCGCGGTACCGCCACTCGAGCAGGCCGTTCCGGCTCCGCTCCGAGACGCCGTCCAGCTCGGCGGCCACGCGGCTCAGGTCGGCGAGCCTCATCCGGCCTGCTGGACGAGCTGAAGCGGGTGGCCGTCCGGATCGGCGATCCACGCGATCCGCAGGCGCCCGAGCCACTCGTGCGGGGCGGCCAGCGCAGGCACTCCCGTCGCCGTCAGCTCCTCGAACGCCGCGTCGACGTCGTCCGTCCAGAGGATCACAGCCGCCCGCTGCGCGTGCGCGAACGGGTCGAGGCCGTGGTCGTTGCGCGTCGAGTCGACACAGGCGACGCCGAGCTTGGAGCCGTCGAGCTCGAGGTCGACGTGGATCGGCTCGCCCTCGGCCGGGACGCGGAACGTCTCGACGAACCCGAGGCCTACGTAGAACACGGCCGTGCGCTCGACATCCGTGCTGAAGAGGATGATCTGAGGCGCGTGGAAGACCGCTCTCACGTCTCCCACACGACCTCGATGTCCCGCTCGAGCCCCGGCAGCGGCAAGGCCCGAGCCTCGGCCTCGACCGCTTCGCGCAGCCGGCCCGGCAGCCGGGACCACGCCTCGACCCGTACCGTGTGCTGCGCGCGCCTCCAGGTTCCGCTGAGCTCGCCGTCGACGAGCAGCGCGCCAGGCCACACCCGGGACGTCCAGAGCCGCTCCCGCCGATCCGCGCGCGGGACGAGCAGCTCCCGCTCCGCTCCGTCGAGCAAGAAGTAAGCGTCGCCGCTCGGCAGCAGCCGCGCGGGTGCGTCGGGCGTCGCCGCAGCGAGCATCTCCGGCTCGTCGTCCGCGAGCAGCCACTCGTCGCCGAGCGGCGAGAACACCGGCAGCAGCGATCCTTCGAGCGCCGCGAACGCAGCAGCCCCGGAGCGCCGCGAGATCCCCGCCCAGCGCGCAAACCCGCCGGGCGTGGTGGGCCCGAAGACGTGGAGGTAGCGCCGGGCGAGCTCGCGCCGGGCCTGCGCCGGGTCGATCGCGGGAGCGTTCACGACCCAGACCATCGGCGCCCGTGCGCCTTCCCAGCGGATCGCGATCGTGCCGGTCGCCGCCGCGTACCTCATCGAGTTCCCGATGCCGATCGCGCGCCCGAGCTCGCGGTCGGTCAGCCGCCTACCGTCGAGATGGGCATGCATCCGCTTGGCGGTCTGCTCGGCGCGGTGCCGGCCCTTGGCGTCGTCGGGCAGCCGCCCAAGCGAGAACAGCGCGAAGTCGCGCTTCGGGACGACGTAGGTGCTGTAGCGAGGGCCCCAGAGCTGGGCGAGCGACGAATGCTCCCAAGTCGACGGGTCGACCCCCTCGACGCGCGCGTGCAGCGAGAGGAGCGCAGCCCGCGGCATGCTGTCCTGCAGGCCGGCCCAGGCGGCCCGCCGGAGCGACTCGGCCTTCTTGGGCGCGCGCTCCTGCAGCCCGCCGACCCGTCGGCGAAACGCCAGGATCTGCTTCCGCGTGAGCCCCAGTCGCGCCGACACTGACCTCGGACCGAGCCTACCTGCGTAGGGTCCCCTGCGTGGGCGAGCTCTCCTGGTGGTTCTCACCGCACCCGGACTGGGAGCCGGGCGAGGACTGGCCCGAGGAGGTTCCGGTCGTCCGCTACGAGACGTCCGCTGAGATCGTGCTGATCGACCCGCTCCTTCCGCCCGGCGACAGCTTCGACCCACGCGGGAAGCCGGTGAGGGTCCTGCTCACGCAGGGCGCGCACTACCGTGGCACAGACGACTTCGTGCGGCGTTACGGCGCATCGGTGTGGACACCGCCGCACGCGGCGTGGAGGAAGATCCCGAACCCGGCGACGACAGACGAGCTGCCCGCGGGCGTCGAGGCGTTCGAGCTCGACGGCGAGCCGCAGCAGGTCGTCTTCTTCATCCGCGAGCACCGGACGCTCGTGACGGGCGACGTCATCAGCGGCACCGGCGGCCGCCTGCACGTCTTTGTCGACGAGGCCGACGCCGAACGCCTGCTCCCGTCGCTCGAGGCGCTCGCCGACCTCCCGATCGAACGCCTGATCATCCCCCACGGCGAGCTGGTCGAGGCGGACGGCGCCGCCCGGCTCCGCGCCGCAGTCGCGGAGGCGCGCGCATAAAATCGCGCTCGTGGAACGCGAATCTCCCTCCGAGCTGATCGACGCGAGAATCGACGAGCTCGGCGACTGGCGGGGCGAGACCCTCTCGAGGCTCCGCACCCTGATCCGAGAGGCCGACCCCGAGGTCGTCGAGGAGTGGAAGTGGGTGAAGCCGTCGAGCGGCGGCACGCCCGTCTGGTCCCACGACGGCGGCATTTGCACCGGTGAGGTCTACAAGGACAAGGTCAAGCTCACGTTCTTCAAGGGCGCGTCGCTGGCCGACCCGACGGGCCTGTTCAACTCCAGCCTCGAGGGCAAGGTCAGGCGGGCGATCGACGTCGGCGAGGGCGAGAGCGTTGACGAGGCGGCGTTCAAGGCCCTGATCCGCGCCGCAGTCGACCTGAACACGGCGTAAGGCCACCCGGACGGGAGACCAGTGCGCAAAGGGTTGACGCCGGACGACCTGGGAGACCTGCTCGAGGTGCCGCTCCTGGCCGTGCTCGCGACGTACCGACGCGACGGCACGGTGCTCCTTTCGCCCGTCTGGCACGAATGGCGTGACGGCGGCTTCCACGTCGTGACCGGTTCCCGCGACGTGAAGGCGCGGCACCTCCGCCGGAACCCTCACGCGAGCATCGTCGTCTGCGAGCACCGCCCTCCGTACCGCGGCCTCGAGCTCCGCGCGAGCGCGCGCCTGAGCATGCCGGACGACCGATCTGTCCTCCGCCGCGTGGCCACTCGCTACCTCGGCCCGGAAGCGGGCGGGCAGTACGCCGAGACGACGACAGGCGACGACCTGCTCATCCGCCTGGAGCCGGGCGAGCTGCGCGGGTGGGATTTCGCCGACGACTTCGCCTGAGTCAGTCGCCGACGTCCTACGAGCACTCGGTCATGGCTCGATCGGCCGCAGCTCCAGGATCCCGAAGCTCGCGCCCGGGTTCTTCGAAGCGACCTCGATTGCCTCGTCGAGGTCGGCACATTCGAGGATGTTGAAGCCGGCGATCTGAACGTTCTGCTCGGCGACCGGCCCGTCGCCAACCGTCGTCTCGCCCCCGCGGGTCCGAATCGTCCGGCTCGCCTCGAGCGGGCCGAGCACGTGCCCCTGGAGGCGGACACCGCGGGCGTCCATCTCGTCGCACCAGGCCGCCACGGCGGCCGGGACGGTGGCCCGCTGCTCCGGGTCGAGCGGGACGTTCGGGTCGCGGTAGGTGAAGAGCATGTACTTCATCGCTTCTCCTCGCCGTCGAGGACGCGGCCGACTCACTTCATCGGTTGGAGTATGAGGCCGTCGCCCGGCTGCGTCCGCGGTGTCCGACACCCGGGCGGGACAGCCGCGACACAACCGGCTAGGCGCCGGTCACGACACGGCCCGCCTCTGCCTCGTGCTTGGCGCGCCGAATCAGCGCCGCGAGGCTCTGCGTGTGATCCTCGTCCCCCTCACCCGGAGGCTCGCCCTGGCCGAGGTCGAGTTCCGAGTGGACGGCTCCGACCTCGAAGCCCAGGAAGTCGAGCGCGGTGAAGAAGACCGGCGCCTCGCTCTGCAGCAGGTGGTAGACGTCCGTGAACTCGTCGGCCGTCATGTAGAGCGTGGTCGACGAGCGGTCGAACTGGAGCCAGTCGGCCGGCCGTACGGCCGGGAACCCGATGAAGGCCGTCCCGCCCGACTCGAGGCTGAGCCTGATCGACCGGTAGTAGTCGACGAAGTTGTTCTGGTCGATGAAGACCTCGTACCTCTCGACCTTGTCTGCGATTGCCATTGCAACCCTCCCCCGATTTGACGTCGTACCTTCACGACGGGGGTCGCCGCGGGCGTCTTCCAGGGGATCGGCGCTCAGGCAGGCTGCGACACGCCGGTTGGGTTCCACGCCTTGGCTACCTAACCGTCGCTGCCCCTCGGCCACGAGTAGAGTCGAGCCGATGTTCACCGACGGAGGAGGCACGATGCAACAGGAATCAGACCGCAAGATCCTGGCCGCGAGCTTTCCCACTCCCGACGGTGGCTCCCGTGCTGGCGGTGCGCTCGGGGGAGCCATGCGCGACAAGATCGGCAACACCGCCGTCCTCTTCGTTCGCCCGGACGGCAAGGCGAAGTTCGTCGAGTCCAAGGACTGGGGCGCCGGGCGCGGCGCGCTGCTCGGCGGTGCGATCGGCATCATCGGCGGCCCGATCGGGATCGTGGCCGGCGGCACGATCGGGGCGCTCGTCTCGAAACTGCGCGATTCAGGCTTCAAGAACGACCAGCTCGAGCAGCTCGGCAAGTCGCTGCAGCCGAACACCTCGGCGGTCGTTGTCGAGATCGCGGGCGACGCGATCGACACGGCGAAGGGCGTGCTCGAACCGCTCGGCGCCGAAAACTTCGTCGTGGAGGACCTCGACGAGAGCGTTGCTTCGCTCTTCACGCAGGACGCGGAGCCTGAGACGGAGCCCGAGCCGGCCGCAGTCTCGAGCGAGCCACCAGCTAGCGGCTAGCCCGCTCGTCCGGCAGTCGTAGCTCCCCGGGTTGGACTCGAACCAACAACCCTCCGGTTAACAGCCGCGCCAGGGCTTCCGCCCCGTTCCGCCCCCTGGCGCTAATCCGTCACTTTTGCAGGGAGTTCGTCGGCGACGCTAGCGGCGAGGCGGAACGCCGCGGCACCGTTTTGACTCTCAGTGCTTGCAGGACGCTTGCAGGTCGCCCGAGACTCACGGTCGGGCGACGCGGCTACCAACCGCGCAAATGCCTGGAAGCGCCCCCGGAAGGGCTGATTAGCGACCGGGCTCGGCTATCTCGGGTGGCGTCGTCTGGTCGCCATGCACGCGCAGCACGGCGACGATCGCGATCACTAGGTAGCCGAACGCGGCCACCTTTGGAGCGAAGACCGCGAGCACGATCACACCGAGGTAGAAGCCGAGGTTCGGGGTCGTCGCGACCAGGAACTTGTTGATCTCCTGCTCGCTCACCTCCGGCTTGAGCAGGTCGCGGTTGCTCGCAATTGCTCCCCACAGGGCGCTGATCAGGAGCGAGATCACCAGCAACGTCCCACCGTAGAAGATAACGGCAGCGCGCTCGGCGTCAGTGTCGCGGATCGCCTCGGCCAGGAGCTTGGTCGGGAAGGGTAGAAACGAGACGGCCATCAGCAGCGCCAGGTTGAGTCGCATGACCGAGACGTTCGCGTACTGCAAGCGGCGGAAGATTCCGTGGTGGACCATCCAGAGCCCACCGATCGTGATGAAGCTCGTCGCATAGGCCAGGTAGGAGGGCCACTGATGGGCGATACCGCGCCAGAGATTGCTGAACTCGGACTCGGGTACGCCGATCTCGAGGATCAGCAGCGTGATCGCGATTGCGAACACGCCGTCGCTGAAAGCCTCTATTCGCCCAGTGTCCCAGCGATCTCCCACGACGAGCCAGCTTCCACCGCGCCACAGCCAATCCTGCTCGCGTTCCGTGGCCCAGCGTGCGTGACTTCCGCGCCCCTCCACGCCTGCTCGAGCTCGTCGTTCACGTCCGAGTAGGCGCCGTCGAACAGGTGCGAGTAGCGGTCCATCGTGATCTGCACGCTCGCGTGTCCGAGCTGGTCGGAGATCACCTCCGGGTGGGCGCCTGCTCGATCAACACGCTCGCGTGGCTGTGCCGTAGGTCGTGGAAGCGGACCGGCGGCAGCTTCGCTCGGCTCCTCGCCGGCTCGAACACTTCGCGGATCATGTTCCGCGCGTCGAGATCCGTCCCGGCCGAACTCGGGAACACGTAGTCGTCGGCGGCGCGGAACGTCGAGCCCTTCCAGTGCGCCTCGAGTTCGTCGGCGACCATTCGCGGCAGCGCGATCGCGCGGATGCTCTTGCGCGTCTTCGGCTCCTTCACGACGCCGCCGAGGCCGACGCTGCGCCGCACCCACACGCGGCGGTTCGCGTAGGCGACGTCGCGCCAGCGCAGTCCGAGCAGCTCGCCGCGGCGCATCCCCGTCATCGCTGCCGTCACCAGCAGCGCCCGGGCGAGTTGACCGTCCGCGGCGTCGACGAGCGCGCGCAAGCCTATGGCGTCGAGCGGCCGCTACCTGGCTGCACGGCTTTGGGGAACGCTCGCGTTCGCCATGGGCCTTGCGCTAACGACGCTCGCGAACTTCGTCTAGTCGAGGTGGGCTTTTCTAAGCGCTTTAACTAGCTGGCCGGCTGGAACAGCGCCGATTGTCGGCACAGCGCCAGCTATTCCGAACCCGGATTCGGACGAGGGCTCTCAGCGGCTTTGCGTCAACGAGCGCCTGTTAGAACCTTCTTCAACGCCGGCCTGCACCGCATCGAGCGACCTCACTACAGCTTGATGATGGCGAAAGCGTCGATGGTGAGTTGGACGGTGTCCGTCGGCGCCACATTCGGCGGGAGATCAGTGCCGAAGAAGTCCGATGCGAACCCCTGAAAGAGGACGCCGGAGCAGTGCGTCGCCGACTGGTTGGGATGCCCGCTGCCGTGTCCGGTCGCCGTCATCTCGGTGCCGAGCACGGTCGAGGTCGTCAGGTCTGTGAGCGTAAGGGTGGCGTCGACCGGGATGCCGTGACCCTTCGCGTCCACGATCTGGGCAGCCCCGTTAGCGTTCTCTCCCCGCTGCACCGAGAGAGTGACCGTGCCCAGCCCGTCGCAGGTAAGCAGGACGACCTCCTTGCCCGGTGCAGCCGGACCCGAGGCTGAGGCTGAGGCGGCGACGATCCCCATGATGGCTGCGGTCGTCGCGAGCAGCAGCGGAAGTGAGAGCTTCGTCTGCATCTCTCCCCCTTTCTCTTGCGCTTGCCAGCGTCACAAGTGTGCCAGGGTTCGTGATGCTGCGCTCGACGCGCAGCGGTAGCGGACTCGAGCCGTAGCTTGATTCGAGGGGGCTGGGCTTTCGGCGTTCAGTTCGCCGCTCGGCCTCCTCAGAACTGCTTGTCCCGGATGTCTCCGCTGTCGTCGTACCACTTAGGGGTGCGCTTGACTGGGCCTCGCCTCATTTGCCTTTCTTGCTCCTCTTCGTGCTTCTCGATCAGCTCCATGCGTAGATCGTGCTCTGTTTCCTCGCCGCGGCGGCGCCGCCACACCCGCTGCTGGATTCCATAGCGCTCGCTGTCCGCCTCGACGGTGTAGACCTCTTCGTGCCATTCCATCGAGCGCTTGCGCTTGCCGACCTTGACTTCGACGCGCAACGTTCGGTCGTAGAGCGTCGTCGTGTTATTGAACTGAGGAACGAGTTCGCCGAGCTGCGGGCGAGGAGCGAGGACTCTCACGAGTTTGGGTCGCTCGTTAGGGATTAGGTCGGCGATCCCCGGCGAGCATGGGACGGGATCGTCGCCGACGCGGGCGCTGAGGTCGCACCTGCACTGCTGCGTTTCGTAGTTGGCGATGTGCACGTAGAAGTCAACGTCGGTGCCGCCGCCGCCAGCCGGCTCGACCTCGATGACGCGCGGGTCTGGATAGGGCCGCATGCGAGCGATCTGAATGACGCGCAGTGCCCAGCCCGGAAGAGCGAGTTCCCAACTCACGGGACTTCCGCTTGCAGAACCGCTTGCAATGGGGCCTCTCCGTCGCCACCTCTGCCAACAGAAAACCCTGTCTAGCGGGGGCTTCGATAGCTCCCCGGGTTGGACTCGAACCAACAACCCTCCGGTTAACAGCCGGATGCTCTGCCAATTGAGCTACCGGGGAACGGTGCTCAGCGGGCTGAAGTGTAGCCGGGGATCTGGAACGACAGCGGCCCGCGCCGGCGCGGGCCGCACGCTCGCTCGACCTACATCAGCGCCAGAACGGCAACCACGAGCGCCACGATCAGCACCAGCCATAAGAGGCTGTTGATCGCCACGCCGCCGAAGATCGCGAAGATCACGAGCAGGATCACAAGTATCCAGAGAAGCGGCAAGACATCCTCCTTTCGTCCCGCCCTCCGTGCCCGTCGCTCGGCGTTTCTAACCGGGCCGCTTTTCCGTTTCCAAATCGGCGGGGCGGGTAGCGCGGTCGGACGGAAAGGAGGTCGCGAATGGCGTACTACGCACCCGCACGGACAGCGACGCTGCTCTGGCCGCTGGTCCTCCTCGGCATGAACTTGCACATCCACTAAGCCAGGTTCGCGGCGGTCGCGCGGATGCGCTCGAGCTGTTCCTGCAGCTCCTTGGTGCGCTCCGGGTCGGCCGTCACGAGCTCGCGGCGAACCTGGCGCTCGCGCAGGCGCAGAAGGAGCTCCTTGGCCGTCTCCTCGTCGATCCCCTCGGCCGCGGCACGGGCGTCGAGCTCGGCCAGCAGCGGCACGAGCTCGGCGTCGGGCTCGCCGGGCTGGAGCAGGTGCGCGCGGGCGCGCCGGTGCAGCGCCGAGTCGAAGTGCTCCTCCGAGAGCTCGGCGAGGAGGTCGTGGAGCCCGGGATGTGCCGCGACGCCTGCGAGCGCGTCGCGCTCGAGCCGCTGGCCCTTCTCGAGCAGCCGCGGCGAGATCTCGCCGGTGGCGGCACGGCCGCCCTGCGGCGCGAGCCCGGCCTGCGTCTCCTTAGGCAGATCGAGCCGGTCCGCGGCGAGCCGCACTGCGTCCTGCCGCTCGGGCGAGTCCTCGAAGCGCGCGAGCACCTCGCGGACGCGGACGAACCCTTCCTGCCGGTCGGCGGCGCGGTCGATCTCGAGCCGTACCCGGTACGAGAGGTAGCTCTCCGCTCGGCCGAGCAGCTCGTCGAACTGCTCGGCGAGATCGGCCGGGTCGCGGCCCGGCGGCAGCGTGACGACGCGGACGTCGAAGCCCTGGGCGGCAGCGAGCTCCATCCCGCGGAGCGTCGCGGCCTCGCCGGCCGCGTCGCCGTCGAAGCAGAGCCACACCTTGTGCGCAAGCCTCGAGAGCTCCTTCAGCTGGCGCTCGGTGAGGGCGGTGCCCATCGACGCGACGACCGGCTCGAGGCGGGCCTGCCGCAGCGCGAGCACGTCCGTGTTGCCCTCGACCACCACCGCGCGCTCCTGCTTGGCGATCGCGGTGCGGGCGCGGTCGAGCCCGTAGAGCAGGTCGCCCTTGCGGAAGAGCTCGCCCTCAGGAGAGTTGACGTATTTCGCGCGCAGGGGGTCGTCCTCGCGCAGCCTCCGCGCCTGGAACCCGCGCACGCGCCCGCGCGCGTCGGCGAGCGGGAAGAGCAAGCGGCCGTTGAAGTAGTCGTTGCCGCGACGGTTGACGAGCCCGGCCGCGCTCAGCTCCGAGGCGGTGAACCCCTTCTCGCGCGCCTTGCGCGCCAGGGTCGCGCCGCCCGGCGCGAGCCCGAGCCGGTACTCCCGGCAGACGTCCTCGCCGAGGCCGCGGCTCGCCAGGTACTCGCGGGCCTCCTCGCCGCGCGGCGACTCCCAGAGGTAGCGCTCGTAGAAGCTCGTCGCCTGCTCGAGCAGCGCCAGCAGCCGTTCGCGACGGCCGCGCGCAGCATCCTGCTCCGGCGAGGTCTCCTCGTACTCGAGCGTGACGCGATAGCGCTCGGCGAGCCACTCGACCGCCTGGGCGAAGTCGAGCTGCTCCGTCTCGCGCACGAAGCTGATCACGTCGCCGCCGGCCCCACAGCCGAAGCAGTAGTAGAGCTTGTCGCCCGGGTTGACCGAGAAGCTCGGCGTCTTCTCGTCGTGGAACGGGCAGAGCCCGGTCCAGCGCGCGCCGCTACGGCGCAGCTGCGTCTTGGCCGAGACGACCTCGACCATGTCGGCCGCGGCCACCGTCTCGCGCACCGACGCGTCGTGGATGCGCGCCATCAGAGCTGCTCGGCGTAGCTGATCGCGAAGCGGTCGGTCATCCCGGCCACGTAGTCGATCACGTCGTCCACGGAATCTCCACGGTCCAGTAGATGTTCGAAGATGCGCTGAACCGTCGCATGGGCTCGCGCGTGCTCTGCGCGCGCCGCCTCGCCGAGGTAAACGCGCTCGAACATGAACGAACGCAGCGAGAGCATCGCCTCGCCGACCTCCGGGCTCTGAAGGATGTCGCCCTCCCGTGCGGACGTCTCCACGAGGTCGTGGACGAGCGCGTCGATGCGCCGCGAGCCCGTCGGCCCGAGCAGCTCGATCTCGTCCGTCGGCAGCTCGCCGGGATCGAGCACGCCGGCCCGCACGGCGTCGTCGATGTCGTGGTTGATGTAGGCGACGCGGTCGACGAGGCGGACGATCTTGCCCTCGAGCGTGTCCGGCTCGTTGGCCCCGGTGTGGTTGAGGATCCCGTCGCGAACCTCGGCGGTCAGGTTGAGGCCGCGGCCGTCGCGCTCGAGTACCTCGACGACGCGCAGCGAGTGCTCGTTGTGGTGGAAGCTCCGCCCGACGCGCTCCTGCAGCAGCGCGTCGAGCGCCTCCTCCCCCGCGTGCCCGAACGGCGGGTGCCCGAGGTCGTGGCCCAGCCCGATCGCCTCGACGAGGTCCTCGTTGAGCCGAAGCGCGCGCGCCACACCCCGCGAGATCCCCGTCGTCTCGAGCGTGTGCGTGAGGCGCGTCCGGTAGTGGTCGCCGGCCGGGTCGACGAAGACCTGCGTCTTGTGCATCAGCCGCCGGAACGCCTTCGTGTGGACGATCCGGTCGCGGTCGCGCTGGAACGGCGTGCGCAGAAGGCATGGCTCCTCGTCGTGCGCGCGCCCGCGCGTCTCGTAGGAACGCACCGCCAGCGGCGAGAGCCACCGCTCCTCGTGCTCGCGGACGCCCGCCTCGAAGGCGTCGGCGGTGCGTCCCGCAAGCTCCGGCATCGCCGCCGATGCTAGCCAGTCGGCCGTACGGGAACGAGGCCGCGAAGCCGCTCCGGATCGGCGAACACGTCGATCGTCGACACGCGTCCGCCGGCGACGCCGAACCGCACGGCCGCGACTGCGCGCCCCCCGCGGGAGACGACGACGCCCGGGCCGCCGTCGACGATCGCAAAGCGGCCGAACGGCGCCAGGCGGCTGCCTCGCGCTAGGACCCGGCGCGCCACAGCCGCAGCACCGGAGACGGCGGGCTGCTCGTCGGGCGCGCCGTGGACGCGGAAGACGACGTCGGGGTCGAGCACGGCGATCAGCCGCTCGAAGTCGCCCTCGCGCGACGCGGCGAGGAACGCCTCGACGACTTCGCGCTGCCGGGCGAGATCCGCCTCGACGGCAGGGCTCTTGCCGCGCACGCGCCTGCGAGCCCGGCTGGCGAGCTGCCGCGCCGCGGCCGGCGAGCGGCCGAGGATCTCTGCAATGTCCTCGAACGGGACGGCGAACATGTCGTGGAGAACGAACGCAAGGCGCTCTGCGGGCGTCAGCGTCTCGAGCACGACGAGTAGGGCGAGCACCACTCCCTCGGCGAGCTCGACCTCCGCCTCGACGCTGTCGTCGATCACGATCTCGGCCACGTCCTCACCAAGGAGCTCCGGCCGAGCGCGGCGCGCCCGCAGCCGGTCGAGGCACACACGTCCGACCACGGTCGTCAGCCAGCCGCCGAGGTTGCGGATCCCGTCGGCGTCCGACCCCGCCAGCCGTAGCCAGGTCTCCTGGACGGCGTCCTCCGCCTCGCTCGCCGAGCCGAGGATGCGGTAGGCGACCGCCAGCAGCTGCGGCCGCGCTTCCTCGAACTGCTCTGCCAGGTGCTCGCGCTCGTTCACGTCACATCCTCTCGTCCGATTCCGTCATAGCGCTGACGACGTGGCCGCGCCCAATGTGACGCCGGCCCAGACGACGAGGAGGCACCGTGATCGAAGTTGAACAGCTCAGCAAGGTCTACCCCGGGGGCGTGGAGGCCCTCGCCGGCATCGAGTTCGAGGTCGGACCCGGCGAGGTCTTCGGCCTGCTCGGGCCGAACGGCGCGGGCAAGTCGACGACGATCGGCGTCCTGACGACCACGGTCCTGCCGACCGGCGGCGCCGCGCGGGTCGGCGGCTTCGACGTCGTGCGCCAACCGCTGGCCGCCCGCCGGATCAGCAGTGTCGTGTTCCAGGAGCCGGTCGTCGACCGCTCGCTCACCGGGCGCCGCAACCTCGAGATCCACGCGAGCCTATGGCGAGTCGAGCCGCGCGCGGCGAAGGCACGGATCGCCGAGCTCACGGACGCACTCGGCATCGCGGCGCTCGTGGACAGGCCTGTAAGCGGCTACAGCGGCGGAGAGCGACGCCGGCTCGAGCTCGCCCGTGCGCTCGTCTCTTCTCCGAGCGTCCTCTTCCTGGACGAGCCAACGGTCGGGCTCGACCCGCGCATCCGCCTGGAGCTGCTCGAGATCGTCGGCCGCCTCGGCGAGCAGTCCGAGCTGACGATCCTGCTGACGACGCACTACCTCGATGAGGCGGAGCGGCTCGCTGACCGTGTCGCCGTGATGCATGCAGGCCAGATCGTCGCGCTCGACCGCCCCGAGCGGCTGCGGCGGCGCCTCGGCCGTGAGCTCGTCGAGCTCAAAGTCCGCAGCGACCTCGGAATCGCCCTGAACGCACTGCGCGAGCGTGGTGTCGCCGGCGACGACGCCTTCGCGATCGGCTCCACGCTCACGATCCCGCTCCACGACCTGACGGCGCGCCGCGCGATCGACACGATCAACGAGCTCGGGCTCGCCAGCTCGATCAGCGCGCGCGAGCCGACTCTCGACGACGTCTACGTCCAACTGACCGGCGCCCGCCTGGCGGCGGCCGCCTGAAAGGAGATCTCGATGACCGCAATCACACCGCTCATCACGCTCTCGCAGCGGCGCTTCGAGCTGACCGCACGCCGTCCGCGCGAGCTGTTCGTGCCGCTGATCACCCCCATCCTGTTCGCGCTCGTGATCGCCCCGGCCCTGAAGGTGGCGCTGCACACCGGCAGCGCCTACGAGTCGTTCGTCGCCGTGGGGACGATCGGCCTGCTGATCCCGCTCACGACGATGTTCTCCGGACTGAGCGTGATCACCGACCGCGAGAGCGGCGCGCAGCGCGAGCTGCTCGCCGCGCCGGTTCCGCGGCCGTTCCTCGTGCTCGGCAACCTCGCCGTCGCGCTTGTAGTGACCGCGTTCCAGGTCGTCGCCTTGCTCGGGTTCGCCCTCGCGCGCGGGATCGACTTCCACGCCGGCCTCGCCGGCCTGGGCTGGTTCCTGCCTGCCGCGGTGCTGTTCGCCGTCGGCATGTACGGCGCGGCGGAGGCACTGGCGGGCCGGGTTCCGCGGCAGGAGGAGTACATCGCCCGCGTGCCGGCCATCGCGATCGTCCCGTGGTTCATCGCGGGCGCACTGTTCCCGATCACGGCCCTGCCGAGCTTTCTGACCTGGGTGGCCCGGTTCCTGCCGCTGACGCACGGCCTCGCGCTGATGCGCTACGGGCTCCTGGGCGACTCCAGCGGGCTGCATGACATCTGGGGCTCCGGCAGCTCGACCTCGATGGCGTTCCTCAGCCTCGGCGTGGTCGCGCTGTTCGCGCTCGTGCTCACCGTGGGCTCGATCCGCGTGTTCAACCGGACCGCGGTTAGATGATGATCGGGACGGTGCCGCCGTCGGCGCTCCACGCGGCGCCGGTGACGTACGAGGCGCGGTCGGAGCAGAGGAACGCGACCACGGCCGCGATCTCCTCCGGCTCGGCAAGCCGGCCGAGCGGCCGCCCCTTCCCCACCGCCTCGAGCACCTCATCGCGGGTCTTGCCCGTCCGCGCCGCTTGCTGGTCGGCGAGGCCGCCGTCACCGAGCCACGCCTGGGTCGCCGTCGGCCCGGGCGTGACCGCATTGCAGCGGATCCCCGCCCCGGCGTAGAGGTCGGCCACGAGCCGCGAGAGCGAGAGCACGGCGGCCTTCGTGACCGAATACTCCGGCATCCCGGTGGACGGCCGCTTCCCGGCGGTCGAGGAGACGTTCACAATCACGCCGCCGCCGCGCTCGCGCATTGCCGGCACCGCGGCCCGGATGGCGCGGACGAAGCTCATCACGTTCAGCTGCCAGGCCTCGTCCCAGTCCTGGTCGGCCAGGGCGAGGAAGTCGCGCTGCTCG
The DNA here is from genome assembly GCA_963765785.1 of uncultured Actinomycetes bacterium. Taxonomy (GTDB): domain Bacteria; phylum Actinomycetota; class Thermoleophilia; order Gaiellales; family Gaiellaceae; genus AC-32. Next base: position 36,042 of record CAVXXW010000013.1, read on the forward strand.
GCGTAGCCGACATTGTTCACCAGCACGTCGAGCTCGCCGGCCCCGGCGACGACCCGCTCCGGCTCGCCCGGCCGCGAGAGGTCGGCGACCACGTGCTCCGCCTCCCCCACGCCGGGAGCCTCGCCGCGCCCGCAGGTGACGACGTGCGCTCCCTCCTCGACGAGCAGCCCCGCCGTCGCGCGGCCGATCCCGCCGGTCGACCCCGTCACGAGGCAGACGCACTCTCTCAGGCCGAGGTCCAAGGCGGGGTAGTCTAGTGCGGCCGTGACGACGATCCTGCTGGCCCGCCACGGCGAGACCGACTGGAACGTCGAGGGCCGCTTCCAGGGCTGGGCCGACCCGCCGCTCAACGCAACCGGCCGCGCGCAGGCGGTCGACCTTTCCGTCGCGCTGATGGCCGAGGAGCTGGCGGCCGTGTACTCGAGCCCGCTGAGCCGCGCGTACGAGACGGCGGAGGTCGTCGCGGCCTCACACGGGCTCGAGCCGGCGACGGTCGAGGCTCTGCGCGAGGTCGACGTGGGCTCGTGGTCCGGGCTGACCCGCGCGGAGATCGAGCAGCAGTTCCCGGAGCAGTACGCGAGGTGGCTCGACTACGGCCAGGGCTGGGAGGACGGCGAGGCGTACGAGCGGATGGCCGAGCGCGTCGTCGCGGCCCTGCTGGAGCTCGCGCCGACGCACGACGGCGAGCGCGTCCTCGCCGTCACGCACGGTGGCCCGATGCGCGCCGCCTCCGCGTTCGCCGACCGCGTCAGCTACGGGGAGGCCCGCCGGCGCAGCCCCGTCGTCGGCAATGCCGCGGTCCTGGAGTTCGCGGTCGAGGCGGGGGCCTTGCGGCGACTAGACTGAGGCCGCTTGGAGGACTACACCAACTAGTCCAACCCCCATGGAGAACGGCGGGTTTGCGGGTCGTAGCGGCTCGCGAGACCACACCGAGACCACACCAGGGTGACGAAAGAGGCGCCAGCTAGGCGGAGCCGGAGCCTGGCTGCGTTCCGCCTGCGGCCAGGGAACGCGCCCCCCGGTGGAAAGGCCGAGGATGGCTCCGGCTCCATGTTGCCGCAGACTCGGTTTTCGTTGCCAACTGTCTAAGCCGGAGCCGAGCGACCGCAGCGAGTCTCCCCCTAACCTCCGCTTCGGCTCCGACCGGTACATATACCCGCAAGCAGCCCCGGTTAATCGCGCCTGCCCAAGCCTCACTCGATCAGGGTTTGCAGTCGTTCCGCCGCGACCTCGTCGGGCGGCATCACGTGCGAATAGACGTCGAGGCTCATCAAGGCGCGCGCATGGCCGGCTCGCTCGGCGAGTTCCCGCGCTGGCACACCGGACTGCTGCCAGATCGTGATTCGCCGGTGGCGCAGGTCGTGCGGTGAGTAAGTACGGCACCTTTGCGTTGCGCAGGCGCGACTCATCGCCTGGTAGGCCGAGGGCCTCCGTGATCCCCTGGAACACGCGCCGGTCCGGCACGCGGTCCTCGAGCGGGCAGGTCGCCTCGATTGCCTCCATGCACCACGGCGGCAGGTAGACCCAACGGGCCTGGTCGCGCTTGGTCGCCGAGCGCGGCAGGCGTAGTCGCAGGTTGGCGGCGTCGACGTCGGCCCAGCGCAGCGAGGTGGCCTCGCCGAGCCGAAGGGGCGCCCTGCTCGATCGTGATGAACAGCAGCGCCACTTCGGGCCGATTGCCTCGAGGATCGCGAGGTACTGCTCGGCCGAGGGCGGCTGCGGCTCCTCGCGCACCTGCTTGGGCTTCTTCACGCGCGGGTCACGCGCGACGTTCGGCTCGAGGCCGATGAAGTCGAACAGCATCCGCAACGAGAGCAGGTGGAGCGCGATCGTTCCGGGCTCTGCCGCCACTGAACCTGGCCGACGCGCTCGAGCTCACGATCCTGATCGCGCGCAAGGATCCGCGCCGGCATCCGCGGGTCGCCGCGCGCTGGCTGCTGCGCTACCTCGAGGACTGTGACGAGGCGACGATCGACGAGGCGGCGATGGTTGCGGCCTGCCTTGCCGCCCTTACCGGGGACCGCTATCAGGACGCGGCGCTGGCCCTTCGGGCCGTGGCCGAGAGGGTGACTAGTCGGAGGCGAACTCGAAGCTAGCGTGAGTACGGGTCAGGGCCTGGGTGAGCCGCCGCCGAGGTCGAATCTCCCTATCCTTGCGCGGACGTTGAGTCCGCGCATCCGCTTCGAAATGAATCGCGTGTTTCCCGCCGACGATCTGCTGTCGGAATGGCTAGCCACTCTCACGCTCGCCTTCAACGACATCTCTCTTGTCAACGAGCAACTCCAGCAGGACCACGAGGTTCTGCACCGCTTCTTCTACTGGCTGCGGCTGGCGATCGCCCACTTTTTCGAAGCTGCGAAATTCCTCGATGAAACCGCGGAGGTCCCAGAGGTGAAGGCATTCGTCGGCGCGCTACCGGACGAAGCGCAGGCCCACTACAGGACGTGCCTGGAGAAGTACCGCGCCCAGGAGACGCCCGTGCAGCGGCTTCGGAATCAGGCGATGTTTCATTACCCAAGGCTTCAGCCGGGCCGCACACGCCGCCCAATGCGACGAGCCCTCGAGGAGCTTGCTGGCGAGCGCGGCGAGATCCATAGGAGCGACGAGGGGACCATCCGCGGCTCACGGATGCTCTTTGCTGACGACATCGCCGGCCGGTTCTTCATAGATGCCACCGGCGGGCTCGCGGCCGTGGAAAGCGTCCACGAGGACATCGTCGACGCGATGATGGCTTTCGGCCATTTCGTCAATGCGGCGCTCGATCAGTGGTTTGTCGATCGCCGCGAGCTCGGCGCCGAGTTCGTGACTAGCTAGGCAAGTCTTCTCGCGAGCCCCACCAGGGCTCAGCGAGACTCGTACGGGCGGACCCGGCTAGGAGGCACTCCCCACTAGTAATAGCTCCCTTGGCCGCCTCCCACGCGGTGGTGTTTGATGCCGAGTTCCTTCTTCACGCGGCCGAACATCGGATCGCTGAGGCGCTTTCGAAGCGTGTCGTGGATCTCGCGCGACGAATGCCACTCGCTGTCGCGGACGATCTCGAAGATCAGATCCTGCGCCTCGTCGAATGTTGCGAGGTCGAGCCGTCTGGGCGTGGTCATTGCCGCCTCCTGTCAGTGCTGTCGCTGAACTCGCGCTCGGCGCAGCGCGGGCAGTAGAAGAACAACAGTCGCCAGGAAGCCACCGCGCACCGCACTCGGCGCATTCAGGAACGAGCCCGCCCTGATCGGCCCGCATGCGGCGAGTCTAGAAAGCACTTAGGCGGAAACGCCGTTTCCTGCGAAATCCACTAGAAAGGGGGAGAACAGCGCGCCGCTCTCGAGCCGATACGGGCCTAACCCGGCTAATGCGGCTTGGAAGGAGTGCGGTGTGACTGCGGCAGAATTTGAACGGCTGACTGCGGCTGAGGTCGAGTGCCTCCTTCGCCGGCGCTTGAACCTCTTTGTGGCCGCGGGCGCGACGCCCTGCGCGGCTCTCGTCTTGGCGGCCCAGGTGGAAATCCCCGAGGAAGAGGCTGTCCGCTTTCTTGAATTCGGGTTCTCAGTCGATCTCACGCTCCGGCTTCTGTACGAGCCTGCGGCCTAGAACGTAGGTTCGTCGCGGCCAGGGCGAGCCCTTGACTCACCGCGGAAGACTTCGAGCCTTGGCTTGAGGCGCCGGTGACACCGGCCAGCGCCCCCGTCAGCAGAACGAGCACTGTGACGGTGAGCAGTCGCTTCGTCATTTCCCCCCTTCTTGCACGTCAGGCTGCGGCACCTGACCTCATGCTGGAAAGAGTCCGTCCAACGTCCTTTTTCGGGCAGCGTCCTATTGAGGTGAAGCCGAAGCCCGCCTCGCACGTCCGGAGCAGCCTCGCACTTTGTGTTGCGAGTCTCGCCCACGATCTCGAGACCACACCGGGACCACACCAGCAGCGCATCTAGCGACTTTTACGGCAGGGACGGCACTGGAGGAAAGCGGGACTCGGTTAATCTCCAAGGCATCGAGGACTACACCAACAAGTACAAGGGCGAGCAGGTCGAGGTCGCGCTCTTCGGCGGCGACTACCAGGACGGTGTGCTCACCGCGTATTGCCTCCTCGACGACGTCGCACACCTCGAGCTGAACGGGCACATCCTGATCCCGCTGCAGAACATCGCCTCGCTGCATTGCTCGAGCCGCTGCGACGCGCCGGAGCCGGACTGGCCGCCGCGCGGGCTCGAGGAGGACGAGCAGCCCGACGACGGCTGAGTCGGTGCACTGGCGGCTCGTCGCAGCGTGGAACGTCCTCAAGGTGTGCTTGCTGGTCGCCGCCGGCTGCGCCGCGGTCGGCGCAATCGGCTGGGAGATCGGGAGCTACCGGCTCGCGTCGCTGCTCGTCTTCTTCGCCCTGCTCGTCGCCGGGGCCGCGTACTGGTACGGAGACCGCGTCGTGCTCGGGATGGTCGGCGCTCGCGAGCTGCCCGTCGGCGAGGCGCCTGCGGTTCACGCCGCGGCCGCGTCCCTCGCGGGCATCGCGACGCTGCCGAAGCCGCGCCTCTACGTGCTCGAGGACGGCCTGCCGCGCGCGTTCGCCGTCGGGCGCGGGCCGCGAGGCGGGATCGCCGTCAGCCGCGGCCTTCTGGCTGCTGCGCCTCCGGCCGAGCTCGAGGGCGTGCTCGCCCATGAGCTCGCGCACATCCGGAACCGCGACGTGCTCGTCCAGACCGCGGCGGTGATCGTCGCAGCCGCGCTCGTCGAGACGAGCAGGGTCGGCGGCTGGCTGCAGCGCGCGCTCCTGTTCGTGCTCGGGCCGCTGGCCGCCGCGATCGTGCACCTGCTGCTCTCGCCGAAGCGGGAGTTCGCGGCCGACCGCGCCGCGGCCGCGCTCTGCGGCTCGCCGCACGGGCTCGCCGACGCGCTCCTCCGGCTCGAGCGGGCCGCGGAGCTCGTCGAGTTCCGAGCCTCGCCGGCGACGGAGCCGCTGTACACGTTCAACCCGTTCGCCGAAGAAGGGCTCGCGGGCCTGTTCGTGACGCATCCGCCGATCGGGGAACGCGTCCGCCGGCTGCGCGGGCTCGACCCGAACTGGCGCGAGAAGCTGCGCGCAGCCTAGAAAAAAAGGACCGCTTCTCAGCGGCCCCTTTTTCGAAAATAGTCGGCGGCGACCTACTCTCCCGGGAGGTTGCCCTCCGAGTACCATCGGCGCGAGCGGGCTTAACTTCTCTGTTCGGAATGGGAAGAGGTGTACCCCCGCCGCTATCACCGCCGAAACTGTCAAAGGCGTGCCGGGCACACCTTCAAAACTCCATAGCAGCGACAACGCGTTCAAAATCAAGACCTCGGGCAATTAGTACGGGTCCGCTGAACACATTGCTGTGCTTGCACGTCCCGCCTATCGACGTGGTGGTCTCCCACGGCCCTTACTCCCTCGAAGGGGATGGGAAGCCTCATCTCGAGGTGGGCTTCCCGCTTAGATGCTTTCAGCGGTTATCCCATCCAGACGTGGCTAATCAGCAGCGCCGTTGGCACGACGACTGATACACCAGAGGTCTGTTCGTCCCGGTCCTCTCGTACTGAGGACGACTCCTCTCAAGCTTCCAACGCCCATGGTGGATAGGGACCGAACTGTCTCACGACGTTCTGAACCCAGCTCGCGTAACGCTTTAATGGGCGAACAGCCCAACCCTTGGGACCTACTCCAGCCCCAGGATGCGCCGAGCCGACATCGAGGTGCCAAACCCTTCCGTCGATGTGGACTCTTGGGAAGGATAAGCCTGTTATCCCCGGAGTACCTTTTATCCGTTGAGCGACGGCAATTCCACTCTCTACCGTCGGATCACTAAGGCCTGCTTTCGCACCTGCTCGACTTGTCAGTCTCGCAGTCAAGCTCCCTTATGCCTTTGCACTCTACGCACGATTTCCAACCGTGCTGAGGGAACCTTTGCGCGCCTCCGTTACATTTTAGGAGGCGACCGCCCCAGTCAAACTACCCACCAGATGCTGTTCCCGAGCCGGATCACGGCCTCGAGTTAGAAGCCCAGAACACGAAGGGTGGTATCCCAAGGGCGACTCCGCGAAAGCTGGCGCCTCCGCTTCAAAGTCTCCCACCTATCCTGGACAACATGCACCGAACTCCAACAT
>CAVXXW010000014.1:0-40649 GCA_963765785.1 uncultured Actinomycetes bacterium
TGGTGACATTCCCGGACCCTGGCCCAGGCGACCTCCTAGCGCAAGCTCGCCTCCTATAGGCGAGTCCTAGCCGAAGACGTGTCGAACCGCGACCCGCAGGGCCTCAATTGCGAGGGCCGCGGCGATGACGAGCGCGGCCACCGGGTCGGCCCACCACCACCCAAACGCAAGATCGAATGCGAGAGCCACAAGGGTGATCCCGGCGAGCGCTGCGGCGGCGAGCGTCAGAACGCCGTCGCCTCGAAGCGCCGGGCTCGGAAGAGCCGCGGCGACGACCAGCTTCTCGCGTCCGAGCCAGGGCAGGAACAGGAGCGACAGCCCCGTCACCAAGATGGCAAAGACGGTCTCCTTGGCGTGTGATCCGGTCACAAGGGCGCGCAGTGCCCCGGCAGTGACCAATGCCGCAACGGCGGCCATCGCAATCACGATGAACTTCTGGGCGTGGCGCTCCAGGCGTTCCGCGGCCTCCGGGTCGCTCCGTTCGCGCCGGAATCGCCAGATGAGAACCACCGAGGCTGACGAGTCGAGTAGCGCGTTCAGTGCAAAGCCCGCCGTTGCCGGACTGTCTGCGATAAGTGCAAGCGCCAGCCCAGATGCTCCGGCGATTCCGTTCCAGCCAATCGTGGCGTAGGAAAGGCGAAGCGCACGGTGGATGAGTGAGTTCCGAGAAGCGGGCATGGGGGCATTGGCGCCGACCCGTCTTCCCGGCTCACCGCCCGAGAACCTACCAACTTCGCTCGGACCGGGGCGAGAGCGCCCCGGAGGGCGCTCTCGGAGGGAGGGTGGCCGCTACCAGGTGCGGTAGGACTGGCGAGAGATGAAGACGCCGTGGGCGCCCTGGTTGCGGCAGGTGACGCCGGTGATGCGGGAGGTGCAAGAGAAGGGACCGCGTGTCCAGCTCCTGCCGTAGGCAAGCGTCGTGTAGACCGGGCGGATCGCGTAGTTTCGGTTGCCGGCGCAGAAGATCGTCGGCCTCGTTTTCGCACCAAGCCCGAAGCCGTGCCAGTCGCCGGCGAGGCAGCGACGCTGCAGCTGCATTGCATAGTCGGCGTGGCGGAGACCGCAGGTCAGCAGGGGCTTGGTGCCGTGGGGCGCGAACGCCTTCGGATCGTAATAACACTGGATGTTCCCCGACGGCGAGCGGAAGCCGGGCACCATCCGAGCGCCGGAGCTACCAGCCGCCGACGAGGATATGGCTACCGCCGCCATCGTGAAGGCGACGGCGATTGAGATGAAAAGCGAGAGCTTCATGGATGCCTCCTAATCGACGACGCGCCCCATCCTGAGCCGGCCGCTCAACAGCCACGTCACGGCCGCGTAACCGTTACGCAACACCGAGAAGTCCGAGGTCAAGTGCACGGATTCCCCCGATCGAGGGACGTCCGCTAGCTCTCGATGGGCGATCTTTGACAGAGAATGCGGAAGCGGCTCCGCTATGCCCTTGCGGCCACCTCGCTCATCACTGGGGCGATCGTTTTCGTGTCCTTTACGCTCCTCCCGGAGCCCGGATTGGGGCTCCCTCACTTCTTTTACGTTTCGATCATCCTCGCTGCGTTCGCGGGCGGGCCTTGGATTGGCGCAGCCGCAGCGACGGTTGCGACGGCGATGTACACGACGGGTGTGGTTGCCAACCCAGCTATCCCGCCAAGCGAGGTCATGACCGCAGGTACGGCCGTCCGCCTTATCACGTACCTGACGGTGGGGATCGTCACCGGCTACTTCGCGACTCGGAATCGAGAGCTACTTGCGGAGCTTGAGCTACTCGCCGAGCGAGACGCTTTGACCGGGTTGCCGAACACGCGCGCGTTCGAGCGGGCCATAGACAACCGCCTCAGCCAGGACGACCCGTTCGCTCTCCTCGTCGGCGGTGTCGATTCCCTTCCACGGGTGCCCCTTCGCGCGGAAATGGATGCTGATGACCTGCTACGCCAGATCGCGAACTGCCTACTAGGCTCACTTCTTCCGGGCGATGACGTCGCACGCATCGGAGACGACACATTTGCCGTATTGACCTACGCGGCAAGCGCAACCGACGCGGGCAGGATCGCAGCTCGTCTGCAAGGCGTCCTGGCTGAGAGTGGGTTCTCCGTGACATTCGGCTGGTCCGCTTCTCCACAGGACGGAAAGAATGCGCTCTCGCTTTATCGGGCCGCCGACGAGCGGCTTTACGCGAGGCGCGTGATTAATCGTGAGTCAACGGTGATACCGCTCGCGGGGTTCGGCTAGAAAGCCCGAGCCCGACAACAGGGCACCTCGGAAGACGACACCGATCCCCGCCATCGACTGGGCGATGCAGATACGACTACCAGCCTGCACCGCGCCACAACCGCGAGTGGAGGCGGCCCTCCCGGGCCGGGTCTCCCCTCGCGGGAGCGGCTCACGGTGCCCGCGTCGACGCCGGACGCCGATCCAGCACCCTCGCCACTGCAGCGAACTCGGCCTCTGACCAGTCCGGCATCGGACAACGACCTTCCCGAGCCGACCAGAGCCGCCGCGCCTTCCGCAGCGCCACCATCGTCACGCCAGTCCGCCGCGTCAGCGAGCGAGAGACTGTCAGCACCGGCCCGCTGATCGTCTGCAGGAACTCCGGCGGATGCTTTCCCGTCAAGTACTTGGTCAGGTAGCCGATCGCCTTCTCGTGCCCGAACACCTTTGAGCGCTCCGCCGCCTTCCAGCCCTGCACGTAGCCAAGCCCGCAGAGCGGTGCCCAGCGCTTCATCGCGTCGATGAACGCCCGCGAGAAGGCCATCTCGAGCGGCGTCGTGTAGGGGAGCGCCATATGCGCGTGCAGCGCCCCGCGCTTCTGCACCTCCAGGTTTCCGACCAGCACCGGCGGCAGCCGCTCGAACTCGTAGCCGGCCTTGCGCAGCACCGAGCGAGCGTCGTTGTAGGCCTTGCGCTTCAGCCAGCGCATCCGCAGCTTGAAGCGCCGGTTCGCCTTGTAGAGCGCCTTCGCCTCGCCCCGCCGGTCGGCGCCCCACGGGATCGCCACGTTGCGGCGGTGCCGTTCCTGCTCCGGCGTCCCCGGCAGCGTCACGTCGGTCAAGAGCAGCAGCCCGCCGTACTCGCGCAGCGCTTCTGCGGTCACCCGCCGCTGATCGCGCGACCACTTCGGATACACGGCCGAGCATGTGCGCCGGCCGCAGTTCGGCGCCTTGCTTGAGATGACCTTGCCGCAACCGGTGCAGCGTCCCTCGAACGGCTTCAGGCCGCGCCGCTGCGCGAGCAGGCGATCCAAGACCTCGTTCGTGTGGCGGAGCGCCTCGGCCGGGTAGTGGTCATAGGTCGGGACATACCGCCGGCGCCGCCGACGCGTTCTCGTCGCTTCAAAGAGCGCGAGCTGTCCCAGCGAGCCGTGCTTAGCCATCGCCGAGCAAGTCGAAGACGTCTAGCTGCCCCGGATGAATGGACGGCAGCTCGTCGTCGGCGCTCGCTGCTTTCTGCTTGTGACCCTCGTTCGACGCCGATTCGCCGGCGTCAGGTGTCGCTAAGTCCGGGTCCTCCTGTGACTCGTCGGAACGGGAACGCCGACGCGGGTTCGACTCCCCGCCGTCCACCGGCTGTCCAACTGCAGAGTCGGAGCCTGTCAGTCTTAGTCGGTCACCCGCGCCGTGCCCCGAGTCGCCTTTCCCCTGCAAAGCGCATGGAGAGTGGCCGAGAGTGCGTCGGAGTGAATCGGCGCCCGATCTGGTTCGAGCCCAGTACCGCCCACCTCACGGAAGCCCTGCTGGTGCGGGGCTTTTGTTTGCACGGCGGTGAACTGTCCGTCGGTCCTTGGCCAGCACGCTACGCCACGGCTGCGGCGGGGGGATGTGGCCCGTTCGGCCATGGCCTTGAGCGTCTGAGCAGCTTCCGCGTAGGCGGGGCCGGAGAGGGCAGCAAGACTGACTGCCTCCCTCAGCCATCTCGATGTGACGGCCAGGGGCCTGAGTGGCCCTCCAGCCGAAACGTAGAGGCGCCGCCCTCTCGGCGAACCGCACATCATCCGATCCGGATGATGCTGGACTGCCACGCGGCTGATGCCGTCTCCGCGGCCCAGGCCTCGGCATGTCTGGCTCGGCCGCGGCCCAGGTCGCCCTGTACACCGAGGCCAGGAGACCGGAACAGGACTGAGGACCAGCCGCTGTCAAAACGACCCACTGAAAGGACGTGAGCTGATGCCCGCGACCGACAGCTCCCACGCCCTCGACCACATCGTCGTCGTGCTGTTCGAGAACCGTTCCCTCGACAACATGCTCGGGAACCTCTACGGCCCCGAAGACGGCAAGACCTTCGACGGAGTCATCGGCAAGAACCTGAGCAACCCCATTCCTGAGTGGGCCGAGCACGGCGCCGACCGGAAGGTGGTGCCGTACGAGGTCGCCACCGACATGGACGCGCCGAGTCCGGACTCGGGCGAGGAGTACTTCCACACCAACACCCAGCTCTACAACACCCTCGACGACCAGAACCGCTTCAAGCTCGGCGAGGAGGTGGCTGAGCCGTGGAACGCGCCGCCACCCGGTGCGACGCCGACCATGGACGGGTTCGTCACCGACTACATCAGCACCTTCAGCGCCGAGATGGGCCGCCAGCCGACCTACGACGAGTACGCGCAGATCATGACCGGGTATACCCCGGAACAGCTCCCGGTGCTCACCGGCATCGCCCGCGACTTCGGCGTCTTCGACCACTGGTTCTCCGAGGTGCCGTCGCAGACGTTCATGAACCGCTCCTTCTGGACGGCGGCGACATCGTCCGGGATCGTCGTGAACAGCCCGGTGAAGAAGTGGTTCAGCAAGAACGACGCGGAGACGATCTTCGAGCGGCTCGAGCAACACGGCAAGACCTGGAAGATCTACGTGATGGAGCCGATGGTGCTGTCCTTTCACGGCATCATCCACTACTCCCGTCTCAAGGACCGGCTGGCAACGAACGTGGTGCCGTTCGCGGAGTTCGAGAAGGATGCCGCCGCCGGAACCCTGCCCGACTTCTCGCTGATCGAGCCGAACTTCATTTCCGGGCACGGCGACTACCACCCCGCCTTCGGCCGCTCATTCGGCCGCCCCATCGACGTCACGACGCTCGATCCTCCGTCCTCGATCCTGGGCGGGGAGGCCTTTCTGGAGCGCATCTTCGATGCCTACCGCTCCTGCACCTCCGAGTCAGGCTCGAACGTCTGGAACACCGCCCTGCTGATCGGCTGGGACGAGCCGGGCGGAACCTACGACCACGTGCCCCCCGGATCGGTCCCGCCCCCCGATCCGGACGCACCGGCCGGCGAGCTGGGCTTCAAGTTCGACCGATCCGGCTACCGCGTTCCCGCGATCCTCGTCTCCCCCTGGGTCCCGCAAGGCTCGGTGTTCAACGACGAGTACCGCCACACCTCGCTGATCGCCACCCTGCGAAAGGTCTGGAGTCTCGGCGACCCGCTTACCCAGCGCGACGCCTCTGCGCGAACCTTCGACGACCTCTTCATCCTCGACAAGCCGCGTGACCCGGAGACCTGGGCGACCATCACCGCCCTCCCCGTCCCGTCATGGCACCTTGACGAGGAGGCCCTCAGCAACGCTCTCAGCGGCCTCGGCAACAGCATGGGACGGGGCCTCATCGAGCACGCCGGGGAACTAGGGCTCGAACTCCCGCCAGAACTCGACGACCCCAACGCCGAAGTCACACCCCAGCTCATCATCGACGTCTTCAGACAGGTCGCCGGGCACTACTTCCCCCTCCTCGCACCGGCCGGCACAGCCGGCACAGCCACCGGCCACTCAGTGAAGGCCTAGTACAAGCCTTGCACGACCGGGAAGTGGGGGGCATCGGTACCAGACCTCTACGGACTGCTCGCTCTCAGCAGCGTGGCTGCTCCAGGCCCAGCACCCGTCGAGGTGGGGCCGTGGAGCACGCGGGCTGGACGCTGAGGCGCTGGATCTGAGCCTGGACTGACCGGGGGCTGAGCGCTCGTCGGCAGAAGGGGCTGCTCCGGCAGCCCCTTCCCGGTCCAGCGGAGCACCGAGGCCCGCTAGGTAATGGTGAACACGCCCTTCATCCCAAGTGCCGCATGGCCCGTGACGAAGCACTTGTAGGGGTAGTGCCCTTTTTTCAGGAAGGTCATCCGCAGGGTGGCAGACTTCCCGGGCGAGATCAGCCGCGTCTTCCGTCCTTTGATCTGGAAGCCGTGTTGAACCGTGCCGACGTTCTTCACCTTGAAGATGACGAGTCCGCGTTTCGCCGTCTTCTTGCTGAGGGTGATCTTGTACTCCTTCTCGGTCACCTTCACCGTGGTGAACAGAGCCGCCTGCGCAGTCGCATCCGGGGCTGTCGGCCGAAGGGAGGCCCCGGCCGAAAGCCCTGTGCCTGCCGCCAGTACGGACGCTGCCATAGCAGCAACGAGCATCCGCGTCATCGTTCCTCCTTCAGAGGTGGCGGTGAGAGATCCTAGCCCGCGATGCGCGCCGCCATGACTCCAACTATGCGAAGGCCGGAGCCGCAACCGCAGGGGCCGCCCAGCCGGAGGAGCGCACCCGCGGCGGCGTCGCGACACGGCCGCGCCTCGACGGGGTGGGGTGGCGCCGGGCGACGCGCTACCTCGCGGACGGCGGCCACCTTTTCGCGAAAAGCCGACGAAATGAGGGCCGCGCGTTGTGACCGGAAATACGAGCGCGCCGACCCTAAACGCGCCAGCCCAGCGCCTCGGCGTCCGCGAGCAACCTGGCTGGTATCGGTGGAAGCGGGCCGATGTCGCGCTCGTAGTCGCGGACGATCTGTTCACAGTCCTCGAACCACTGCGGCAACGAGGGCCATGTGTCGAGTTCTAGGCCAGCGCTGAAGGCCGTAGGGCGCATTGACTCGAGATGGAGGTGTTGCGCGCTGTACCAGGCGCCGAAGCGGTCTGGGTTGGACAGTCCCCACAGTAGCGCTTGGAGTAAGACCTGCTGCATCGGAACTCGCAGCCGCTGGTCCTGGAACTGCTCCACGCTGATCGATTGCCCCAGTGCCTCTCCAGCTCTAGCGGCTGAACGGCTTCCTGAGGAGAGGCGGCCGTCGACCAGGCGCCACCCTCTCGTTCGCCCTCGACAACGAACTTCACATCCGGAGCTTCATCTCCGTCCCAGTCACGATCACGGAACATCTCCGCGATCATCTGGAGGGCTAGTCGAGGGCGGCCAGCTCCAAGGGCGGCACCCCAGTCGATCGACTGTGCGACGGCGTTGTCCGCGATGAATGTGTCATAGCCCTCGCCTTTGAACACGCCCAGCTTCCGCGGCCACCCGGCTTCACGCAGTAGCCCGGTCGCGAAGTAGAAAGCGAAGGTCGACAAGGGCGCAGATCATAGGACGCTCGGCGCACTTATCCATCGCGCGCGGGCGCGTCCGGCGAAGCCCGCGAGTCGCGGTCGCCGGCAGCTCGCGGAGACCACCCCCGTGTAGTCTCGGAACCCCGTGGAGCGCAAGTGGTGGACTCTGCTCGCGAGCTGCATCGCGATCTTCATGCTGCTGCTCGACGTGACGATCGTGAACGTCGCGCTCCCGTCGATCGAGCGCGACCTCGGCGCCAACTTCAGCGACCTCCAGTGGGTGATCGACGCCTATGCGCTGACCCTCGCGGGCTTCGTGCTGGCGGCGGGGTCGCTGGCCGACAAGGTCGGCCGCAGGCTCGTCTTCATGCTCGGGCTGGTGATCTTCACCGCGTCATCGCTGGCCTGCGGGCTGGCTCTCGACCCGCTCTTCCTGAACGTCTCGCGCGGGGCGCAGGGGCTCGGCGCGGCGATGATGTTCGGCACGTCGCTGGCGCTGATCGCGCAGGAGTTCCAGGGTCGCGAGCGGGGGGCCGCGCTCGGCATCTGGGGCGCGACCACTGCGGCCGCGGTCTCGATCGGGCCGCTTGTGGGCGGTGCGCTCGTCGACGCGCTGTCGTGGCGCTGGATCTTCCTCGTGAACGTGCCGGTCGGCCTGGCCGCGCTCGTGGTCGCGCGCCTGCGGTTGCGCGAGTCGCGCGACCCGGCTGCCGCGGGCGTCGACCTCCGCGGCGTGGCGCTGCTGTGCCCCGCGCTCTTCCTGCTCGTCTACGGGCTGATCCGCGGCAACGAGGCGGGCTGGGGGAGCGCCCTGATCGTCAGCTGCTTTGCGGCCTCCGCAGTGCTGCTCGTGCTGTTCGTGGTGGTGGAGCGCCGCGCCGCCCACCCGCTGCTCGACCTTTCGCTGTTCCGCAAGCCGGCCTTCACCGGCGCCACGATCGTCGCCTTCGCGCTGGCAGCGTCGATCTTCGCGATGTTCCTCTACATCACGCTCTTTTTCCAGAACGTGCTGGGCTTCTCGCCGTTCGAGGCGGGGCTCAGGTCGCTGCCGGTCACCGCGCCGATCCTGTTCGTCTCGCCGCTGAGCGGCCGGCTGACGGCGCGCGTGCCGGTGCGGCTGCTGCTCGGGACGGGGCTCGCGTTCGTGACGGTCGGGCTGGTGCTGATGGGGAACCTGTCGGACTCGTCCGGGTGGACCGCCTTGCTGCCCGGTCAGATCCTGGCCGGCATCGGGATCGGCCTGGCCACCCCCGGGCTTGCCTCGACCGCCGTCGGCGTCGTCAGCCCGCAGCTGAGCGGCATGGCGTCGGGCGCGAACAACACAGCTCGTCAGCTCGGGCTCGCCACCGGGATCGCCGGCCTCGGCTCGATCTTCCAGTCGAAGATCGAGTCGACGCTCACCCCGCTGGTCGCGGGCACGCCTGCGTCGTCGCACGTCCACGAGTTTTCGCGGGCTGTGGCGTCAGGCGGGGCCGGGCGCGCCCTGCGGGCGGTGCCGCCCGCCGACCGCGACAAGGTGGTGCACGCCGCGCACCACGCGTTCGTGACGGGCTTCAACACGATCGCGCTGGTGAGCGTCGCCGTGGCGGCGGTCGGATCCGTGGCGGGGTATGCGCTGGTGCGGTCGCGGGACTTCGTGGTCGCCGGCGGCCCAGCGCCGGCTCCGCCGGAGCCGGCGCGCGTGTAGACGGCGGCGCGGAGGCTTGGTCTTCGTCTCGTTCAAACTCGCAGGATGAAGCTCTGGCGTCTAACGCGTGCGGCTCACACGGCGCTCGACGGTTCGGGGACGCGTCGCCACGGCGGGCGCTACTCGCCTCCAGGGGTTCCAGTGGTGAACTTCGCCTCCGAGGCCGGCCTCGCGGTGCTCGTCGCGCTCCGCTACCTGCCGGGCGATCCGGCCGACGCTCCCAACGACTACCTCCTCGGCTGGACCGAAGTCGACGCGACCCCCGAACGCGTCCCGGACGAGGAGGACGAAGACGCGATCCGCGGGTTCGTCGTCGATTGGCTGGAGGAGCGCCGCTCCCTGCTCGTCGCGGTGCGCTCGAGAGTCCTGCCCGAGGCGGACGTGGTGCTGATGAACCCGGCCCATCGCGATGCGGCGGGGGTGCCGCCGCTCACTACGCGGCCGTTCAGCTTCGCCGAGTGCCTGCACACCCCGCCGGTGAACCCTGGTGCGGCACCGGAACCTGCGACTCGTCACATGGCCAGTTGATAGGCGTTCTCGGCTGTAACGAAGTGCCCCCTTGCTTGACTGTTCACCATGACCAAGATCAGGAAGACCGAAGAGCAGTGGCGGGCCGAGCTCACGCCCGAGCAGTACCGGATCCTCCGGGAGAAGGGGACCGAGCGCCCGTTCACTGGTGAGTACGACCACACGTTCGAGCCGGGCACGTACCGCTGTGCCGGCTGTGGCGCCGAGCTGTTCGCCTCGGAGGCGAAGTACGACTCCGGCTGCGGCTGGCCGGCGTTCTCCGCACCCGCCTCGGAGGAGGCGATCGACGAGGAGAGCGACAAGACCTTCGGGATGGTGCGCACCGAGGTGATGTGCGCCAACTGCGGCGGCCACCTCGGCCACGTGTTCCCCGACGGTCCGCACCCGACCGGGCTGCGCTACTGCATCAACTCCGCGTCGCTGAAGCACGAGGAGGCGTAGTGGAGAACAAGGCAACGTTCGGCGCCGGCTGCTTCTGGGGCGTCGAGGCCGCCTTCCGACAGGTCGAGGGCGTGACCAAGACCGAGGTCGGCTTCGAAGGCGGCACGCTCGAGAACCCGAGCTACCGGCAGGTCTGCTCGCACAGGACCGGCCACGCCGAGGTCGTCGAGGTGACCTACGATCCCGCCGTCGTCTCGTACGAGCAGCTCCTGGACGTCTTCTGGGGCAAGCACAACCCGACGCACCGCAACCGGCAGGGCTGGGACTTCGGCGACCAGTACCGCTCGGTCGTCTTCGTCCACGACGACGAG
This sequence comes from uncultured Actinomycetes bacterium, assembly GCA_963765785.1. Lineage (GTDB taxonomy): Bacteria > Actinomycetota > Thermoleophilia > Gaiellales > Gaiellaceae > AC-32. Next base: position 10,244 of record CAVXXW010000014.1, read on the forward strand.
CAGCGCGAGGCGGCGGAGCGCTCGAAGGCCGCGCTCGACGCGTCCGGGCGCTACCGCAAGCCGGTCGCGACCTCGATCGAGCCGGCGCAGAGGTTCTACCCCGCCGACGAGCACCACCAGCAGTACCTCGAGAAGCGCGGTCGGTCGAGCTGCACGCCGGCGCTCGCCGCCACCGCGTAGCGCCCGCGATTTCTGCGGAGGCCACGGGTGGGCGTAGGCTTCACTCGTGGCCGTCGCACGTCCGAAGCACCTCGTCCTCATCCTTGCCCGCGAGTTCGCCTCGAACCTCGCGACGCCGACGATGATCACCGACGAGCACGGCTACCTCGTCTTTTTCAACGAGGCGGCCGAGGAGGTCTTCGGCCAGTCGCATGCGGAGGTCGGCGAGGTGCCGTACGACGAGTGGACGGCCCGGTTTGAGCCGCGGGCGCTTGATACGGACGAGCCGGTGCCGCTCGAGCAGCGGCCGACCGGCATCGCGCTCAACGAACGGCGTCCGGCGCACGAGCGGATGCGGTACACAAGCGTCGACGGCGTCGCGCGTGAGAACGCGGTAACGGCCTTCCCGCTCTTCGCGCACCACGACGAGCTGGTCGGCACGGTGACGATCTTCTGGCGCGAGTGAGCGCGAACGGCGGCATGCGCATCCGGATCTGGGGCTGCCGCGGCTCGCTGCCGACGCCGGGCGCGTCGACGGTGCGCTACGGCGGCAACACCTCCTGCGTGGAGGTCGGCCTCGAGGACGGGTCGCTGCTCGTGCTGGACGCGGGCACCGGCATCCGCTGTCTCGGCGACGAGCTGGCCGAGCGCGGTGTCCGCCGGATCCAGCTGCTGCTCACGCACCTCCACCTCGACCACCTGGAAGGGCTTCGCTTCTTTGCGCCGCTCTGGAATCCGGAGGCCTCGATCGACATCTGGGGCCCGCCGTCGCCGAACTCGAGCCTCCGCGACCGCATCGCGCGGTCGTTCTCGCCGCCGCTCTTCCCGCTCGACCTGAAGGACGTCCCGTCGCAGGTGACCTTCCACGACGTGCCGCGCGAGCCGTGGACGCTCGGGCCGTTCTCGCTCTCGGCCGCGCTCGTCGTCCATCCCGGGCCGACCGTCGGCTACCGCATCGAGGCGGGCGGCGCGACGTTCGCGTACATCCCCGACCACGAGCCCGCCCTCTGCGGACGGCTCGGCGAGCGGCCGCCCGAGTGGATCTCCGGCGGGGCCGTCGCGCAGGGCGCCGACCTGCTCCTGCACGACGCGCAGTACTTCGAGGACGAGTACGCGGCGCGCATCGGCTGGGGGCACTCCAGCGTCGCCGACGCGGTCGCCTACGCCGGCGCCGTCCAGGCGCAGCGTCTGCTGCTGTTCCATCACGAGCCGGTCCACGCCGACGCCTCGCTCGACCAGCTCGAGGACCGCGCCCGCGAGCTCGCGGGGCAGAATGGGCGCGGACCTACCCTCGCCCGCGAGGGCATGGTCGTCGAGCTGAAACCCGCCTAGTCTTCGAGGAAGACGGCGAGCGTGGCGGTGAAGCCGTGCAGGAACGGCTTGCCGCCGACGGGGCCGATCTCGCCTGCACAGAAAAACCCGGCCAGCGCGTCGTCCCCGAGCAGCTCGGCGACCGCGCGCGCGTCGTGGTCGGGCGCGTCGAACATGCCCACGCCTCGCCCGTTGCACGTGAAGAGCAGGGCGCCGGCGGCGCGCTCGCCGTTCAGGGCCGCTCGCAGGTTCTCGCGCAGGTCCTCGTCCGCGGAGGCTGCGTCGCGGACGTGGAAGCGGAGCGTCTGGCCGATGCGGACGGCCTCGCCGATCGCCAGGGCGCCGGTCTCCTCGTCTACGCCGATCAGTCCGCGCATCAGGTAGTCGCCGCGGCCGTAGTCGGCGCGGTTCTCGTCGATCACGAGCCCGGCGAGCACGCCGCCCGCCGCCGCGCTGCGCTCCTGGTCGGGCGTCAGGGTCGCGACGTCGCCCTTCAACCGCTCGAGCGCCGGCTCGCCGGCCAGCTCGAAGACGACGTTCTCCTCGGCATGCGTGATCACGGAGTCGCGGCCGACCGGCTCGCAGCCCTGCGAGACGACGGTCCGCACCGGTACTCCGCGCAGCACCGCGCCGACTGCGCCCTCGTAGACGACCTCGCCGTCGAGGAAGAGCGCCTGGGAATCCGCCTCGCCGCTTCCGGCCGCGAGCCCGCCGACGAGCGGGACGGCGTCCTCTTCCTCGTTCAGCTTCGTCAGGAAGCCGGCAGCCGGGAAGGTGAACGGGTCGACGAGCAGCGTCACCAGGTCTGCGTCGTCGAGGGTCGGAAAGCCGGTGACTGCGACCCCCTCGTCGGTGCTGAGCGCGACGCTGTGGAAGGTCTCGATCTCGGCCTCGGGCAGCGAGGCCGCCCAGACCGCCGCGCCCGGGCCGTCCTCGAGCTCGCGCTCGTGCGCGACGACTCCCTCGGCCACGCAGCCGAGCAGGTGCTTCGGCGCGAGCTCCTCCTCGACCGCTGCCACCGCCTCGGCGCTACCGCCGAAGTGGTCGCCCGAGAGGAAGACAAACGCCAGGTCGACCGGCGCTCCGCCCAGTGCGGCACGCGCCTCGCGCGCAGCCTCGCCGGCCGCCTCGGCCGTGTCGGTCGAGAGGGACAACCCCGCCCCGACCCGCCGCGTGAGCGTCTCGGGCCTCATGCGCGGAGTGTACGTCGCTGCTGCCCGGCGGCTAGCTCTTCGGCCAGAATGACGGCGTGCGGGCGGCGACGATCGAACGGCGGGTGACGGAGCTCGCGCTCTCGTTCCCCGAGGCGTACGAGGACCGGCCCTGGGGCGACTTCCCGGTCTTCAAGGTCGGCCAGAACAAGGTCTTCGGGTGGGCCGTTCGGCGCGACGACGGCGTCGACGTGACGGTCAAGCTGACCGCCGAGGAGCGCGACATCGCGCACCTGCTCCCGTACGTGCGCACGGCGAGCCACGTCGGTCGCTACGGCTGGATCACGGCCACGGTTTGCGACGAGGAGTCGCTCGAGGCCGCGCTCGAGTGGCTGCGCGAGAGCTACTGGCTCAAGTGCCCGACCGAGCTGCGCGCCGCCGTCGAGGGCGACTAGTCGCCCTCGGGATCGTCGCCTGCGTCGCCACCCTCTTCGGGGTCGGGCGCGGGCGACTCGTCCAGCTCCTCGTCGCGGTCGTCGTCGCGAGGGTGCGAAGTATCCTGCTCTGACATGAAGGTCGTCCTTCCCGACCACTCGGAACTCGAACTTCCGGCCGGCGCAACCGGTCTCGACGCCGCCCGCGCGATCGGCCCGAAGCTGGCCGAGCAGGCGGTGCTCGTGCGCTCGAACGGGAGCGTCCAGGACCTGCGCGTGCCGCTCGAGGACGGCCAGGAGATCCAGATCCTGACGACGCGTGACCGGCAGGACCCGGATGCGCTCTACGTCCTGCGCCACTCCACGGCCCACCTGCTCGCCGAGGCCGTGCGCCGCCTCTACCCGGGGACGAAGATCGCGATCGGGCCGCCGATCGAGAACGGCTTCTACTACGACTTCGAGTTTCCGGAGCCGATCGGCGAGGAAGCGCTCGAGCGGATCGAGGACGAGATCGACCGAGAGCTCGCCGAGGGCCGCACGTGGAACCGCGAGGAGGTTGCGGCCGAGGAGGCGCGGCGCTACTTCGCCGATCAGGGCGAGGAGTACAAGGTCGAGCTCGTCGACACCGCCGACGGCCCGATCACGCTCTACTCCCAGGGCGACTTCACCGACCTCTGCCGAGGCCCGCACCTGCAGGACTCGAAGCCGATCAAGGCGGTCAAGCTGACGAGTCTCGCCGGCGCGTACTGGCGCGGGGACGAGCACAACAAGCAGCTGACGCGGATCTACGGCACAGCCTTCTACGACCAGGCCGACCTCGACGCGTACCTGCACCGGCTCGAGGAGGCGCAGGCGCGCGACCACCGCCGTCTCGGCGTCCAGCTCGACCTCTTCCACCTCTCCGACCACGCCCCCGGAATGCCGTTCTGGCACCCGAAGGGGATGGTGATCTGGAACGCGCTCGAGGACCTCCGCAGGCGCGAGAACCTGAAGCGCGGCTACCGCGAGGTGAAGACGCCGCTCCTCTACGACGTCGCGACCTGGGTCACGTCGGGCCATTGGGACAAGTTCCGCGACAACATGTTCCTGGTGCCCTACGGCGACCGGGAGCTCGGCCTCAAGCCGATGAACTGCCCCGGGCACATGCTGCTCTTCGGCAGCGGCCTGCGGAGCTACCGCGACCTCCCGCTGCGCTACGCGGAGTCGTCCACCCTGCATCGCAACGAGCGGGCGGGAACGCTGCACGGCCTGCTTCGCGTCCAGCACGTCACCCAGGACGACGCGCACATGTTCGTCACGCCCGACCAGATCGAGGAGGAGATCTTCGGCTGCCTCGACTTCGCCGCCTACCTCTACGACCTCTTCGACGTGGAGGCGCGCTTCGAGCTCTCGACGCGCCCCGACAACAAACTGGGCACGGACGAGGAGTGGGACTTCACGGAGGAGGCGCTGCGAAACGCGCTCGAGCGCCGCGGGATCGACTACACGGTGAACGAGGGCGACGGCGCCTTCTACGGGCCGAAGATCGACCTGCACATGACCGACGTGCTCGGCCGCTCGTGGCAGATGGGGACGATCCAGCTCGACTCGCAGATGCCGGCCCGCTTCGAGCTCACCTATATGGGCGAGGACAACCACGAGCACACGCCCTACGTGATCCACCGCGCGCTGTTCGGCTCGCTGGAGCGCTTCATCGGGATCTTGATCGAGCACTACGCCGGCGCCTTCCCGTTCTGGCTCGCGCCCGTGCAGGTGCGGGTCGTCCCGCTCGGTGAGCGACACCGCGCCGACGCGCGCGAGCTGGCCGAGAAGCTCGGCGAGTTCCGCGTCGAGGTCGACGAGCGCGACGAGACGGTCGGCAAGCGCATCCGCGACGCGGAGCTCGAGAAGGTCCCGGTCACGATCGTCTACGGCGACAAGGAGTCCGACGACTCGCTGGCGATCCGCGAGCGCGGCGGGGGCCAGTCGACGCGGTCGCTTGCGGATCTCCGTGCATACCTTGCTACCCTGTGACTCTGCTCAAGCAGGGGCCCACCCTCACCTCGCAAGCTCGCGCTTCGCGCAGGTTCAACCGAGTCGGATTGACGAGGATCACGGGCCGCTGCTTGCAGCGGTCTTGTCGTAGATGAAGGAGGAAACGAGAGCTTGGTGACACGCCTTTGAGACCACGCCGAAACGTGGAGCCCGATCGCGCCCCGGTACCGCAGGCGCGAATCAACGAGATGATCCGCGCGCCGAAGGTGCGCTTGGTGGACGACGACGGCTCACAGATCGGCGTCAAGGACACGAACGAGGCGCGCGAGTACGCGTGGGGCAAGAACCTCGACCTCGTCGAGGTCGCCGCGCAGGCCGATCCGCCCGTCGCGAAGGTGATGGACTACGGCAAGTACCGCTACGAGCAGGAGCAGAAGGCCAAGCTCGCCCGGAAGCACCAGGTCTCGGTGAACGTCAAGGAGATCAAGCTCAGGCCCAAGATCGGGATCCACGACTACAACACCAAGAAAGGCCACGTCGTGCGCTTCCTCAACCAGCGCGCGAAGGTCAAGGTGACGATCATGTTCCGCGGCCGGGAGCAGAGCCACCCGGAGCGCGGGCGTGACCTGCTGATGAGGCTGGCCGAGGACGTGAAGGAGATCGGGCAGATAGAGTCCCCGCCGCTCCAGGACGGCCGGAACATGGTGATGATGCTGGGTCCGACGAAGAACGCCGGGGTGAAACGAGATGCCGAAGACGAAGACACACAGCGCAGCGAAGAAGCGGTTCAAGGTGACGGGAACGGGCAAGCTCTTGCGGCGGAAAGCGCCGAAAGCCCACCTGCTCGAGAAGAAGTCGGCTAAGCGCAAGCGCGCCTTCCGGCGCGACCAGCCAGTCGCCGACTCCGACGTGCGCGAGATCAAGAAGCTGCTGGGAAGGTAGGCCGTGACGCGAGTCAAGCGATCAGTCCACGCGCGCAAGAAGCGCCGCAAGGTGCTCGAGCAGGCGAGCGGCTACTGGGGCCTCAAGCACTCCAGCTACCGGCGCGCCAAGGAGCAGCTCAACCACTCGCTGGTTTACGCCTACCGCGACCGCAAGAACAAGAAGCGGACGTTCCGGCGGCTCTGGATCATGCGGATCAACGCCGCCGCGCGGGCGAACGGGCTGTCCTACAACCAGTTCGTCTCCGGCCTGAAGAAGGCGGAGATCCCGCTCGACCGCAAGGTGCTGGCGGACATCGCGGTGAGCGACCCCGAGGCGTTCGGCAAGATCGCGGCGCAGGCCAAGGCCGCGCTCGAGGCCTGAGCGTTACCGACTCACAGCAGGCGATCTTCCGCCGGCAGGCGGACCAGTTCGAGGCCTCCGGGTCGCCGGTCTACGCGCGCCTGGCCCGCCTCTGCGCGACCGAGCCGCTTGTCGACGAGCTGGTCGACGACCTGCGCTGGGACGTGCCGCTGCGCCTGTTCGGCGGCGTGCACTACCTCGAGCTCGCGGGCATCGAGCCGTACGCGCTCTCGGGCGACTGGCCGGACTTCCGCTCGGCGCTCGAGTCGCAGCGTCAGTTCCTCGCGCGCTTCGTGCGCGAGCAGGCCGTCCAGACGAACGAGGTGCAGCGCTGCTACGCGCTCCTGCCGGCGTTCCTCGAGCTCGCGCGTCAAAGCGGCGCCACGATGCTCGACCTGCTCGAGCTCGGGCCCTCTGCCGGCCTGAACCTGCTCTGGGACCGGTACGCGTATGCCTACCGCGCCGGGCGCTGGGGCTCGTCGGAGCTGCAGCTGAGCGGCGTCGAGTACGAGCCGGTGCCGCATGAGGTCCTTGCGCGGCGAGTCGGGGTGCGACGGCGGCTCGGCATCGACCTCAGGCCGGTGGACGTCACGAGCGAGCACGGCGCGCGCCTGCTCCACGCGTTCCTCTGGCCGGGCCGCGTCGAGCGCGCCCAGCGCCTGCGGACCGCGATCGGGATCCTGCGCCGCGAGCCGCCGACGCTCGTGCGCGGCGACTACGTCGAGCTGCTGCCCTCGGTGCTGGCCGAGCGGGACGACGAGGCGCTGACGGTCGTCTTCCAGACGGCCTCGACCGGCTACATCGGCGCCGAGCGCCGAGCCGAGCTGCGAGCGCTGCTCGAGGACGCGGGCCGCGAGGGGCCGCTCGGGTGGATCTCGACACGCGCGGTCGAGGAGCTCGAGGAGGACCGCCACGACAGCTACGAGCTCGAGGTCGGGCTCTGGCCGGGCGGCGAGCGGCGGCTGCTCCTGCGCTGCGACTTCCACGGCAGCTGGCTCCGCTGGCGCCGATGATTACGTCTCGCGACAACCCGAAGCTGAAGCTGCTGCGGAAGCTCGTCACGCGGCGGCAGCGCGAGAAGCTCGGGCTGTTCGCGGCGGAAGGGGAGGACCTCGTCGCGGCGGCACTCGAGCACGGCTGGACGCTCGACTTCGCGCTCGTGGACGCGGCTCGGCCCCCGGAGCTCGACGTCCGCGCAGAGCCGGTCGCGTCGCACCTGCTCGCGGAGGTCTCGACACTGGGCCACGCGCCGCGCGTGATCGGCGTCTTCCGCTCCGACCGGCCGGAGCGGCAGCTACCACAGCTCGGTCTGGAGCTGTGGCAGGTCGGCGACCCGGGCAACGTCGGCACGCTGGCGCGCGCGTGCGACGCGTTCGGCGGGTATCTCGCGCTCTCGCCGGGGTGCGCCGACCCGTTCGGCCCGAAGGCGCTGCGCGCGTCGACTGGGTCGATCTTCCGCGTGCCGCTCGGCGCGTTCTCGCCCGACGGCGCCGTCGCGCTGGTCGCGCACGGCGCGCCGGCGCTGTCGGAGCTCGACCAGTCGCTCTCGCGCTTCGTGCTCGGCTCTGAGCGGGAGGGCCTGCCGGAGGAGGTCGTCTCGGCCTGCGCGGCGAGCGCCACGATCCCGCTGGCCGGCCCGGCGGAGTCCCTCAACGTCGCGATGGCCGGCACGATCGCGCTCTACGACTGGCGCCGAGCGCGTGGCTAGGATGATTCCGATGCCGAGGATCGTCGGTGTGTTTACCTCGCCGGGCCGTAACACGGCTCAGTCGGTGCCGCACGAGCGGCGTCAAGCGATCGCCGGGCAGGGCCTCGAGGGTTGTGCCCACGGGAACCCGCCGAAGCGCGAGGTGCTGTTCGTCTCCGCCGAGCACATCGACTCGGTCGACGTCGAGCCCGGCGCGATCCGCGAGAACCTCCTGGTCAAGGGCACGGACGTCCAGCAGTGGCCGATCGGGCAGCGCGTCAAGGTTGGCGGCGAGGCGGTCTTCGAGATCACGATGGTCTGCGACCCGTGCGGGCGGATGGACGCGCTGCGCGAGGGCTTGCGCGGCGAGCTCGAAGGCAAGCGAGGGATGCTCGCGCGCATCGTCGAGTCGGGCGAGGTCGCTATCGGCGACCCGGTCGAGCTGCTCTAGATAGGTCTCCGCGCCACCCAGACCGTGTCCTCGCCGCCCGCGTACGGGCGGCGGTCGAACCAGCCGTAGCACCCGACCACCTGGTAGCCGGCGCGCTCCAAGAGCGCGCGCCACTCGTCGATCGAGAGCCACGCGAGCACGAAGCTCGTCTCGCCGCTCTCCCCGCGCACCGACAGCGTCAGCGTTCGCGCCCGCGAGTCCCACTCGGCCTTCTCCCAGATCCCCGGCTCGCGCTCGAGCCAGCGGCTGTGGGTGTCGGCCATATCTTCGGCGCTCGGCGCGAAGACGTCGAAGACAAAGCGGCCGCCCGGCACGAGCAGCTCGCGCGCCGCCCGCAGCGCCCGCAGCCGCGCGTCGTCGTCGAGCAGGTGCAGGAATGAGCGGAACGGACAGGTGACGAGGCCCACGCGCTCGTCCACAGGCGGTGCCTCCAGCTCTCCCAGGCGCAGATCGAGCAGCTCCGCGACGCCTGCCAGCTCGGCCTGCTCCCGACAGACCTCCAGCATGCCCGGCGAGGAGTCGACGCCGATCACGCGGATGCCGGCAGCGGCTGTCGGCACCGCGATGCGGCCGGTGCCGACGCCGAGCTCGACGACCGGCGAGCCGGCGTGCTGCGCCTCGTCGACGTAGAACTCGACGTCCTCGGTGACGCTCACGCTCCACGGGTCGTAGAGCCGCGCGATCGAGTCGTACTTGCTCACGCCGGGCGGCGCGTGACCCACACGTACTCCCTCGACTCGTCGCCGAACGGGCTGCGGTCGAAGTCCCCGTAGAGCGCCTCGACCTCTAGGCCGGCCACGTCGATCAGCCCGAGCCACTCGTTTTTCGTGGCCCACCAGAGCGAGGACGTCCCGCTGCCGTCGAGCGCGATGTCGATGCGGTTTTCGCCGACCGAGTAGCCCAGCCAGTGCGGCACCGGCTCCTCCTGATGCGAGCCGTCGAGCCGAGCGGCGATCGCATGGTCGAATGCGAACGCGTTCCACGCGAAGCGGCCGCCGGGCCGCAGCGACGCGGCTACCCGCTCGAAGACCTGTCGCCGATCGGCCCACGTGTGCAGGTGCAGCAGCCCGCGGAACGGGCAGTAGACGAGGCCTGCCGGCTCGTCGAGCTCCAGGTCGCGCATGTCGCTCATGCGCAACTCGAGCTCGACGCCTGCCGCGTCGGCGCGCTCGCGGGCCTGCGCGAGCATCGCCGGTGAGGCGTCGATTCCGAGCACCGGCCGCCCCGTCGTCTCCGCGACGGGAATGGCGACCCGGCCGCTCCCGACCGCCAGCTCGACCAGCGGGCCTTCGGTCTCGCGAGCCAGCTCGACGTAGAACGGCACGTCCTCCGTCATCCTGGCCGACCACTCGTCGTAGCCGTCGGCGAAGCCCTCGTCCCAGCTCATGCCGCGATGCTACGACCGAGAAGATTCTGGCGCCAAGGGTGTCAGCCGCAGCGCGAGGAACCGTCCAGAAGCAGCAGAGGGCGGCCCCTGGCCGAGCCGCCCTCCTGGCCATGCGCGGTTGAACCTCTCACAGGAGACGGAGGTCTCCCCGAGGGGGATGGTGCGCCTGGTTGATGGTTGTGACGTTCAGAAGGGCCAAGCCGGACTGACACACGTAGGTCATCGAGAGACCACTGCCGCAGATGCCATAACCGCGCGTGGGTAACCACGGTCTCTCTGTGAGGCTGGGCGGCTCCACCTTCTCCCTCTGTCAGGAGGGATGGGCGTCAGTCCCCCCCGAGAGCCGCCCAGCACATGAGAGGACGCCGGAACGGGACGGTGCTTGCGGGCTGGCACATGGCCAAGAATGCCTGCCTGCCAGGGACCGCAGACGGCTGGTGTCATCTTTCGACCGATACAGTCGCCGCGTGGACTGGGAGGCGTACGAGAGCCAGGCGCAGAGCGCGATCGCGGGCGCCGCAGACGCGGCAGAGCTCGACGAGGCTCGCGTGCGCTACCTCGGCCGCAAGAGCGATTTGGCGCAGGCCCTGAGAGGCGTCCGCGATCGCGAGACCGGGATCACGCTCAACACCCTGCGCGGGAATCTGGAGGCCGCGGTGGCGACGCGCCGCGAGGAGCTCGAGCGGGCCGAGCTCGACCGCGCGCTCACCGGGGAGGTCGTCGACGTCACGCTCCCCGGCGACCCGTTCCCGCTCGGGCACCTGCACCCGATCACGCAGACGCGCCGGCTGATCGAGGACGTCTTCCTCGGCCTCGGCTACGAGGTCCGCGACGACCCCGAGGTCGAGACGGTCGAGCGGAACTTCGACAAGCTCGCGTTCGACCCGTGGCACCCGGCGCGCTCGCACCGCGCGACGTTCTTCTTCGACGACCACCGGCTCCTGCGCACGGAGACCTCGCCGAGCCAGATCCGCGCCATGGAGGAGGGCCCGCCGCCGATCTACATGGTCTCGCTCGGCCGCTGCTACCGGCGCGACGCGATCGACGCGACCCACTACCCGATCTTCCACCAGTTCGAGGGCCTGGCCGTCGATCGCGGCCTGACGCTCGCCGACCTGAAGGGGACGCTCTTGCACGTGATGCGCGCGATCTTCGGACCCGACCGGCGCGTCCGCTTCCGCACGCACTACTTCCCGTTCACCGAGCCCTCGATGGAGCCCGACGTCTCGTGCGGAATCTGCGGCGGCGCCGGCTGCCGCACGTGCCGGTATTCGGGCTGGCTCGAGATGGGCGGCTCCGGGGTGGTCGACCCGCGCGTGTTCGAAAACGTCGGCCTCGATCCCGAGGAGTGGAGCGGGTTCGCGTTCGGCTGCGGGATCGAGCGCGTCGCGCAGCTGAAGTACGACTTCCCGGATATCCGCGCGTTGTGGGAGGGGGACCTCCGGGTCCTCACGCAGTTTTGATGCGCGTCCCGGTTTCGTGGCTGCGGGAGTACGTGCCGGTCGAGATGCCGCTGCCGGAGCTGGCGGAGCGGCTCTCGATCTCGACGGCCGAGGTCGAGGGGATCGAGCGCCGCGGGGTGCCCGACGACGACGGCAACCTCGGGCTCTTCCGCGTCGGGCGCGTGCTCGAGGCCGAGAAGCACCCGAACGCCGACCGGCTCCAGCTGACCCGGGTCGACGTGGGGGAGGGCGAGCCGCGGCAGATCGTCTGCGGCGCCTGGAACTTCGGCGCGGGCGCGACGGTGGCTGTGGCGCTGCCGGGAGCGAAGCTCCCGGGCGGCCTGCAGCTCGAGCAGCGCAAGGTTCGCGGCGAGCTCTCGGACGGGATGATCCTGGCCGAGGACGAGGTCGAGCTCGGCAGCGATCACACGGGGATCATGGTGCTCGCCGAGGCCGAGCCGGGTACGCCGCTGGCCGACGTGCTGCCGCTCGTCGAGGACGTGCTGCTCGTCGAGTCGACGGGCAACAGGCCGGACCTGCTCTCGATCTACGGCCTCGCGCGTGAGGTCGCCGCCCTGTACGACCTGCCCTTTTCAGCCATGCCCCAGGGACAGTCCCTCGAGGTTCCGAAGGGGCAGGTCGAGATCGCGATCGACGACTTCGCAGGCTGCCCGCGCTACATCGGGCGGGTCTTCCAGGACGTGGCCCTCGGCCCCTCCCCGGTCTGGCTCCGCGCCCGGCTTACGAACGCAGGCATGCGCCCGATCTCCAACGTCGTCGACGTCACCAACTACGTGATGCTCGCGCTCGGCAACCCGCTGCACGCGTTCGACCTCGCCAAGCTGCACGACCGCCGCATCGTCGTCCGGCGCGCCGAGCCCGGCGAGAAGCTCCGCACGCTCGACGGCGTCGACCGCGACCTCCTGCCGGAGGATCTGCTCATCGCCGACGCCGACCGCGCCGTCGCCCTCGCCGGGATCATGGGCGGCGAGGAGACCGAGATCGGCGAGAACACGACCGAGGTACTGCTCGAGGCCGCGAATTTCGAGCCGACCGGCATCTTCCGCAGCTCCGAGCGCCTGCGCCTGCGCACCGAAGGCTCGAACCGCTGGGAGAAGGGCGTCGACCCGTACCTGGCCGAGCCCGCCGCCAACCTCGCCACTCGGCTGATCCTCGAGCTGACGGACGCAACCTGGACGGCGGACGTCGACGTGCACGAAGGGCTGCCCGAGCGGCCGGTGATCCGCTTCCGGCCCGAGCGCACCGACGAAGTGACCGGCATCGAGACGCCGCCCGGGGAGCAAACCGCCTGGCTCGGGCGCATCGGCTTCCTCGCCGCCGAAGGCGAAGTCGTCGCCCCGACCTGGCGCGCACGCGACGTGACCCGCGAGATCGACGTCGTCGAGGAGGTCGCGCGCAAGCACCTAGAGGACGTGCCGTTCACGCTGCCGCTGCGACGCGAGATGTTCGGCGCCCTCAAGCCGCTGCAGCGGTTGCAGCGGCGCATCGAAGATGTTCTCTCCGGTCTCGGCCTGACCGAGACCTACACGCCCTCCTTGCGCCCGGACGACCCGGACCCGCAAGCGCTTCGCCTTCCCGAGCCGATCTCGGCCGAGCTCGCCCTCCTGCGCACGACGCTCCTGCCGAGCCTCGTCGAGGCCGCGCGCCGCAACGTCGAGCTCGGAGCGGAGGGTGTCGACCTGTACGAGGTCGCCCGCGTCTACCTGCCCGACGGCGACGACCTGCCGGACGAGGAGACGCGTGTCGCGGCGATCGTCGAGGGCGGCTGGCCGCGCGCGAAGGGCATCGTCGATGCGCTCTACGCCGCGCTCAAGGCGGAGCCCACCTACGAGCGCGGCGAGCACGAGCTGCTGCACCCCGGCAAGTCGGCGCAAACTGCCGCTGGAGTCCTGGGCGAGGTGCACCCGGCCGTGCTCGAAGGCGTCTGGGGTGCGTTCGAGCTCGACCTCGCGGAGCTGCTCGAGGCCTCACGCGACGAGGTGCGCTACCACGACGTCGTCTCGTTCCCCGCCGTACGGCAGGACCTCGCGTTCACGGTGCCCGAGGACGTCGCCGCCGCCGATCTCGTCTCAGCCGCGCGAGCAACCGCGGGCGATGAGCTTCGCACGATGCGCCCGTTCGACGTCTATCGCGGCGAGCAGGTCGGCGAGGGCCGCAAGTCGATCGCGTTCGCGGTCAGCTTCCAGTCGACCGAGCGGACGCTGACCGACGAAGACGCCGCGGCACTGCGCGGGCGTATCGTCAAGGCGCTCGGCGAGCGCTTTGGCGCCGAGCTCCGCGCTTAGTTCGAGGGCTTGACGAAATACCGACTGAGCCGCCGGAACGCGCTGCTCGCCCCGATGCCGCGTCCTCAGTCGCGCCCGTACCTTCCAGGTACGAACGCTCCCTGCGTCCTTGCCTCGGAACGACCAGCGCGCCCCGGCGACGAGCGCTATTCCGCCAAACCCTCCTAGACGTCGTCCTGGAGCCGCGCCGCGACGGCGGCGAGCACCTTGCTCTGGATGCCCGGATGCTCTTTCAAGAGCCGCCGGAACGAGCGGTCGGTGATCACGAGCGCGTGCACCGGTGACGTCGCCGTCACCGTCGCCGTTCGCGGGCTGTCGGAGACGAGCGCGATCTCGCCGAAGAAATCGCCAGGGCCGAGCTGGTTGATGCGCCGGCCGTTCTTGCGTACGGCCGCCTCGCCTTCCAAGAGGACGAAGAACTCGCGGGCAGGAGCGCCCTGACGGGTCATCTCCTTGCCTTCGCGCAGGTCGATCTCGTCCGCCAGGTGGGCGACCTCGGCGAGGTCGCGCTTCGAGAGGTTGGCGAACAACGGCGCCCGCTTGATCCACTCTGCCTTTTCGTTACGCCGCAGCATGGGGTGAGTCTAAAACCCTTGCGGCCGCCGGGAAACCGAATCGAGGTTTCGACCCGTATCGGCTAGGGTCATGGTCATCTTCGAGGAGGGTCGTCCCGTGCCGTCGCTTCATCCATTGCTGCTGCTGCCGCTGGTGCTCGCCGCTGTTCTGCTGCCCGGCTCCGCCCAGTCCGCCGCAAAGGACAACAACCTCACGGCGACCGTCGGCCCCGGCTTCACGATCAGGCTCACTGACTCGAGCAACCGCGCCGTAACCCACCTCGACCCCGGCGCCTACGCGATCACCGTCAAGAACCTCTCGCCGACGCAAGAGCACAACTTCCATCTCAAGGGGCCCGGCGTCGACATGGCCTCGGCGTTCGACAACAACACGGTGGTCTGGAACCTGACCTTCGTCGACGGTCGCTACAACTACCACTGCGACGCGCACCCCACGCAGATGAAGGGCACATTCACGGTCGGGGTGGCGCCGCCTCCGCCTCCGGTCGTGCCGAAGCTGACCGGCAAGATCGGCCCCGCGAAGGTCATCTCGCTGAAGCGCGGTGCCAGCGCGGTCAAGACGCTCAAGGCCGGCAAGTTCAAGGTCGCTGTCTCCGACCTGTCGAAGACGGACAACTTCCACCTCAGCGGCCCCGGCGTGAACAAGAAGACCGGCGTGAAGTCGAAGGGCAGCGCCCTCTGGAACGTGACGCTGCGCGCCGGGACCTACACGTACCGCTCGGACGCGACGAAGAAGCTCCGCCGGACGATCAAGGTCACCGCCTCGTAGCCGTTAGTCGCCCTTGCGCATCAGCAAGCGCATCGTCGCTCCGATCCCGCCGGAGATGACGAAGCCCGCGCCGAGCGCGGCGACCACGGCGAGCGGCAGCTTGGGTCGCAGCTTCGCGTTGACGTCCACCTCCGAGCGGAGGTCGTCGACGGCGCCGGCCAGACGGTCGCGCTCGGCCTCGATGTCGGCCTTGACCTGCTCGGGAGATCGGCCGTTAGTGGCGGCCATTGCCCTTCAGCACCTCCGTGGTCAGCTTCGCCTCCTCGATTGCCTGCTCCGGCAGCGCCGGCGTGGCCTTCTGCACCGAGTTCCGGGCCAGGAGCGCCAGGATCGCCGCGAGCACGAGGATCACGGCCGTGACGATGAGAAGCGCGGCCCAGACCGGCAGCGCGGTTGCGATCCCGGCCGCCGCCGCCCCGAACCCGAAGCCGATCGCGTAGACGACCAGCAGCGCGGCCCCCGCGGCGAGGCCGATTCCGATGCCGAGCTGCGTGCCCTTCCGCTTGAGCTCGAGCGTCGCGAGCTCCAGCTCGAGCCGGACGAGCGTGCTGGTGTGCTCGGCGACGCTCTTCGCGCTTCTGCCGAGGCCGGGCGCGTCGTGCTCAGTCTTCTGCGTGTCCATGGCCCCTCCAGTCGACGACCTTGGCGAGCACGATGCCGACGACGAACGCCGCGCCCACGATTGCGACCGGGGGCGGGCCGCGGCGCTTCTTCTTCTTGTTCTTCTTCGGCTTGGACGACGCGGGCCGGGGCGGTGGAGGCGGCGGGGGCGTTGAGGCCGGGGGCTCCTGGCCGGCCGGCGACTCGCCCTTTGCACGGGCCTTGACGAGGCTCGGCTTGAGCTTGCGCAGGAAGGCCGCGTCGGTGCGCAGCTCCTCCGAGAGCCACGTGCCGACGCCGTCGCCGCGGGAGGCTGCCTTCTCTGCCAGCTCCTGGAGGCGGAGAGCGCCGCGCTCGACGAGGAGGTCGCCGTTCACTTCTTCACCGGTGGTTCTTCACCCGTCGTAGCGCGCCAGATGCCCGACGCAGCGCGGCGCGCGGCCATGGTGGCACCGGCTGCGAGGCCCGCGTACAGCCCACTCCACAAGAGCTTTCGCAGCATTCCGGGGTCGTTGCCTGACGATGATCCGGCCAAACCTGAGGGCTACTGTAACGTCGTGGAACGCGACACGCCGCGCCCCAAGGTCGAACGGCAGCGCCTGATCGCGAGCGTCGTCTCGCGCCGGCGCATCGGCAGCCAGCTCGAGCTGGCAGAGGCGCTGGCCAAAGCGGGCTGCCCCGTCACCCAGGCGACGATCTCGCGCGACATCCGCGAGCTGCGGCTCGAGAAGACGAGCGACGCCCTCGGCCGGCCGCGCTACGTCCTGCCGGGCCGTGACGGGCGACCCGACCCGCGCGCCGCGCTCGAAGGCGTCCTGCGGCAGTTCGGCATCCGGGCCAGCGCGGCCGAGAACATCGTCGTCGTCCACTCGGAGCTCGGCTCGGCGCCGGCGATCGCCCGTGCCCTCGACCGGCTCGAGCACCCGAAGGTGGTCGGCACGCTGGCCGGTGACGACACCTGCCTCGTCGTCACCGCCACGACCGCCGACGCGCGCAAGGTCGCGCGCGAGCTGACCGCTGCGATCGGCTAGTCCGGCTCGACGCGCTCTGAGCGCCGAGAGCCCTCGTAGTCGCCGAGCCGCCCGAAGGCGTCCTGGTCGACCGTCAGGTGTACCTCGCCCTCGACGATCTCGCCGACGAGCTCGGCGGGCACGTAGCGCCGCTTGCCGAGGAGCCCGGTTGCGACCGCGAGCCCGTCGAAGATGTCGAGGTTCTCGTCGCCAAGCGCCTCCTCGACCGTGCCGAGCTCGGCGCTGTCGCTGCCGACGACCTTCCAGCCGCCCTCGACCAGGAACCAGGAGACGGGATCGGGCACTAGACGGCTCGGCCGCCGACGTACCAGACCGGGCCCTGGGTGTAGACCGGCCGGGTGTCGGAGAGGGCCCAGAGGATCCGCACAGTGCCGCGGATGCTCTCCGCGTCATTCCGCTCGAAACACCGACGCGTCATCTGGGGTGAGGCGCCGTAGCCGAACTGGCGGGCCACCCGGAACCGGAACGCGAGCCGGTCGGGCACGCGCGCCGGGTTGACGGGCGCCAGCAGCAGCGCGCTCGGGTCGAGGTAGTCGCTCGACGCAAACTCGATCTCCGCGTAGACGTCGCTCCAGTCCTCCGGGAGCTCCGAGAGCAGCAGCTCCCACTGCTGCGCCAGCTCCAGCGGGCCGCGCGCGGGTGCCTGCTCGTCGGACTGGTCGGCGCCGACGAGCTTCAGCCTGCCCTCGATCCGCTCGGCGTCAAGCCGGGCCAGCAGCCGTCGCGCGAGCTCGGGAGACGTGCCGCCGCCCCGGCGCGTGATCTGGAACGTGACGAAGTTCGCGTAGAGGCCCGCGTTCGCAGGCCCCAGCAGCGCCGCAGCCCTCTCCGCGCGCGCGCGATCGGCGAGCGTCAGCCGCAGCCGCGCGGCCTCCCAGTCCTCCGGCAAGCCGTCGAGAATCGCCCGCCACTGCTCAACGAGACTCATGCGGCTGAGCATAGACTCAAGGCATGGCAAAGGTAGAAGCCAAGCGGGGTCTGTCCGAGGAGCGGCTGCGCGAGTTCCTGCGCGAGATGCTCCTGATTAGGCGGTTCGAGGAGAAGGTCGAAGAGCGCTTCCGCGCCGGCGAGCTGCCGGGATTCCTGCACGTCGCGATCGGCCAGGAGGGCGTCGCGGTCGGCGTCTGCCAGGCGATGGAGGACGGTGACGTCTTCGCCTCGACCCATCGCGCGCACGGCCATACGCTCGCGCGCGGGACGCACCCGAACGCCGTCATGGCGGAGCTCTACGGGAAGATGGAGGGCTGCTCGCACGGCTACGGCGGCTCGATGCACCTCTACGACGTCGAGCGCGGGAACCTCGGCGCGAATGCGGTCGTCGGCGGCGGCCTGCCGGCGATGACGGGCGCGGCGCTGGCCTTCAAGCTCCGCGGCGAGCCGCGGGTCGCGGTCGCGTTCTTCGGCGATGGTGCGACGAACATCGGCACGTTCCACGAGTCGCTGAACCTGGCGCAGCTCTGGCAGGTGCCGGCGGTCTTCGTGCTCGAGGACAACCACTGGGCGGAGTCCACGCCGGAGATCCAGCACTCGCCGATCCGCGACCTGAGCAAGCGCGCCGAGGCCTTCGGGATGAAGGTGATGAAGGCCGACGGCCAGGACGTCGAGGAGGTCCACCGCGTCGCTCAGCGGGCGCTCAAGCATGCGCGCGACGGCAAGGGGCCGGTCTTCCTGCACGTCGAGACCGAGCGCCTGGTCGGCCACTACGTCGGCGACCCGCAGGTCTACCGGGACAAGGAGCAGCTGCACGTGCTGCAGGAGACGCGCGACCCCATCACGCTCCTGCGCGAGAAGCTCGGCGTCTCGGACGAAGAGTTCGAGGACGCCGACCGTGAGGTGCAGGAGCTCGTCGACGCGTCGGTCGAGCTCGCCAAGGCCGGCACCGACCCCAAGCCGGAGGACGCCCTCAAGAACGTCTATGCCTGAATTTTCCTACCGCGAAGCGGTGCGGGACGCGCTGTCGCACGCGATGAGGCAGGACGAAAACGTCTTCGTGATGGGCGAGGACATCGCCGAGATGGGCGGCTCGATGGGCGTCACCGCGGGCATGCTCGACGAGTTCGGGCCGGACCGGATCCGGAACACGCCGATCTCGGAGATCGCGATCGTCGGCGCCGGGATCGGTGCGGCCATGCAGGGCATGCGGCCGGTCGTCGAGGTGATGTACGAGGACTTCTTGACGGTCTCGATGGAGCAGATCGTCAACCAGGCGGCCAAGCACCGTTACATGTCCGGCGGGCAGCTGAAGGTGCCGCTGACGATCCGCACGCAGGGCGGCGCCGGCTGGTCGCCGGGGGCGCAGCACGCGCAGCAGGTCGAGGCCTGGTTCGTCCACGTTCCGGGGCTGAAGGTCGTGTTTGCATCGACGCCCGCCGACGTGCGCGGGCTGCTCTGGTCGGCGATCTACGACGACAACCCGGTGATCTTCTTCGAGCACCGCACGCTCTACGGCCTGAAGGAGGAGGTGCCCGAGGAGCTTGAGCCGATCCCGATTGGCCAGAGCCGCGTGCACCGCGAAGGCTCGGACGTGACCGTCGTCGCCACGGGCCGGCTCGTGCACGAGGCGCTGAAGGCGGCCGCGCAGGCCGAGTCGGATGGGATCTCGGTCGAAGTCTGGGACCCGCGGACGCTGCAGCCGCTCGACGTGGACGGACTCGTCGCGTCGGTGAAGAAGACGAACCGCGTCGTCGTCGCGCACGAGGCGGTCACGCGGATGGGCTTCGGCGCGGAGATCGCGGCCGTCGTGGGCGAGCAGGCGTTCGACTGGCTGGACGCACCGGTCGAGCGCGTGGGCGCGAAGTTCACGCCGCTCCCGTTCGCGCCGGTGATGGAGGAGTACGTCGTGCCGTACGCCGCCGACGTGCTGGAGGCGATCAAGCGGACGGTCGCGCGTGGCTAGCGAGATCAAGCTCCCGCGCCTGGGCCAGGGCATGGAGTCCGGCACGATCGTCAAGTGGCTCAAGTCCGAGGGCGAGCATGTCGAAAAGGGCGAGCCGCTCTACGAGCTCGACACGGACAAGGTGACGCAGGAGGTCGAGGCCGAGGCGTCCGGCGTGCTGCTGAAGATCGCGATCCCCGAGGGCGAGGTGCCGGTGGGCCGCACGATCGCGGTGATCGGCGAGGAGGGCGAGCAGGTCGAGCTGAGCGAGAATGGCGCGTCCGAGCAGCCGGCGCCCGGCGCCGCCGAGAGCGAGTTGCCGACGGTCGAGGCGCCCGCCCGCGAGGCCGAAACCGCCGGCATAGGCGAGGCGGCGGTCACCGCCCAGCGCGACGGCGGCCGGGTCAAGGCCTCGCCGCTGGCGCGGCGGATCGCACGCGAGCGCGGAATCGACCTCACGTCGCTGAGGGGCACGGGCCCCGAGGGGCGGATCGTGGCCGAGGACGTCGAGCGTGCGGGCGTGTCGGCTCCGGTTGCGACGCCCGCACCGGCTCCGGTTCCGGGCGAAGTCGAGCGCGTCGAGCTGACGAGCATTCGCAAGACGATCTCCCGCCGCCTCACCGAGGCTTGGCAGATCCCGGTCTTCCAGCTCCAGAGCTCGGCCGACATGACCCGCGCCAACGCGCTCGTTGCCCGCCTGCGCGAGGACGGCACGAAGGCGACGGTAACCGACGTCCTGACGAAGGTCTGCGCGGCCGCGCTGATGCGGCACCGCGAGGTGAACGCGCAGTACAGCGAGGACGCGATCCTGCTCTACCCGACCGCGAACGTCGGCCTCGCCGTCGCCGCGCCACAGGGCCTCGTGGTGCCGGTGATCCGCTCGGCCGAGCGGCTGCGCCTGGCCGAGATCGCCGCTGCGAGGGCGGAGGTCGTCGGCCGCGCGCGCGAGAACAAGCTCCAGCGAAGCGACCTCGAGGACGGCACCTTCACGATCTCGAACCTCGGCATGTACCGCGTCGAGCGCTTCACGGCCGTCCTGAACCCGCCGCAGGCAGCGATCGTCGCGGTCGGCGCCACCGAGGAGCGGGCGGTCGCGGTGGACGGCGAGGTCGTCGTCCGGCCGATGCTGACCCTGACGGCAACGTTCGACCACCGGGCCGTCGACGGCGCGCCGGCAGCGGACTTCCTCCAGACGGTGAAGGAGCTGCTGGAGGAGCCCGGTCTGATGTTGTAAGGATCTAGACGTGAGGATCTGGTACCGCGTCGCCGACCTCGACGCGGCGCGGGCCTTCTACCGCGACGCGCTTGGCTTCACCGAGACCTTCGTGGACGAGGACGAGCGCTGGGCGAGCCTCGACCGCGGCGCGACCGAGGTCGCGCTCGGCGAGAGCCCCGAGCCGCCGTCTGAGGAGGACGCCGTCGCGGTGATCGACGTCGACGACGTGAAGAGCGAGCGCGAGCGGCTGGCGGCGGCCGGGGTCGAGGTCGGCACGGTGCTGGAGCTGCACGGCGCGATGCGCGTGCTCGACGTCTTCGACCCGGACGGCAACCGCATCCAGCTGACCGAGGACGTCTCGTGATCCGGCCGGCCGGCCCGCAGGACGTGCCTTTCCTGCGCGACATGCTGCGGCACGCGTACTACTGGCGCGTCGACCGCGTGTCCGAGTCGGGCGAGCCGCCGGTGCGGCGCTACGTCGAGCGCTGGGGGCGGCCGGGGGACACGGGGCTGATCGCGATCCAGGACTTCCAGAAGGTGGGCGCCGCCTGGTACCGGTTGTTCACCGAGTCGAACGCGGGTTACGGGTTCGTCGACGGGGAGACGCCGGAGCTGTCGATCGCGATCGTCCCGAGCAGGCGCGGCGGCGGCCTCGGCTCCGAGCTCCTGGACGCGCTCCTCGACCGCGCGCGGGCGGACGGTTACGCCGCGATCAGCCTCAGCGTGGAGAAGGGAAGCCCGGCGGTGGGCCTGTACGAGCGCGCCGGCTTCGAGCGGGTCGGCGACGACGACGGCGGCGTGACAATGCGTGCGTCTCTGGCCGGCTAGGCGGCCGGGAGAGCCGCGAAGCGGCGAGCTCCCGCCCAGCGGGGTGAAAACCTCACTCGCTAGGATCGCCCGCGACCAGCGAGGCGAGGAGTGACCCGAGATGGAATCTGACGTTGCCGTCCTGGGAGGCGGCCCCGGCGGCTACACCGCCGCGATTCGCGCGGCGCAGCTCGGCGCCAACACGGTGTGCATCGAGAAGGAGCCCGAGCTTGGCGGCACGTGCCTGCGCGTCGGCTGCATCCCGACCAAGGCCTGGGTGCAGACCGCGTTCGCGATGAAGGAAGCCGAGGAGACGTTCGGCAAGCTCGGCGTCCGGGTCGGCGAGCCGACGCTCGACCTCGCCACGGCGAACCAGTGGAAGGACGGAGTCGTCAAGCAGATGACCGGCGGCGTCGCGACCCTGTTCAAGGCCAACGGCGTCGAATGGGTCAAGGGCGTCGGCCGCTTCCGCGACGCGAACACGATTGACGTCGACGGCGCGGAGCCGGTCACGTTCAGGCAGGCGATCATCGCCAGTGGCTCGTACGCGCTGCGCCCGCCGATCGAGGGTCTCGACTCGCCACGCTGCGTCGAGTCCACCGGCCTGCTGGCGCAGACCGAGGTTCCCAGGCGCCTCATCGTCCTCGGCGGCGGCATCATCGGTTGCGAGTTCGCCAGCATCCTCCGCCGCTTCGGCTCTGAGGTGACGATCATCGAGATGCTCCCGTCGCTGATCCCGCAGGAGGACGTCGACGCGGCCGTCGAGCTGGCCAAGCAGTTCGGCCGCCGCGGGATCACGCTCCACCTCGGTACTTCCGCCGAGCGCGTCGAGGACACCGGCAGCGAGCTGCGCGTCCACTTCGGCGGCGGCCAGATCGTCGAGGCCGACCTGATGCTGGTCGCCACCGGCCGCGGGCCGACCGTCGAGAACCTCGGGCTCGAGCAGATCGGCGTCGAGTTCGACGCCCGCAAGGGCATCGCCGCCGACGAGCACCGCCGGACGACTGTGCCGCACATCTACGCGGTCGGCGACTGCGCCGGCTACTGGCAGCTCGCGCACACGGCCTTCCGCGAAGGCGAGGTCGCGGCAGAGAACGCGATGGGCCACGACGGGGTCGTCGACAACCGCGGCGTGCCGCGCCCGATCTACACCGATCCCGAGATCGCAAGTGTCGGGCTGACCGAGGCGGAGGCGCGCGAGCAGCACGGCGACGACGTCGCGGTCGGCGTCTTCCCGTGGGTCGCCAACGCCCGCGCGGTGATGCAGAACGAGACCGTCGGCTGGGTCAAGTCGATCCACGAGACGCGCTACGGCGAGTTCCTCGGGCTCGTGATGGTCGGGCCGCACGTGACTGACCTCGTCGAGGCCGGCACGGTGGCGCTCGACGCCGAGGCGACGATCGAGACGATCGCCGACGGGATGGCCGCGCACCCGACGCTGAGCGAGGCGATCAAGGAAGCCGGGCTCGTCGCGCTCGGCCGCCCGATCCACATCGCGCGGCGCAGGCGCGCACCCGCCGCGACCTGACCCGTATCCATAGAACGGCGTTAGCCGTTCGAGCAACGTGGAGGCATCTCGCTCCCGTGGACCCCTGCGCCGCCTGGCGCGGCTCGGCCGCCCCTCAGACCGCGCCTTCGAGCAGCTCTACCGCCGGCACGCGCGCGACGTCTACCAGTACGCGCTCGCGGTGCTCTCCAACCCGGCCGACGCTGAGGACGTCACGCAGACGACGTTCCTCAACGCCTATCGGGCGTTCGAGCGCGGCGAGCGCCCGCAGAAGCCGCACAACTGGCTGATCGCGATCGCCCACAACGTCTGCCGGATGCGCTGGCGCCAGGCCGGGTCGCGGCCGAAGGAGGTCGCGCTCGAGGAGGCGCCCGAGCCGGTCGCATTCGATCAGGAGCGCCCCGACCTCGCCGAGGTGCTGGCCGCGCTCGCCCAGCTCTCGTTCAACCAGCGTGCGGCGGTCGTCATGCGCGAGCTTGAAGGGCGGAGCTACCAGGAGATCTCCGAGGTGCTCGGCGTGTCGGTTAGCGCGGTCGAGGCGCTGCTCTTCCGCGCGCGGCGCCGGCTCCAGCTCAAGCGGAACGCGCTCAGCATCCTCACGACCGTGCCGCTGCCCGGGTCGCTCGCTGGCTTCATCGGCGGAGGCGGAGGGGTCGTCGCGGCCGGCGGCGCGGCCCTCGGCGCCGACCTCGTGCTCAAGGCTGCCGCCGTGGCGGTCGTGGGCGCGGCGGTCGCGGGAGCCGGCTACAAGACCGTTCACGCCGTCAACGCCTCGGACGCCGCCGCCCGGCCGCAAGCCGTCGCCACGCCGGCTCGGCACGCTCCCGCCAAGTCGACCAAGGCAATGCACCGCGCGAACCACGTCGCGACCACGCACCGGCGCCGACGCGCCGGGCGCTCGGCTGCACGCGGCCAGGTCGCACGCCCGACCGCCTCGACCGCCTCCACCACAGCGCCTGCGCAACCACTCGCATCGGCGCCTCCCGCCGGTGTCGCGCCACCTGCGCCGCCGGTCGTCGTGAAGACCCCGGCGCTTCCCACGGTGCCTCCACTGCCGGTTACCGTGCCGCCGCTCCCGCCCCTCCCGCCGCTGCCACAGCCCCCGATCACTGTGACCGTTCCACCGCTCCCACCACCGCCGCCGCTCCCATAACCCAAAAGCGGGGTGCAAGATGCGCCGTTTTCCGGCATCTTTTAGGGGATGACTCCAGTCCTCGCGAGGCGTCTGGGCAACGATCGCGCGTTTGAGCGGCTCTACCGCAAGCACGCGGGCGACGTGTACCGCTACGCCCTCGTCGTGCTCCGGAACCAGGCGGACGCCGAGGACGTCACCCAGACGACGTTCCTCAACGCCTATCGCGCCTTCGAGCGCGGCGAGCGCCCGCAGAAGCCCCAGAACTGGCTGATCGCGATCGCGCACAACGTCTGCCGCCAGCGCTTCCGCCAGGCGCAGCGGCGCCCGGCCGAGGTCGGCTTCGAGGAGGAGCTCGCCGAGAGCGTCGTCGACGAGGACGCGCTGACGGCCGAGGACATCCGGCGGGCGCTCGGCCACCTCGCCTTCAACCAGCGTGCCGCGATCGTCATGCGCGAGCTCGAGGGCCGCAGCTACCAGGAGATCGCGGAGATCCTCGAAGTCAGCGTCAGCGCGGTGGAGACGCTCCTCTTCCGCGCGCGCCGCGCCCTGCGCGAGCAGCTCGAGCAGTCGATCACGTGCCAGGAGGCCGAGCTCTCGATCTCGCGGCAGCTCGACGGGCGGCTGCCCCGCAAGGAGAAGGGCGCCCTGCGCGCACACCTGCGCGAGTGCGACGACTGCGCCAGCTTCGCCCGCAGCCAGCGCGCGCACCGAGGCGCGCTCAAGGCGCTCGGAGCGATCCCGCTGCCGGGCTCGCTCGCCGGCCTGTTCGGCGGCGGTGGCGGCGCGGCGGTCGGCGGGGGCCTCGCCTTCAAGGCGGCGGCGCTGACAGCCGGCGCCCTGATCGCGACCGGCGTCGGGTACGAGGGCGTGAAGAAGGAGCTGCAGAAGCCCCACCCGGTGGCCGCGGCGGCGCCGATGGCACAGCACCGAGCGAACGGCACGCCGACCAAGCGCGCAACGGTGACCGCGACGAGGTTCACGGCGCTGCAGGAGGCGAAGAACGACCAGAAGCCCTTCCGGCGCTCGGCCGTGAAGGCGCGAAAGGCGCATCCGGCGCACGCGTCCACGCGGGCCACGACGCCCGCGGTCACGAAGACGAGGCCGGCCACGCCGGCCCGCGGGCAGGCGCACGTCTCGAAGCCCTTCAAGCCGGCCCACGTGAGGAAGTCGAACCCCGGCCTCGGGCACGCCAAGCAGACGACGAAGCCGGCCACGCCGCCCAAGCCGAAAGGCCAGAGCCAGGGGCACACAGGCGGCAGCGGGCAGGGCGGGCAGGGCGGCCAGGGCAAGGGGAAGAGTCAGGGCGCAGCGCAGGATCCGGCCGCCGACACGAGCACGCACGGCAAGTCCGGCCGCTAGCTGCTAGAAACCCTCGCGTGTCCATCATCAACCGCAGAAATGCAGTCCTCGGCTGGGCCGTCTGGACGACCGCCAAGCGGACGGCGTCGATGAAGGCCAAGAAGAAGGTGTCGGGCAACGAGAGCAGCGGCCCGAGCAAGCCGCTGGTCGCTGCGACCTTCGCCGGCCTCGCCGGAGCCGTGGGCGCGCTGGCCTTCTGGCGGCGGAAGCACGGCGACGACGCCGCCTAGTCGAGCCGCTACGGGCAGGCCTACGCCGAGACGTGTCGGCGCACCCGGCCGACTTTGAAGTTAGATACGCGCTACCGACCGGTCGTCCGAAACGAGGAGCGAGGAATGCGCATCGAGTCGTCCGTCACGTCCGTCACCTGGATTCCGTCGGAAGCGATCAAGGGCATGCCGAAGCTGCCTTTCGAGTGGGGCGTCGCGCACTACGACGAGCCGCCGCACGACCGGCTGCTCGACCTCGACGCGATGCACGAGAACGACCTCTTCCGCGAGGCGAACGAGCTCAAGGCGTGGATCGACGCGGACGATGACGGCTCGATCTCCGAGTTCGGCTACTCGGGCCGCGGGCGGATCGGCATCACGCGGATCAAACTCGGCCGGCGCGAGGTCGCGTTCCCGGCCGTCCAGTACCCGCTGATCCAGGCCGAGCCCGAGGTGGGGGAAGGGTGGGTGCGCTTCCGCCAGTCGGCCGGCGGGCACATGGGGCTGCCCGCGCCGCGGCGCGTGAGCGGCAAGCCGTTCTTCCGTGTGCAGTCGGCCTCCGCGTGGACGACGCTCGAGCTGACGATCAACGCCGACGGCGGCTGCGAGCACAAGCTGGCCGGCGCGAGCCCGTTCCCGCGGCACTGGATCTACGACGCCGACGGCGTGCTCGTCGAGAAGTCCGGCATGATCGACTTCGAGCGCTGGTACCGCGAGTCGCACGGGGCGAACACGCCGTGGGGCGAGGAAGACTCGGAGGCGTTCGCAGTCGCGGTCGAGTCGGAGCTCGAGCGCGAACTGTCCAACTCGATCATGAGCCAGGGCGTGAAGCTCGAGCGGCGCAGGCTGGATGCGGGCGAGGCGCTGATCGAGCAGGGGCAGCAGGGACGCGAGCTGTTCCTGATCCTTGACGGCCTGGTCGACGTGGAGGTCGACGGCGAGGAGGTCGCCGAGCTCGGCCCCGGCGCGCTGATCGGCGAGATGGCGCTGCTCGGAGAAGGCAAGCGCACCGCGTCGGTGTACGCGACCACGCCGACTCGTGTGGTCGTCGTCCCGCCGGACGCGGTCTCTCAGTCCGCGCTGGAAGAGCTCGCGGCGGGCAGGCAACGGGACGCCTGAGCCCGCCACGGCTCTGGCGCCGAGCGTCGGCTAGTCCATTACCTGGATCTAGTAACCGGAGAGGCCACGCGCCGCTTCCACGACGAGGCGGAACGGCCCGGTCCACCGAGGCGTGATAGCACCGTAGGCGTCGGGCGCCGCCGAGATGTCCTCGGTGACCAGGACGCCGTTCGCGTCGAAGACCTGCAGGTCGAAGTCGACGCCGGGCTCGAAGGGGTGGACTCCGACCGAATGTGAAGGTCTGCGTCGCCAGCAGGCGTAGGATCGCCGTACCCCACGGAAGGAGCGGCGATGTATGCACGACTGGTCTCGTTCACGGGTGTCGATCCAGAGAAGCGCGAGCCCGCGGTCGAGAAGATGAAGAACACGGTGATCCCGATGCTCCAGACCTACGATGGCTTCGCTGGCTACATCAGCCTCTACGACGAGGACAACCGCCGCGCCAAGGCGATCATCCTCTGGGAGAGCAAGGAGTTGGCCGAGACGGCCGAGGAGACGCTGGTCGAGCGGCGAGCCAAGATCACGGCGGAGGTCGGGATCCAAGTCGAGTCCGCCGACCTCTGGGAGGCCCCGGTCGTCGAGCTCGCAGGCGCGCGGGTCTAGCCCGCGGAGCCGAACGCGGCGGCGAGGCGCCCGAGGCCTAGCTCGAGCGTCTCGTCGCTGACGGCAAGGGACAGGCGAGCGTGCCCGGCGCCGCTCGGGCCGAAGCCCTCGCCGGGCGAGAGCGCGACGCGGTGCTCGCTGAGGAGCGTCTCGGTCGTGACGCCCGCGGGCAGCTTCAGCCAGACGTAGAACGTGCCCTGGCAGGTCTGCGGCCCGAGCGCATCGACGACGACGTCGCGGCGGCGCTGGTACGTGTCGCGCCGCTCGGCAACGGAGTCCTGTGGCCCGGTCAGCGCCGTGATGCAGGCCTCCTGGATCGGGCGGAAGATGCCCACACGCGCGTGGTCGTTGAGCAGGTTGATCCGCTCGACGATCTCCGCGTTGCCGACGACGAACCCGACCCGCCAGCCGGCCATGCCGTAGGACTTCGACATCGAGAACATCTCGACCCCGACGTCCTTCGCGCCAGCCGTCGCGAGGAAGCTCTGTGGCGAGCGCCCGTCGAAGACGAGGTCGCCGTACGCGAAGTCGTGCACGATCGCCGCGCCGGTGGTCTGCGAGTACGCGACGGCGTCCTCGAACGCACTGGGCGGCACCGCGACGGCCGCCGGGTTCGACGGGTAGTTCAGGTAGACGGCGGCGACGTCCTCGGCCGGAGCCCGGGTGAAGTCCGCGGCCAGCCGTTCCCGGGGTCGAGCGGCACGTAGGCGATCTCGGCGCCGGCGAGCGCCGGCCCCGACGGGTAGTCCGGGTAGTACGGGTCGGGCAGAAGGACCGTCCGCCCCTCCTCGGCAAGCGCGAGGCAAGCTCGACATCGCCGTCTTCGTCCCCGGCACGATCGCGAGCTCCGTGTCCGGATCGACCGACACGCCGTACTCGAGAGGTACCGCTCGGCGAGCGCGACCCGCAGCTCGGGCAGCCCGCGGAACGGTGCGTACCCGTGCACGTCGTCCGCCGAGCCGCGTGCGCCCAGCGCCTCGACCACGTGCGGCGGCGGCCCGGTCTCGGGGTTCCCGCGCCCGAGGTCGATCAGTTGCTCACCGCCCGCCGCAGCGTGCCGGGAGACGTTGGCGAGCAACGCACCCAGTACTGTCGGGAAGCCGGTCGATGCGCTGCGGCCGCGTCACGGAAACCGAGCAAGACGCGACCCAGCTGCCCTCGACCGACCTTCTCGGCGATGTTCGCGACCGCCTCGCCCGCCTAGGAAGGCCTCCCGCCGCAGAGGGTGATCTGGCCCACGCGCCTGCTGATCGTCCCCGCCGCGATCGTCTCGCTGCTCGTCCTCGGAGTTGGCTCCGCCGCAGCCGCGAAGCCGTCCTCCGGCTCGCCCGATTTCGGCCCGAACGTCAGATCTTCGACCCGAGCATGTCGACGAGCGAGATCCAGTCCACAGTCGACGCGATCGCCGCGCAGCAGGTGCCGAACCAGTTCGGGACGCAGCGCTACGCGCTGCTCTTCAGGCCCGGCACCTACGGCGCGGCCGCGGCCCCTCTGAACTTCCAGGTCGGCTA
The DNA here is from genome assembly GCA_963765785.1 of uncultured Actinomycetes bacterium. Taxonomy (GTDB): domain Bacteria; phylum Actinomycetota; class Thermoleophilia; order Gaiellales; family Gaiellaceae; genus AC-32. The sequence goes on from CAVXXW010000014.1 coordinate 39,146, forward strand.
CTACACGAGCGTCGCCGGCCTCGGCCTCTCGCCGGGCGACGTCACCGTCAACGGCTCGATCGACGTGCGCAACCAGTGCACCAACGGCTCCTGCACCGCGCTGAACAACTTCTGGCGTTCGCTGTCGAACCTGACCATCAACGTGACCAGGCCGAAGGTCGGCCGATAAGCGGCGAATTCTGGGCGGCCTCGCAGGCGTCGCCGATGCGCCGCGAGGACGTCAACGGGCTGATGACGCTGATGGACGACTGCAGCCGCCCGTCGTTCGCGAGCGGCGGCTTCATCGCCGACTCGAGGTTCGACGGAGCACCGTCATCAACGGCTCGCAGCAGCAGTGGGTACGAGGAACAGCACGTCGACGGCTGGACGAACGGGGTCTGGAACAGGTCTTCTCCGGCGTCGCGGCGCGCCGGCGCAGTCCTTCCCGGGCGGCCGCAGGGCGCGGCCCGTACACGACCCTCGCGACGAGCCCGGTGACGCGCGAGGCGCCGTACCTCTACGTCGACTCGGCAGGCACTACAACGTCTACGTCCCGGCGGCGTGCAGGACAGCGTCGGCCCGAACTGGCAGGGCGGCCGACCCCCGGCCGTCATGCCGATCGAGACTTCTTCGTCGCGCGCCCACCGATTCCGCGCAGGCGATCAACAAGGCCCTCGCCCAGGGGAAGAACCTGATCTTCACGCCGGGGATGTACCACCTCGACAGAACGATCGAGGTGAAGCGCGCCGACACGGTCGTGCTCGGCCTGGGCTTGCCGACCCTCGACGCCGAGACGGCGAGGCGACGATGGAGGTGGGCGACGTTCCGGGTGTCAAGCTCTCGGGGCTGATGTTCGACGCGGGCGCGGTCGACTCGCCGGTGCTGCTGCAGGTGGGCAAGCCGAACGCGCACAAGAGCGACCCCGCGGATCCGACCTCGCTGCAGGACGTCTTTTTCCGCATCGGCGGCGCGACGCCCGGCAGGGCCACGACCAGCCTGGTCGTGAACAGCGACAACGTACTCCTGGACGACATCTGGGCCTGGCGCGCCGACCACGGCAACGGCGTCGGCTGGAACGCGAACACCGCCGACACGGGCGTGATCGTCAACGGCGACAACGTCACGGCGTACGGCCTGTTCGTCGAGCACTACCAGCAGCTACGAGGTGATCTGGAACGGCGAGAACGGGAGGGTCGTCTTCTTCCAGAACGAGATGCCCTACGACCCGCCGAGCCAGGCGGCGTGGACGGAGGCCCCCGGCGTTCCCGGCTGGGCCGCGTTCAAGGTCGCCGACGACGTGAAGAGCTTCAGCGGCTACGGGATGGGGAGCTACAGCTTCTTCAACCAGGGCGTCGACATCTTCGCCGCGCACGCGTTCGAGGTACCGACGACCCTGCCGGCTGGGAGCCTGCACGACCTGCTGACGATCTTCCTCGACCCGAGCGTCGGCAAGGGCGGGATCCTGAACGTCGTCAACGACACGGGTGGATCGTCGACGATCGCGAACCCAGACGTGCCGGTCACG
>CAVXXW010000015.1:0-44216 GCA_963765785.1 uncultured Actinomycetes bacterium
TCATGAAGAGCACCGCTCAGATAGGAAAAGCGCAGTTTCTCTCCGCACGCCAGGCGGCCGAGCTGCTCAGGCTCACGAGGCCGACGGTCTATCGCCAGGTGCGCCAGGGAACGCTTCCAGCCGTGCGGGTCGGCGGCTCGATCCGATCGTACTCGCCCTTGCAGGCGAGCTCGAGCTTCTCCGCCTGTCTGAGCGTCGGCGTCCCGTTGCAGACCTTCCGCTTCCAGGCGGTCTGCTTCGGGTCACTCACTGCCGGGGTGGTCAGTGCCGCAGCGACGACCATCCACTTGGTTCAGCGCCTCATGGGGACACGAGCTCGCAGGACGAACGGTCAGACGGATGACGACCTCGGGAGGCGCTGAGAAGTTCACGCACTTTCCGAGGTTTTTTCCGCGCCTCCCCCGTTCGGGTGACCTCACACTGGGCCGAGCGTCGTAAAGTCGCCGGACCGCTCGCTTGAAAGCCCAGCGTGCGCCTGCGGTTCCACAACCGGAGTTTTTCCACAGTTTCCACAGAGAGGTGGGGGATGAATGTTGGACCGAGTCATGGGGCCGGATCGCCGCTTACGCCTGAGCCCGAGCTTCCAGGCGAATTCGTCTCCGATGATCTGCGACACGACTGCGCCCGCTTCCTGGATGAGCAGAGGCGACTGGTCGAGCTCCGCCGTGCGCTGACGCCAGATAGCGCGGCATGGGCACCGGGTCACATGAGTGAGCCTCAGGCGCCGCCGAACTCGCGCTCGGCGCAGTCCGGGCAGTAGAAGACCAACTCGGGCGGCTCATCGAGATACTCGTCGCAGCCGAGGTAGGCGCGCCAGCGCTCCTGATCGGCCGGCAGCCAGCGGGCGTCGCACTCGGCGCACTGAGGGATCAGAGCGATGACTCGCGGCGCCGGCGGGAACAGTCTAAGCGCGTTGGTGGTTCGCGTCGAGACTGGGAAGGAAGCCTCCCAAGCATTCGGCCGCCCGCCCGGCGAGTTTCGAGTGAGGGTCCCGAATTGGGCCGGGGGATCAGCTCAACGGCAGAGGTAGGAGACGCTGTGGCTCACGCTCTTGCCCTTCATGTCCAGATTGACGCAGAGCTGCGTGGCCTTGCCGCCGGGCTGGCTCTCGCTCCTGCCGTAGACCGCCGTCCAGCCTTCACCGTTGCGCTCGAGGCGGTTCAATGGCAGTCCCTGTCCGCTCGCTCCGCTTGCTCGACCCGCGAGGCCGATCGCGGCTCGCGTGGCCTGGCCTCGGTCGAGTTGCTGCAGCGATTGGTTCGTGAGGTCGTTCGGTTGCGCCGGCTGGCTGCCGTTCCAGGCCAGCCACGCGAGCAGGAGTGCCGCCGCGGTCATCGCAGCCGCCGCAATCCAGAGTGCCTGCGACTGTTGCGCTTGGGAGTCAGCGACGCCCAGCGCAGAGTGCGATTGCTTCCTGGGGTCCCCTCGCTCGCCCGTGCCGGACGCCTCCCTCCGGGCGGTCTTCCCTAGCTGCGTCGCGCGCCACGCGACCGGTCGAGCGTAGGCAGCAGAGGCGCCCGTTGGCTACCCACCGAAGGTATAGCTGAGCGAGAAAGGAGAAACGGAGCCGGGTGACGTTTGTTCTGCTCTCCCCTGCGGTGGGGCTCTAGGGCCGCCCCCTAGAACCGATAGAGCGGCCGCCCGGCTCCTCAGTCATAAGACGGTCGCCGGCGACCGATTCTTCCTAACCGATGCCTGACGCTTGGCAGCGCTCCTCATCGGCCGGCAGCCAGCGGGCGTCGCCAATCCCGCGCGAGCGGGCGGCCTCGAGGCCTCTGATCAGAGCTCGATACTCCGCGACGTGGTGGTCCTTGGCCGGGCCTATACGCTCCGAGATCTCTTCGAGTGGGGCCTTCCGAACCACACCAATCGCGGCTTCACCCGCCATCTTCTTACCGGGTTGATCGGCGCCTATGCCCCCGTCGGTCGTGAGTAGGTGGTAGCGGGTCTTGGGGCCAGAGCCGTCGCCGGCGGACGTTCCACGTTCCGTCATGGAGCCTCTCGGGTCACGGAACCCGGTCGCGAGCAACAGTCCGAGTTCCTGGAAATCCGGCTCCAGTTTCTCCTCGACAACTGTCCACGCGCCCGATAAGGGCGCTCTCCGTAGCGAGTGGCGCTGGAGTCGGTGAACGGAGAGTGACGAGCGGCTCAGTCGGCCGCTGCGCGCGGCTCGAGGACGACGACCGCCGTCTCTCGCGGACGTCGTGCTGCGTAACTGTCGAGATTCTTGTCCAGTTCACGCCAGCGCTGCCACAACCGTTCACGCTCCCCGCCGACCGCGGGCCTGGCGAGCACCTCGCGACGGATCCCGCCTGCCAGCTCGACGGCCGCCTGCGGATTGGCCTGCAGGTTGAGCCACCAAGCTGGCTCGGCCGCGCCCCAGCCATTCATGGCCATCGCGACCAGGTTCGGCCCGTCCTCGTAGTAGCCGAGGATCACGCTCCGCGGCTCGCCGCTGCGTCGGCCTGTCGCGGTGAGCCGCAAGGCGCCCCACTTACCCGGGCGCGGAGCCCACAGCCCCTTGCGGCCCCGGCTGACGCGCACGATCCGCCGGTGCACATGCCAGAAGGTCTTGATGAACCATCGCGGTGGTAGGCGCGCCTTGCCTCCGGCCATGTCCACCTCCTCTCCCGACGACCTCACGATAGCTCCCTCAGCAGGGAGCACGAGGATTCGTGCAGGCGGCTCCACTTTCGATCTCGTTCGCTGCGTCGGCGTCAGCCTGGCGATGTTCGATCGCCACTACGGCCAGCTCCCCGGTGACGGCCGCGAGCAGGCGATTCGCGGCTAGCCCGGCTTCTAGCCGCCACCTCCGATCGGCGGAGATGCCTTGAACGTCGCTTCGAGGCCGCGGATGAAGGCGGCCTTCTCGCTCTTCGAGAGCCTCGCTACCGAGTGGTTCGGCATCAGCGTGTAGTAGGACGGCGGCATCGAGCCACCCTGGATGGAATCCACGATGTCCGAGATACCCGTGTCCTGCGGCCGGTTCCATTCCGAGAAGTTGAGCGACGAGCGACCACTCTTGACGTGGCTTTCGACCCACCAGGAGACGGGCGCGACGTTCGTGTACCACGGCCATTTGGTCAGGTTGCTGTGGCAGTCGAAGCACGCGTCGACCGCGAAAGCCCGCGTCTGGGGCGAGTTCCAGGCGGGCTCTTGGAGCACCGGCGGATTCGTGTGATCTCGCCCATAGGGAATCGCCTGGATGAGCACGAAGAGGCCGACGAGAGTGCCGACCGCGTATGTGAGTAGCCGTTTCCGTGATCGGCGCCCGCGGCGGGTCATCGGGCGAGGTTGGCGGCACCGGCGTGTTCGAGCATCCGTGACAGACCTGACCGCGTTTCGGCGAAGTACGGAATCGTTAGCGCCGCGTGAGGTTCTGCAGGGGAAAGAGGCCCCGAGCTGGCGAGAACTCTCTGGCGCGCGCGTGCACGCGTGCTTCGACGGCGACTACGGCCAGACCGGCGTGACCCGAACGCGATCGAGCTGCATCTGGTGCTCGGCTTCGCTGCCGCTAGCACCGCGACGGCGGGATCACTCGTCGGTACATCTCCGGGGGTGCATCCGCGAACCTACGGATGTCGCTTCCCGCGCCCGGCTGCGATTCTGCCCTCGTGGGCGGGTAGCTCAAGTGGCAGAGCACCCTGCTCTTTACGGGAAGGATGGGGATCGAAACCGCCCCCGCGCATCAGTTTGGAAGGTGGGGATGACTCTCCAGCAGGCTCGCGTGACTTCGACTTCGGCCAGAAGCCACGACCGCCGTTCCTCCTGCCCTCGCATTCCCGGTTCAGATGAGTAAGGGCGAGAAACATAAGGATTCGAGGGCCCTGCGCCCGCGCTTGGAGCGGCATCCTCTGGGGCCGCGGGTCTATTTCCTCGGCGTCCGCTGGCATGACTGGCACCTCGGCCTGCTGATCGTCGTCGCACTCGCCGTCGGCGCCGTCGCAGGCGTGGTCCATGACAGCTACGCCGCCGCGCTTGCGGGTGTCGCAGGCATCTGGCTGATCCTCAAGGACTGGCGTGACCTGACGCGTCGGTACCGCGACACTGCCGCGTGGCGTCTGGGCCTGCACCGCCCACCGCCGGCGCTGCGGACGTTGCGGCGCGCAGACCCGATGCCGCTGCTGGTGGGCGCCGCGGTGGCCGTCTTCGCGCTCGTCAACCTCCTCTCGGCGTTGACGCCGAACATCGGCTGGCGTGGCCACCTGCTCCTCAAGGTCGAGGCGATCGAGGAACTCCACGTGTTCCACGCCCTCGCGGTTCCGGCGTCGATCGCCCTGCTCGTCAGCGCTTACTACCTGTACCGGCGCCGCCTTCGCGCACTCCAGTTGGCTGTCCTGCTGCTCGTCGCGCTCGGCTTCTTCAACCTCTTCAAGGGACTCGACTTCGAGGAGGCGCTCGCTGACTTCGTCGTCGCGGGAATCCTCTTCTCCGGGCGCCGTTCGTTCTACGTGCGCCACGAGCCGCTCAGCCGCCGCGCGGCCGCGTTGCGCGTGCCGCTCGTCGCAGCCGGCGCATACCTCGTCTCGTTCGTCGTGGTTGCGGTCGTCGCGCATGCGCCGCTCGCGGACGAGTTGCGCGAGACTTGGGACCTGCTCCTCTGGCAGCAGGGGCCGCTCAGCTTCCACGAGGAGACGCGCCGGATGGACCTGGCGATTGGGCTGATCGGAGTGGGAGCCCTGCTCGTGATCGCCTACCTCCTCTTTCGCCCGCTCGCGGCCCCGCGCGCGCTGCCCGACGCGGAGGTCAGAGCAGCGGCAACCGACCTCGTAAAGCAGTACGGCTCGGACACGCTCGCCTACTTCAAGCTTCGCCGCGACGAGCACTACCTCTTCAGCGAGGACCGCCGCGCCTTCCTCGGCTACCGGATCGAGAGCGGCGTGCTCGTCGTCTCCGGCGACCCCGTCGGAGAGTCGGAGGCCATCCCGGGCCTGCTCAGGCGGCTGGCGGCCTTCGCCGAGGCGCGCGGGCTGCGCCTGGCCGCCCTCGGCGTCAGCGAGAGGCTGCGGCCGCTCTTCGAGCAGCTCGGGCTGCGCGCCATCTACATGGGCGACGAGGCGATCGTCGAGACGGCCTCGTTCAGCCTCGAGGGGCGCGCCGTGCGCAAGGTGCGGCAGTCGGTCGCGCGGCTCGAGAAGGCCGGTTACCGCGCCGGGCTCTTCGACGTGGCCGACCTCGACGACACCACTTTCGCGGCGCTCGAGCGCGTCTCGGATGCGTGGCGCGGCGGCACGGCCGAGCGCGGCTTCTCGATGGCGCTTGATGCGCTCCGCCGCGACGACCAGGAGGACACGGTCGTCGTGATCGCGCGAGACGCCGCCGGAGAGGTTCGCGGGTTCCTGCACTTCGTCCCGAGCTATGGACGCAAGGCGATGTCCCTCTCGCTGATGCGCCGCGAGCGGAACACGCCGAACGGCCTGACCGAGTTCATGGTCGTGAAGTCCATCGAGCTGCTGCGCGCCCGAGGCATCGAGGAGCTCTCGCTGAACTTCGCGGCGTTCGCGCGCTTCCTCCACAGTCCACGGGGATGGCTCGAGCAGCTCGCCGGAGGTGCGGCGCGCCGCGCCGACGCGGTCTTCCAGATCGAGCGGCTCTACCGCTTCAACGCGAAGTTCTTCCCGCGCTGGGAGCCGCGCTACGCAATGTACGAGGGTGTCGCCGCGCTCCCGCGCGTGGCGCTGGCCTCGCTGTGGCTGGAAGGGCAGCTGCCCAAGCCAAGCCTGCACGGCGTCACGAGACGGTCAGCTTGACGTCCGTGGGCAAACGAAACCGGGACCCGGGACCTCGTTGAACGGGCTGAAAAGCCGGTAACCGAACGAGCCTCAACTTCTACGAGCCCGAGGAGGCGCGCGAGGTGCCGACCTTCTGCCGGCGCGCCTGTCGCCCGGTGTCGACCTGGGAGGAGCTTGACGGACCGCACGGGAGATTCCGTCTCGTCTCTACACTCGACAGGCAGCAGACGTGATGCCTCGATATCTCAGCTTGACGAGGGCAGAGTGGGCGTTGCTGTCCACTCTGGTACTCGGCGTCTCAGCCGTCACCAGCGCGGAGCGCGCGCGGCTGATTCCGCTCTCAGCCCTCGCGGCGAACCCTCACGCGATCGCGGAGGCCCGCCTCTGGCTGCTGCTGACGAGCGCCTTGCTTGTCCAGTCTCCGTACGTCTGGTCGCTCGTCACGTTTGGCCTACTTGGCGTACTTGCTCTCGTCGTCTGCGGAGGACGTGTCGTCTGGATCTCCGCGCTCGCAGGGCACGTCGGTTCCAGCCTTCTCGTATATGCCCTATTGGCAGCCGTACGTACGGTCGAACGACATGCATTCGACGGCCTGCTAACGGCTCCCGACTATGGCGTCTCGGCTATGTCGTCCGCCTGGCTCGGCGCGATCGCCTCGGCCTCGTGGCGAGCCCGGGAACGCACACCGCGCGGCAGGCTTGCGATCGTCCTCGCCGTTGTTGCCATGGCCCTCTTCGGGTGGATGCTGCGGCGCAACCTAAGCTTCCTCGATCTCGAACATGTCGTTGCGTTTGGCATCGGCGTCACGGTCGCCATGCGACTGTCCACAGCCCGGCATACGACCCAGCCGGCGAGCGGCGATAGCCTCGTCGCGGAGGGCGAGGTCGTCCGCGCCGGTCGCAGGCTGACCGTCTGTCGCGGCGACGCGTACGCAGAGCAAGGCGCCGAGCGGACGCACGTGGCGACGATGCTCGCAACGATGGTGCGTCGGCGCGTGTGGTGATCGTGTCGGGCACGCGCCGACTGGCGGCGGTAGGAGCATGGGCGAGCAGCGGGCGGAGCATCGCGTGGGCCAGTGTTCCGGAATGACCCCTGAGCGCGGTGGAGGCCGGCCGCGGCTTGGCACGCGGGCCGGACCCCGCTCGTGCGGCTAGGGCGGGGTTGTCGGCTGGCGGTTCACTCCTCCTCGTCAACCTCCTCACATTCGAGGCAGACCCAGTCGCCCTCGTGCTTGTCGTCAGCGCTGAGCGCGGCGGGCACCATGGTCACGCCGCAGCGCTGGCAGATCGGCGGGCGGTGGTCCGCATCCATCCCGAGAGTATCCGGGCTCCACGGGTCGGACGGTCCTGGGCCAGGCGAACAGCCTCTGCGGTGAGCCAGTGTTCGGGAATGACCCCCGACGCCGTCCGACTCAGCGGGGTGGCTTTCGCCACCTCCGCTGAGTCGGACAGTGAACTACCTGACTAACTGGTGGACTGCAGGCACCCAAGCCCAGTGTTGAGCCAGTCCTGGTTGCTGAACTCCTCCTGGGTCAGGTAATGGTCGCCGTTGATCACCTGGTTGTAGAACGTTCCGGCCGAGCCGCCCGCGGGCGTCCCGTAGACGTAGGCGCACTCGTCACCGTTCTCGAAGCCGGCCGCGTCGTACCAACCGGTCACGGTGTCGGGGTCGGTGATCGCCTCCATGATCTCGTGACTGGTGGGGCTGACCTGCGTGTCAGCGTCCGCGTTGGCGTTCGGCGTCTGGACGACTGGGAACCTAGCGTCGCTCCCGCAGGTGAACCCGACCGGCGAGTTGTAGATCGGGTAGGACAGGTTCGCGTAGAGCATGTGGCTCGGCGTGATGAAGTGGTACGCGCAGTAAGCCGCTGTCTTCTCGTGGTTGATCGTGCAGGCCTGGAAGCCCTTCTGCAGAGTCGAGGTCGAGCCTGGGTTGAAGCAGGTCTCGACTTGCTTCGGGACGAACAACACGTAGATGTGTGAGAAGTTCACCGGCAGGCCGTTCGCCTTGACGACGCTCGCTGTCTCGGCTTGCACCTGGGCATCGTCGATGCAGGAGTCGTAGCCGGAGCCGTCGGCGTAGATGCCGGTGCGGTCCTTGTGGTTCAAGGTGCACCCATTTGCCGGCAGCGCGTTCGTGTCGTCGATCGGCGTGCCTTCCTGGATCTGGTAGTTGATAGGCCCGTTGGTTCCGAAGTACTCGGTCAACGTCGAGTACACGTTCGTGTTGCTACCGCTGGCGGCCCCGACATCCCCGAGGTACCGCTTGAGGATGCTCTCGTAGCCAGCATCCATCGGATGGCCCGCCGGATGCCAGAAGATCGGGGTCACCACGACCGGGCCGGTCGAGTTGGTCCCCATCACCGGGCCGCCATGCCAAGTCAGAGGCGGATTGCCGTTGGCCGCGTCATCGCAACGAGCGTCCACCGGCACCGGGCTGATCACGCCGCTGAAGTGGTTCCCGCTTGACGGGACACTGACCTTCGTCGCACAGGCGTTGGGAGACTGCGACGACACGGCCGCGTGAGCCGATCCACCCGCAGCGGAGGTCCCGAGAGCGAGCAGCCCCACCGCGAGCAAGGCCAGGGCCGCGCGCAGGCCTCGTCCTGCGTGTGCTTCCTTCATTCTGTCTCCCCCTTCGTCGTGTCCTCCAGCATCTGCGCCGGAAGCTCGGATAACCGGCGGAGTCTGACACTGATTCTTCGTCTGGACGTCAAGAACGTCCCAGAAGTGCTTGCTTCGGCCAGTGCGCGGAGGCTACTCTCGTGCTCGCAGCCACTGGGCCCTCATCGGGTGAAGGTGAGATGAGTGACGCCGCTGGGCGTCGAGACCGCCTCGACATCGTACTGCTGATCCAGCGCCTCCAACCCGTCCCACAGCCGGACCCCGCGACCGAGGACGATCGGGACCTGCACGACGTGCAGATGGTCGACGAGTCCGGCGGCGAGGAACTCACGCAGCATCGTCGGGCCACCCCCGATGCGGACGTCCTTGCCCGCGGCTGCCGCCCGAGCAACCTCGAGCGCGTCCGCCGGCGCGGCCTCCAGGAAGTGGAACGTCGTACCGCCGTCCATCTCCAGCGGCGGCCGAGGGCGATGGGTCAGGACGTACGTCGGCGTGTGGAACGGCGGGTCGTCTCCCCACCACCCGCGCCACTCCGGGTCGTCCTGCCAGCCCGGAGGGCCGAACTTGCCGGCGCCCATGATCTCCGCTCCGATGCCGTGCTCGTGACGCTCGGCGAATGCGTTGTCGACGCCGGCACTGCCGGCAGGGCGAGCGCCATCGCCACCCAGACCCGTTGCGTCCCAGAATCGGGTCGCGAACATCCACTCGTGGAGCCGGTGGCCGGCGTGACCGAACGGCGTGTCGGCGGCCTGCCCCTCGCCGGTGGCGAATCCGTCGAGCGAGATCGAGAAGTTGTGGACGCGGACGCGAGACATGGCTGCTCCTTGGGTTCTCGTCGGCCGTCAGAGTAGTTGCCCCGTCCCGCGCCTCCAATTCATCGCGCGTCAGAGCGTGCGCCAGTGAGTGACGATCCCGCCGTCGTCGCCGACCAGGTGTACGGCGAAGCCGGGGCCGAGGGCGGCAAGACGATCTTCGACGACCGTTGTCACGCATCGTCCTAGACCCGTCGGACCAGCATTGCCTGACATGCGCCAGTCTTCCGGAATGTTCCGGAATGACGCCTGAGCCGAGGCGCCGTCTAGCTCCAGTGCTGCCGTATCTGGCTGAGGAGCTCTGTGCCCATTCGGCGCCCGTTCGGGAGTTGGTCATCTCGATCCCAACGCCAGGTTGCGACCAGCGCCAGCGTCAGAATCTGGCACTCGCGCAGCAGGTCTTGATCGGCGCCTGGATAGCGTGTGCTCACCTCTTCCGGCACATGGGCGACGTCGAACTCGACAGGCCCACGGCAACAAGTCTCCAAATCTGTGAACAGCAGCCCGTACTTCGTCCTGAGCAAATTGCCAGGGTGCGGCTCGCCATGGAGCAGCTGCTCGGCGGCGTCCCGCCGACCGATCGCCCACGTCAACTTTCGCAACGTAGTGCTCAGAAGCTCACGGTCCGCATCACGAAGATCCGGGGTTCGGGTGCGGTTGCCGACCAGCGACTGCGCCTCCGCGACGCGATCCGTGAAGGGGGGCGCAGCGAAATCGGCTTGCCGCATGCCAGCGTGCAGCTGCTCAAGCGTCCGCGCATACTCCGCTGGTTCGACATCACGGTGGGATACGGGCTCGTAGTAAGTCCACAATGTGATGACGAAGCCGTCTCGCACGTAGACGCGCGGCTCCACCCGAGGATCGAGCGAACCTACGGGACTTTCCATTTCGGCCAGCCGACGAGCGACCTCGACTTCAACCTCTGCGCCTCCCTGGCCCTCCATGAGCGCGACCCGAGCTAGAACGTCACAAGGCCGAAGGCGCAGAGCGAGCCGGTTGGAGTCGTGGAGAATGACGGCGTCATCGACCCTCAGATCAAGAGCTGAGGCAGTCGACACAGCCGCACCCACCGCAGACTGAATTTGTGACGTCTGCATGGTCGTATCATCCGTCGTGGTCCCGCAGCAGGCGGTCCCCAGAGCGCCAAGACGCCCTCGTCGGGGCCCATAACTAATTACGCGCGCGCGAAGCAAGGGTCTAGCCAAGGGGAGACCGGAGGCTGGCGCTTCCGCGGTGCCGGCGAAGGTGCTCGACTCCGCTGAGCAGACTAAGTAGTCGGTAACGCTGGGGAACGGGCGAGTGGCCAATGGCCGCATCAATTCACGAGATTGCGGCTTGCTGGAACAGAATCGACTTCTTCGAACTCGCCCTCCTCGCAAAAGCCCCGCTTAGGCGAGTTTCGTCGCCGTAATCGCCGCGGGCCCGGGGGTTCCTTGACTCTCCGAGGCTCCAGGTTCAGTCCCGAGAACTGAGCCTGTCCTCGATCGCATCCGTACTACTCCGCGAGCACGATCCGGCGCTCCCGGGATGCCTTTCGAGACGGCCCCGGACACGATCTAGCCATGGACGCGCAGGTGTCTCAGCCGACACGCCCGCTGACGGCGGTCCTGTTCGTGGACATCGTCGACGCCACGCCCCTAGCCGTGTCCCTTGGCGATCGGGCTTGGGCAGAGCTGCTGGAGGTGTACCACGCCCTCGTCCGGGACCGACTCGACCGGCACCGGGGTTGGTTGATGGACACCGCGGGCGACGGCTTCTTCGCGATCTTCGACGAAGCCGGCTACGCGATCGATTGCGCACTCGATATTCGCGCGTCCGCCGAGGCCCTGGGGCTCGAGCTTCGCTCGGGTATCCATCTCGGTCATTGCTGGACGGCCGACGACAAGTGCGCAGGCGCAGACGTGCACGTCGGCGCGCGACTCGCGAGTGTTGCTCGTCCAGGTGAGATCATCCTGTCGGCGGAAGCCGTCGAGCACGCTCGCCGGAAAGGACTCGAATGCACGAGCCGGGGGCGCAGCTCGCTGAAAGGTCTCCCCGGCACGTGGCGGATCTTCGCGCTGAACGACGTTTCCGGTTCGAGCCGCGAGCGTCCTTCGTTGGTTCACCCCGATCGGTTGACGCGCCCGTAGCGGCTCGCGCGGGAGGCTGGACGCTCTTCGTCAGAACGCGGCCGAAAGGAGTGCGGCAGTGGCACGAAGCGAAACGTGGGCGGGCTGGATCCGACTGGGAGCGATCCTGATGCTGATCATCGGGATGATCGACTTCTTCCAGGGGCTGATCGCGATCATTCGCGGTGGCTACTACACCCTCACGCCCAACCAGATCATCCTCGTCGACACGAGGACGTGGGGCTGGATCATGCTGTTCTGGGGGATCATCGTCGGCGCCGCGGGCTGGGGGCTGACCCTCGGGGCGAGCTGGGCCCGCTGGTTCACGATCGTCGCCGCCAGCCTCAACATCATCGTCCAGCTCGGGTTCCTGGGCAGCTCGAACCACACGCTGTGGTCGCTGACGGGCGTGTCCCTGTCCGCGATCGTGCTCTACGGCCTCATCGTCCACTGGGACGAGGCGAGCGAGACGATCAGGCGCATGGCCGAGTCGCGCATGTAGACGCGCTAGGAAGCCGCCAGGAGGCGGACTAGACTCGGCGAATGGCGGAGCCGCGCGCGGCGATCGGGATCGAGGGTGTCAGCAAGCGCTTCGGCTCCGTCGGCGCCGTCGACGACGTCTCGATCGAGATCCGCGAGGGCGAGTTCTTCTCGCTACTCGGGCCGAGCGGCTGCGGCAAGACGACCACGCTGCGCATGGTGGCCGGCTTCGAGCTGCCCGATGTCGGGCGCATCTTGTTGCAGGGCGATGACGTCACGACGGTGCCGGCGAACAAGCGGCCCGTGAACATGGTCTTCCAGCAGTACGCCCTCTTCCCGCACATGAACGTCTACGACAACGTCGCGTTCGGGCTGAAGGTGAAGGGCGTCCCCCGCCGCGACCACGGCGGGCGCATCAAGGAGATCCTCCGGATCGTCTCGCTCGAGGGCCTCGAGAAGCGGCGGCCGCGACAGCTCTCCGGCGGCCAGCAGCAGCGGGTCGCGCTCGCCCGCGCGCTCGTCAACTCGCCAGCGGCGCTGCTCCTCGACGAGCCGCTCGGAGCGCTCGACGTGAAGCTCCGCAAGCAGATGCAGATGCAGCTGAAGGCGATCCAGCACGACGTCGGCACCACGTTCGTCTACGTCACCCACGACCAGGAGGAAGCGCTCGCCATGTCCGACCGGATCGCCGTCATGGACGGCGGCCGGGTCGAGCAGATCGGGAGCCCGCGCGAGATCTACGACCGTCCGCGGACGGCGTTCGTTGCCGACTTCATCGGCTCGCTCAACGCGTTCGACGTCCGCATCGACGAGCTCGTGGGCGAGCACGCGGTGATGCGCCTCGGCGACGGAGAGCGGGTCGTCGCGGGGCTCGGCGCGGACCGCCGCCCCGGCGAGACCGTGCGCGTCGCCGTGCGGCCGGAGCGCGTGCGGATCGCCGCCGCCGGGGCGCCGCAGCAGGACGGCGGCTCGCGCGTCGACGGAACCGTCGCCGAAGTCGTCTTCCTCGGCATGTACACGCAGTTCCACGTCGACACGCCCGTCGGGAGGCTCGTCTCGCACCGGCTGGCCGACGAGCTGAGCACCTCGTACGAGGCGGGCGCGCCGGTCACGCTGAGCTGGGAGCCCGAGCAGGCCTCGCCGCTCGGCTAGCCCGCGAAGCGGCGCTCGGCGACGCGCCGGCCGATCTCGGCGCAGATCACGACCGTCAGCGAGACGACGAGCACGACCACCGCGACCGCGATCACCTGCGGCAGCTGGTTCGGGAAGCGCAGCGCCGAGTAGAGGTAGATCGGGAACGTCACGCGGGAGCCGACGACGAACGAGGCGACGGCGTACTCGTCGAACGAGGTCGTGAAGGCGATCAGGAACGCCGAGACGACGGCAGGGAGGATCAGCGGCAGCGTGATCGAGCGGAACGTCCGCAACCGTGAGGCGCCGAGGTCGAACGCCGCCTCCTCGAGCGAGACGTCGATCTGGTCGAGCCGCGGCACGAGCACGAGGATCGTGTACGGCAGCGTGATCACGATGTGGCCGATCACGACGGTCAGGAGCGACCGCGGCACGCCGATCTGGTGGAAGAGCAGCAGCAGCGAGATCCCGAAGACGACGTAGGGGATCACTAGCGGGCTGAGCAGCAGCGCCGAGACGGCGGCTTTCCCGCGGAAGCGCCGTCGCGTCAGTGCGATCGAGGCGAGGATGCCGAGCACGACGGCGCCGAGGCTCGAGAGCGCGGCGATGATCGCGCTCGTCTCCAAGGCGGCGCGGAGGTCGGCGTTGACGAGGAACTGGTGGTACCAGTGGAGCGTGAACCCGGAGAGCGGGAACGTCGGCACCGCCGAGTTGTTGAACGAGAAGATCAGCAGGATGACGATCGGCGCGTAAAGGAAGACGACGACCAGGCAGAAGAACAGCCGGAGCAGCCGCGCGCCGTTCTTCGAGAGCGCGACGTCCATCAGTCGGTGCTCACCTGGCCGGGCTGGAGGAAGCGCGCGAAGACGACGGTGAGTACGGCGACCACTCCGAGCAGGAACAACGCGAGCACCGAGCCGGTCTGCCAGTCGGGGAAGCCGGTCCCGAACAGGTCGACGATCTGGTTCCCGTACATGTAGCCGCTCGTGCCGCCGACGAGCGACGGCGTGATGAACTCGCCGAGCGTCGGGATGAAGACGAACAGGAACGCCGCGAAGACGCCCGGGAGCGAGAGCGGCAGCGTGATCTTGCGAAACGCCTGGAGCCGGCTGGCGCCGAGGTCGCTCGCGGCCTCGAGCAGTCGGCGGTCGAGGCTCTCGAGCGAGACGAAGATCGGCAGCGCGACGAAGGGCAGCCAGATGTAGCCGAGGACGAGCATCACCGCGAAGCGGCTGTAGAGGAGCTGCGAGATGGGGTGCTCGGGCGAGCGGACGCCGGTCCAGAAGAGGAAGCTGTTGATCACGCCGTTGTCGCCGAGGATCACCTTCCAGGCGAGCACTCGCAGCAGGTAGCTCGTCAGGAACGGCGCGATCAGCAACAGGAGAAGGACGTACTTGCGCTTCGTGCCCGAGAGCGCCAGGTAGTACGCGAGCGGATAGGCGAGCACGACCACGATCGCGGAGACCGCAAGCGACATCTTCACCGATTTCCAGAACAGCTTCAGGTAGATGGAGCTGTGCAGGAACTCGTGCCACGCCGAGAGCGTGAGGCTGTGCGGGCCGGGGTCGAGCGAGTAGACGTCGAGGCTGTAGCCGGCGACGATCGCGATCGGGGCGAGGAAGAAGACCACCAGCCACGCGAGCGGCAGGCCGAGCAGCGTCGGGGTCGTGAGGTCGAGCCGCAGGCGCCGGCGGCGCGGCGCCGGCGGCTCGCGAACCTCGGCGACGGCCATCGTCTAGCGCACGCCGGTCACGAAGCCTTCACCTGCTCCCAGGCCTTGGCGTAGACCGCCCGCCGCGGGATGTCGCGGTCGAGGTGCGCGGCCGGCTCGGTGACGGCCTTCGGGTTCGTCAGCTGCAGCGCCTTCAGGAGGTCGCTCGACGACGGCCGCGCGAGCACGTTCGCGTGCCCGTAGCCGTAGTTGTCCTCGAGCCACTGGCCCGAGCGCTTCGAGCTCCAGGCGTTGACGTAGGAGTGCGCGAGCTTCGGCCGCGGCGTGCCCTTCAGCAGCATGAACATCCCGACCCAGGCGACCGGCTTCTCCTTCGGCCGCATGTAGACGACCTTCAGCTTCTTCTTCTTCATCTGGACCCAGTCGTTCGGCCATGCGAACGCGATCCAGATGTCGCCGGATCCGAATGCCTCCCAGAGGTTGGTCTCGGACGACCAGATCAGCCGCGCGAGCTTCTTCTTCTTGATCAGGAAGTCCTGCGACTGCTTCAGCTCCGCGTCGCTCTGGCGCCAGGGCCGCGGGTGGCCGAGGTAGAGCCCGGCGACGACGAGCATGTTCAGGTCGTCGAACCACGCGATCTTGCCCTTGTAGCGGTCGTCGAACAGCAGGCCCCACGACTTCGCCTTCGGGTGCACCTTGTCGCTGCGGTAGAGGACGGCATCGAAGCCCCAGTCGTCCGGGATGCCGTACTGCTTGCCGCCGTATTGGCCGGCTTTGACCATGAACGGATTCAGGTGCTTGAAGTTGGAGATCAGCTTCGGGTTCCAGGGCTGCACCAGGCCGCTCGTCGCGAAGTACTTGACCCAGCCGACGTACGGCCGGAACAGGTCCGGCTTGAGGCCGGCGTGGATCTTCGCGAGCGCGTCCGACTCGTTCGTCATGTACGTGAACTGCGGCTTGTTGCTCGGGTGGCCCTTCACGTAGGCGGCGAACATCGACTGGCCGCCGTCGTTGCCGTAGCCGGCCCAGTCGAGCACCTGCAGCCGGCCCGATTCGGCGCTCAGCCAGTCGACCGCGGCGCGCCCGGCCTCGATCCGGCTGCCCAGCAGCGTGGCGCCGCCGGCCGCCGCAGCGAGCTTCAGCAGCCGCTCGCGGCTCAGCCGCTGTTCGGTTGCCTCGGTGTTGTCCATCGTTCCTCTCCTTCTCCCCCTAGTAGCTGGGCGGGCTGATGATCCAGAGCACCTCGGCGCGGTCCTGGCCGGTGTTCACGACGCGGTGCGGGGTCGAGCTGCGGTAGTCGATGCTGTCGCCCTGCTCGAGCTCGAACAGCTCGCCGCCGAGCTCGAGCTCGACGGTGCCTGAGAGCACGAGGAAGAGCTCCTCCGAGTCGCCGTGGGCGTACGGCTCCTCTCCGGTCGAGCCTCCGACCTCGAGCTCCCCCTGGAAGACCTCGAGGTGGTGAAGCGGGCGTGGCGTGAGCAGGAGCTTCCGGCCGAGGATCCCGAACTGGAGCGCGGGCCGATCGTCGCTCTTGAGGACCTTGGGGCCGGGCATCCGCTCGGGCTCGAACAGGTCGGCCATCGACACGCCGAGCGCGTCGGCGATGCGGCGCAGCGAGGCGATGCTGGCGTTCGAGCGGCCGCGCTCGACCTGGCTCAGGAAGCTCTCGCTCAGGCCCGAGCGGGCCGCGACGGTCTGCAGGGTGCAGCGGCGGAAGCGGCGAAGCGTCCGCAGCCGTTCGCCGACGTCGAACTCGGCGGCGACCTCGGGAGCGCTTCTCGCCATGCAGATCTCCTCTGACCCGGTCGAAGGAAAACTGAAGCGACCCTACGACTTGCCTGAAGCGAGGTCAATCCCGGGCTTCGGCGGCTAATAGAGGAATCGCTCTCCTGAGGGATGTCGCCGAGCTGACGAATACGCCGATGAGGCAAGCACCAGACAGGGCGGGGCGGCCCCGCTGAAGCAAGAAACCGGAGGAGTCCCGGCTTGGAGCCGCGTACCGCCCAACTGAACCCGTCCTCGGACACCTCCCCGACCATCCGAAGGGAGGTGTGAACTCGTGCTGAAGCTCTTCGCTTTCACGCAGGCGTTCGTCGGCTCGACGGTGGATGCGCTCCGCCGTCGCGAGGAGGGCCAGACCATGGCGGAGTACGGCGTCGTTCTCGCCGTCATCACGCTTGCCGTCATTGGGGCGATCACGCTGCTGTCGGACAACGTCCGCAACGCGATCGAGAACGTCGCTGGAATCATGCCTGGCTAATGAACGTCCGAGACCTGTACGAAAGCTTCACCGCTCGCGAACAGCGGGCACTTCGCTGGAGCGCGGCCGCCACGGCGGTCGCGCTCTGGCTTGCCACCGCGTGGGCCGATCCGCGCTTCCTGCTCGCTATCCCGGTCCTGGCCGGCGGCCTCTGGGTGTACCACCGCCGCCACCGCAACGACACGCCGGAAGACGACCCGGACTTCGAGTACTAAAGCCGCGCTGTCCGCGGGTGAGCGGCGGAACCTCGCCGCTACGATGGTGCGTCCCGGCGCCGTGGCCGAGTGGTTAGGCAGAGGCCTGCAAAGCCTCGTACAGCGGTTCGATTCCGCTCGGCGCCTCTTTCTCCAGGGTGGAAAGGGAGTACGGTGACGAGCCGTGAGTGGCTCCGACCAGCCTCCGGTTCGGCAAAGCGAACTGCGTTGGGAAGTTCCCTACCCTTACGGCTGGTCGGCAGCGATTGAGCGCGCGGGCACGGTAGCCGCGCCTCTCCTAGCCGGTTTCAGCATCGCTCTCATCACGCTTGTGCTTTCGATCGAAGAGAGGCTGCGTTGGCCCAACGCCTCGCTCTCTTTCTCCTTGTGGGCGCCACGCTCTGCCTCCTGGGCGCCGTTCAAGCGACCTTCTGGATGCGCCGCTTTGAGGTGACGCCGTCGGATCTTTCCGAATGGTGGGGGGACGAACTCGATGACCCCATGCGGCTTGAAGCAGTCAGGCAGGAACAGCGAACACTCCTCAAACAACAACGAACCTGGGCCTCTAGGGCACGGTGGCTCTACGACGGTGGGCTTCTCTGCCTGCTTCTTGCTTTGCCGACGATGCTGGTGCCGAAAGGAGCAATCAGTCAGGCCAGTACGATGCGCGTCGCAGCGGCGTCGTTAGCGCTGCTCGGGTTCCTCGCAGAACTGCTCTGGACCGCGAGAACGGTTCGTCGGCACTAGCCGTTCCAGGTTCCGGGGCCGCGTGGGCAACCCGGAAGGTGATTCGAACGGGGCGCGACATGGCAGTCGGGGCAGCGCTGCTCGTCCGGACCCGGGGCCGTTCTCGCGAGCTCTTGTGCGTGGACGTCGGGACCGCGTAGCTCTTCTTTGTTTCGCCGTCCGGTCATTGCTCAACTCTACTCCTGCCTGTCGCGCGTGACTCGTAGCGCAGATAGCTCCGGCCTTAGGCCTCGAGCTGGTCCAGGAGCATGTGGACCTCCCCAACGCGGTCGAAGCCGAGCCGCTCGAGGATCGGCCGAGACATCGTGCCGCCCTGCGTGACCAGCGCCGGCGTGCCGAGCGCGACGGCGTCGTTCCAGCGGGCCCGGATCAGGGCGCGGTAGGCGCCGCGGCCGCGGGCGCGGGGAACGGTGGCGCCGCCGTAGAGCAGCAGGCCGTGCTCGCTCGGGGTCGCCGTGCCCGCGCAGACGAGCTCGCCGTCGAGCCAGACGCCGTGCATCAGGTTGACCGTGTCCCGGTAGAGCTGTTCGAGCCTTGCCTGGCCCTCGGCGATCTCGGACGCCGGCGACTCGAAGGCCTCCCACTGCACGGCATTCGCCGCCGCGTACTCCTCGAAGGTCTCGATCCGCCTCGCGACGAGCCCGTCCGGCGCGGGCGGCTCCTCGACGAGGACGAGCGCGACGGCATAGCCGTCTCCGTCGCGGACAAGCCCGCGCTTCAGCAGCGCCTCGACGAGGCCTGCCGGCGCGCGAGACCCGACCTCCCACTGCGTGCGCGTGCGGCCGCGCTCGCGCAGGTGCGCGCGCACCTCCTGGAGCACCTCGCCGAGCTCCTCGAGCGGGAAGCGCTGGCGCTGAACGGTGTTCCAAGTCGACCCGACGCCCAGGCAGAGCGTGTAGCGCTCGGTCTCGACCCGCTCGGCACCAGGGCTCAGCGGCCCGAACGAGTTCGGGTACTCGGCCACCTCTCGCAGCACGCGTCAGACGCTACCCGCTCGAAGCCGACCTGACCGGTGCCGGGCAGCGCCAGTACTCCACCGAACCGTTCTGCCCGCGCCGCTGGCACGACTGCCGGGTCAGATCCGGGCGGCCGTCGAGCACGCCCTTCTGGCACGCGCGCCAGACGCCGCTCGTTCCGGCGGGGCGCAGGGAGGATGTGCAGTAGCCGACTAGACCGGCACGGTGAAGGACGTCGTGGTCGCGGACGGCCACGAGCACTGCTGCCGCGAGCATCGCCATGAGCCAGATTCGAACCATCTGTACCTCTCGATCTGGCCGCAGATACGTCGCTTTTGCAGGCCCTTATCGTCGTTTGTGGCAGACGGCTCGATCACTCGAATCAGCGAAGTCCTCCGCGCTCGTGATGAGCTCGGAAGAATTCCGCGGATCCGGCGGTCGCCATGGCGGCTGAAGCGGAGATCTCGAGCGCGAGCGTAGCCGCCGCGACGATCTGGGCGAAGCGGTAGACCTTGCCGGCGCCGGCGCAGCCGATCAGCTCCAGCCACTGTCGTGCGTACGGCAGCGTCGTGCCGCCGCCAATCGTCGCCACCTCGAGCCCCGGCAACCGGATCGAGACCTGGAGACCGTCCTCGGCGCGCCTCGCCGCTCCGTGCGACATCGAGCTCGTCCCGACCATGCCGAGATCCTGGCCGGTCGCCGCGAAGACCGCCGCGATCGCCGACGCCGGCGTAAACGCGACCGACTGCATGCCCGACGCGACCGCCCCGTGCGTCCCGGCCCAGGCGAGCTCGGCCAGGTCGTCGAGCTTCGTCCGCAGCACGCGGCGCACAGCGTCTTCGGTCAGCGTCGCCTCGGCGAGCACCGTCTTGCCGTGCCCGCTCTGGAAGTACTCGAACGACGGCTTCTTGTCGCCGCCCATGTTCGCCTCGAGGATCGAGCGCTCGGGCGTGACCGGCGCGCGCTCCATCACGTAGCCCATGTTCAGCACGTAGGAGTTGCGGGTCATCATGTTGGCGCCAACGGCGTCGCCGGTCGTCCAGCGCCAGAGCACGTGGCACATCGGTCCGATCACGTGGGTCTTCACCTCGCGCAACCGGGCGAACTTCGAGAGCGACGGATCGTCCTGCTCCGCCAACCACGAGCGCATCGCCGGCAGCTCGCCCTCGATCCAGCGCGCGAGCTCGATCGCGTCGCCGGCCGAGCCGCAGACGAAGCACGAGGCGCGCGTGATCCGGTCGGCGAGCACGTAGGTGCGGAAGCCGCCGGACTCCGCGACGGCCCGCGCGCCGCGGTGGAGCGACGCCGAGAGACCGCCCTCGGTGTGCGCGAGCGGCACGAAAACCGAGTCCCGCGCGCGACCGGTCTCGGCGAGCTCGCCGTCCGGCTCGCGCAGCTCGTACTCGCCGAGCTCGAGCTCGATCGGCCCGACGACGGAGACCGGGATCACGGCGGCGCCGGTCAGCATCTCCTGCGCGCGCACGAACGGCTCGAGGTCGATCCCGGTCACGGCACCGTCGAGCCCGAGCGCCTCCTGGCGATCGCGAATCGACTCGGCGTCGTTCTTCCTCGGCCATCGGCGCATCGCCATCGCGGTGAGCTTAAGCTGCTAGCCGTGACGACGACCGAGCACGTCATCGACCAGGAGCGAGAAGAGCGCGAGGCGTTCGCAGGCGTCCTCCGCTTCTACGAGCTCGCGAAGCGGCAGGAGTGGCAGGTCCGCGACCTCCCGTGGGGCGACATCCCGCCGATCCCCGAGGGCAAGGGGTCGCCGCAGCGCCAGGGGCGCCGTAAGGACATGTGGCGCTCGGTGCTCACGCAGCAGCTGCAGGCGGACATGCTCGCCTGCGAGATGGCGTCCCAGCTCCTGAACATCGCGCCGGACCCCGAGGCGAAGCTCTACTACTCGACGATGGTGCAGGACGAGTCGCGCCACACCGAGGCGTGGCTGAAGCTGATCGAGGAGGCAGGCGGCACCGCCGAGCGCGACCCGTACCTCGACGAGCTCGCGCACATGACGCTCGAGGCGGACACGCTCGAGGAAAAGGTCTTCCAGATGCAGGTCTTCTACGAGCGGCTGATCATCTCGCGCTTCCGGCTGATCGCCCGCGCCTCGCGCGGCACCGTGCTCGAGGACGTCTGCAACCGGCTGACGACCGACGACGGCATCCACCACGGAGCCGGCATGGCGTACGAGAAGGTGCTGCTTCGGAACGCGGACACGAAGACGAAGCGCGCGCTCGTCGACGCTGCGAACCGGCTGCTGCCGACGTTCGTCGAGCACGCGCTCTGGCGACCGAAGGAACGCGCCTTCATCGGCTCCGCGATGCGCTCGCGCGACATCGAGAGGCTGAAGGAGGACATCGAGATCGGCGTCCGCCTCGCCCAGTCGCTCGGCCTCGACGTCTCGGACGTCCAGCTGCCCTTCCCGTAGTGACGGCCACCTTGATGGAGGGTCGGCCTCTCGCGGAGCGGATCCGCGCGCAGGTCAGCGAGGACGTGAGCGGGCTCGGGCAGATCGGGCTGGCGACGATCCAGGTCGGCGAGGACGAGGCGTCGACGATCTACCTCGCGCGGAAGCACGAGGCGGCCGCGGACGTCGAGATCGGCGCCGTCGACCGCAAGCTCCACCACGACACGTCCGAAGACGAGTTGCTCGCCGAGATCGCCGAGCTGAACGAGAACGACGAGATCGACGGGATTCTCGTCCAGCTGCCGCTCCCGCGTCACATCCACGAGGCCCGCGTGATCGGCGCCATCGCTCCGGTCAAGGACGTCGACGGCCTCCACCCGTTCAACGCGGGGCAGCTCTACCTCGGCCGGCCAACGCTGGTGCCGGCTACGCCGCTCGGCGTGATGGCGCTCCTCGCGGAGCACAAGATCCACCTCGAAGGCGCGCGGGCCGTGGTCGTCGGACGCAGCGCGCTCGTCGGCAAGCCGGTCGCGCACCTGCTCTTGCAGGCGAACGCGACGGTCTCGATCTGTCACACGCGGACCGACGACCTCGAGCGCTACACGCTCGACGCCGACGTGCTCGTGGTCGCAGCCGGGAGGCCGGAGATCGTCACCGCCGACATGGTCAAGTCGGGCTCGGCGGTCGTGGACGTGGGCATCAACCGCACCGAGAACGGCATCGTCGGCGACGTCGACCCGGACGCCGCGGCCCACGCGGCCTTCATCACGCCGGTGCCCGGAGGGGTCGGTCCGATGACGATCGCAATGCTGCTCCAGAACACCGTGCGCGCGGCCAGGTATCGACGTGGAGTCATTCCGTTTCCCTAGTTGCCGTCGCTCGGGATACCGGCTAAGGTTCCCGCCGCTTCACAGTAGGTCGGCGGCTCGGTGCCCGGGCCGTCGTTGTTTGTTGTACGAAGGGAGAAGGTTTCTTGCCCAAGGGCACCGTCAAGTGGTTCTCGAACGAGAAGGGCTACGGCTTCATCGAGCGCGAAGGCGGCGAAGACGTCTTCGTCCACTTCTCGGCGATTGCAGGGGAAGGCTACAAGTCGCTGACCGAGGGTCAGCAGGTCGAGTTCGACGTCGTGCAGGGCGATAAGGGCCTGCAGGCTGCGAACGTGCAGGCGATCTAGACCCTTTTCGGAACCGAACAGCTGGCGGGGCTCCGAAAGGGGCCCCGTTTCTTCTCGGAACGTGAGCTCTTCTGTGGGTCCGATAGCGCTTCGAGCTCCTCGTGGGACAATGCGGAGGAGACGATGTCGCAGACAGTCGATCCGCTGACCGCCGCTCGGGACGCCGTGTCTCGCCAGTCCTGGCGAGAGGCGTTCGACGCGTACTCAGGCCTCGATCAGGGGAGCATGTCCGCCGCGGACCTCGAGGGGTACGGCGAAGCTGCCTGGTGGAGCGGCAAGCTAAGGGAGGCGATCAGGCTGCGCGAGGAGGCATATGCCTCCTACGCGAGAGAAGGGAGCAATGTGGCCGCAGCCCGGGTCGCGCTCACGCTCTCCTGGGACGAGTCGAACCGAGGAGCGTTCTCCGTTGCACAGGGCTGGTTCTCGACGGCAGAGCGGCAGCTCGAGGGCGAGGAGGAGTCAGCAGTGCACGGCCGGATCGCACTCACGCGTGCGGCCACTGCGATGCTCGCGGAAGGCGACTACCCCTTGGCGATCGCGAACCTAGATCGCGCGTACGAGCTCGCGCGGCGTTTCGGCGATCGAGACACGCAGATGCTCGCGCTCGTGGCCAAGGGACGCGCTCTCGTGAAGAGCGGCGAGATCGAGGCAGGTCTCGAACTCCTCGACGAGGGGACGGCCGCAGCTGTCAGTGGCGAGCTGGAGCCGTACTCGACCACGCTCGTCTACTGCATGACGATCACCTCGTGCAATGACGTCGGTGACCTCCGTCGCGCCGCCGAGTGGACGGAGGCCGCCAACCGTTGGTGCGACCGGCTCGACGTGACCGGCTTCCCAGGCGCCTGTCGCATCCATCGCGCCGAGCTCATGCGCATGCGTGGTGATCTGGCGGCGGCGGAGAAGGTGGCGATCGCGGCCTGCGACGAGCTGCTCGACTTCGAGCGCTACATCACCGCGGGCGGCTACTACGAGATCGGCGAGATCCGCCGCCGGCTCGGGGACCTGACTGCCGCCGACGAGGCGTACGCGCGAGCGAACGAGCTGGGAGCCGACCCGCAGCCGGGCCTTGCCCTACTCCGCCTTGCGGAGGGGAAGCTCGATGCCGCGGTCGCAGGAATCACTCATGCACTCCAAGAGTTGGACGAGCCGCTCTCGCGAATCCGGCGGCTCCCTGCGCAGGTCGAGATCGCCGTGGCGGCCGGCGATCTGAAGACCGCGCGAGCAGCTGCCGCGGAGCTCGAGCAGCTCGTCGACTCGTACAAGACCGGCAGCCGTCGCGCTCCCGCGTTCGACGCGACCGTTCACGTTGCTGCCGGCCGGATCGCGCTCGCCGAGGGCGACACGGACCAGGCCGTCCGCCGGCTCCGCCATGCGCGAGACGACTGGCGGGAGGTCGGAGCGCCGTTCGAGACTGCGCAGTCTCGCCTGCTGCTCGGTACCGCGTTCAGGCGGCGCGGGGAAGAGCATGCCGCGACGACGGAGCTGGAGGCGGCGCATGCGACCTTCGAGCGCATCGGCGCGAAAGGGGACGCCGAGCGGGCTGCCGAGCTCCTCGGCCGGCGGCAGACCCGCCGCACCTTTCTGTTCACGGACATCGTCGGCTCCACCCAGCTGCTCGAGACGCTCGGCGACGAGAAATGGCGGAAGCTGCTCAAGCGACACAACGAGCTGCTCGAGGAGCAGATCGCCAAGAGCGGTGGCGAGGTCGTCCAGCAGACAGGAGACGGCTTCTTCGCCACGTTCGGCACTCCGAGGGCGGCGCTCGAGGCGGCCGTCGCCATCCAGCGCGCGCTCGAGGCGGAGATCGTCGCTCCGGACGTGCGGATCGGAGCCCACACGGGTGATGCGTTTCAGAACGACGGGGCTGCCAACCCCTACGGCGGCGGAGCGGTCCACCTCGCGGCGCGGATCGGCGCTTCCGCGGGAGCCGGCGAGATCCTCGCCAGCCGCGAGACCGTCGAGGGCGCCGGCACCGGCTTCCGGGTCTCGGGGCCCCGGCCGGAGGCGTTCAAGGGGTTCGCCGAGCCCGTCGACGTGATCACCGTCGACTGGACGTAACACAGCCGTCGGCTTCGGCGGAGGCCAGGAGCGCTCGCTGCTGGTTTGGCAGGATTGAAGCCCGATGGCGATTTCGCGAGATGACGTGGTGCACGTCGCGCGGCTGGCGCGGCTGGCGTTGACCGAAGAGGAGCTCGACCGGTTCGCCGGCCAGCTCGACGCGATCCTCGAGGCGGTCGGCAAGGTCTCCGAGCTCGACCTGAGCGGCGTCGAGCCGACGCTGCACCCGCTCGATCTCGCGAACGTCTGGGCCGAAGACGAGCCGCGGCCGTCGCTGCCGGTGGCCGACGCGCTCGCGAACGCGCCCGACGTCGAGGACAGCGCCTTCCGCGTGCCGGCCGGATGATCGACACGCTGCGACTCACCGCCGAGGAGGCGCAGGGGCTGATCGAGCGCGGCGAGGTCAGCGGCGCCGAGCTGCACCGCGCGTATCTCGACGCGACGGCCGAGCGCGACCCGGAGCTGCATGCGTACCTGTGCACGGTCGACGAGGCCGACGGCGACGGCGTGCCGATCGCGCTCAAGGACGTGATCTCCACGCGGGGCATCGACACGACCGCCGCCTCCAAGATCCTCGCTGGCTACAAGCCGCCTTTCGACGCGACCGTCGCCGCCCGCTGCAAGGAGGCCGGCCTGCCGCTGATCGGCAAGACCAACCTCGACGAGTTCGCGATGGGCTCGTCGACCGAGAACTCCGCGTACGGCCCGACCCGCAACCCGTGGGACCCGACTCGCGTCCCGGGCGGTTCATCCGGCGGCTCGACCGCCGCCGTCGCGGCCGGGATGGCCCCGTGGGCGCTCGGCTCCGACACCGGCGGCTCGATCAAGCAGCCCGCAGCGCTCTGCGGCGTCGTCGGCCTGCGCCCGACCTACGGAACCGTCTCGCGCTACGGCATCGTCGCGTTCGCGTCGAGTCTCGACCAGGTCGGCCCGATCGCGAAGACCGTCCGCGACTGCGCCCTCCTGCACCGGATCGTCGCCGGCCGCGACCTGAACGACACGACGACGGTCGAGCTGCCCGAGCCGATCGAGCTTCCCGAGGCCGAAGACCTGAAGGGCCTGTGCGTCGGGGTGCCGAAGGAGCTGAACGAAGCCGAGGGCATCGAGCCGGGCGTCAGCGACGCGGTCAACCGCACGATCGAGCTCTGCCGCGAGCTCGGCGCCGAGGTGGGGGAGTGCAACCTGCCGCGCTCGGTCGAGTTCGGGTTGCCCTGCTACTACCTGATCGCCCCCTCGGAGGCGTCGTCCAACCTGGCCCGCTACGACGGAGTCCGCTACGGCCTCCGCGTCGAGAACGGCGACGTGCAGACGATGTACGAGCGCACGCGCGACGCCGGCTTCGGCGACGAGCCCAAGCGCCGGATCATGCTCGGCACCTACGCGCTCTCGGCCGGCTACTACGAGGCGTACTACGGCCAGGCGCAGAAGGTGCGGACCGTCATCCGCCAGGAGCACGACGCAGCCTTCGAGCGCTTCGACGTGCTCGTCAGCCCGACCTCGCCGACGGTCGCGTTCGAGCTCGGCGCGCGCACCGCGAACCCGCTCGCGATGTACGCGGCCGACCTGCTCACGATCCCGTCGAACATGGCCGGCCTCCCCGGCCTCTCGATCCCGTGCGGCCTCTCCGAGGGACTGCCGGTCGGCTTCCAGCTGATCGGCCGCCAGTTCTCGGAGAACCTGCTCTTCCGCGCCGGCCATGCGCTCGAGCACGCGATCGGCTTCGACGTCGTCCCGGAGCGGCTGCGGTGAGCTGGGAACCGGTCATCGGCCTCGAGATCCACGTCCACCTGAAGACGCGGACGAAGATGTTCTGCCGCTGCGAGGTCGCGTACTTCGACCCGCCGAACACGCACACGTGCCCGGTCTGCCTCGCGCTTCCCGGCGCACTCCCGGTGCCGAACAAGAAGGCGGTCGAGTGGACGATCCTGCTCGGCCAGGCGCTCGGCTGCCGGATCCCCGAGCGGGCGATCTTCCACCGCAAGAACTACTTCTACCCGGACAACCCGAAGGGCTACCAGATCTCCCAGTACGACGAGCCGCTCTGCGTCGACGGCAGCTTCGTCGTGCCGGGTGCCGAGGGCGACCACCTCGTCGGGATCGAGCGCGCGCACCTCGAGGAGGACGCGGCGAAGACGATCCACGTCGGCGGCGCCGAGGGCCGGATCCACGGAGCCGACCGCTCGCTCGTCGACTTCAACCGCGCCGGCACCCCCCTCGTCGAGATCGTGACGCGGCCGGACCTCCGCTCGCCCAATGAGGCGAAGACGTTCCTGCAGCTGCTGCGCCAGACGGTCGTCGAGCTCGGGATCAGCGACGCCGAGATGGAGAAGGGCTCGCTGCGCTTCGACGTCAACGTGTCCGTGCGGCCGGAGGGGTCGGACGAGCTGCGCACGCGCACCGAGCTGAAGAACATGAACTCGTTCAACTTCGCCGCCAAGGGGATCGAGCGCGAGGTGCGCCGCCAGGTCGAGATCTGGGAGTCCGGCGGCGTGGTCGAGCAGGAGACACTCCACTTCGACCCCGGCAACGAGTCCGCGCCGCCGCTGCGCTCGAAGGAGGAGGCGCAGGACTACCGCTACTTCCCGGAGCCGGACCTCGTCCCGCTCGAGCCGTCGCGCGAGCTCGTCGAGTCGGTGCGCGCCGACCTCCCCGAGCTGCCATCGGCGCGGATCCGGCGGCTGGAGGAGGAGGTCGGGTTCGCGCTCGCCGAGGGCCTCGTCACGAGCGGGCGGGACGAGCTCTACTCGCGCATCCCGGGCGAG
The DNA here is from genome assembly GCA_963765785.1 of uncultured Actinomycetes bacterium. Classification (GTDB taxonomy): domain Bacteria; phylum Actinomycetota; class Thermoleophilia; order Gaiellales; family Gaiellaceae; genus AC-32. The sequence continues at coordinate 27,124 of CAVXXW010000015.1, forward strand.
CGGGCGGCGGTGGCGAACGTGGTCATGAACGAGCTGGCCGCTCTCGGGCTGGACCCGTTAGAGGTGAACGCGGAGGAGCTCGGCGAGGTGATCGAGCGGCGCTCGGAGATCCCGCCCTCTGCGTTCGCCGAGGCGCTCGCCGCAAGTGCATCGCCCGGCTTCTCGGCGGAGAGGTACGTCGCCGAGGTGGCGATCGCAGACGTCCGCGAGCTCGACCCAGTGATCGACCGAATCCTCGGCGAGAACGTGCAACAGGTCGAGGCGTACCGCGGCGGCAAGGAGGGCCTGCTCGGCTTCTTCGTCGGCCAGGTGATGAAGGAGACCGGCGGCAAGGCGAACCCCAAGGTCGTGAACGAGCGCCTGCGCGAGAAGCTCCGCGCCTAACAGGCCGCCGGGCCGGGATCCATCCCCAACCCCCTCCCACCCAATGGGGAGTGAACAACGGTACCTGCGAAAGGCGCGCGGGAGTGTGGCGCGTCGTGCCGGTTGTGTGACTTCTCGACTCGTGCTACGTCGCGGCCGGAAAGCCTGGTCTTTCGGCGGATGGTGGCGCTGGAAGCCCCTGGTTAGCGTCTCGAGCTCCGGTTCGTACCGTCTGACAGTAGGGGCCGTATGCGTTATCGCCGACGTGCGCTCGTCGCCCTCGCGGTCGTCGTTCTCGCCCTCGCGCTCGCGCCTGCGGGAACGGCCTCCCCCGACGCCGGGGTCGCCGCGCTTCAAGTCGCGCTTCACGCGCGTGGCCTCTACACGGGCACGATCGACGGCCTCGACGGGCCGGCAACAACACGCGCCGTCGCTCGCTTGCAGCGCGGCGCAGGGCTCAGACCCGACGGGGTCTCGAGCGCGGCGACGCGACGGGCGCTCGGGCGTTACGGCCGGCATCTGCTAGGCAGCCGGCCGCTCACCCGCGGGGACACCGGTTGGGACGTTGCGGCGCTCCAGTTCCTGCTCGCCTGGCATGGCTTCCCGTCCGCGAGGTTCGATGGTGGTCTCGGTATGCACACGCAGCGTGCGCTGAGACGCTTCCAGCGCTGGGCCGGACTGACTCCGGACGGCGTCGCCGGGCCGGCGACCTTCGCAGCGCTTCGCCGCTCCCCGGCGACATGCCCGATCGCGCTGGCGTGGCCTCTGCAGGCGCGGGTCGGCGACGGCTTCGGGCCACGAGGCAATCGCTTCCACGCCGGGATCGACCTGGCCGCGCCGATCGGCACCGAGGTCGCGGCCGCCGCGCCTGGGCGGGTGATGTTCGCGGGCAAGCTTCTCGGGGGCTGGGGCAGGCTCGTGGTTGTCGCGCACGCGGCCGGCGTTCGGACGATGTACGCCCACCTGTCCGCGATCGAGGTGCGCGTCGGCGAGCGCGTTGGCACGGAGTCGATCCTGGGTGCGGTCGGCGCCACGGGAGACGCGACAGGACCGCACCTCCACTTCGAGGTCCGCGTCCGCGGAGCCGCGGTCGACCCGAGCCTGGCCCTGCCGTAGCGTCGCAAGCCGTCGGCGCCGCGAGCTACGCTCGGGCCGTGACGGAGAAGCGCTACCTCATGACGCCCGGGCCGACGCCGGCGCCGCCCGAGGTGCTGGCGGCGATCGCCCAGCCGGTCATCCACCACCGCGGCCCCGATTACCGCGAGCTCTACGCGCGCGTGCTCGGCCGGCTGCGCGAGATCTTCCGCACCGAGCAGGAGGTGCTGCTCTTCGGCGGCTCCGGCAGCGGCGCGATGGAGTCGGCGGTCGCGAACCTCGTCTCGCCCGGCGACCCCATTCTGGTCGTCTCGGGCGGCTACTTCGGCGAGCGCTGGGCGGCAATCGCGAAGGCATACGGCGCGGACGTCGACCACCTCCGCTACGCGTGGGGCGAGATCCCGTCGGCAGACGACGCGTCCGCTCGCCTGCGCGAGCGCGAGGCCCGACTCGTCTTCTTCACCCATTCCGAGACGTCCACCGGCGTCGTGCTCGACCCGCAGCCGTTCGCGGCTGCGGCGCGCGAGGCGGGCGCTCTGAGCGTCGTCGACGCCGTCTCGAGCCTTGGAGCCGTGCCGCTCGAGACCGACGCGTGGGGGATCGACGTCGTCGCCTCGGGAGCGCAGAAGGCGCTGATGACGCCGCCGGGACTCGCGATGACGTGCGCTTCGGAGGCCGCGTGGGAGCGGAGCACCGGCGCGAGCTCGCCGCGCTTCTACTGGGACTGGGAGAAGACGCGCAAGGGCCAGTCGACCCTCGACGCGCCGGTGACGCCGCCGGTCTCGCTCGTCGCCGGCCTCGACGTCGCGCTGGCGATGCTCCTTGACGAAGGGCTGGACGCCGCGTTCGACCGCCACCGCCGCCTGGGCCGCGCTTGCCGCGAGGGCCTGAAGGCGATGGGCCTCGAGCTGAGCTCGCCGGACGACGACAGCTCCGCGGTCGTGACCGCCGCGCGCGCACCCGAAGGGATCGATTCCGACGAGCTGGTGCTACTCCTGCGCGACCGGCACGGCGTCACTCTCGCGCCGGGGCAGGGCGAGCTGAAGGGGAAGATCTTCCGCATCGGCCACATCGGCTACTACGACGTCTTCGACATCACGACAGCTCTGGCGGCCGTCGAGCTGGCGTTCGTCGAGCTGGGCGCGGAGGTCGAGCGCGGCGTCGCCGTCACCCGCGCGCTCGAGGCGTTCGAGCACACCCCGGTGTGACGCGTCCCAGGGTTCTCGTCCGCGAGCAGATCGCCGACGCGGGAGTCGACCTGCTGCGAGAGCGCTTCGACGTGGACGTCGACGGCAGCGCCGACCTCGGCGCGACGATCGGCGACTACGACGCGATCGTGATCCGCTCGGCGACGAAGCTGACGGCCGACCTGATCGAGCGCGGCGAGCGGCTGAAGGTGATCGGCCGCGCCGGCGTGGGGGTCGACAACGTCGACGTCGAGGCGGCGACGCGCCGTGGGATCGTCGTCGCGAACGCGCCCGAGTCAACCGTCACCTCGGCCGCCGAGCACACGGTGGGCCTGCTGGTCGCCTTGGCCCGCAACATCCCGCAGGCGCACGCGGCGCTGAAGCAGGGCCGTTGGGAGCGCTCGGCCTGGGGCGGCGTCGAGCTCGAGGGCAAGACGCTGGGCGTGCTCGGCTTCGGCCGGATCGGCCAGCAGGTCGCCCGCCGCGCGCTCGGGCTCGGCATGCGGGTGGTCGCATTCGACCCGTTCGTCGCCAAGGAGCGCTTCCGCGAGCTCGGCGTCGAACAGAGCGACACGCCGGAGGAGCTCCTGCGCGTGGCGGAGTTCCTGACGCTGCACCTGCCGTTGACGGACGAGACGCGCGGCTTCCTCGGCACGGAGGCGATCGCGCTGCTGCCGGACGGCGCGCGCGTGATCAACGCCGCCCGAGGCGAGCTCGTCGACGAGCAGGCGCTGGTCGAGGCGCTGCACAGCGGCAAGCTCGCCGCGGCCGCCGTCGACGTCTTCGCGGAGGAGCCGTACTCCGGCCCACTGCTCGAGCTCGACAACGTCGTCGTCACGCCGCACCTGGCCGCGTCGACCGAGGAGGCGCAGGACCGGGCGGGTCTGATCGTGGCAGAGCAGGTGGCGGCAGCGCTCGAGGGCGGTCTCGTCACGAACGCCGTCAACATCCCGTCGATCGGGCCCGAGGACCTCGAGGTGCTCGGGCCGTTCGTCCCGCTCGCCGCCAAGCTCGGCCGGCTCGCGATGGAGCTCGCCGACGGCCGCGCCGAGCGGATCACGCTCTCGTACTACGGCACGCTCTCTGGCTACGACACGCGGCTGCTGACCGTGGCCGCGCTCAACGGCGCCTTCCAGGGCCGCACCGAGCAACCCGTGAACTACGTCAACGCGCCTGTCGTGGCCGCCGAGCGCGGGATCGAGGTCGCCGAGGAGCGCCGGCGCGCGAGCCGCGATTTCACAAACCTCGTGCGGGTCGAGGTCGACGGCGTGCGCGCGGCCGGGACGGTGATCGGCAACGAGAACCGCAACTGGCTCGTGAACGCGCTCGGGTTCGAGCTCGAGATGGAGCTCTCGCCGCTGATGGTCTTCTTCCGCTACGACGACGTGCCCGGCGTGATCGGGCGCGTCGGCACGCTCTTCGGCGAGGCCGGCGTGAACATCGCAAACATGGCCGTCTCACGGACGAGGCGCGGCGGCAAGGCGCTGATGGCGCTCTCGCTCGACTCGGAGCCGTCCGCGGAACTGGTCGACGCCGTCCGCGAGCAGGGCTTCGACGACGCGCGCGTGATCAGGCTGGGCGCGGCGGGCGAGGGTTGAGGCGCTTGACGATCCGGGCGGCCACGGCGTCGACCGCCGGTACGCTTCCGGCGTGGCGACGAGTCCCTGGCCGGAGGCCGTCGAGCGCGTCACCTCCTACCTGCGCGAGGCTCGTGCCGAGGTTCATGTCGAGGAGTTCTCGGAGGGAACGCCGACTGCCCAGGACGCCGCGAACGCGGTCGGTTGCGAGCTGGCCCAGATCGTGAAGTCGCTCGTCTTCGAGTGCGACGGCCGGCCCGTGGTCGCGCTCGTGCCGGGCGATCGCCGAGCGGACTCCGGCAAGATTGCCCGCGCCGCCGGTGCACAGCGCGCGCGGATCGCCGGCAGCGCCGAGGTCCGCGAGGCGACCGGCTTCGAGCCCGGGGCGGTGTGCCCGTTCCCACTACCACGGGTGCACGCCGTCTTCGTCGAGCGAACGCTGCTTTCACAACCGCTCCTGTGGGTAGGAGCCGGGTCGGATCGCCACATGGCGGCCGTGTCCCCAACCGAGCTGCTTCGCCTGTCCAGGGCCCGGCCGATGGACGTCGTCGAGCAGGCCCCGTACCATCAGAGCTGAGAAGGAGGTCGCCTGCATGCGCGAGACCGAGAAGATCTGGATGAACGGAGAGCTCGTCGACTGGGCCGACGCGCGCATCCACGTCGGTGCCCACGGGCTGCACTACGGCTCCGGCGTCTTCGAGGGAATCCGTGCGTACGAGACCGACAAGGGCTCGGCGGTCTTCCGGCTCACCGACCACCTGACGCGCCTCCACAACTCGGCGCGGCTGCTGCACATGGACCTGCCGTACTCGATCGAGGAGCTGCGCGTCGCCTGTCACGAGCTGATCGGTGTCAACGGACTGCCGGAGTGCTACCTGCGGCCGATCGCGTTCTTCGGCTACGGGGAGCTCGGTGTCTCGGCCCTCGGGAACCCGATCGACGTCGTGATCATGAGCTGGCCCTGGGGGGCATACCTCGGCGAGGAGGGCCTGACGAAGGGCATTAGCGCGAAGATCTCGAGCTGGCAGCGAATCGGGCCGAACGTGATCCCGCACGTCGCCAAGGCGACCGGCGTCTACCTCAACTCGATGCTCGCGGTCACGGAGGCGAACCGCGCCGGCTACGACGAGGCGATCCTGCTCACGGCCGAGGGCCTGGTCGCGGACGGCTCCGGCGAGAACGTGTTCATCGTCAAGGACGGCGAGCTCTGCACGCCCGACCTCTCGACGTCGATCCTGCCGGGCATCACGCGCGACACGGTGATCCAGATCGCGCAGGATCTCGGCTACCAGGTGCACGAGACCTCGCTGATCCGCTCCGACCTCTACCTCGCCGACGAGGCGTTCATGACCGGCACCGCCGCCGAGGTGACGCCGCTCCGCTCGGTCGACGACGTCGAGATCGGCGTGGGGCCGATCACGCTCGAGATCCAGGAGGCCTACCTGGACACCGCGCGCGGCCGCAGCGAGCGCTGGGCCCAGTGGCTCGAGTACGCCACCCCGGCGCCCGCCGAGGCTTGAGCACCGGCGTTCGGGAGATCCCGCTTGCCAGGCCGCTCCTGGACGAGCGGGAGGAGGAACTCGTGCTCGAAGTGCTGCGCTCTGGCCGGCTCTCGCTCGGGCCGACGATCGACCGCTTCGAGGAGCTGATCGCCGAGCGGATCGGCGCGCCCTACGTAGCGGCCGTCTCGAGCGGCACCGCCGGGCTGCACCTGCTCGCGCGGATCGCGGGGCTCGGGCCCGGCGACGAAGCGATCACCTCGCCGATCTCGTTCGCGTCGTCGGCGAACTGCTTCATCTTCGAGGGCGCCACGCCGGTCTTCGCCGACGTCGACCCGCGCACGCTGAACCTCGACCCGGACGCGTTGGAGGCCGCGATCACGCCGCGGACGAAGGCCGTCGTCGCCGTCGACATGTTCGGCTACCCGTGCGACCTGGACGAGATCCGCGCGATCTGCGATCGACACGGCCTGGCGCTGATCGAGGACGCAGCCGAGGCGCTCGGCGCGGAGTACAAGGGCCGGCCGATCGGCTCCCAGGGGCCGTCGGGCGTCTTCGGCTTCTACCCGAACAAGCAGCTCGCGACCGGCGAGGGCGGCGTCGTCTTCACGCACTCCGAGGAGACGTGGCAGCTCGTGCGCAGCATGCGCAACCAGGGGCGCGACTACGAGGGCGGCGCATGGTTCCACCACGTGCGGCTCGGGTGGAACTACCGCTGGACGGACGTGCAGGCGGCGATCGGCATCGGGCAGCTCGAGAAGCTCGACCGGCTGCTGGCGCTCCGCTCCGAGGCCGCGGCGCGCTACGGAAGGCTGCTGGAGGACGTGAACGTCGAGACCCTGTGCGCGGACGACGGCGAGCACACCCGGTCGTGGTTCGTCTACGTGGTCGCTTTACCGCGCGGCGCCGACCGCGTACGCGTGATGGCCGAGCTGCGTGCCGCGGGGATCGGGACGGCGGAGTACGTCCCGTGCGTCCACCTGCAGCCGTACATGCGCGAGGTGTACGGCTTCGCCGAGGGACTGTGTCCTGTGGCAGAGGACTTCGCATCCCGCTCGATCGCGCTCCCGTTCTACCCCCAGCTCGAGGCCGAGGACCAGGAACGGGTCATCGAGACGCTCCGCGCCGCGCTCTAGCGGCTGTGGATACATCGGCGCGCTTTCGGTTCGACGCGGTCACAGACCTGCGCGTCGAGTCCCGCTAGCGTCCACCGCCGAGGGCGGCGGGAAAGCTCAACCCCACCCTCAGGGCGGGGGGACCGGTTCACGCGGGCGCGCGTGAACAGCTACCGGCGCCCGCCGCGTCAGGCGCCGCGGCGATAATCACTCCGTGGCAGACGGCAACCGCATGGTCTTCCTCGGCTTCGGCAAGTACGCGCGCGCGGACAAGATCTACGCGATCGAGCCGATCCGCGACGAGCGCCGCGGGCACGGCCGCCGCACGCTCGTCTGGGTCGAGGGCGTGAGCGAGCCGATCGTCGCGTCGCGCACGGAGCGCACGATCCTCGCCGACATGGGCCAGGAGCAGGCGATCGGCAAGCCGCTCCTCGACGACGCGCTCGACCTGGCGCAGCGCCTGGCGGAGCAGTCGCAGACCGGGCGCGTCGACCTGGCCGACCTCGGCCGCCGCGCGCGACGACTGCTCGAGGCCAGCGCCCGGCCGGACGAGCCCGACAAGCTCTTCTAGGAACGTTGGAGCCCGCGGAGATCCGCGAGCCGGGGCTGGTCCGGCGGCTCGCCGTCGACCTCGGCCCGCTCAGGCGCTACCCGGCGTTCCGACGGCTGTTCGTCGGACAGACGATCTCGACGTTCGGCAGCGAGGTCGCCGCCGTCGCCGCGCCGTTCCAGCTCTACCAGCTGACTCACTCGACGCTGCAAGTCGGCCTGCTCTCGCTCTGCGAGCTCTTCCCGCTGCTGACGCTCACCATCGTCGGCGGCGCGATTGCGGACGCCGTCGACCGCCGGCGCATGCTGCTCGTGACCGAGGTCCTGCTCGCGCTCGTGGCGCTCGGCTTCGCGTACAACGCCAGCCTCGCTGAGCCGAGGGTCTGGGCGATCTACGTGCTCGTCACGCTCGCGATGTCGGTCTTCTCGCTCGGCGTCGCCGGCATGAACACCGTCATCCCGCGCCTCGTCCAGCCTCACGAGCTTGCGGCAGCAAACGCAATCGAGAACGTCTACGGGAGCACGACCAACGTTGCCGGGCCGGCGCTCGGCGGGGCGCTGATCGCGGTCGTCGGCCTCAAAGGCGCGTACCTGCTCGACGCCGGCACCTTCGCCGCCTCGCTCTGGTCGGTCTGGCGTCTACCGCCGCTGCCGGTCGCCGAGGATGCGGAGCGCCCGAGCTGGCAGACGATCAAGGAAGGCTTCCGCTTCGTGCGCCGCAAGAAGGTGCTGCTCGGCATGTTCCTCGTCGACTCGAACGCGATGGTCTTCGGCATGCCGCGTGCGCTCTTCCCGGCGCTCGCGATCAACCGGTTCGACGGCGGCGCGGGGGCGCTCGGCCTGATGTACGCGGCGCCCTATGCCGGCGCGCTGATCTCGTCGCTCCTCTCCGGCTGGATCGGGCACGTCAGGCGACAGGGGCTGATCGTCGCCGTGGCCGCCGCGCTGTGGGGAGCGGCGATCGCGGCCTTCGGGTTCGCCGAGACGTTCTGGGTCGCCCTGCTGCTGCTCGCCGCTGCGGGTGCGGCCGACAACGTCAGCGCGGTCCTGCGCGGAACGATCCTCTGGACGGTCACGCCGGACGAGCTCCGCGGCCGCGTCTCGGGGATCGAGTTCGCCCAGGTGGCCGCGACGCCGGCGCTCGGCAATGTCGAGGCCGGCCTGGTCGCGTCGCTGACGAGCCTGCGTTTCTCGATCGTCTCGGGTGGTTTCCTCTGCATCGTCGGTACCGTCCTGGTCGCCCTTGCCGTCCCGGCCTTCACCCGTTACGACGCGCACCCTCGGGAGTGAGTTCTTCGCGCGCAGCGTCCACGACGTCGCGCCCGAGCTGATCGGCGTCACGCTCCTGATCGACGGCGTCGGCGGCCGCATCGTCGAGGTCGAGGCGTACGACCACGAGGATCCGGCGAGCCACGGCTTCCGCGGCCTCACCGAACGGAATGCCTCGATGTTCGGGCCGCCCGGGCACGCGTACGTCTACCGGTCCTATGGCATTCACTGGTGCTTGAACCTGGTCTGCGAGGAGGAAAGCGTGGCGAACGCGGTCCTCGTGCGCGCGCTCGAGCCGACGCGCGGCCTCGACGCGATGCGCGCCCGGCGCGGCTTGGACGACCAACGACTTCTCTGCAGCGGCCCCGGCCGCCTCTGCCAGGCGATCGCTGTTACGCGCGAGCACGACGGCCTGGCGCTCGACCGCCCGCCGTTCGAGCTGCTCGACTGCGACGGGCCGGTCGAGGTCGTGAGCGGCCCGCGGATCGGGATCACGCGCGCCGCGGAGCTGCCGTGGCGCTACGCCGAGGCCGGCTCGCGCTTTCTCAGCCGCCCTGTACGACGAGCGTGACGGTCAGGCCGCGCTTCGCGGCGAGGCCCCAGTGGGGCGACTGCGCGACCACCCTGGCGCCCGGCGGCGGGCTGCCGTCGACCTTCCACTTCAGGTGCAGCCGGTCGAGCTTCGCCTGGGCGCGCGCAAGGCGCAGCCCGACGAGCTTCGGCACGACGCCCTGGAGCGCCTTCGGCAGCACGAGCGTCACCTTGTCGTACGACGAGAGCGTCCCCCTGGCCGGGAACTGCCGGACGACGATGCCGAGCTTCTGCAGCGGCCGGGCCGGCTCGTAGACGTAGGCGGGCGTCAGCGGCTGCGCCTCCAGGCGCGCGTTCGCCTGCGAGACGGTGCGCCCGATCACGCTCGGCACGTCGACCTCGTTCACCTTGCAGTTCGCCGTCCGAGGCGGGCCCTCGCCGGCGAAATAGAGGAGCTGCTTCGTGTAGTTGCAGTTGCCGTTATCGAGCTCGAGCTGCCCGTCGCGGTAGACGACGGTCCTCGCGACCGGATACGGCATCGACACCGACGGGAACGACTTCGGCTCGTCGTGTAGGTAGGGCAGCGCACGCTCCATGAAGCTCTTCCAGATCAGCGCCGGGTAGGTGCCGCCGGCGACGGGATCTCCGTTGTACTCGGTCAGCATCGGCTTGAGGCGGGTCGGGTAGCCGACCCAGACCGCGGCCACGAGCTGCGGTGTGTAGCCGACGAACCAGGCGTCGCCGTAGTTCTCGGTCGTTCCCGTCTTGCCGGCTTGCGGGCGTCCGTCCGAGAGCTGCGCCTTCTTGCCCGTGCCGGCGCGGATGACGCTCTCCAGGAGCGAGGTCTCGAGCGCGGCCGTGTTCGCCGTCAACACATGTCGACGGACCGGGAGGTTGTCGTCGACCATCCGGCCAGTGTCGTTGTGCACGTCCACGATCGCCCGCGGGTGGTTCCCGAAGGCGGCCCCGTCGATGCGGAGGCCGCCGTTCGCAAACGCCGAGTAGCCGCGCGCCATCTCGAGCGGGTTGACCGCCTCGGCCCCGAGACCGATCGCGAAGTAGCTCTTCAGCGGGCTCGTGATCCCGAGCCTGTGCGCAGTCCGCGCGATTGCCGCCGGCCCGACCAGCTGCGTCAGCTGCGCGTAGACCGTGTTGTCGGAGACCTCCGTCGCCGTCGCGAGCGAGATCCGCCCGAGGTCGGAGTTCTCGTAGTTGTGCACCGACCAGACCTTGCCCCCGATCGGGATCGACACAGGCCCGGACTCGAAGTCCGAGTCGGGCGAGATGCCGTCCTTGAGCGCGGTCGCCAGCACGAACGGCTTGAACGACGACCCCGGCTGGCGCTCGCCCTGCACGGCGAGGTTGAACTGGCTCTTGCGGTAGCTGTTGCCGCCGATCATGGCGAGCACGCTGCCGTCGCGCGGGTCGACCGCGACGAGCGCGGCGGACGGCCCGTTCGGGTCGGGCAGCCACTTGGCGATCGACTGTCGCGCGAAGCGTTGGACGTTGAGGTCGATCGTCGACTTCACGTGCAGGCCGCCACCGAAGACGCGGCCGGAGCCGTAGCGGTCGATCAGCTGCTGCTCGACGTAGTTCGTGAAGTACGGTGCCGGGCCCCGCTGGCCCGAGAGGTGGACGTCCTCCGGCCGCGGCAGCTTCGCCTTCGACGCGTTGGCGTACTGCGCGTTGGTCAGGTCGCCCTGGTCGAGCAGCGCCTTGAGCACGATGTCGCGCCGCTCGCGCGAGGCCTTCGGGTTCGTGACGGGGTCGTACTGGCTCGGGTCGCTCGGGATCCCGGCGAGGAGCGCGGCCTCGGCCCAGCCGAGCTTGTCGGCGCCGTGGTGGAAGTACGTCAGGGCGGCCTGCTGCACGCCGTAGGCGCCGTTGCCGAAATAGATCGTGTTCAGGTAGGCGGTCAGGATCCGGTCCTTCGACCAGCGCTGCTCGAGCTGCCACGCGAGCGCCGCCTCCTTCAGCTTGCGCGCGATCGAGCGCTGGTCGGCCGAGTACGTGTTCTTGACGAACTGCTGCGTGATCGTCGAGCCGCCCTCGACGACCGCCTTGTTCCTCAGGTCCTCCCAGACCGCGCGCATGATCCCGTGCACGTCGACGCCGCGGTGCTCGTAGAAGCGCTTGTCCTCGATCGCCACGATCGCGAGCTTCATGCGGTCGGAGATCTTGTTCGAGGGGACGAGGATGCGGCTCTGCTTGCCACGCAGCACCGCGAGCACCCGCTTGCCGCTGCGGTCGTAGACGTAGCCGTCGACCTCCTTGGTCTGCAGGCGGGCCGGGTCGAGGGAGGGGATCTGGTTCGCCACCGCGGTGATGAGACCGAAGGTGAACGACATCGTCCCCAGGACGAAGAGGATCAGCATGAGCGCGAGCAGGCGCAGCTTGCGAATCCTCCGCCGCGGCCTGGTGGGCGCCGGGTTTCGGGCGGAACGCGGCACGAGAAGCGTGAGATTGTAACGGTAGACTCGCCGCGCCAATGGGCGTAGCTGAGCTAACTCGTAACGCAGTTCACGTGCTCCCCGAGGGAGGCCTCGAGGAGAAACTGAAGCTCGGCCGGCCGCTGCGGGTGAAGCTCGGCATCGACGTCACCTCGCCCGACATCCACGTCGGCAGGGGAATCCCGCTCCAGCGCATGCGCGCGTTCCAGGACGAGGGCCACACCGGCGTCCTGATCGTCGGTGACTACACGACGCGGATCGGGGACCCGTCGGGCCGCTCGGCGGAGCGCCCGGTCCTGACCGACGAGGAGATCGAGGCGAACGCCAGGACGTACCTCGAGCAGGCGATGGTGATCCTCGATCCCGAGCGCACGGAGGTGCGGTACAACGGCGAGTGGCTCTCGAAGCTCTCGTACGCCGAGGTCGTCAGGCTCGCGCGGACGATCACGGTCGCGCGGATGCTCGAGCGCGACGACTTCGCCAAGCGGTACGCGGCCGGTGAGCCGATCTCGATCTCCGAGCTGCTCTACCCGTTGATGCAGGCGTACGACTCGGTCGCGATCGACGCCGACGTCGAGCTCGGCGGGACCGACCAGCTCTACAACCTGCTCGCCGGGCGCGAGGTGATGGAGGCGTACGGCCTGCAACCGCAGGTCGCGCTGACGACCCCGCTGCTCCTCTCGTGGGACGGCGACAAGATGGCCTCGTCGGTCGGGAACAACATCCCGCTGACCGCGCCGCCGGACGAGATGTTCGGCCGCACGATGCGCGTCCCCGACTCGATGCTGGACGAGTGGTACCGCCTGGTCTGGGAGCGCGAGCTGCCGGAGGGCGACCCGCTCGAGGCGAAGCTGGCGCTCGCCCGCTTCATCGTCGCCCGCTCGTGGGGGGAGGAGGCCGCGCACGAGGCGGAAGCCCACTTCACGCGCGTCGTGCGCGAGGGGCAGGCGCCCGAGGAGGTGCCCGAGGTGACGCTGCCCGAAGCCGATCCCGTGCACCTGCCGGCGCTGCTCGTCGAAAGTCTCGGCCTCGGCTCTACGAGCGAGGCCAGGCGACTGATCTCGCAGGGAGCGGTGCGGGTCGACGGAGAGATCGTCAGCGACGTCGACGTGCCGCGGGAAAGGCTCGCCGGAGCTCTCGTCCAGGCGGGGAAACGGCGCTTCGTCCGCTTCGCCTCCGCTTGACGCCAAACGCGGAGGTTTGCGCTATCATGCGCGAGCCGCTCGGAAGGGTGGCGTGTAGAACAGTTCCTGTACCTCGACTAGGAGCGCCTTCGGACGCGAAACGGATACGAGCAGTTCCGCGAGCATCGGAGGCCTCTGGCGCGAGTCGGAGGCTTTTTTACGCGCCGGCCGCCTACGGCGTCGGTCTTTGAAAACTCAGCAGTGCGAATACGCCGAGACCTCACGCCTTCGGGTGTGAGGCCTTAAAGAACCCGTCACCCCCAGTTCGATCGGGGGAGACACTTTGAGCACAAGCTCGAAGTGATTCAAGTTTGCCTCTGATGAGGCAAGCCAATCTTCACGGAGAGTTTGATCCTGGCTCAGGACGAACGCTGGCGGCGCGCTTAACACATGCAAGTCGAGCGAGAACCCAGGCTTCGGCCTGGGGGAAAGCGGCGAACGGGTGAGTAACACGTGAGTAATCTGCCCTCGACATCGGGATAGCCCGGGGAAACCCGGATTAATACCGAATGGCCCAACAGCTTTTCGGAGCGGTTGGAAAAGGTAGCTTCGGCCTCCGGTCGAGGAGGAGCTCGCGGCGGATTAGCTTGTTGGTGAGGTAATGGCTCACCAAGGCTTCGATCCGTAGCTGGTCTGAGAGGACGATCAGCCACACTGGGACTGAGACACGGCCCAGACTCCTACGGGAGGCAGCAGTGGGGAATCTTGCGCAATGGGCGAAAGCCTGACGCAGCGACGCCGCGTGAGGGAAGAAGGCCTTCGGGTTGTAAACCTCTTTCAGGAGGGACGAAGCCACTCGGGTTAATAGCCCAGAGGGTGACGGTACCTCCAGAAGAAGCCCCGGCTAACTACGTGCCAGCAGCCGCGGTAATACGTAGGGGGCTAGCGTTGTCCGGATTTATTGGGCGTAAAGAGCGTGTAGGCGGCCAGGTAGGTCTGCTGTGAAAACTCGAGGCTCAACCTCGAGACGTCGGCGGAAACCATCTGGCTAGAGTCCGGAAGAGGAGAGTGGAATTCCTGGTGTAGCGGTGAAATGCGCAGATATCAGGAAGAACACCCGTGGCGAAGGCGGCTCTCTGGGACGGTACTGACGCTGAGACGCGAAAGCGTGGGGAGCGAACAGGATTAGATACCCTGGTAGTCCACGCCGTAAACGATGGGTGCTAGGTGTGGGCGGTGTCGACTCCGTCCGTGCCGAAGCTAACGCATTAAGCACCCCGCCTGGGGAGTACGGCCGCAAGGCTAAAACTCAAAGGAATTGACGGGGGCCCGCACAAGCAGCGGAGCATGTGGTTCAATTCGACGCAACGCGAAGAACCTTACCGAGACTTGACATGCACTGGAATGTCGTAGAAATACGCCAGCCCTTCGGGGCTAGTGCACAGGTGGTGCATGGCTGTCGTCAGCTCGTGTCGTGAGATGTTGGGTTAAGTCCCGCAACGAGCGCAACCCCTGTCCTATGTTGCCAGCGAGTAATGTCGGGGACTCATAGGAGACTGCCGGTGACAAATCGGAGGAAGGTGGGGATGATGTCAAGTCATCATGCCCCTTACGTCTCGGGCTACACACGTGCTACATTGGCCGGTACAGAGGGCTGCAAACCCGTGAGGGGGAGCGAATCCCAAAAAGCCGGTCCCGGTTCGGATTGGAGGCTGAAACTCGCCTCCATGAAGGCGGAGTTGCTAGTAATCGCGGATCAGCAATGCCGCGGTGAATACGTTCTCGGGCCTTGTACACACCGCCCGTCACACCACGGAAGCCGGTAACACCCGAAGCCGGTGTCCTAACCCGCAAGGGAGGGAGCCGTCGAAGGTGGGATCGGTGACTGGGGTGAAGTCGTAACAAGGTAGCCGTAGCGGAAGCTGCGGCTGGATCACCTCCTTTCTAGGGAATCCGGAGCGCTTTACTCCGGGGGCTGCTCGCCCGTCGATGGAATTTCGTTCCGTCCGGTCACGAGCTCGCCTAGAAGAACGTCGACCTCGACGTATCTCGTACTGCTGAGTTTTGAGAGACCGCGCCGAACGCGCGGTGTTCTTGTTTGGTCGGACTCGAAGCGCCGGCGTGCACCTTGAAAACTCCATAGCGGCATACAACGTGTTCTTCACGATCAAGAGACGAAGGGCACACGGTGGATGCCTTGGCGCCAAGAGCCGATGAAGGACGTGGGCGGCTGCGATAAGCCCGGGTTAGGTGCTGACCAACCTTTGACCCCGGGATCTCCGAATGGGGAAACCTACGCGTGGTAATGCGCGCGTGTTCCCGCCTGAATACATAGGGCGGGTAACGGTAAGCGGGCGAACTGAAACATCTTAGTAGCCCGAGGAAAGGAAAGAAACCTCGACTCCCTGAGTAGTGGCGAGCGAAAAGGGAAGAGCCCAAACCTGTGTGATGCCAAAGCGGCAGCTGTTGTCACACAGGGGTTGTAGGACCTGCTTCGATCCGTCTGCCGGCGGGTCGGGAAGTTACAAAACCATGCGTTAGTCGAAGCGACTGGAACGTCGCACCACAGAGGGCAATAGTCCCGTAGGCGAAAACGACATGGACTTCCCTAGTAGGCACCTGAGTACGGCCGGGCACGGGAAACCCGGTCGGAATTTGCGGGGACCACCCCGTAAGGCTAAGTACTCCTTGGCGACCGATAGTGAACTAGTACCGTGAGGGAAAGGTGAAAAGTACCCCGGAAGGGGAGTGAAATAGCACCTGAAACCGTGTGCTTACAAGCGGTCGGAGCAGACTTGTGCTGTGACGGCGTGCTTTTTGCATAACGAGCCAGCGAGTTACTCTTCAACGGCAAGGTTAAGGAAACGGAGCCGTAGCGAAAGCGAGTCTGAATAGGGCGATTCAGTCGTTGGAGGTAGACCCGAAACTGAGTGATCTACCCATGGGCAGGTTGAAGCGGGGGTAAGACCCCGTGGAGGACCGAACCGACTTGGGTTGAAAACCGAGCGGATGACCTGTGGGTCGGAGTGAAAGGCTAATCAAACTCAGAGATATCTGGTTCTCCCCGAAATATATTTAGGTATAGCGTCACGCGTTCAATTTCAGTTGTAGAGCACTGTTCGGGCTAGGGGGCCTACCAGCTTACTGAACTCGGGCAAACTCCGAATGCTGGAATTCCAGAGCGTGGCAGTCAGAGTCTGGGGGATAAGCTTCAGGCTCGAAAGGGAAACAGCCCAGACCGTCGGCTAAGGTCCCTAATTCCTGACTAAGTGGTAAACGATGTCTGATTGCTGAGACAACCAGGATGTTGGCTTAGAAGCAGCCACCATTCAAAGAGTGCGTAACAGCTCACTGGTCAAGTGGTCGGGCGCGGATAATTCAACGGGGCTCAAGTCAGGAACCGAAGCCACGGACTTCGCTTATGCGGAGTGGTAGGGGAGCGTTCCCATGCCGGCGAAGCGGCGGCGTAAGCCAGCCGTGGAGGCCTGGGAAGTGAGAATGCTGGCACGAGTAACGAAAGACGAGTGAGAAACTCGTCCGCCGAATGCCCAAGGGTTCCTGAGTAAAGCTAATCTGCTCAGGGTTAGTCGGGACCTAAGCCGAGGCCGAAAGGCGTAGGCGATGGCCAACAGGTTGATATTCCTGTACCACGTACCGACCGTTATCACCGATGGCGGGACGGGGTAGGCTAGGGAAACCCAGGCGATGGTCGACCTGGGGTAACCGCGTAGGGCGACCGGTAGGGAAATCCGCCGGTCATCAAGCCTGAGACGGGATGCCGAGGCCCAACAGGGCCGAAGTTCCTCAAGCCATGCCTCCGAGAAAAGCGTCTAGGGAGGTCGGGCGTGCCCGTACCAAAACCGACACAGGTGGGCAGGTAGAGAATACCAAGGCGATCGGAAGAACCCTCGTTAAGGAACTCGGCAAAATGGCCCCGTAACTTCGGGAGAAGGGGCGCCCCGGTAGAGTGAAAGCCCTTTACGGGCTCAGCTCGAGGGGGCCGCAGTGAAACGGCCCAAGCGACTGTTTACCAAAAACACAGGTCTCTGCGAAGTCGAAAGACGACGTATAGGGGCTGACGCCTGCCCGGTGCCGGAAGGTCACGCGGAGAGGTTAGCCTTCGGGCGAAGCCTTGAAGCCAAGCCCCGGTAAACGGCGGCGGTAACTATAACCGTCCTAAGGTAGCGAAATTCCTTGTCGGGTAAGTTCCGACCTGCACGAATGGCGTAACGACTTGGGCGCTGTCTCAACGAGGGATCCGGTGAAACTGTAGTCTCGGTGAAGATGCCGAGTACCCGTGGTTGGACGGAAAGACCCCGTGAACCTTTACTACA
>CAVXXW010000016.1:0-156949 GCA_963765785.1 uncultured Actinomycetes bacterium
GCGTTGAGCCCCGAGTTAGGCTTGAGCGCGGCGCAGGCGAAGTCTCTGCGAAAGGAGACCTACCCTCATGCCTGTACGGATCGCCGGTGGGATGGTGAAGCGAGTCGGGCGTCTGGCGGAGCGTGTTGGTCGCGTGGTGACCGCTATTCCACGCATGCTTCTTGGTCGGTAAGACCCAAGGAGCTCCGGGATCGACGTGACGCCGGATGTTCGCGGACAGGTGACGGCGTGAACCGTCAGCCGATCAGGGGTGCGTCGTCGTCCGGAAAGACGTTCTTGGGCGTGCTGCGCGAGAAGCGCGGTCGCGGCTGCGGTTTTTCGCGGATGACGGGCGCGGGGTCTTCGAGCGCATATGCCCGTCGCATCCCCTCCCCCCGGTGTGCCACTCGCTACGACACCCAGTAGGTCGGAGGCGGGCTGCAAACAGGCCGAACGGCCTATGGACAGCGGGATACGGGAGAGCGAAAGTCGTATCGCCTGGCTCCGCTGGGCGGGAGCCATTTCGCGCGCGTGGGCGCCTGTCAGACGCTGGCCCGTCAGGCGGCGCCCACAGCACTCGCGCCTGTCTATCACCTGACGTCCTGGTCTCCTTCCCGCTTGAGCGTTTAGGCAATGGTTTGGTTGGGGATTCCCCGTCCCGCCGCTCCCTCCATCACTGCGGCAGGGGAGGGGTCACTAGATGACGAGCGCGATGGGCCTCGGGCTTGTTCACAACTCTTTCCTCGAGGGCGAGCGCGGAGGCGGCGTACCGGGGGAACGCGCCGCCTCCTTCACCTCCGCTCAGCGTCGGATTCCTCAACTAGCGTTTGCGAAAAGAAGGGCCCGCTCTCTTTGGAAGTTCCCTTCCACAGGACGGACGGCCCTGCGAGGTCGAAGCTGCTCCCTCCGGGCCGGACGGCGGCGACCCTTCAAGAAGGAAAGGCCCCGTATTAGCGGGGCTTTTCAATGGTTGGCGCGCCGAGATTTTGAACTCGGGACCTCAGTCCCCAGACTGCGCCAATTGTTTCGGGCGTTTGGGCAGCGATTGGGCAGCGCGACCGGCCCTGCGGTGAGCCTACGTTAGGCGGCAGGCTCGTACAAAAGCCGAAGTGTGAGATCGACCGAGAACCCGAACTCAAGAAAGCGGACAGCCTCCTCCTCGGGGATCTCCACCTGGGCCGCCAAGATGAGAGCCGCGCAGGGCGGTGCGCCCGCATTCACAAAGAGGTTCGAGCGCCGGCGAAGCAGGCACTCGACCTCAACCGCAGTCAACCGTTCAAATTCTGCCGCAGTCACACCGGACTCCTTCCATGCCGCATTAGCCGGTAACGCTCGTATCGGTCGAGAGCGGCGCAGTGCCCTCCCTCCATCTAGGGGAAATGGCAAGGGACCAGTCCGCGAGGCTTTAGAACGATCCGATCAATCCCCTCAAAGCGCGGACGGCCTCCACGCTCTGGTTCTCCGGCAGCGCAGTGAGGGCCGAGACCACCAGCCCCACATCGGAAAGGCTCGGTTCGCACTCCTGCAGGTAGCGCTCAAGCCAGCGGACGGCGATCTTCGGATGCCGGCGCGGCTCCTTCCGCGCGATCAGAATCGTTAACTCGAGGGCTTCGGCGAGGCTGATCCGGCCGAGCTCGCGCGCCTATACCGCAGGCGTTTGCGCTTGGACACGAGGCGTCAGTGAGCCTCGAGGACGAGGACCCAGTCGGCGTTGCCGGGGCCGTCGGCGTTGTTGCCGGGGGTCGTGAAGTCCTCGGTGCCTTGGTTAGCGAACGGCGAGCCGGCGATGGCGTTGTAGGTGCCGCTCGCTGGGTCATACCACCGCGCGGTGACCGGGCCTGCCATCGTGCCGAGGTCGACGGTCACGGTGCGCGCGGTCGGGATATAGGCGAGGGCGAGAGTGCCGTCGGGGGTCTTCGCGGCGGTTGCGTAATCCCAGTCGCCGAAGGTGCCGCTGCCGCCGGTCAGGAGGGTGTGGCTCGAGTCGGGAACGAGCTGATACCAGGGCAGCGACTGGAAGAGATCCGTCATGTGCTTGAACTCGATTGCACCGGTGGTGTCGAGATGATCCTTCCAGCCACCGACGCAGTTGCCCGCCTGGTCGCGCTGATCGCAGAGGAACTGCCAGGTGTAGTGGTTGCCGTACAGCTGCCCCGTCGCGCCGCTCAGCAGCGACCAGTACTCCTGGCGTCGCAACGCGAACGGATCCCCGTACGGGATGTCGGGTGCGTTCTGCTCGAACTCGTAGGTCGCCTCGACCATGAACGTGGGCAGAAAGTTCGACCGGTTGTAGTCGGTCAGCACCTGCTCATAGGTCGGGTCCGTAGGTGTACGAGGCGTTGAGGCTGATCAGCGGTGCCCAGGCCGGGTCGTCGAGCGAGCCGCTCGTTTCGTAGTTGAGCTCGACCGTCTGGATGTGCCCCGGATCGGTGTCCTTGATTCCCTGCGCTACCGCCGTCACGTACGGGTCGTTGATCGGACCCCAGCTCTGATAGTCGTTGCCGCTCATCCAGATGATGTTCGGGAAGTCCTTGTAGCGCTCGCCGAGATAACGGCCGTAGGCGCGATCCTTGTCGACGCCGTTGGCGATCAGCGTGTCGAGCCAGCCGCCGGTCTCGGCCGGGTCGAGGATCACGACGAGCCCGTACTTGGCGGCCAGACGGATGATCTCGTCGACGCGCGCGAAGTACTGCTCGTTCGGCGTCGACAGGTCGCCAGGCGTCGTGAACGGAGCAATCCCGTCCCAGGTGCTGCCGTCTGCGTTGCAGCCGGTGTAGGTCGTGCACAGGAGGTTGATCCAGACGCTGTTGAAGCCGAGCGCCTGGCGATCAGCGAAGAACGACTCGGCGTCGGCCAGGCTCAGATCCCCGATCAGCGCCTGCGGTGAATCGCCGGCGATCAGGAACGGCTTTCCGTTCTCGTCAACCAGGTAGCGTCCCGTTGGCCCCGCCGAAATCGGCCCAGGGCCCTGTGCCGCCGCCAGAGGACGCGGGCGTCGTCGCGCTAGCAAGATCCGAGAAGGGGCCGTCGTTGCCGGCGGCATCGCAGGCGCGCACCCGGTAGGTGTACTCGGTGCTCGCGGTCAGGCCGCTGTCGCTGTAGCTGGTGTCGGTGGTGTCGGCGAGGTGGGTGAAGTCGCTGCAGCCGGCGCCCGCTGCAGCGCTCGATCTGGTAGCCGGTCACGCCGCGGTCGTCGGTGGCCGCGTCCCAGCTGAGGCCGATCGTGTCGCTGCCCGACGCGCTCGCGAGCAGCGAGGCCGGCTTGGAGGGCGGCTGCGTGTCGGGCGCCGCCGCGGTCGTCGCGCTGGCGGGATCGGAGTAGGGGCCGAGGTTGCCGGCGGCGTCGCTGGCGCGCACCCGGTAGGTGTAGTCGGTGCTCGCGGTCAGGCCGCTGTCGCTGTAGCTGGTGTCGGTCGTGTCGGCCAGGTGGGTGAAGTCGCTGCAGCCGGCGCCGCTGCAGCGCTCGATCTGGTAGGCGGTCACGCCGCGGTCGTCGGTGGCCGCGTCCCAGCTGAGGCCGATCGTGTCGCTGCCCGAGGCGCTCGCGAGCAGCGCGGCAGGCTTGGAGGGCGGCTGCGTGTCGGGCGCCGCCGCGGTCGTCGCGCTGGCGGGATCGGAGTAGGGGCCGAGGTTGCCGGCGGCGTCGCAAGGCCCGCACCCGGTAGCTGTAGCTCGTCGCCGGCGCCACGCTCGTGTCCTCGTAGCCCGTCGACGGCCCAAGCGTCGCGAGCTGCGTGAAATCGCTGCAACCGGCGCCCTGACACCGAAACACGTCATAACCCGTCACACCCACGTTGTCCGACGCCGCCGTCCAGCTCAGATCCACCTCACCCGGCCCCACCGCCGACGCCGCCAACCCGCCCGGCGCCGAAGGCGGCTCCGGATCTCCCGAGGTACCCGCGACGACAGGGGTCACCATGTCCTTCTGAATCGCGTCCGGCGCGAGGGCGACGTCGTACACCCGAACCTCGTCGATCGTTCCCTCGAAGTACTGACCGAAGATGTGGTCGCCGCCGATCTGGAGGGGATCGCGGGACGCCACGAGCATCCCCGACTGCGGCTTACTCGCGACCTCCTTGCCATCGACATAGAGCCGGAGCATCGAGCCGTCGTAGGTGACAGCAAGGTACGACCAGGCGCCCGTCGGCAGCCAGTCGTCACCAAAGACTTGGCCCTCTCCGCCAGCGCCGTTGAAGCTGCCGCCTCCCATTGGAAGACCGTCCGCTTGAGAGCTCGCTTCGAGGTAGTAGGCATCGTTTCCCTTGTAGATGACGTCGCGCCAGTCGCCGCCGATCGTCGACGGCTTCACCCACGCCTCCAGCGTCATCGCGCGTTTGAGATGCAGCGAGGGTGAGTCATCGACCGTCACGACAGCGTCGGAGCCGTTGAAGCTCAGCGCCCTCCCGTACGCGCCTGAATCCACCCAGGTCGCGTTGGCGATCGTGCCCCCGTTGCCGTAGCCGGACGCATCCGCCACCTGCGAGCCCGAGCCTTCCTCGAAGCCGTACGCGGCGACGAGACCGCGCGGCGCCGAAGCCGCGGCCGAAGCCGGCATGAAGTCCCGCCACGACGATTGCCATTCCGACGAGAGCTGCCATCCACACGGGCCGCAACAGTGCTGCGCGTGCGGAAACACAAGCAGGTGCACCAGCGCGCGATCGCGTCATCACCGCAGTTCCCTCCCCGTGGCCGGTCAGGTTTTCGCTCGGCCCAGCCGCTCATCTCGAAGCCGAGAAGCGCGAGCATAATTCCGGCCCTCGACGCCGCCAACCGCCCATTCGACCAGGGACGTCGTCTTAACGCAGCAGATTGAAAGTCTGCACCAGACGGCGGATGGTGCGTCGGCCGCGCGAACGACGTGTGACAGTGCTGGTCGCCATGGCCGGAGCCGTCGATCAGCCGCGCAGCCGACGTGTCCTCCGGTTGATCGCCATCGAGCGAATCGTGCGTGGCGGGCTCCTGCTCGCCGCCGGCGTCTATCTGCTCTTCCACCTCAACACCGACTTCGGCCGGCTGAGCGACCGGGTGATCCGGGCGATCGAGCTCGACCCGCGGAGGCCGTTCTTTCACCGAATCGTGGCGTACCTCCACCACCTGCACGCGTCCGAGATCCGGGTCGCGGCGATCATCGCGCTCGGCTACGGCGTGCTTGAGCTCGTTGAGGGGACAGGGCTCTGGCTCGATCAGCTGTGGGCGGAGTACCTGACTGTGATCGCGACCTCGCTTCTGATTCCGTTCGAGCTCTACGAGCTCGTCCACCGCCCGAGTGTCTGGAAGGCGGGCGGCCTCGCCGTGAACGTTGCGATCGTCGGGTATCTCGCCCAGCTATTGCGACGTCGTCGGGAGCCCCGCCCCACTTGAGAGCGGTCTGACCGGGCCATGGCCGAAAGAGCGACTAGTCGGCGGCGGACTCGAGGCGTAGCGCGAATTCGGGCCGGGTTGCGTTGCAGCGCGACGGCGTTCGGCTCGCCGCCCGGCCCACTCAGGCGCTCTGGTGCACGTAGGCGAGCATCGCAGCGTCGTCCCGTCGGAAGCGAAGCTCATACCACTCGGTACCCGGGGCACGTCGCATACGTTCCCACCCGTCGGCGAGGAGATCAGCTCTAAGCGCGGCAAGTGCGGCGCGTGCGCGTGGATCGGCTTCCAGAGGCTCGCTGTGCTCCCACGGGAAGTGCCAGGTTGGAAAGAAGGGTGACTCGCGCAGCGCTTCGTTGTGCCCTTGCTCATGCGCGTAGAACTGCGCTTTCACGTAGCCGCGCCAGAGCGCGATCGAGCACTGGTGTTGTTGTTGCGGCCTTCTCGTCACGACCTCGGTGGAACAGATCAAGACACCCGAGCGCCGCATCCCGAAGGGCTTGAACCCCGTCTTCCGTGGAGCTGTGGAATGAACATCATCGCCGACAAGATCCGAGGAGGCAACTAACCAGGGCCGAACGGGGAGCCGGGTCACGTTGCAGCGCCATGGCGAAGGGCCAAGAGCGAGCCGGACGCAACAGGCGGAGGGAGAGACTGGATCTGCCTGTCTTCGTCAACCCGGCCCGCTACCCAAACTACGCTCCTCCGCGCAGCAGACCATCGGTAGGAACTAGCCACGCCTGCCAGCGATGAGACCGCGCTCCCTGGCCAAACGTGCGCGTTAGGCGCTCTCGGTGCTGATCAGTGCCCAAACCTCTGCAAGACCTCGTCCCTCTTCGTCGGCCCGAGGCTGTCGAGCGTCAAGATCGCCATGCAGCGAATGCAGGTGTCCCAGCCCGCAGCGATAAGCCTGTCGGCGTCGGTGCCTCCACCCATCAGCTCGAGAACTCCCTTCAGCTGCTCGCTGTTGCCGATCGGCCGAACCCGATAGCCATAGCTCTTGCCCGGGTCGATGCCCTGTCCGCAGTGAGCGCACTCAACCATGTGCCTCTCCTCTCTCGTCTGACTTCGCGTCGGATCCGTCCAGTAGCCCGTGCAGATAATCCTCGCTGTCGGGCACGAGGTGCCCGTAGGTCGAGTCGATCCGTGCGACCGATGTACTCCATCACGCGGCTGAGACAGAAGAGCTGCACGCCCGCCCCGATCGCCCAGGACGCGAAGGTGTGTCGGCAGGCCTAGACGCTCCGGTGCTCGATCCCCGCAGCCCGTAGCGCCGGCGTCCAGTGGCGAAGCCGGAACGTTTCGTAACGACTCCCTGCCTTCTCGCTAGCCGCCGGCGAATGACCCACGTGGGCCAGCTCGCCCGACGTCTCCCGCTCGTCTCAATAGGCAGCAGGTGGCGATGAAGAAGGGCAATTGGCCGAAGGGGATCGAGCAAGGGGCCGAGCAACTCCGGCGCCTGCTCGAGCCGCTGATCGCCGTCATCCGCCACGAAGACGAGCCGCCCAAGCGGCCGTACGTATTCAAGATCGTTGACGAGCAGGGAAGCGAGCGCGAGGTGTTCGCGCCGCGCGGGCGCTTCACGCGCTGGCCGTGGTGAAGCGCGAGCAGTGCACCGTCGTCGGCGTCGAACTCGACCGCTTCAAGCTCGAGGAGTTCGGCCGCGCTGCGGCGGCTCGCCCTCGAGGAGTGGGCCAAAGTCGCAATGAGGGAGAAGGCCGAGCGGGATGAGCAGCGGCGCTGCTCGCTTCCTCGCCGAGGCTGACCAAAAGCTGACTAACGGGGTGCCGCTGCGAAGTCCGCTGGACGCCCGGGACGGAAAACCCCGCCTGAGCGGGGCTTTCTGAGGAGGGCGAGTTCCAAGAACGGTCGCTAGTTCCAATAAGTGCTGCGATTGCCCCAAAGCAGGCCGTACTCAAGCACCAACCTCCAGGGCGTAGCCGAAGCTATTACGCCTGCGCAGCGGCCCGGTGGCCGCGCTGAGCGTGGACAAGAAGAAAATAGGTCGACTCGTCGCCGAATCGAACTGCGCTCTAGCGGCCTGTCCCGGAGCGACGCCGAGGCGAGCGCAGCGGCAAGAAGCATGTTCGGGAACGGCGGCGGGCGTGGTGGCAACACCAGCGCCTGCGGCTCGACGCCCGGCCGCCCTCCGCCCGTGGGCGGCAAGAACGCTGCACGGGGAGGCGGGAGACGCGATCATTGCCGCGTGGCCGCCCGGGCCGAAACCAAGGTTCTCATAGCCGGTGGGAGTTTCGCGGGCCTCGAGGCGATGCTCGTCTTGCGTGCGCTCGCGAAGGAACTTGTCATCGTCGAGCTGATGGCGCCCGATCCGGAATTTCTATATCGGCCGCTGGCCGTCGCGAGGCCGTTCGGGCTCAGTGATGTCCACCGGTTCCCGCTCGGCCCGCTCGCCGAGCGGTGCGGCGCTCGCTACCGCCCCGCCGCCCTGACCGCGGTCGACGCGCCGGCGCGCCTGGCTCGGACATCGGAGGACGAGTCGGTCTCGTACGACGCGCTCGTCGTCGCGTGTGGGGCGCGAACGCAGGAGGCAATTCCGGGCGCTCTGACCTTCCAAGGCCCGCAGGACGTCGCCCGTTTCGAAGAACTCGTCGAGCGGATCGAGTCGGGAACGGTCGAGCGGATCGCCTTCGCCGTCCCTGCGGGCGTCTCCTGGCCATTACCGCTCTATGAGCTCACACTTCTCACTGCCCGCCACGCCCGCTTCTCCGCGCCTCAGGCGGAAATCACACTGGTGACCCCGGAGCGGGGGCCGCTCGCCCTCTTCGGAACGAGCGCGAGCAACCTTGCCCGCGAGCTCCTTGAGCGGCAGCGGGTCCGCCTTGTACTCGAACGCCACCCGGTCCGCTACCGGGACGGCAGCCTGGAGCTGGCCGGCGGGGAGACGATGCCCGTCGACGCGGTCGTCTCGCTGCCGCTCCTCCGCGGGCCGTACCTCGAGGGTCTCCCGCATGACCGCGAGGGCTTTCTGAAAGTGGACGATCACGGCCGCGTCGAGCGCGTGCCCGCCGTCTTCGCCGCCGGCGACGTAACGGCCTTCCCGGTGAAACAGGGAGGCCTCGCGACACAACAGGCCGACGTGGTGGCGGAGACGATTGCCGCGGAGGCCGGCGTGCCGGTCCAGCCGACACCTCTCGACCCAGTCCTGCGTGCCCTGCTGCTCACCGGCGATCGCCCGGCATACGTGCGTGCCGCGCTCGGGGGCCATCACGGCGACCCCGGGGTCGTGGACTGGGAGCCGCTCTGGTGGCCGCCGGCCAAGGTCGCCGGCCTCCACCTCGCTCCGTTCCTCGGCGAGAACATCGACCTCTCAGGAGCACAGCGCTGACGGTGCGCGCTCCGGCTGATCTTGGTGCGATGGAGGCGGTGATCTTCGATCTCGACGGCGTCGTGACCCGCACCGCCGAAGTGCACGCGGAGGCGTGGAAGCAGCTCTTCGATGAATACCTCGCGGCACGGGGTCGACGGCTCGGCGAGCCCTTCGAGCCGTTTGACCGCGGGTCGGACTACCTTCGGTTCGTCGACGGCAAGCCTCGCTACGAGGGCGTGGCCAGCTTCCTAGCGTCGCGGGGCATCGAGCTTCCGCTCGGCTCGCCGGATGACCCTGACGAGCGCGAGACCGTGTGCGGCCTCGGCAACCGGAAGAACCGGTACTTCGTTGAGACGCTCGAGCGAACAGGCGCCGCTCCTTACCCGACGACCATCGAGCTGATCGCAAGGCTGCGGGAGCGCGGCGTACGTACCGCGATCGTCTCTTCCAGCCGCAACTGCATGGCCGTGCTCGAGGCTGCCGCGATCCGGGAACTCTTCGAGGTGAAGGTGGACGGCGTGGACGCCGCCGAGCTTGGGCTCGCGGGCAAGCCCGATCCCGCGCTCTTCCTCGAGGCCGCACGCCTGCTGGACGTCGAGCCGGCCCACGCGGCGGTCGTCGAGGACGCGATCTCGGGGGTAGAGGCAGGCCGCCGGGGACACTTCGGGCTCGTCATCGGGGTCGACCGGGCGGGACAGCACGAGGCACTCGCGGCCGCGGGCGCCGATCTCGTCGTCGCCGACCTGGGCGAGGTCGCGGCATGAGCGCTTGGCTCCTCGAGTACGACGGCTTCGATCCGGCGACCGAGGGGGTGCGAGAGGCGCTCTGCACGCTGGGGAACGGCTTCCTCGGGACCAGAGGCGCCGCGCCAGAGGCGCGGGCCGACGGGGTTCACTACCCGGCGACCTACGTAGCCGGCGTCTACAACCGGCTGCCCACCACCATCGCGGGCCACACGCTCGAGGACGAGAGCCTCGTCAACGTCCCAAACTGGCTCCCGCTGACGTTCCGCGCCGAGGACGGCTGCTGGCTCGAAGCGGCCGAGTTCCTGGAGCATCGGGTCGAACTCGACCTCCGCCGCGGCGTGCTCACGCGGCTCACCCGCGCCCGCGACGACGCCGGCCGCGTGACACAGCTGACGCAGCGGCGGATCGTCTCAATGGACGACCCGCACCTGGTCGCACTCCAGACGACCGTCGTCCCCGAGAACTGGTCGGGTCGCCTGCGGGTTCGCTCGCTCCTCGACGGAAACGTCACGAACTCCGGGGTCGCGCGCTACCGGACGCTCGCAGGAGACCACCTCACGGCGGTCGAGTCCAATGCCCTGGACGACGACACGGTCCTCCTCCGGGCTCTCACGAAGAACTCGCGGATCCTAGTCGCAGAGGCGGCCCGTACGCGAGTCGAGCGGAACAGCGCCGGGGTCGCGGTCACCAGGACGCTTCTGCAGGAGCACGGTGTGATCGGGCAGGACCTCACCGCCGAGATCGGCGCGGAGGAGCCCGTGACGATCGAGAAGGTCGTCGCGGTCTTCACATCGCGGGACCCGGCACTGCCCGAGCCCGGCTACGCGGCCGGCCGCGAGATCGCCGGCGCGCCGGGGTTCAACGAGCTGCTCGAGAGACATGTCCTCAACTGGCACGAGCTCTGGCGCCGGTTCGGGATCTCGCTCGAAGAGGGCGAGGAGCGAACGAGCCGCACCGTCAACCTCCATGTCTTCCACCTCCTGCAGACCCTCTCTCGTCACACGGCCGGGATCGACGCGGGGGTGCCGGCCCGGGGTCTCCACGGAGAGGCCTACCGTGGCCACGTCTTCTGGGACGAGCTCTTCGTGATCCCCTTCGTCAATCTCCGGCTGCCCCGGCTCGCCCGCGCGTTGCTTCGCTACCGCTACCGGCGGCTGCGAGAGGCGCGCTGGGCGTCGCAGGAGGCGGGCTACGCGGGAGCCATGTTCCCATGGCAGAGCGGAAGCGATGGCCGTGAGGAAACACAGCGGCGCCACCTAAACCCGCGCTCGGGCCGCTGGAACCTCGACAACTCCTCGCTGCAGCGGCACATCAACGCTGCCATCGCCTACAACGTCTGGCAGTACTACCAGGTCACCGGCGACCTCGGATTCCTCGCCGGCTACGGCGCTGAGCTGATCATCGAGATCGCGCGCTTCTGGAGCTCCAGCGCCTCGTACAACCGCGCACTCGACCGCTACGAGATCCGCGGCGTGATGGGCCCCGACGAGTACCACGACGCCTATCCCGGCGCCCCGACAGCGGGCCTCAACAACAACGCGTACACGAACGTCATGGCGGTCTGGGTGTTCTGCAACGCCCTCGACCTGCTCGAACTGCTCCCTTCCGACCGGAGCGACGAGCTTCGGCATCGGCTCTCCCTCACCGCCGAGGAGGTCGAGCGCTGGGAAGACCTGAGCCGCAAGATGCGCCTCGTTTTCCATGAGGACGGGATCCTCAGTCAGTTCGAAGGCTACGAGCAGCTCGAGGAGTTCGATTGGGAGGGCTACCGCTCCCGCTACGGCGACATCAGCCGGCTCGACCGGATCCTCGAGAGCGAGGGCGACACGCCAAATCGCTACAAGGTCTCGAAGCAGGCCGACGTGCTGATGCTCTTCTACCTGTTCTCGGCCGAAGAGTTGGGCGAGATCTTCGAGCGCCTGGGCTACGACTTCGACGAAGAGACGATTCCGAGGGCGATCGACTACTACCTCGACCGCACCTCCCACGGCTCGACCCTCAGCCGCGTGGTTCACGCCTGGGTGCTCGCACGCTCCGATCGAACCCGCTCCTGGGAATTCTTCCTCGAGGCGCTCGAGAGCGACGTCTCCGACATCCAGGGCGGGACGACCGCCGAGGGAATCCACCTGGGCGCGATGGTCGGGACCCTCGACCTGCTGCAGCGCTGCTATACGGGGCTCGTAATCCGCGAGGATGTCCTCTGGCTCAACCCACAGCTGCCAACCGGGCTGCGGCGGCTGGCCTTCACTGTCCTCTACCGCGGACAGCTGGTTGAGCTCGAATTCGAGGACGAAAGTGTCACGCTCACATCGCAGACCTCGAGGGGTGCGCCGATTTCGGTCGGGATCCAGGGAACGGTGACCGAGCTCCAGGCCGGCGGCCGGCTCGAGCTCTCCGCACCGGCCTCGTGAGTCGCACCGGCCTCGTGAGTCGTCGGCGTCTCGTGCGAACCGCTCGCGGAGCCGCAAGAACGCAGAAGACCCCGCGTCAGCGGGGCTTTCACATGGAGGAGAAGAGAAGAAGAGAAGAGGAGAGAGAGAGAGAGAGAGAGAGAGAGAGGAGGAGCGGATGATGGGACTCGAACCCACGACCTTCTGCATGGCAAGCAGACGCTCTAGCCAACTGAGCTACATCCGCGCGGGTCGAAAGTATAACCGCGGCCCTATGCGGCCGAATCCAGCGCCTCGTTGACGAGCCGGTCGGCGAGCTCGTTGTGCTCACGCCGCACAGCCGTGTACGTGACGCGGCGGAACCGGGACTCGAGCGCGTGGGCTTCGTCGACCAGGTCGCGGAGCGTCTCGTTCTTGACCTTGTATTCGCCGCGCATCTGCTTGACGACGAGCTCGGAGTCGGAGACGACCTCGACCTCCTTCACCCCGCGCTCAAGCGCGGCTTCCAGCCCCGCCAGCAACCCGCGGTATTCGGCGACGTTGTTGGTCGCGACACCGATCGCCTCGCCCCGGGCATCGAGCACCGTTCCGTCGTCGGCCTCGAGCACGTAGCCGTAGGCGGCCGGACCGGGGTTGCCGCGCGCGCC
Organism: uncultured Actinomycetes bacterium; assembly: GCA_963765785.1. Taxonomy (GTDB): domain Bacteria; phylum Actinomycetota; class Thermoleophilia; order Gaiellales; family Gaiellaceae; genus AC-32. The sequence goes on from CAVXXW010000016.1 coordinate 12,446, forward strand.
GCCGTCGGTCGAGAGCCGCGCCTTCACGCCGGCGCCGGCGGATCGGCGAGCGGGTAGAGGTCGAAGGCCGGCTCCTCGTACGGGTGCGCGTCGCGGAGCGCCGCGACGACCTCGGCCTCGCGCTCCTCGGCATAGACGGTCTCGAGCCGCAGCTCGGCCACGCGCTCCTCGCGCCCGGGCTGTCCGACGCTCGGCTCCGTGCCCACGCCGGCGAGGAACGTGCCCGTGCCCTCCGTGTACCAGGAGCAGCGGTCGTAGTCGCCGATGCGGCCCGCGCCCGCGGCGAAGAGCGCTTCCCGCACCGGGTCGAGTGCCTCGCGGGGCACGAAGACGACGAGCTTGCGGTTCACCCGCCTACTCGGCCGTGTCGATCTGGGCCTTCTGGAGCTTGCCCGAGTAGTCGACGTAGATCGACTTCCACTCGGTGAAGACGTCGAGCGCCGCCTGGCCGGCCTCCCGGTGGCCGTTGCCGGTCTGCTTCGTGCCGCCGAACGGCAGATGCACCTCCGCGCCGATCGTGCCGGCGTTGATGTACGTGATGCCCGCCTCGAGGTCACGCATCGCGCGGAACGCCTTGTTCACGTCGCGGGTAAAGATCGACGACGAGAGCCCGAAAGCGATCCCGTTCGAGACGCGCACCGCCTCGTCGAGGTCACCGACGCGGATCAGCGCGGTGGTCGGCCCGAAGATCTCCTCCTGCGCCACGCGCATCTGTGGGTCGACGTCGCCGAAGATCGTCGGGCGGTAGAAGGTGCCGTCGCCGAGGCCGTCGCCGTTCGCGACCTCGCCGCCGGTCAGAAGCTTCGCGCCTTCGTCGACACCGATCTCGGTGTACGAGTGGATCTTCTCGAGCGCGCGCTCGTTGATCACCGGCCCGACGTCGACGCCTTCCTCCCAGCCCGGCCCGAGGCGCAGCGTCTCGGCGGCGGCGACGAGGCGGCTCTGCAGCTCCTCGTAGACGCCCTCTTGCACGATCACGCGGGAGGCGGCCGTGCACCGCTGGCCCGACGTGCCGAACGCGGACCAGACGATCCCGTCGACGGCGAGATCGAGGTCGGCGTCGTCGAGCACGATGATCGCGTTCTTGCCGCCGAGCTCGAGGTGGACGTGCTTGAGGTTGTCCGCGGCGTTGCGCATCACCTCGACCCCGGTCTCACGCGCGCCGGTGAGCGTGATCACGGGCACGTCCGGGTGGCGCACGAGCCGATCGCCGACGGCGCCGCCGCCGCCGTGGACGATGTTCACCACGCCCGGAGGGACGCCGGCCTCGACGAGCAGCTCGACGAAGCGCTCGCCCAGGAGCGGCGTGTCGGTGGCCGGTTTGAAGACGACCGTGTTCCCGCAGACGAGCGCGGGCGCGATCTTCCAGCTCGGGATCGCGATCGGGAAATTCCACGGGGTGATCACGCCGACGACGCCGATCGGCTGGCGCACGCTCATGTTGAACTTGTCGCGCAGCTCGCTCGGCGTGGTCTGGCCGAAGAGCCGCCGGCCCTCGCCCCCCATGTAGAAGCTCATGTCGATCGCTTCCTGGACGTCGCCCGCGGCCTCCGGCAGGACCTTCCCCATCTCGCGTGCCATCAGGTGCGCGACGCTGTCTTTCTGGTCGGCGAGCAGCTGCCCGAAGCGGAAGAGGATCTCGCCGCGCTTCGGCGCCGGCACGAGCCGCCATTCCTCGTAGGCGGCCTTCGCGGCCTCGACCGCGCGGTCGACGTCCTCCGGCCCCGACCTCGGGAACGTGCCGAGCGTCTCGCCCGTCGCCGGGACGGTCGTCTCGAAGGTCTCGCCGGACGCGGCTTCGACCCAATCGCCGCCGATGAAGTTCTTGAAGGTCTTCGTCTCGGTGCTCGCCACGGCGGCGATTCTATTCGGCGCGGGGCACCTGTCCGAAGTCGGCCTCGTTCCAGGTGGTCGCGAAGCCTGAGCCGCGCGGGGCGCCGACGGCGAGCATGAGCGTTCCGTCCTCGCGCGCGACGGCGGCTCGCGTGACCGCGGGATCGGGCACGGCGATGAACGCGACCGATGGCGCGTCGAGCTCCTGGCCGTCGAGCGTGAACCGCACCGTTCCCTCGATGACCACGTACAGCTCCTCCTGGCCGCTGTCACGCTCGTCGTGCTCGGCCACGAGCACCGTCCCGGCGTCTCCGCCGAAAGCATTCACCCCGAACGCTCCGAGACCGAGGTGGTGCTGAACCGGGTACCAGTCGAAGTCGTTCGGATCGTCCGTCGGCACGAGCGGCAGCTCGTCGAGGCGGCGGACCCAGAACCCGGCCATCGCCGGCTAGGCGTCGCCGGGCGGATCCGTGTCCGGGAAGGTTCCGGCCGCCCGCGCGCGGCGACGGTCCCGGATGGTGCGCTGCCCGCCGTACGACCGGCCCCTGCGCCGGTCCTCGCCCTCGCGGCGGTCGACGATGACGGTCACGTTCGGGTTGTCCCTGTAGTACTCGACCATCTTGTCGAAGAGCTCGCCCTCGAGCTCACGCGGGATCACGCAATAGATCATCCTGCGTCGGATTGTAGGGAGGCGCCGCGCCGGTGCTAGACCCGAGCGATGTCCGGGGCGATCCGTCCGTCGCCGGTCAGCTTCGCGTTCCATCCTGTGAACAGCGTCTCCAACTCGCGCGGGTCGTGGCCTCGCTCGGCCAGGCGCACCGGCTGGCCGGCGTCCGGGCTGATGCGGTACTGGTACCACGAGATGTCCCACGCGACCGTGAGGACGACCTCGCTGCTCGTCCCCGACAGCGGGAGGATCGAGGCCTTCGGCTCGCCCAGGCTCTTGGCGATCCCGGCGATCGTGCGCCGGAACGCGCTCTCGTTGAACAGGTCGGCCGCCTCGACCATCGCGAGCTCCGGCTCCGACAGGCGGCGAAGGATCGGCTCGTCGGCAACCGGCTCGACCGCCGGCCTACGGGTATCGCCGAGGAACGAGCTGAACCACGAGCGCCGGCGCCGGTCGGCGACGACAGGCGTCGTCGGACTGCCCTCCTTGATCCAGCCGTAGTCGAGCGCGGTCTCCTGACAGAGCGGGCAGACGTCGACGTAGCTTTCGCCGTCGGGCGAGTAGCGCACGGAGCGCTCGCCGACGAGCAGAGTCCGCTCGCAGATCGCACATGTGCGCACGGCTGTGACGGCCTGCCGCGTGATCCGCATGTCGCGGAGGACCTTAGCCAACCGGGCTGAGGCCGACCAAACTCAGACTTTGGCCTCTTCCAGCTCTTTCTTCGTCTCGTCGATGATCTTCTGCGCGATGTGCGACGGGACTTCCTCGTAGCGTAGGAAGTGCATGTGGTAGTCGCCGCGCCCGCCCGTGAGCGAGGTCAGCGCCTGCGGGTACGTGAGGATCTCCGCCATCGGCACCTCAGCCTTGATCGACGTCATCCCGCCGCGAGGCTCCATGCCCTGGAGGCGGCCGCGACGTGAGTTGAGGTCGCCGTTGACGGCTCCCACCGAGTCGTCCGGGACGCTGACCTCGATCTCCATGATCGGCTCCAGCAGCACGGGGTCGGCCTTCGCGTAAGCGTCCTTGAACGCCATCGAGCCGGCGATCTTGAACGCCATCTCCGAGGAGTCGACGTTGTGCTGCTGTCCGTCGACGAGCCGGACGCGCACGCCCTGAACCGGGGCGCCCGCGAGCTCGCCGTGCTGCATCGCCTCCTGGATGCCCTTGTCGACCGCCGGCCGGAAGCCCTGCTGGATCACGCCGCCGACGATCTCGTCGACGAACTCGTAGCCCTCGCGCTCGGGCAGCGGCTCGAGCACGATCTCGCAGTCGCCGAACTGGCCGCGGCCGCCCGTCTGCTTCTTGTAGCGGTGCCGCGCACGCGACTCCTTGCGAATCGTCTCGAGATAGGGCACGTGCGGCTGGTGGAGCTCGACGTCGACGCCGAAGCGGCTCTTCAGCCGGTCGACCGCTACCTCGACGTGGATCTGGCTCATGCCGCTGAGCAGCTGATCCCCCGTCTGCGGGTCGCGGCGGAGGACGAGCGTCGGGTCCTCCTCCGCGAGCCGGCGCAGGGACGAGGCGACCTTCTCCTCGTCGCCCTTCGCCTTGGGCGTGACCGCGAAGCTCATCACCGGCTCGGGGAAGTCGAGCTGCGGCAGCTCGAGCTCGCGCTCCACGTCGAGCAGCAGGTCGCCGGTGGTCGTCTCCTTCAGCTTGGCGACGGCGCCGATGTCGCCGGGGCCGAACTCCTTCGCCGGATCGTGGTCCTTGCCCTGGAGCGTGAGCAGCGCGCCGACGCGCTCCTTCGCGTGCGAGCGCGCATTGACGACCGTCGCGTCCGAGTTGAGCGTCCCGGAGAGGACGCGGAAGAGGTTGATCCGGCCGGCGAACGGGTCGGCGACCGTCTTGAAGACGAAGGCCGCGGTACCGGCGCCGTTCACGTCGATCGAGGCGGGCCGCTTGGCCGGCGACGGGACGCCCTCGACGAGCAGGTCGAGCAGCGCCGTCGTGCCGAGGTTCTTCGTCGCCACGCCGCAGGCGACCGGGAACAGCTCGCCTCGCGTGACCGCGTCCTTGAGCGCGTGCGCGACCTCCTCGTGGCCGAGCTCCTCGCCCTCGAGGTAGCGCTCCATCAGGCCCTCGTCGGTCTCGACGACCGAGTCGAGCAGCTGCGTGCGGTACTGCTCGACCGTGTCGTGGAGCTCCTCGGGGATCTCGGTCGGGCCGCTCTCCCGCTGGCCCTCGGCGCTCGTGTAGGCGCACATGTGCAGCACGTCGACGATGCCGGTCAGCTCGTGCTCGGTGCCGATCGGAAGGTGCACGGCGACGCAGCGCTCGGAGAGCTGCGAGCGGAACTGCTCGAGCGCGCGGTAGAAGTCGGCCCGCTCGCGGTCGAGCATGTTCACGAATGCGACGCGCGGGAGCTCGAGCGCCTCGGCCCGCTCCCAGACCCGCCCGGTCTGAACCTCGACGCCCATCACCGCGCTCGCGACGACGAGCGCGCCCTCGACCACGCGCAGCGCGGCGATCGTGTCGCCGGTGAAGCCGGAGTCGCCCGGCGTGTCGATCAGGTTGATCTTCCGCTCCTGCCACTCGAGGTGGCAGAGCGACGACGAGAGCGACATCTGCCGGCGCTGCTCGTCCTCGTCCCAGTCGGAGGTCGTCGTCCCGCCCTCGACCGTGCCGAGACGGTTGATCGCGCCGGCCTGGAAGAGCATCGCCTCCACCAGCGACGTCTTCCCGGTCCCGCGGTGGCCGGTGACGGCGACGTTGCGGATCTTTCCGGGCTCGGTTGGCATCGCTGGCTGATCCTCCTGCGTTTCGAGTTTTGCGGGAGATCCTAGCGCCGTCCGGTCGTATGCTCGCGCCCGCGATGTGGTGGCGGGACGCGGTCGTCTACCAGGTCTACCCTCGGTCGTTCCAGGACTCCGACGGCGACGGCGTCGGCGACCTGCGCGGCATCGCGCAGCGGCTCGAGCACCTCGCCTACCTCGGCGTCGACGCGCTCTGGCTCTCGCCGATCTACCCCTCGCCGCTGGCCGACTTCGGCTACGACGTCTCGGACTATGAGGACGTCGATCCCCGGCTCGGAACGCTCGCCGACCTCGACGCCCTGGTGGCCGCCGCGCACGAGCGCGGCCTGCGCTTGCTGCTCGACCTCGTCCCCTGCCACACCTCGATCGAGCACCCGTGGTTCCGCGAGCACCCGGACTGGTACGTCTGGTCGCCGGTCGACGGGCCGCCGAACAACTGGGTCGCGGCCTTCGGCGGACCCGCGTGGAGCCGCGACGAGCGAAGCGGCCGCTGGTACCTCCACTCGTTCTACCCCGAGCAGCCCGACCTCGACTGGCGCAACCCGGAGGTGGTCGAGGCGATGCAGGGCGTGATCCGCTTCTGGCTCGACCGCGGCGTCGACGGTTTCCGCCTCGACGCGCTGAACCTGCTCGTCAAGGACGCCGAGCTTCGAGACGACCCGCCCGCGTCGGGTGCGTTCCCGCTTCCGCGTCTCGGCGACAGCGCGGAGCTCGACCACGTCTACTCCGACAACCGGCCCGAGGCGATCGGCGCGCTGCGGTCGCTGAGGGAGGCAGCGGGCGACTCGCTGCTCGTCGGCGAGGTCTACCTCCCCACGGCGGAGTACCCGCGCTGGCTCGAGGTGCTCGACCTCGTCTTCGGGTTCGAGTTCCTCTTCTCGCCCTGGGACGCGCAGCGGCTGCGGGCGGCGATCGAGCCCGCTGCGCAGCTCGAGCGCGTCGCCTGGGTGATGTCGAACCACGACTTCGACCGGCTCGCAACGCGGGTCGGGCCCGAGAACCTGCGCGCCGCAGCCGTGCTGTTGCTGACGCTCCCGGGCACGGCGTTCGTCTACCAGGGCGACGAGATCGGGCTCGCGAACGGCCCGGGCCACGAGCCGCCGTTCGACCGCGCCGGGCGCGACCTGCTCCGCCACCCGATGCAGTGGGACCCGAGCCCGACGGGCGGCTTCACCACCGGCGAGCCGTGGCTGCCGCTCGTCGACCCGCAGGAGCGCAACGTCGAGTCCCAGCGCGGCCAGCCGAGCTCCCTGCTCGAGCTTTATCGAAAGCTGCTGGCGCTGAGGAAGAACCTCGGCGGAGGCTTCCGGCTGCTCGAGGCCGAGCCCGGCGTCGTCGCCTTCGAGCGCGGGGCGCACACGGTCGCGATCAACACCACGGCCGCCCCGCGCTCGGTCCCCGCAGGAGAGCCGGTGCTCGTGACGCACGACGGCCACGGCCTTCCGCCGCACGCCGCCCTGATCGTGCGAAACTAATACTCGTATGGCCGAGATCGCGTACGACGCCGTCCAGAAGATCTACCCCGACGGCACGCAGGCGGTTCACGACCTCGACCTCGAGATCGCGGATGGCGAGCTGATGGTCCTCGTCGGCCCTTCTGGCTGCGGCAAGACCACGGCGCTGCGGATGCTGGCGGGCCTCGAGGAGATCAGCGGCGGCGAGATCCGGATCGGTGACGAAGTCGTCAACGACCTGACGCCGAAGGAGCGCGACATCGCGATGGTCTTCCAGAGCTACGCGCTCTACCCGCACATGTCGGTCTACGACAACCTCGCCTTCGGCCTGAAGCTGCACGACGTCCCGAAGAACGAGATCAAGGAGCGCGTTCACCGCGCGGCCAAGATCCTGCAGATCGAGGAGTTCCTCAAGCGAAAGCCGCGCGCGCTTTCGGGCGGCCAGCGGCAGCGGGTCGCTATGGGCCGCGCGATCGTCCGCGAGCCGCAGGCGTACCTGATGGACGAGCCGCTCTCGAACCTCGACGCGAAGCTGCGCGTGCAGATGCGCGCCGAGATCCACCAGCTCCAGCGCCGCCTCGGCGTGACGACGATCTACGTCACCCACGACCAGGTCGAGGCGATGACGATGGGCGACCGCGTCGCCGTCATGAACGCCGGACACCTGCAGCAGGTCGACACGCCGCAGGTGCTCTACGACCAGCCGGTAAACGAGTTCGTGGCGGGCTTCATCGGCTCGCCGTCGATCAACCTCGTCCAGGCGCAGCTCGAGCGCAACAACGGCAGACTGGACGTGGCGTTCGGCGACCACCGGCTCGCCGTCGACGACCAGCTCGTCCGCAACCGCAGCGCCCTTGCCGAGTACGTCGGGCGCGAGGTCATCCTCGGCATCCGGCCGGAGGACTTCGAGGACGCAAGCCTGGAGCCCGACACGCCTGCCGACCGGCGCATGAAGGTCACCTCAGAACTGATCGAGCCGCTCGGCTCCGAGGTGCTCGTCCACTTCGGTACGGGAGCGACGAGGATCGTCTCAAGCGCCACCGCCGCCGACGCGGGCGAGGACGCCGAGGTCTCGTTCTCGGACGACGAGGACTCAGGCGCCTCGGACCGCCTCGTGGCGCGGGTAAGCCCCAAGTCGCGCGTCGCGATGAACAGCGCGATCGAGCTCGCAGTCGACACGAGCCGGCTCTACTTCTTCGACTCGGAAACGCGCGCGGCGATCTAGATCAAACGGCCGCACCGGCAAAGCCGGCACGGCCTCTCATGGTCGGCGTCGAAACCGCCGCCTTAGCCTTTGACCGCGCCGGCGGTCAGGCCGGCGAGGATCCGGCGCTGCAGGATGAGCGTCGCGGCGATCAGCGGCAGCGTCACGATGATCGTCGCCGCCATCACCGTTCCCCATGGGAACTGGAAGGCGTTGCCGCTCGTGCCCGTGAAGGAGAAGATCGCGACCGGCACGGTGAAGCGCGACGGCGACTGGATGAACGAGACCGCGAACAGGAACTCGTTCCAGGCCGCGATGAACGCGAGGAGCCCGGTCGTCACGAGGCCCGGCGCGATCAGCGGGAGCAGCACCTTCCAGAAGACCTGTAGCGGCGTCGCCCCGTCGACGTAGGCCGCTTCCTCGAGATCAGCCGGGAGCGCACGCATGAAGCTCGTGAGCACCCAGATCGTGAACGGCAGCGTGAAGATCAAGTAGCTGAAGACAAGCGCCCACGGTGTGTCGTACAGCTTCGGGAAGTCGATCGGCCCGACGACGTGGAAGCCGCTGAACATGGTGTAAAGGGCGCCGAGGATCGCGATCTGCGGGAAGATCGTCATCGAAAGCATCAGGTAGAGCACAAACGACTTGCCGTGGAAGTGGAAGCGGCCGAGCGCGAACGCCGCGGTCGAGCCGACCGCGAGCGACAGCAGCGTCACGGTCCCGGCGACGATCGTCGAGTTCAGCAGCGCCCGCCGGAAGAAGCTCGAGCTGAGCGCGTCGTGGAAGTGCGCCCAGGTCGGGTGGGTCGGGAAGTACTGGATCGGCGTGTTGAAGAGCTGCGCGTCCGGCGTGATCGCCGAGCGCAGGGCCCAGTAGAACGGGAACAAGGCATAGATCCCGATCACGACGATCAGCAGCCAGAAGCCGATCCGAATCAGCGCACGGCCGACCGGGCTGCGGCGGAGGCGCACCGAGCGCGAGACGGGCCGCGCCCTGCGCCTGGTCGCGGTCTGCGCCGCGGTGCTCATTCGTCGCTCACGCGAACGACGGTGAGGTAGATGACGACGAACAGCGAGATGATCAGGAAGATCGCTACACAAAGGGCTGCGCCGTAGCCGACGTGCCCGTCCTGCACGATCGTGCCCTGCGCGACGACCGCCATCGACTGCGCCCCGAGGCGGTTGCCGAAGAACACGGAGAAGACGTCGAAGACGCGAAGCGCGTCGAGGCTCCGGAAGATCAGTACGACCAGGATCGCCGGCCGCAGCAACGGGAACGTGATCCGCCAGAACTGCTGCAGCTTGTTCGCCCCGTCGACGGAGGCAGCCTCGTACAGGTCTTCAGGGATCACCTGGAGCCCGGCGAGCAGCAGCAGCGCGACGAACGGCGTCGTCTTCCAGATGTCGACCGCGGCGACCGAGGCGAGTGGATGCTGGGTGACCCAGGACTCCGGATGAACGAAGGGCAGCCTCCGGGTGAGGTCGTTGATCACGCCGAAGGTGTCGTCGAGCATCCACAACCACATCTTCGCGGCGACGACCGTCGGGATCGCCCACGGGACGAGCATGATCGCGCGCATAATTCCGCGGCCGCTGAAGTGCGAGTTGACGACGAGCGCGATGATCAGCCCGAGCGCGAACTCGATCGAGACGGTGATGACCGTGAACTTGATCGTCAGGACGACGCTGTCCCGGAAGATCGTGTCGTGGATCAGCTGGTGGTAGTTGTCGAGCCCGACCCACTTCGTCGGCGTGATCCCGGCGAGGAACTCCTGGTTCGTGAAGCTCTGGTAGACCGTCTTGCCGAGCGGGTAGATCGCCACGAAGGCGACGATCAGCAGCGACGGGAGGAGCAGCAGCCACGCCAGTCGTGTCTGGCGGCGCTGAAGCTTCGTGCCGCGGCGGCGGCGCCGAGTCGTCTTGCCGGTCGGTGCGGGAGTAGCGACTGAGCTCATCCGAAAGAGCGAGGGAGGATGACAGATGCCATCCTCCCTCGCCCGAACCGGTTGTGCTGGTTACTTCTCCTTGAGGATCTGGTTCAGCCTTGCCTGGACGCCCGGCAGGACACTCTTCGCCGGGGTGCCGTTGAGGATCTGGTTGATCCCCTGGTAGATCACCTTGGACGCCTCGTTGTAGTGCGTCTTCAGGAACTTCGCGGGCCGCGTCACGCGCGCGACGCCGGCGATTGCGGGCTTGAGGTACGGGTTGGTCCTCACGACCGCCGGGTCCTTCGCGACCGAAGCGATCGTCGGCACGTTGGAGTTGGTGATCGCGTCGAACTTCTCGACGGCCGGGCTCGTCATGTAGCGGACGAGCTCGATCGCGGCGCCCTGGTGCTTCGAGTACTTGGAGACCGCGAGCTGCCAGCCGCCGACGGTGCCGACGGGCTTGCCCGATGCGCCGTGCGGAAGCACGGTCACGCTGAACTTGCCCTTGACCTTCGAGGTCGCGCCGGCACCGATGCCGTACTGGTACGGCCAGTTCCGCGCGAAGGCGGCGTCACCGTTGTCGAACGCGTGCTCGGTCTGATCCTCCTGGTAGGTCGTCACGCCGCGCGGCGTGACCTTGCCGATCTGGTTCCGGAAGGCGTCGAGGATCGCCGCGGCCTTCGCGTTGTTGATCGTGGCCTTGCCGCCGTCGATGAAGTGGCCGCCGCCCGCGGACGCGAGCCACTCGAGCGCGTTGCACGTCAGGCCTTCGTAGGCGTTGCCCTGGAACACGAAGCCGGCGAAGCTCGGGTTCGTCTTCTGCTCGCCGGCCTGGATCTTCGACGCCATCTGGAACAGCTGGCTCCAGGTGGTCGGCGGCTTCGCGTACCCGTACTTCTTCAGTAGGTCGGTGCGGTAGTACAGGATCCCGTAGTCGCCGAACCACGGCATCGCGACGAGCTTCCCGTTGATGGTGTCGTTCGCGACGATGCCGGCGGCATGCAGCTTCGACTGCGCACCGAGCTTCGGCTTCAGGTTCACGAGGTACGGCGCGAACGCACCGGGCCAGACGACGTCGATCATCGCCACGTCGATTGACGACGACTTCGCCGAGAACGCCCTCGCGAGCTGCGAGTACGCCGCGTCCGACGCCGGCGAATGCGGCACGACCGTGACCTTGATCCCGGTGTCGTGCGTGAAGCGCTTCGTGAGCGCTAAGTCGCGGACATGGCCGTTGCCGACCGAGTCGCCCACGAAGGTGATCTTCTGCCCCCCGTACTTCTTCTTGATCGCGGCGGCGTTCGGCACCTTCGGAGCGCCGATCGCCGTCGCCTGATGCGCGGCGGTCGGCTTGGCGCTACCAGCCGCGACGACGCTGAGGGAAGCGACGAGCGCGACCACGCCCACGACTCCCGCGAGGACCAGCAGTCTGCGGTGTTTCACTCTCCCACGTCCTTTCGGTTAGACCCCAATCAAGACACGCAGACAACGTTGAACGTCCTGCATATGCGTGTCAAGCGGGAAAGTACCTAAGTGGAAGCGTGCCCGCTAGCGCCCGAGCGGCTCGCGCGCGGGCGACCCCGCGAGACGCGCCTTCAGGCGCAGGATCGCCTTCGTGTGCAGCTGCGAGACCCGTGACTCGGTCACGCCGAGCACTTCGCCGATCTCGCGCAGGGTCAGCTCCTCGTAGTAGTAGAGCGTGATCACGAGCTTCTCGCGTTCGGGCAGGCGCGCGATCGCCTCGCCCAGCGCCTCCTTCAGCTCGGTCTGCGCCAGCTCGGTCTGCGGCTCCGGCCCCTGCGTGTCCTCGATCGTGTCTATCAGTGCGACCTGGTCGCCGCCGGTCGACGAGATCGTCCACAGCTCGTCGAGCGCCGCGATCGAGGAACGGCCGATCTCGGAGAGGCTCTCGTCGAGCTCGTCGGTCGTGATGCCCAGCTTCTCGGAGATCTCCTCGTCGGTCGGCGCGCGGTGGAGCTTGCGCTCGAGCTCGCCGATCGCTCGCTCGATGTCGCGGGCACGGGAGCGGACGGAGCGCGGCACCCAGTCGAGCGCCCGCAGCTCGTCGATGATCGAGCCCTTGATACGCGCGATCGCGTAGGTCTCGAACTTGATGTCGCGGTTGGGGTCGAACCGCTCGATCGCGCCGATCAAGCCGAGCAGGCCGTACGAGACGAGGTCGTTCTCGTCGACGTGCGCGGGCAGGCCGCTGCCGAGCCGGCCGGCCACGTACTTGACGAGAGGCGCGTACGTGAGGATGAGCCGGTCACGGACGCCTTGGTCCTTCGTCTTCGTGTACTCGCGCCACAGAGCCTGGGTCTCGTCCTGAGCCACGCGCCAAGAATACGACTCAGGCCTGCGGTTTCCTCAAGTTCCTGATCGCGAGGGTCAGGAACCAGAGCGCGATCACCCCTGCCGCGATCACGACGACGAGCAGCCCGAGCTGCGTGTCGACGGCCTTCGCGGCGGCCGCGGCGATGCCCGCGAAGCCGATCGCGAGGACGAGGAAGAGCGCGCCGAGCGCGGGCCTGGGCGGAGGCGGAGCCATGGCCGGGATGCTAGATCGGCCGCGGCTACAATCGGCGCGCAACCCTAGGGGCGTAGCTCAACTGGCAGAGCACCGGTCTCCAAAACCGGGGGTTGCAGGTTCGAGTCCTGCCGCCCCTGTGGGCCAGATCAAGCTGAAACCCGCTTCGCTAGGCGGGTTTCGGCGTCTCTGGCGTCGGGGTCGCTTTACCGCCTGGAACCGCTAAAGACCGCTCGGGACTGGCCCTCGCTGGCCCAAAGCTGGCTCACAGAACGTGCCCGCCCGCCTCCCTACTACAACCTCAAAACGATCCGATGAGCGCCCGCAGGAGGCGGACGGCTTCCGCCCGCGGCTCGTGCGGCAGAGCGGCGAGCGCCGACACTGCGAGCGCGACGTTACTCAACGCCGGCTCGCACTCGGCGAGGTAGCGCTCGAGCCAGCGCACCGCGACCTTGGGCAGTCGACGCGGTTCCTTCTTCGCGATCAGGATCGTCAGCTCGAGCGCCTCGGCCAAACTGATCCGGCCGAGCTCGCGCGCCAAGCCTTCGGCGACGACCAAGTTGCCGTTCTGCAGCGCTCGAGCAAAGACGGTGCGCGGTCGACCCTGCGAGGTGACGGTTGCTCCCTCCCGGGGCCGGGCGGCGGCACGATCCTATTCGCGGGCCGCCGTCAGCCCTCCCCGGGCGGCGAGCCGAGGGCGTCTCGAAGCCGTCGTGCGGCCTGCCGACGTGGGAACGCCTCGAGCGCGTCGAGCAGATCGTCTGCGGGCTCTTCGCACTACGCGCGCGTGTCCGTCCGGAGCCACGATCGAAGAATCACGTCTTGTGTCCTCACCGGTGGCAGCTGGCGCACTTGTCCTCGAGATCGTCGGGGCGGTGACGCTCGCCGCGAGCCTCATGCTCAAGGGACCGTCCTCTTGGCGGGAAGAGACCGAGACCCTCGCCGGCGGGAACAGCAAGCTCTTCATCAGCGTGTCGATACAGAGCGCCGATGCGCAGGTGGGCGCCCTCCTACTCGTGCACGGATTTAGCGGTCAGTTCCTCAGTAGCCTCGGCGATGCCGAATGGCTTTCGCTCGGAGCGGCGCTCGGTATCGGGTTGGGCGTCGCCGCAGGTCTCGTCATCTTCCTGGCGGCCTGCTGGCGACCTCGGAATGCCCGACGCGCGATCGCCGAGCAACTCGTTGTGCGCGAGCGAGGCGAATGGTGGGCCATGATGAACAACTGGGGTGCCTGGCTCGACCACTTGGAGCATGGCTTCATGCTCTTGCCTCGCCGCTGGGAGCGGCGAACCGGCGAAGGTGTGGACGAGTACGGTCGACGGCTCCTCGGGCGGAAGCGATGGACTCGGATCACAGGCGGTGTGTCCCCGCCCATCATCGGTGGCTGACGGTGCAGTTAGGACGATCCGTTGCGGACGCTCGGCACGCTCCGCGTGGTCGGCACCCGAGATGACGACGCCGACCAGCCGCCGGTCTTGATCGTGGAAGAGAGGAGCGCGGTCTTGCCGTTCTTGCGCGGCGCGATCATCGGGACCGAGCGCCAGACTGGGTGGCCGCGCAGGTCGTAGGCGAGCGCTTCGCCCAGCATCCGCCGCTGCCAGGGCTCGAGCTTCAGCGGCTGCTCCTCCCAGCGTTCTTCCACTGGAGCAGGTGTGTCTTGCAGAAGTCGGCCAAGTAGCGCACCTCGGAGCCGGGCCGCGTAGTCGCGCCAGGCCTCCGATCGGCGTGCCATCACTTCCACGCGCCGAGGATCGTGGCTACCGTGAAGTCGGGTCTGCGGCCAAGGCTAGGTGGTTGCGTCTCTGGACCCCGGACAGCAGCCTCCGCGTGTGCCTTGCTCCCTCCTGGCACACGGCCTTGGTCGCTCCGATGCTCGGCCCCGATGGGCCGAATGGCCCATGGACAACCAGCCGGAAGTGGTGAAAGGTTCCCTCCGCATGGCTCCGATGGGGCGGGAGTCATGTGAGAGTGGGGCCGGAGCGCACTCGGGGGACTGACGGCAGCCCGAGGGCACTGAACCCCGGCCCCGCTCCCAACCGTAGCGGGGGCTACCTGAGCCTCACCGCACCGCCCACGGCTGTGGAGCGTCCCATCAGACTCAGGGCAGCGTCCTGGTACCGGTCCCCGGCAAGGGCGGCAAGGCAAGCCGCGACCATCGCCGCCTCGTCGATCGTCGCCTTGGAGCAGTCCTCGAGGTAGCGCAGAAACCAGCGCGCGGCGACGCGAGGGATGCCGGCGCGGATCGGTTGTCGAGTCCTTACCGAAGCCGCGCCAAGCCTTGTCCGTGCGTTGGCCCGGCCTTTGGTACGCCCTCCCTAGTGTGGAGTTGCGCAGTCCACAACCGAATGGAGGCCGAGGATGAAGCGCTCCGTCTCAACTCTGGTGCTGGTCGCCTTCGTCGCGCTTGCGGTGGCTGTGCCGGTCGTCCTCGCCAACGGTGCCGGGCAGATCGCGCTCCATGCAGCCAAGGCATACCCCCACGCGAGAGGCTCGGCCCAGTACCAGGCGCAGCCAGGCCAGCGTGAGTTCCAGGTCGAGGTTGAGCACATTCGCTCCCTACACGGCAAGCGGGTGCTCTTCTACGTCAACGGCGCAAAGATCGGCGCCGCGCGCGTGAACGGTCTGGGCAAGGCCGAGCTCAGTCGCAACACCGAGCTCGGGCAGCAGGTCCCGCAGCTCGCTGCCGGGAGCAAGGTGATCGTCCGCACGAGTCACGCCGTCGTCGTCTCGGGATCGTTCTAGGGCGCTGACATGGGAACCGTGCGAGAACTCGATCTCAGGCAAGCAAGCGGCCTCGAAGTGATCTTGTTCTGGCACAGCGGCACGGACAGGCTCACGATCTCCGTCTACGACGCGAGCTGCGGTGACGACTTCGAGCTCGAAGTCGACCCAGCCCACGCTCTCGACGCGTTCCGCCACCCCTACGCCTACGCGGCGGGCCATTGCGCCTCGCCGGCGCGGCCCGCCGCCGACCCGTTGCGCGCCGATGGCTAGCGTCGACCTGCTCGAGCGCGAGATCAGCAGGCTGGTCGCGGAGCGCCAGGCGCTGCACGACCTCGGGGCGGACCGGGACCAGCTGGAGCAGAACCGCCTTCAGTTGATCCGTCTCCAGGCGCTCCTGACGAAGCAGGTGATCGAGTCACATCTGGGCGCCGGCCCAGCGATCGATCATCGAGCGGCCTGACGCGGGGTCGCCTCGGACGGGTTGGCATGGACGGACGCTCGCCGCCGCCCTCCTAGCCGGCCACACCGCGCAGCAATTCACCGCGCCACTTCGCGCTCTAGAAGCTAGATGAGAAGTCGGCGCGCTCAGTGACCGAACCCCGGGGCGGGCCGCAGCACGGCTGCCCCCGGCCTGGTCTGCAACGGGACGTTGACGCTCAGGCAGGCGCAGCACGCCGAGCTCGCCTACAAGCGCAAGTACGGCTGACTTTCAGAGTCCTTCTGCGCGCGTCGGGGGATCCTCGGACTTGATCTCAGAGGATCGACCGATGGCCTCCCTGCTGGCGCCCCCGGAAACTCCAGCGGAGCCGGGTGGTTCTTCCCAGACCTCCTCCTGGTGGGCGGTTCGTCTCGCCCGCTAGGAGGGCCACCCGGCCGTCCTTAGCCGCCGGGACGGGAGAAACCCCGCCCCGCCGAGCCCGGTGCCATGTCCACAGGGCTGGGCGAGGACGCGGCCGCCACGCGCGGAGCGCACGTATCGCTCGCGGGGGTCCAGGCCGGCGAAGGCTCAACGTCTGGTGGTAAGTGGAGGCTCGGGGGCACAAGGTCCGTCTGTTTCGCTCACACGCCTGCTGAGAACTGTCCGAGCCATGGGAACGCTCTCGCGGGCATCGCCCAGGGCTGCCCGACAGCTCTTCCTATTCCACCCGCCGATAATCCCTGCTCCAACCCGACCACCGCGGCTGCGGTGCAAGCTGTGTACCAACCGGGCGTGGCCGGGCACGATCAGATAATGGACTTCCCGGGCGGGCGGACTTCAACGTCGGCTGGCTGCCGATCGAGGTGGTATTCACTGACGCGGCCTATGCCAACACACACCGGCTCCTCACGGACACCGCTATCGCCGATGCGGTGACAGCCGGTAAGGCAGTCGAGATTCCGCTTCCCTTCGCAGCGTTCCATTGTGCTCTGGTTTCAGACAGTGTCTGGGCACTGACGACGCCCTTTACTGGCTGAGCGTTGCGAGTTACAGCACAGTTCGCCTAAACCACGGGGAAGGCTCGCCGGACATGGCGGCCTTCCCCTTCTTCAACACTCGCTCGCGCCGAATGCCAGCACTCAACACGTCAGTCGACCGCCCCGCTTCGATGGACAAAGAGCGGCACCGGCCGGTGGCGGCCCGAAACCCCTGAGAACCGCTCAGGACTGGCGCCGACTGGCGCAAGACTGGCGCGGGCATCAGTCCTTCCCGCGGATCGTCGTTCCGTCGTCGTCCGGGCTTCCGCGTCCCACGTCCCTTCTTGCCAGGGTCGCGCCACGTGCGCTCCCTCGTGCGCCACTCCTCCGGTCGTCTGGCGCAGGGTGACATCCCGCACGCTGGCCCAGACAGGTGATGCCACACCGTCCTCGGATGGATAGGGAAGTGGCGTGCGTCCGGGTGCGCTTCGAGGTAGCGCCGCGGCCAGCGCGCGGCGGCTCGCCCCTTGCCGCAATATGCTCGGGAGGAGATGGCTCGTCGCACTGTCGGTCCGCGCCGCTCCGACTCGCCTCGGACGTACGCGCGCTCGACACGGATCATCGGCGGCCTCAGTGTGCTCGCCCTTTCGGGGGCGGTCGTCTGGGACCTCACCAACGACGGGTTCTGGTTCCGCCACACGCTTTTCACGGGCCTCGTCGCGAGCTTGATCGTCGTCGCGGTGACCGCGGCGGTGCTCAACGAAGTGCTCGAGCGTCGACGGCGAGAGCGCTGGTCCGTGCTCGCGCAGTACGCACTGTTCGACTTGGTCCGCACGGCTCGACTCGTGTGGACCGGTTTGCTCGAGCTCGCCGGTCTCGCTCCGGACGGAGAGCTCGAGGACGGGACGCTCGCAGCCGGCTCCGAGGCGGTGCACGATACAGCGCGTCTCGCCGCGGCGATCGACGAGATGCTCGCTAGCGCCGACCGCCGCGAACAACTCCACCGGCTGATCGCAAGGCTGCTCGCCCACGGCCAAGAGGTGCTCGGACGCTGGGCCAATGTGATGGTCAACTCGGGCACGTACGCAGAGATCGTCGATCGCCACGTCGAGCTCTACAGTCGTCTGTACTGGTGGGGCAGCGTGCTCGACGAATCGGCCCCGCTCGAGGAGCACCTGAATCGGCCGAGGCTGAGCCGTCTCAGCCCAGCGACTCAAGCGAGTGGGCCGATCGAGGACGACTGGCTACGCGACAACCTCGTCGCCATCGCGCAGCTCGCGGAGTCGCTCGATCGACGCTCCTTCGAGCTCGCGATGCAGATCGTCCCGTTCGAATGGTGGGCCGCGCAACTGCCTGACCGACCCTCGACGGCTGAGAATCTCGGGACATAGGAACGCCAACGCGCTGGTCACTCCCCGATCCTTCCGTGCGTTCAGCACCGTCAGCTCGAGCGGGTCAAGCAGAGGCACCTGCGACCGGAGCGGACGCTGGGATCGTCCGCTCCGGGACCGCAAGTCGTTACGGACCGAGCAAGTACGGCCCGACGACCGAGCAGATGTCGGCGTCGCCCAGCAGGACTGGATGCGGGCCGTGCACGCCGACCACGTTGGTCGAGATGTGGTCGCCGACCGGATCTGCCGGGTCGCCGGTGTACTCGAAGACGTCGACGAACGTCCCGACGCCGGCGTCACGAATGAGCGTCGGCCCACCTGTGATCGACACCTTCACCGGCAGCCCGTGGAAGGTCGTGGTGACGGTTACGGTGCCCGCCCGCGTGTCGATGACGGGCGTCGATTCCTTGTTCGGTGTGTTCGAGGTCATCGTGATCGACTTGCCGTTGTCGGCGACGAAGACCTGCCAGAACGTGCCGGCGAAGAACGTGCCCTTCGCACTCTCACGGAGAACCGAGGTCCCGTGAACACTGCTCATGCCCGGAACGCCACACAGCGCGTCCGGGAAGGGGCCGTCGGAAAACTGATCGACCTGAGTCGAGCCGGCAAGACCGGTAGCCGCGACGACGCAGCCGACGACCGCAATGGCGGCGAGTACAAGAAGCCGTCTAGGCACGAGCCTCTCCTCCCTGGTCTCCGTGAGGAGACCGGCCGCAGTTCGAACCTAGGTACAAGCCCCCTCAACCCGATTCGCTTGTGCGGCCGGTGTCTTGCGCCCGGCCCGCGTAGTCAAGCGAAGCTAGACGCTGCTCGACGCGGCCCAGAGGTTGATGCCGCTCTCGGTCGCGTGGCGCTCGATCTCGGCGAGCTCTGCGTCTGTGAAGTCCAACCGCTCGAGCGCGGCGACGTTCGCCTCGAGCTGCTCGACCCGGCTCGCCCCGGCCAGCGCGGAGGTGATGCGAGGGTCGCGCAGCACCCAGGCGAGCGCCATCTGCGCCAGGCTCTGGCCGCGCCCCTGCGCGATCTCGTTCAGCGCACGGATCTTCTCGAGCGCCTCGTCGTTGATCAGCGACGGTGAGAGCGACGCCTCGCGGCCGGCACGGCTCTCTGCCGGGATTCCGTCCAGGTACTTGTCGCTCAGCATCCCTTGCGCGAGCGGCGAGAAGACGATGCAGCCGATCCCCTCGTCGCCCAGGACGTCGAGCAGCTCCGGCTCGATCCAGCGGTTGAGCAGGGAGTACGACGGCTGGTGGATCAGCAGCGGCGTGCCGAGCTCTCTGAGGATCGCCGCCGCCTCGCGGGTCTTCGCGGCCGAGTACGACGAGATCCCGGCGTAGAGCGCCTTGCCCTGCCGCACCGCGGTGTCCAGCGCGCCCATCGTCTCCTCGAGCGGGGTCTCGGGGTCGAACCGGTGCGAGTAGAAGATGTCCACGTACTCGAGCCCCATCCGGCGCAGGCTCTGGTCGAGGCTCGACAGCAGGTACTTCCGCGAGCCCCATTCCCCGTAGGGCCCGGGCCACATGTCGTAGCCGGCCTTCGTCGAGATCACCAGCTCGTCGCGGTAGGGGCGGAGGTCGAGGGCGAGCATGCGCCCGAAGTTCTCCTCGGCCGACCCGTACGGCGGCCCGTAGTTGTTGGCCAAGTCGAAGTGCGTGACCCCGAGGTCGAACGCCCGCCTGACAATCGCCCGGCGGGACTCGAACGGGAAGTCGTCGCCGAAGTTGTTCCAGAGGCCGAGCGAGAGCAACGGCAGCTGGAGGCCGCTGCGACCGGACCGGCGGTACTGCATCCGCTCGTAGCGATCCGAGGCCGGGAGGTACGTCATCGGAGGCTCAGCATGCCGGTTCCGGCTCGCTGACGCAGGACTGTCGGCGGAGGTCGCCGGCGAGCTCGTCGAATCGAGGTGACGATCTGGTGACAGACGTGTTCACACCCGGTTGATCGCGCTAGCGTCACCGGCCGTGGCCTCGATCGACGACGTCGCCGCCGTTCCGCTCTTCGACTCGCTCGACGACGACCAGCGGCGGCAGATCGCAGGCTGGTTTCACGTCGAGACCGCCGGCGAAGGCGTGCGCCTCGTCGGCGAGGGCTGCCACGGCTACACGTTCTTCGTCCTGACCGAAGGGACCGCCGCGGTCTCGTCCGACGGCGAGTCGCTCTCGTCGCTCGGGCCGGGCGACTACTTCGGCGAGGTCGCGATTCTCGGCGCCGGCCGTCGCACCGCCACGGTCACGAGCACGTCGCCCGTACGGCTGCTCGTCATGTTCGGCACCGAGTTCCGGCAGCTGGAAGCCGGCTACCCGGAGATCGCCTCGCGCCTCACCGAGGCGATGCAAGCGCTCCTACAGGGAGCGCCGCAGGGCTAGTCGCCCGCGACGTCGCGCCGAAGGAAGACCAGGTACGCCGCGATCACCGGGAGCGCGATGTAGAGCGTGCACACCCAGAGCGCCCGCACGACCGGCACCCAGTCGGCCGGCACGCGCAGGAAGCCGTGCCATGCCTCGAACTGCGTCCCGAGCAAGTACGGCCGAATCGCCTCGGTGCCGGGCAGGACGCCGAGCAGCTGCATCAGGAGCGCCCACATCAACGCGCCGACGACCGAGGCCGCGCTGTTGCGGGTCACCGTCGAGAGCAGCAGGCCGAATGCCGCAATTCCGGCCAGCGGCAGCGTGTAGACGAGCAGGCTCAGCAGCAGCAGCCCGAAGCCGTGGCCGGCGGAGACCTTCGTTCCCGAGAGCGAGGTCAGCGGGTGGAACCCCCACGCGATGCTGCCCGCGACGAGGCCGGTGATCCCCATCGCGAACACCGCGGCCATCGTGTAGGTCGCCGTCGCGAGCGCCTTGCCCGCGAAGACCTGTCCCCGCTCCCGCGAGCGGGTGAGGATCGTTTTCAGCGTCCCGTTCTGCGACTCGGCGGCAACGATGTCGCCCGCGACGAGCGACGTGATCAGCGGCAGGCCCCAGATCGACATGAAGAAGAGCACCACGAACGGCACCGCCAGGCCCGTCTCGCGGATGTAGCGGCCGAGCGGCACGTCGTTCGGGCCGCCCGTCTGCAGGACGAGCACGACGACGAAGACGATCGGGACGAGCATCGCCGTGATCAACCCGAGGTACGTCCGCTTCTGGGCGAGCAGCTTGGCCACCTCCCAGCGGTAGACCCGGAGCGTGCCGGTCACACCGCCACCTCCGACGACTCGGCGGCCCTGTCGTGGTCGGAGGACTCGCCATCCGTCATGCCGAGGAACAGCTCCTCGAGGCTTTGCGTCTCGGGCACGAGCGCGGTGACGCCGATCCCGGCCTTTCCGAGCGCGACGGTGAGCGCCGCGACCGCCTGCTCCTCGCCGGTGAACCGGAGCTCGTGGTCGTCGAGGCGCACGTCGTCGATCCCGTTCTGCGCGAGCAGGACGACGCGGGCCCGCTCGGGCTCGAGCACTCGCAGCCGGTAGCCGGAGGCGGCGGTGTCGAGCAGATCGCGCAGCCGGCCCTCGTAGATGACGCGGCCCTTGCGGACGATCGCGACGCGGTTGCAGAGCTCCTCGACCTCGTAGAGCAGGTGGCTCGAGAGCATGATCGTGATCCCCTCGCTCGCCAGGCGCCGGACCAGGTCGCGCATGTCGCGCATGCCGGCCGGGTCGAGGCCGGTCGTCGGCTCATCGAGCAGCAGCAAGCGAGGCTGCCGGAGCAGCGCGGCGGCGATGCCGAGCCGCTGGCGCATGCCGTGGGAGTAGCCGCCGACCTTGTCCTTCGCCCGGTCGCGCAGCTCGACGAGCTCGAGCACCTCCTCGATCCGCGGGCGGGAGACCGGCTCGTCGTAGTCGGCGAGCAGCTTCAGGTTCCGCAGGCCGCTCAGGTACGGGTAGAAGCGCGGCCCCTCGACGAAGCCCGCGACGCCGTCGAGCGCCTTCGCGCCGTCCTCGAGCGGGTCGCGCCCGAACAGGCGGGCCGAGCCCTCGGTCGGCCGGATCAGGCCGAGCAGCATCCGCAGCGAGGTCGTCTTACCCGCGCCGTTCGGTCCCAGATAGCCGAAGACGTCGCCCTTCTCGACAGTCAGGTCGACGTGGTCGACGGCGACGAGGTCGCCGTACCGCTTGACGAGCCCGCGCGCGGCGACCGGCCGCGAGTCCGTCATCCGAGAGCGCGCGCCGCCGCCTCCGCCGCGGCCGGGGGCACCGAGCCGGCGAGGACGAACGAAACGCCGCCCCTCCGCCACGTCAGCGCCGTGCCGAGCTGCGTGGCCAGCTCATGCGCGGTCACGCCGTCGAGCGAGACGGTCGGCAGCGCGCCGAGCATCCCGGACGCTCCACCGCCGTTGGCCGCATGCTCGAGCACGACGATCGCCCCGAGCCCGTGGCCGTAGACGGCGAGCAGCGCGCGGGAGTCGCCGTGGCCCACCAGGCGCACGTCCTGGCGCGGCAGGCCGACGAGCGTCGCCGGCGCGACCGCGCTGAACGGTGCCGCGGCGAGCGCGGCCGAGCCGGTGGCGGCCGTCTTCGGGTGCTGGTCCTTGCCGCCGCTGCGCTGCGCGAGGTTGCCGAGGTCGGTCACCTTCGCGCCCGCGGGCGGCGAGACGCCGACGTCGCTCGCAGGCACCGCGCCGAACGTGACGTTCGTCGCCGTAAGCTCGAGCACGGGCCGCGACGCGCCCTGGGCGTAGATGCCGACGCGCAGCGGAACCGGCCGGGTCGCCGCCCAGGCCAGCTCCGCGGCGCCGAGGAGGCCGCCGTCGTGCTTCGGGGAGACGCGCACGCTGTACGCCGGCTGGCCACCGATGTCGATCGGGCGCGCGGCGCTCACGTCCGCGTGCTGGCCCGCCTGGGAGAGGAAGCTCGCGATCTCGCTCACGGAGGGAAGCGCGCCGCCCTTGTCCGTGCTGCCGGAATGCTGCGGCAGGGTCGCGCGGTAGACCGTGTTCGAGGACGCGTCGAAGATCGTGACCGTCTGCTGGTTCCAGACGATCTGGACGTCGCCGGCGTCGGACTGGAGCTCGAGCCGGCCGCGGCCGTCCATCGTCGCCCAGAGCCGCCCGGACGCGCCGGACATCAGCGCCGAGCCGACCTGGCCGAGCGCACCTGAGGGGAAGAGGTTGTTCGTGAACCTGATGCGGGCCGTCACGCCGGCGGGAGCGGGAGCCGCGAGGGAGTCGTGCAGCGCCTGGGCGAGCGGCTTCTGCGCCGGGACCGGCCCATTGCCGCGGCCGGCGGCGACGGCAACGGCCGCAAGGCCCGCCGCGATGACGCCGACGAGCAGCGCGAGCGCCACGAGGCGGGTCGTCGAGAGCGTGCGGAGGAACTTCACGCCTCCTTTGTACCGCCGCTCTCTGAGACATCTCTGAGAGCCGGCAGCTCGATCGTGAAGCGCGCGCCCTCGGCGTAGGCGCGGCCACCGTGGCGCTCGGCGGTCGCCCGCACGATCGCGAGGCCGAGGCCCGAGCCGGGCTCAGACGGCCCGCCGCGCCAGAACCGGCCGAAGGCGCGCTCGGCGTCTGCCGGCGCAAGCCCTCGCCCTTCGTCGGCGACGGAGAGCCGCGCCCAGCCGTTCTCCTGCTCGGCGGCGACCTCGATCGACCCGCCGGCCGGGCCGTAGAGCTCGGCGTTGCGAATCAGGTTCGCGAGCGCGCGCTCGAGCGCAGCCCGGTCCCCCTGGACGACCACCGGCCCCTCGGCCGTCGCCCGGACGCGGCCGCCGGACGCCTCCCGCGCCAGCTCGTCGAGCCGCACCGTCTCGGTCGGCCGCCCTGCCGCCTCCTCCCGCGAGAGCGCGAGCAGGTCGTCCGCGAGCCGAGCGAGCCGCCGTGCGTCGGCCACGACCTCGTCCAGCGCCTCCTTGTCCTGCCCGTGCCGCTCCAGGTAGTCGACGTTGCCGAGGAGCGCGGTCAGCGGCGTGCGCAGCTCGTGCGAGGCGTCGGCCAGGAAGCGCCGCTCCGTCTCGCGAGAACGCTCGAGGCTGGCGAGCATTTCGTTGAGGGTCGTCGCGAGCTCCCCCACCTCGTCCTGCGCGGCGGGCTCGGGCAGGCGGCGGCTCGCGTCGCCGGTGCGCTCGATCTCGGCGGCCGCGCCCGCGAGCCGCCGCAGCGGGCGGAGCGCGTGGCCCATGAGCACGGCGACCGCCAGCGCGCCGAGCGTCGCAGCCGCGAGCCCTGCGCCGACAACGAACAGGTGCAGGCTGTCGAGCGTCTCCGAGAGGTCATGGGTGGACGCGGCGACGACCACCGCGCCTCCTCCGGCCGGCCCGCCGACGTCCGCGAGCGGCGCCGTGTAGACGCGCAGCCGCTGGCCGGCGCTGTCGACGCTCTCGAAGCCGGAGCGGTTCGCCGCGATCGCCCGGTCGACGAGCCGGTCGACCGGCAGCACGCGGCCGCCGAGCGAGAGCGAGCGCGCGACCAACCGGCCGTGGCGGTCGAGCACCTCGACGGAGAGATCGGTCCCGCCGACCGGCGAGTCGAGCGACCCCGGCGTCGTCAGCACGGCGGGCGCCGACGCCGCGAGTTGGGAGACCTCCACGGCGCGTCGGCGCAGCACGCTGTCGAGCGAGTGGTGCAGGTGGCGCGAGAGCAGGAGGTCGATCCCGACGCCGGCGAGCGCAACCGCGAGCAGGATCGCGGCCGCAGCCGCGGCGACCGAGCGCATCCGCAGGGAGAGACGGCTCATCGCAGCACGAAGCCGACACCGCGCACGGTGTCGATCAGCCCGGGATCGCCGAGCTTCGCGCGCAGGTACGAGACGTAACGGTCGACCGAGTTCCAGCCCACCGCCCCACGCCCGCCCCAGACCCGTTCGACGGCCAGCTCGCGCGTCACCACCTGGCCGCGGTTGCGCAGCAGCAGCTCCAGCAGGTCGGCCTCGCGCGGGCTGAGCGCAAGGTCGCGGTCGCCCCGCCGCGCGGTCCGTGCCTGGACGTCGAACACGACGCCGGCGTGCGCCAGCAGCTCGTCGGGCTCGCGGCCGCGCCGGAGCAGCGCGCGGATCCGCGCCAGCAGCTCGCCGGTCGCGAACGGTTTGACGAGGTAGTCGTCGGCACCCGAGTCGAGGCCGGCGATCCGGTCCTCCACCGCGTCCCGCGCCGTCAGCATCAGCACGGGCAGCGCGAGGCCCTGCCTGCGCAGCGCCTTCGACACCGCCAGCCCGTCGAGCCCCGGCATCGCCACGTCGAGCACGACCAGGTCGGGCGCCGCCCGCTCGATCGCCGCGAGCGCGGCCCCGCCGTCGGCAGCCGCCTCGACCGCGTACCCCTCCCGCTCCAGCGTGCGGGTCAGCATGCGCCGGATCGCAGCGTCGTCGTCGACGACCAGGATCGAGTCAGCGCTCAACGCCCCGAGCGTAGCTCGTCTACACGGGAACGAGCTTGTAGCCGGCGCCGCGAACGGTCAGCAGCCGCTGCGGGCTCTCCGGGTCGCGCTCGATCTTGCGGCGGATGTTCGAGATGTGTAGGTCGGCCGCGCGGGCATTGCCGATGTACTCGCTCTCCCAGAGGTGCTGCATGATCTCCCGCCGCGAGAAGACGCGGCCGGGCTCGCGCGCCAGGAAGACGAGCAGCTTCAGCTCCGACGGGGTCAGCTGGATCGGCTTTCCGTCCGCCCTCGCCTCGTACCGCTCGAGGTCGAGATGCAGCCCGCCGACGTCCCGGACCGGCAGAGCCTCGCCGGCGTCGAGCTCCCTCCTGCGCAGCACCGCCCGCACGCGGGCGAGTAGCTCGGTGATCGCGAAAGGCTTGGTGAGGTAGTCGTCGGCGCCGGCCTCGAGCCCGACCACGCGATCGCCAACAGCGTCGCGTGCGGTGACGATCACGATCGGCACGGCGCTCTCGGCCCTGACGCGGCGGCACACCTCGATGCCCGAGATCCCGGGCAGCATCACGTCGAGCACCAGCGCGTCGAACGAGCTTCCCGAGACCGCCTCCAGCGCCTGCTCCCCGTCCTCGACCA
Source organism: uncultured Actinomycetes bacterium (assembly GCA_963765785.1). Classification (GTDB taxonomy): domain Bacteria; phylum Actinomycetota; class Thermoleophilia; order Gaiellales; family Gaiellaceae; genus AC-32. The sequence goes on from CAVXXW010000016.1 coordinate 38,247, forward strand.
GCTCGACCTCGTGGCCTTCTGCGCGCAGCGCGTAGCCGACGGCGTCGGCCAGCCCCCGCTCGTCCTCGACGACGAGAATCCGGCTCATACGACGCGGCGCGCTGACGGCAGGCGCACACGCACGCGACCATTGTGCCCTCGAAACGCCGATTCGTGAAACCGCCCATGGCCGTGCGCCTAGCCCGGGGTACGACCGCCGCTTTAGAGTTCCCATACGTGACCGTGCTGACGTCGCAGACGGCTTCGTCGGAGGAGTTCGACGAACGGCGCGCGCGGATGGAGCAGCTCGTCGCCGAGCTCCACGAGCGGACGGCCCAGGTGGCGCGCGGTGGCGGCGAGAAGGCGCTCGAGAAGCACCGCTCTCGCGGCAAGCTGACCGCGCGGGAGCGGATCGACCGGCTGCTCGACCCGGACACCGCGTTCCTCGAGCTCTCGGCGCTGGCCGCGTGGGACGTCTACGACAACCAGGCGCCGGCGGCCGGGATCGTCACCGGCATCGGCACGATCGAGGGCCGCGAGTGCGTCCTCGTCGCGAACGACGCGACCGTCAAGGGCGGCACCTACTTCCCGCTGACGGTGAAGAAGCACCTGCGGGCGCAGGAGATCGCCGAGCAGAACCGCCTGCCCTGCATCTACCTCGTCGACTCCGGCGGCGCGTTCCTGCCTTTGCAGGCCGAGGTCTTCCCCGACCGCGACCACTTCGGCCGGATCTTCTACAACCAGGCGCGGCTCTCGGCCGCGGGCATCCCGCAGATCGCCTCGGTGATGGGCTCGTGCACCGCCGGCGGCGCCTACGTGCCCGCGATGAGCGACGAGACGATCATCGTCAAGGGCACGGGCACGATCTTCATCGGCGGTCCGCCGCTCGTGAAGGCGGCGACCGGCCAGGAGGTGAGCGCCGAGGAGCTCGGCGGCGCCGACGTGCATGCGCGCCTCTCGGGCGTCGCCGACCATTACGCGACCTCCGACGAGCACGCGCTCGCGCTCGTCCGGGAGATCGTCCGGAACCTGAGCCTGCCGCCGAAGGAGCCACCGTGGGACGTCGCGGCGCGCGAGGAGCCGGCCGCCGAGCCGGGCGAGCTGTACGGCCTGATCCCGACCGACTTCCGCCACCAGGTCGACCCGCGGGAGCTGATCGCCCGGATCGTCGACGGCTCGCGCTTCCACGAGTTCAAGGCCCTCTACGGCGAGACCCTCGTCTGCGGCTTCGCGCGGATCGAGGGCTACCCGGTCGGAATCCTCGCCAACAACGGCGTCCTCTTCGGGGAGTCGGCGGCGAAGGGCGCGCACTTCGTCGAGCTCGCGAGCAAGCGGAAGGTGCCGCTCGTCTTCCTCCAGAACATCACCGGCTTCATGGTCGGCAAGGAGTACGAGGCCGGCGGGATCGCGCGCGACGGCGCGAAGCTCGTCACGGCAGTCGCCTGCGCGGAGGTGCCGAAGTTCACGGTCGTCACCGGCGGCTCGTTCGGCGCCGGCAACTACGGCATGTGCGGCCGCGCCTACTCGCCGCGGCAGCTCTGGATGTGGCCGAACGCTCGCATCTCCGTGATGGGCGGCGAGCAGGCGGCGACGGTGCTGACGATGGTCGGCGACGCCGATCCCGACGAGATCCGCGCCAAGTACGAGGCCGAGGGCAATCCGTACTACTCGACCGCACGGTTGTGGGACGACGGGATCATCGACCCGCTCGACACGCGGCGCGTCTTGGCCCTCGGGATCGCCGCCGCGCTGAACGCTCCCGTTGCACAGACCACCTTCGGTGTGTTCAGGATGTAGGCATGGGTTACTCGATGATTCACGTCAAGGACATCGAAGGCTCCGGGCCGGGCGGAGCGGTGCACTTCGTGCGGCGCGAGCTCGGGGTCGAGGCCTTCGGGATCAACTGGTTCGAGCTCCCGCCGAACGGCGAGGGCTTCCAGCACGACGAAACCGAGACGCAGCAGGAGGAGGTAAACGTGATCGTGGCCGGCTCCGGCGTCTACCGCATCGAAGGCGAGGACGTTCCGGTCACCGTCGGAAGCTTCCTGCGCTTCGACCCCGGGACGACCCGCCAGCCGATCGCGGGGCCGGACGGGATGACCATGATCGGCGTGGGAGCGCGACGGGGGAGCTACGAGCCGAGGGGGCCGTTTTGAACCACACGCTGGAGCTGAACGACGACGAGCTGCGGCTGCTGCACGCCGCGCTGCACTCCTACCTGGACGATTTCGGCCACAAGGAGGCCGACGTGCTGCGGCGGATCAAGGAGCTGATCTCCCGGCTGCCGACTCCCGGCGTCCCTGACGACTGAGGCGTCGCTTGCGACGCCGACTTCAGGACGCACGTGCTTCGCATGTGCGTCCGTCTGAAATGACCGGTCGACCCGCATCGGTTCACGCGGTGACGCCGTGACGGTTCGACTGCTCCTCTGGAGCCTTGCGGACTCGAAAACGACGCTGGACGAGCTCCGGGCGAGGCTGCCCGAGCTGCCCGAGGGCGACAGTGGATCTCGGACCCCGGCGGCGAGCGGTTCGGCCTGATCTCGTTCTCGGAGGACGATGCGACCGCGGCCGCGGAGGCGCGTGAGCTGATCGGCAAGGACCCTGAAGTCGGCGAGGAGTTCGAGCTCGAGACCTAGAGGACGAGCGTCTCGGGGAAGTCCACGCCTTCCTCGAAGCGGCTCAGGCGGTACGGACTGAGGTCGATGCTCGGGCTCTCGCCAAGCAGCTCCTCCGCGATGGCGCGGCCGACGGCCGGGGACTGCATGAAGCCGTGGCCGCTGAAGCCGCACGCAGCGTAGATCCCGTCGGCGACCTCGCCAAGGATTGGGTGCGCATCCGGCGTCATGTCGTAGAGGCCGGCCCACGCATTCTCGATCTCGACCGCGACGGCGGGCGGGTACCTGTGGCGGAGCCGCTCCAGCCGGTCGTCGAAGAGCGACTCGTCGACCACTTCGTCGAAGCCCCAGCGCGGCTCGGGGTCGGTCATGGCCAGCACCAGCCGCGAGCCCCGGCGGCGGAAGTGGAAGCCGCTCTCGGCGTCGAGCACCATCGGCAGCCGCTCAGGGAGGTCGAGCTCGCCGGTCGCGAGCAGCTGCCGGCAGAGCGGCCGCACCGTCAGCTCCACGCCGAGTGTCTCCCCCACCTGCGCCGACCAGGGCCCGCACGCGATCACCAGCGCGTCGAAGTCGAGCGCCGTCGCGTCGCAGCCCTCGCGCACCTCGACGCCGAGCTTCGTCGCTCGCCGGACGAGCTCGCGTGCGACGGCAGGCGGGTCGGCCGTGCCGTCGGTGCGGCAGACCACCGCGCCGAGCACGTCGTCCGTCCGCAGACCCTCGACGTACGACGGGTCGACCCGCTCGGCCGGCACGCCGAGCTCCTCCTGGAGCGCGCGCCGCTCCTCGAGGCCGGCGAGGCCCTCCTCGGTCGTCGCGACGAACAGGTAGCCGACCTGGTCGAAGAGCGGCGGGCCGAGCTCCTCGAAGAAGCGGATGCTCGCCTGCGCGAGCCGAACCTCAGCCGCGGTCGAGAACTGCTGGCGCACGCCGCCCATCGCCTTCGCGGTCGCGCCGCCGGCAACCCGACCTTTGTCGGCGAGGACCACCTCGCGGGCGCCCAGCGACGCGAGGTGGAACGCGACGGACGCGCCTGTCGCGCCGGCCCCAGCTACGACGATGCGAGACGTCAGACCCTCCTCCAGCTGCCGGCGCCGGGAGGGGGAAGGGGGGAACCCGGAGATTCCCCCTCGTAGGGTCCGACAAGACCTCGGCGACCTGCGTGCCGTGGTCTTGACGGCGTGCCTCCAAGAGAAGGGGGCACGTGGGGGAAACCTGGTTTCCCCCACGGGAGCGAGCCGCAGGCGAGCGACGCGCCGGCTACGACGACTCGAGCCACGCGTCCAGCTCGCGCTTCTCGTCGTCGTGGAGCGTCCGCAGCGGCGCGCGCACGTCCTCGCGCACGGGGACGCCGCGCCTGCCGAGAACGTACTTGGCCGCAGCCTGGAAGGGGAAGCGGTCGAGCGCCGCCCGCAGCGCGCCCACGTCGCCGTCGCCGTCGCGCACGAGCGCCACGATGCGCTCGGGGTAGACCGAGCCGAGGCCCGACACCGCGCCAGCCGCACCGCGCTCGAGCCCGCGCCGCACGAGCTCCTCGGCGCCGACGAACACGTCGAGCCCTTCGAGCAGGTACGGCTCGACCGACTCGAACGGCTTGTCGGAGACCTTCAGCCCGACGAAGTTCGGCGCCCGCTCACGCAGCCGCTCGAGCACGGGCACGGGTACCGCGTAGCCGCTGCGCGCCTTGAACTCGTAGACGTAGAACGGCACCGGCTCGGCGGCCTTCGCTGCGGCGGCCAGGTGCGTCAGCAGCGCGTCGTCGTCGAGCGCGAAGTACGGCGGCGAGATCACCGCCACGCCGGCAGCACCGCTCGCGGCCGCATGCTCCGCGAGCGCCGACGTCTCCGCCGTCGTCTGTGCGCCGCAGTGGACGATCACCGGCAGCGGCCCTTCCAGGAACAGCTCCGCCGCCCGCCGCCGCTCCGCCGCCGAGAGCAGGATCCCCTCGCCGGTCGTCCCGAGCGCGAGCACGCCGTCGAGCCCGGCAGCGGCCAGGAAGTCGAGGTACGGCCGGAAGGCCTCCTCGTCCAGTGCGGCGCCCTCTTCGCGGAGTGGCGTGACGGCTGCCGCGAGCGCTCCGCGCAACATCGCAAGCGCAACTTTAGAACGACTGCACCAGCAAAGCTGGCACAGCCTCCAAGTCGGCATCGCAAGCGACGCCTTACGATCTGCCGCGATGCAGGCGCTTCGCATAGAGCACGGACGGCGGCGTCCTCCGCGTCTCCCTCGCGCGCCCGGAGCGGCGGAACGCCTTCGACGCGGAGCTGATCCGCGAGCTGACCGAGACCTTTTCCGACGTGGGCGACGCCCGCGTCGTCGTGCTCGCCGGCGACGGCCCGAGCTTCTGCGCGGGTGCAGACGTCGAGTGGCAGCGGGCGTCGATCGACCTGACCTTCGACGAGAACGTTGAGGACGCGCTGCGGCTCCACGCCATGCTCGCGGCGCTCGACTCCTGCCCCGCTCCGCTCGTTGCCCGCGTGCAGGGCTACGCGCTCGGCGGCGGCTCCGGGCTCGTCGCCTGCGCAGACGCCGTCGTGGCGGCTGACAACGCCACCTTCGGCTTCAGCGAGGTCCGGCTCGGGATCATCCCGGCGGTGATCTCGCCGTTCGTCTTCGCGCGGATCGGCGCAGGCGCGGCCCGGCCGCTATTCGTGACAGGCGAGCGGTTCGACGCCGAGACGGCGCTGCGGATCGGGCTCGTCGACGAGGTCGCGGACGACCTCGATGCAGCGGTCGAGCGCCAGGTCGCGGCGATCCTGAAGTCAGGCCCGCAGGCGACGCGGGCGGCGAAGCGACTGACCCGCGATCAGCCCTCGGACGCCCGGGAGTTGGCGCGCATCGCGGCCGGCCTGCGCGCCGGCGACGAGGGCCAGGAGGGCCTGCGGGCGTTCCTCGAGAAGCGCGACGCCTCGTGGGCATCGAGAAGCTCCTCGTAGCGAACCGCGGCGAGATCGCCCTGCGCGTCTTCCGCGCGTGCCGCCAGCTCGGGATCGCGACGGTCGCCGTGGCGCCGGACGACGACGCGGGCTCGCTCCACGCGCGCTCGGCGGAAGAGACCGCGCGGATCTCGTCGTACCTCGACGCGGCCGAGCACGTGCGAGCGGCGCGGGAGACGGGGGCCGATGCCGTTCATCCCGGCTACGGCTTCCTCGCCGAGAACGCCGACTTCGCCGAGTCGGTCGAGGCCGCCGGGCTGACCTGGATCGGCCCGCCGCCGGCGGCGCTGCGGACCGGCGGCGACAAGCTCGAGGCGAAGCGGCTGGCGCGCGAGGCGGGCGTGCCTGTGGTACCCGAGGGCGAGCCGCACGAGATCGGGTTCCCGCTGATGATCAAGGCCGCGGCCGGCGGCGGCGGGCGCGGGATGCGCGTCGTCCGCGAGCCGGGCGAGCTCGAGGAGGCGCTGGCGGCCGCGCGGCGCGAGGCGAAGGCGGCCTTCGGCGACGACCGCGTCTTCTGCGAGCGTTACGTCGAGCGGCCGCGTCACGTCGAGATCCAACTGCTCGGAGACGCGCACGACACGGTCGTCGCCCTCGGCGAGCGGGAGTGCTCGGTGCAGCGGCGCCACCAAAAGGTGCTCGAGGAGGCGCCCTCCCCCGCGCTCGACCCTGAGCTGCGCGCGAGAATGAGCGACGCCGCGGTCGCGTTCGCGCGGGCGATCGGCTACCGCAGCGCCGGCACGGCCGAGTTCATGCTCGACGAGCGCGACTTCTGGTTCCTCGAGCTGAACGGCCGCATCCAGGTCGAGCACCCGGTCACGGAGCTGGTGTCCGGCGCCGACCTGGTCGCGGAGCAGATCCGGATCGCGCAGGGCGAGCCTTTGTCGGCGGAGCCGCGCATCGTCGGACACGCCGTGGAGGTGCGGTTGTACGCGGAGGATCCCTTGACCTTCCTGCCGCAGGCAGGCCCGGTCGAGCGGCTGCGGCTGCCCGCGGGGATCCGGGTCGACGCCGGCGTCGAGGAGGGCGACGAGGTCGGCACGGGCTACGACCCGATGATCGCGAAGCTGATCGCTCACGGCTCCACGCGGGCCGATGCGCTCGACCGGCTTTCGGCGGCGCTGACCGAGACCGAAGTCGGCGGCGTCGTCACGAACCTGCCCTTCCTGCGCTGGCTGGTCGCCCACCCGGCGTTGCGGGCCGGCGAGACGACGACCGCGTTCCTGACCGAGTACCCGCCGCTCTCCGCGCCGCCGCTACGACTGCCCGACCGGCCGTGGCGTGGCGGCTTCCGGCTCAACGGCCCGGTCCCGCCGCCTTCGCCGCCGCCCGATCTCGAGGCCGCGGCCGACCACGGCGGCGTTCACGCGCAGTCGACGTTGACCGCGCCGATGCCCGGCACGGTGATCCGCGTCCTCGCCAGCGAGGGCGACCGCGTGCAGCCGCGCCAGCCGCTGGTCGTGCTCGAGGCGATGAAGATGGAGACCCCGGTCGTCTCGCCGTACGAGGCGGTCGTCCGCGCGGTGCGAGTGAGCGAGGGCGACAGCGTGGCGGGCGGCGACGTGCTGGTCGAGCTCGAGGAATAGCCCGGCCCGGCGGCTAGAAGAGCTTCTGGAGCTTCATCGCCTGGCCGATGTCGCCCTTCACCTTCAGCTTCCCGGACATGTAGGCCGCGGTCGGGTTCTGCTCGCCGTTGGCGATCTTGCGGAACGTCTCGGCGGAGGCCGAGATGATGCAGTCGGCGTCGCCGTCGCCCTCGGTGACGGACACCTTCCCGTCGTCGACGTCGACGAGCCACGTGCCCGCGCCGTCGATGTCGAACTTGTAGCTCGCCGTCATCCCCTTTGCCTTCGACGGGTCGACGCGGGACTCGAGCGTCTCGAAGAACTCTCTCGGCTCCATCGGCCGGTGAGCCTACCGCCTTGCCGACGAACTACGACGCCTCGACCGGTCGTTTCAGACGGGCGCACGAGTTCTCGTGCGCCCTGACAACGGCACCGCAAGCGGTGCCTCAGGAACCGGCTCGGGCTCAGGCCGGCGCTGCGGGCGGCGGCTCGACGGGAGCAGCAGCGCCAGCACGAGCCCCGCCAGCGGAGCAGCGGCGGCCGCGTACATCGCCGAGCGGAGGTCGACCGAGTCGGCCAGCGCGCCCAGCCCGACCGCCGCGACCCCGCCGAGCCCGATCGAGAGCCCGATCGACAGCCCGGACGCCATCCCGATCCGGTGCGGCAGGTACTCCTGGGCCATCACCATCGTCACGCCGAACGTCGAGATCACGCAGATGCCGACGAGCGCGAGCGCGATCGCGCCGGGCACACCGCCGACGAGGACGTAGACGAACGTCAGCGGCGCGGTCGCGGCCATGCTCGCGATCACGACCGGCCGGCGGCCGATTCGGTCGGCGATCGGCCCCGCCGCAAGCGTTCCGAGGCCGCCGGCCAGGAGCATCAGCGAGAGCAGGTGCGAGCCGTCCGACTTCGAGTTTCCGAGCGAGACCTCCCAGAGCGGGACGAACGTGATCAGCCCGAACCAGGCGACGCTCCGGAAGGCGATCACGCCGAGCAGCAGCGCGAGCGCGCCGGGGCGGTCCTCACCGTCGGCGACCGACCGCGACCCCGGCTCCGGGACAAAGCTGCGCAGGAACGGCAGCGCGAGGGCGAGCGCGATGGCGACACCGAGCACGGGCAGCGCGAGCAGCAGCCCGCCGGCCAGTCCGAGCGCGACCACGAGCGGCGTCGTCACGGTCGGCCCCAGCGCATAGCCGATGTTGCCGCCGACCGAGAACAGGCTCATCCCGCTGGCGCGCTTGCGGCCGCTCGCGTACGCCGCGAACTTGGAGCCCTCGGGGTGGTAGGCGGCGACGCCCAGGCCCGAGACGACCACGAGCAGCAGCACGAGCCAGTACGAGGGCGCCGCGGCCGCGAGCGCGATCCCGATTCCCGCGAGCGCGACGCCGCCTGGCAGCAGCCAGATCACGCCGCGGCGGTCCGACCACGCGCCGAAGAGCGGCTGCACGAGTGACGACGCAGCCGTCGAGGCGAGCATCACCGTCGCCGCAAGCGTGTAGGAGAGCGAGAACCGGTCGACCATGAACGGCAGCAGCGCCGGCAGCGCGCCGTTCGCGAAGTCGGTCGCGCAGTGGCCGGCGGAGAGGGCTGCCATCGCCCGCCTGTCGAGCTCGGCCCGCACGACCCGAGCGTATCTACGGGAAACTCCTGAGCCGGATCCGCGGTTTGCGCCGATGGCCGCGCCCCACGCGACCCGCACACTGGCGGCAGGAGGTGGCAGATATGCCCGAACGCACGAAACTCGTGATCGTCGGAGGCGGAGTCGCAGCGCTGGAGGGCGCGCTCGCGTTAGCGGCGCTCGCCCCGGATCTCGTCGACGTGGAGCTGGTTGCGCCGGAACGCGACTTCACCTACCGGCCGATGCTGGTGGCCGAGCCGTTCGGCCACGGCAGCGTCCGAACCTTCCCGCTGCTGCGACTGACCGAGGCCGCGGGCGCGAGCTTCCGGGAGGCGGTCGTCACCGGCGTTGACCCCGAGCAACGGCTCGTGCGCACGGCCTCCTCCGACGCGATCTCGTACGACGAGCTGCTGCTCGCACCCGGCGCCGTGCCCGTGACGGCCGTGCCGGGAGCGCTCTGCTTCCGCGGGCCGACCGAGGCAGGCGCCCTGGAGCGCGTGCTCAACGACGCGGCGAGCGGGAGCGTCGACCGGATCGTCTTCGCGGTGCCCGCGGGCGCCGCGTGGGCGCTACCGCTCTACGAGCTCGCGCTGCTCGCGCGGTCGTGGCTCGTCGACGAGGGCTCCTCCGGCGTCAGCATCGCCGTCGTCACCGCCGAGCACGCACCACTCCAGCTCTTCGGCGCCACCGCCAGCGACGCGATCGCCGAGCTGCTCGAGGCGCGCGGGATCGAGCTCTTCACGGACGCGACGCCGCTCGCCTTCGACGACGGCGTCCTGACCGCCGCGCCGAGCCGTGAGATCGAGACCGACGTCACCGTCGCCCTGCCGAGGCTCGAGGGGCCGCGGCTCCACGGCGTCCCCCATGACCCTCACGGCTTCATCCCGACCGACGACCACGGCCTGGTCGCAGGAGAGGTCGACGTCTGGGCCGCCGGCGACGCGACGACGTTCCCGCTCAAGCAAGGCGGGATCGCGGCCCAGCAGGCCGACGCCGCCGCGGAGTCCATCGCCGCCAGCGCCGGTGCCGCGATCGACCCTGAGCCGTTCCGGCCCGTGCTGCGCGGGCTGCTGTTGACCGGGATGGTGCCGCGGTTCCTGCGCGCCGAGCCGGGCACGCCGTCGTCGGCCGTCGACACTGAGCCGCTCTGGTGGCCGCCCGCGAAGATCGTGGGCAGGCACCTCGCGCCGTTCCTCGCCGAGCACCTCGGGCTCTCCGAGCTGCTGCCGGACGCCGCGCGCGACTCCGCGATCGAGGTCGAGATCGAGCTGACGCCGTCACACCATGGCGTCTGGTCCGAGGTCTAGGCCGCGGACTCGACGGCCTGCGGCAGGTGGCGGTCGATCAGCACGTAGCCGAGCTCCCACTGCGTGCGGGCGATCTGGATGCGGTTACGCTCCAGCGCCCTCGGGCTCGCGGAGCGCCGCCGGAGCTCCTGCCGTCGGGCGACGAGCGCCTCGAGCCGGGCCGCCAGCTCCTCGGCGGTCGCGGGAATGCGGCTCCGCCTGAAACGGGCCGGCCGCAGATGCCGAAGTGACGTGCCGCGCGCCACGAGCCTCCTATCGGCAACGAAGCGCAACCTGTGAACCCCCCGCATGAGGCGGCAGCCTAGGAAGGCGGTCGGCTAGCATCGCGCCGCCATGCGAGTCGAGGTCCAGACGGTCGCGCCGGAGCAGGTCGAAGCCGACGTCGTCGCTGTGCCGCTCGCGGGCGAGGACGGCCTGACAGGTGCGGCAGCGGCGCTCGACTCGGCCCTCGGGGGCCTGCTCGGACGGCTCGCCGACGACGGCGAGCTCCGCGGAGACGCCGGCCGCATCGGGATCGTCCACGTCGACGGCAACCTCGGTACCGGTCGCGTGGCGGTGGCCGGACTCGGCGATCGCCTGGACGCCGACGCCCTGCGAACGGCCGCCGCGGCCGTCGCCCACGAGACCTCCGGCTTCGCGGAGACGCTTGCGTGGGCGCTCGACGACTCGCTGCCGCTGCCGGCCGAGGAGCAGGCGCGGGCAATCGTCGAAGGCACCGCGCTCGGTGCTTACGACACGGCGCGCTGGAAGCGCGACGAGCCGAAGTCGAAGCTCTCGCGCCTCGTCCTCTGCGGCGACGCTTCGCTCGCCGACACCGCTGCCCGCGCCGGAACGGTGGCAACGTGGACGAACCGCGCCCGCGACCTCGTCAACAGCCCGCCGAACGAGCTGACGCCGGAGCGTCTCGCCGAGCGCGCCCGCGCGATCGCCTCGTCGGTCGAGCACGTCACGGCCGACGCACTCGGTCCGGACGAGATCGCGGCCCAGGGCATGGGCGCGTTCGCGGCGGTCGCGCAGGGGAGCGACAACCCTGCCCGCCTCGTCGTGCTGCGCTACGACCCGCCCGAGCCCGCGCGCGCCGACCTCGTGCTCGGCCTGGTCGGCAAGGCGATCACGTTCGACACCGGCGGCATCTCGCTCAAGCCGGCGCTGCACATGGAGGACATGAAGGGCGACATGGCCGGCGGCGCGGCCGTGATCGAGGCCACCGGCGCGATCGCCGAGCTCGGCTTGCCGATTCGCGTGTTCACCGTGGCGGCGGCGACCGAGAACATGCCGAGCGGCCACGCCTACCGGCCCGGCGACATCGTCACCGCCGCCAACGGCAAGACGATCGAGATCACGAACACCGACGCCGAGGGACGGCTCGTCCTCGCCGACGCCCTCTGGTACGCGCGGCAGCAAGGCGCGACGCACCTGCTCGACCTCGCGACGCTGACCGGCGCGATGGAGGTCGCGCTCGGCGACCTCTACGCCGGCGTCTTCGCCAACGACGACGACTGGCAGCGGCAGGTCGTCGAGGCCGGCGAGGCGAGCGGCGACCACGCCTGGCCGTTCCCGATGCACCCGCGCTACCGCCGCTACGTCGACTCGGCTTTCGCGGACATGAAGAACTCCTCCGACCTGCGCCAGGCGGGCGCGGTGCTCGCCGCGGCCTTCCTCGAGGAGTTTGCGGGCGACGGGCTGTGGGCGCACATGGACATCGCCGGCCCCGCTTTCCTCGAGCGCTCGCGCGGCGACTACATGAGCCAGCGCGGCGGCACGGGCTACGGCGTCCGCCTGATCGTCGAGCTCGCCTCGCGACTGGCCGAGTGAATCTCGACCTGACGCCCGAGCACGAGCTCGTCCGCTCGACGGTCCGCGAGTTCGCCGAGCAGAAGGTCGCGCCGGTCGCCGCCGAGCTCGACCGGGAGCACCGGTTCCCGTACGAGCTCGTCGCCGAGCTGGCCGAGCTGGGACTGATGGGCATGCCCGTGCCCGAGGAGTACGGCGGCGCGGGCACCGACACCGTCTCCTACGCGATCGCCGTCGAGGAGCTGACGCGGATCGACTCGTCGGTCGCGATCACGATGGCCGCGCACACCTCGCTGGGGACGATGCCGATCCTCCTCTTCGGGACCGAGGAGCAGAAGCGGGAGTGGCTGCCGGACCTCGCAAGCGGACGGAAGCTCGCGGCGTTCGGCCTGACCGAGCCCGGGGCCGGCTCCGACGCCGCCGCCACGCGCACGACCGGCGAACTGCGCGACGGCGAGTGGGTCGTGAACGGCTCGAAGATCTTCATCACGAATGCCGGCACCGACATCACCGCCTGCGTGACGATCACGGCCAAGACCGGCGACGACGAGATCTCGAACCTGATCGTCCCGAACGGCGCCCCCGGCTACGAGATCTCGGCGCAGATGGAGAAGCTCGGCTGGCGCGCCTCGGACACGCGCGAGCTCTCGTTCCGTGACGTCGCCGTCCCCGAGGGCAACCTGCTCGGCGAGCGCGGCAAGGGCTTCGCGCAGTTCCTGGAGATCCTCGACGGCGGGCGCATCTCCGTCGCCGCGATGGGCGTCGGCCTGGCGCAGGGCGCCTACGACCTCGCGTACGCCTACGCGAAGGAGCGCGAGCAGTTCGGCAAGCCGATCTCGAAGTTCCAGGCCGTGCAGTTCCAGCTCGCCGACATGGCCGTCGAGATCGAGGCCGGCCGCGCGCTCACGTACAAGGCGGCGTGGTTGAAGGACCAGGGCCGGCCGTTCGCCAAGGAGGCGGCGATGGCCAAGCTCTACACCGGCGAGCTCTCACATCGCGCGGCCAACGCGGCGCTGCAGATCCATGGCGGCTACGGCTTCATGGAGGAGTCCGCTATCGCCCGCCTGTACCGGGATCAGAAGATCCTGGAGATCGGGGAGGGGACGAATGAGGTTCAGCGGATGGTGATTGCCCGCCACCTCGGGCTCTGAGCCTCCGGCCCGCGAGCACGATCAGCGCGACGACCAGCAGCCCCGCGACCGCGATGATGATCCGGTCGCGCCAGTCGTGGCCGCCGCCCCCGCTCGAGTAGGCGGGAACCTGCACGCCTCCGGACGCAGCCAGCTTGCGCACGGCGTCGGTCGTCGACTGGACGAGCGCGTCTGGTGTCTTGCCGGCCTTCAGTCCCTTGAGCGCCCGCTGCTCGGCGGCGGTCGACCGGTGCGGGGAGTTAACGGCGAACCCCGCCGGCATCGCGACCAGGAGCCGCTTCGCGTAGACGAAGGCGATCTCGCTCCCGAGGAACTTCGAGTAGTCCTGTGGGTTGCGCCAGAGGCTGACCGCGGTGCCGAGGTCGCCCGTGAACGCGATCACGGCCACGCGGATCGGGTAGCCCTTCGCGTTCGCAGCCTCGACCGTCTTCTGGAGCGCGTCGAGCTTGCCCTTCGAGACCGGCACCTCCGGCCCGACGAACACCTTTTGCGTGAGCAGCACGTCGCTCGCCGGGTCGCCGTTCGCGGACGCGGCCGACACGGCGACGAGCGCGGCGGCGGCCGCGACGAGGAGCGCGCGCCTCATCGCCCTTCCAGTGCCCGCTGCGCCTCTTCCTCCTCCGAGAGGAGGCGCATCAGGAAGTACGAGAGCGCGGCGAAGAAGACGAGCATCTGCTCGCCGTTCATCAGGATCCCGCCCAGGTTCTGGTCCTTCTGCGGCGACAACCCCCACAGCCGGGGCGCCGCCTCGTAGAAGCCGTAGAACGCGCTCGCGGAGAAGATCAGCGCGAGCGAGAGGAAGGCCGAGCCGACGTACGCCGTGCCGAGGTAGGCGAGCTTCAGCGCGGTCGTGAGGTGCTGTGGCAGCTCCGAGAAGACCGGCCACCAGAAGAGCAGGCCCGCGGTGAGCAGCAGCAGGTGCTCGACGTTCAGCAGCAGCGGGTGCCGCAGGGCGAAGTCGTAGAAGCCCGGCAGGTGGACGCCGTACCAGACGACCAGCCAGAACGGCAGCACGAGCCGCGGCCGGGTCGCCCGCGCGAGCCAGCGGCCGCCGCGCCGCGCGACGGCTGCGCGCATCGCCGGCGTCAGGCCGAGCACGAGCAGGGGCGGCGCCCAGTCGGCGATCATCACGTTCTGCAGCAGGTGCATCAGGAGCAGGTAGTGGATCGCGATCGTCTCGAGCGGCGAGTTCAGCGGTACCGCGATCAGCGCCAGCCCAAGCGCGAACAGGCAGGCCCGAAATGTCGACGGGCGCTCGACCGTCCGCCCCAGCCGCCAGTAGCCGTAGCCGCCGGCCACGGCGAGCGCGAGGAACAGCGGCTCGAAGCTGAAGGAGCTCGGTGCCGGGATGCTCACGTGAAGGCGGGCTTGCGGCTCCGCTCGCGGACGTAGGGCCGGAGGAGCAACGCGACGCAGATGCCGAGCGCCAGCAGCTGCTCGGTCATCATCACGACGCCTGCCAGCCGCTGGTCGGTGAGGGCGGAGATGCCGTGCGCGCCGGTGTAGCGCGGGTAGACCGGGCCCGTGCTGAAGAGCAGCACGTCGATCAACGGCTGCATCAGCACCACCATCGCCAGCGCGAAGAACACCCGCTGCGGGCGGCGCAGGCGCCCGTGGCGCGCAGGGTCGACGAGCTGGATCCACACGAGCGTGCCGGCAATCACGAAGCTCAGGTGCTCGAGGTCGTGCACGAGCGGATGCGCAGCGGCGTAGTCGTAGGCCGCCGGGATGTGCCAGGCATAGATCACGACCGTCCAGAGCCCGAGGCTGACGAGCGGCACCAGCAGGACGCCGAGCAGCGAGCGCAGCGGCCGGAACGACGCGAGCGGCTTGAGCACGGACGGCGGCAGCAGGAAGAACACGAGCGGCCCGCGCACGGCAACGACGAGCAGCGCGACCGCCGCGTCGCCGATCAGCACGTGCTGGAGCATGTGCGCCGAGAGCAGCTCCTCGTCGCCGAGGCCGTCGAGCGGCGATGTGAGTGGCAGCACTAGGAGCGCGAGCCCGGCACCGAACAGGAGCGCGCGGCTCCACGGCGCGTGGTCGGGCCTCCGCTCACGAAGCCGCACGAACGCCTGGGCGAACAGCACGGCGGCAAGCGCCGCGCCGACGAGCACGGCGGGCGGCGTCTCCCAGGACGCGGAGGAATGGGCAAGCAGCACCGCTGCGTCAGGGTAACCGTTTGACACGCACTCCCACGCGTCGTGATCCTGCCCGCAGATGGGGCGCGTTCTCCTTGCCTGCTGCGCGGTCGCGCTCCTCGCCGGGTGCTCGTCGTCGTCGGGCGTGAACGCGCCGACGATCGCGCCCGCGCAGACGTATCAGTTCACCGGCTTTGCGCCCCTGCGAGTCGCGCGGCCGGGCCCCGCGCGCATCACGTTCACCATCCGCCAGCCCGACGGGACGCCGTTGACGAACTACAAGCGCGGAGCCGGCCCGCACACCGGCGTCCACCTGATCGTCGTGAAGCGCGACCTGAGCACGATCATCCACAAGCACCCGCCGATCGGCGCCGACGGGACGATCTCCGAGACGATCGTCTTCCCCTCCCCCGGCCCCTACCGCGTGCTGGTCGACGCCTACCCTGGCGCGAAGGGCGCGCCGCGCAACTTCCAGCTGCACGAGGACGTCCGCGTCGGCGGCGCCTACAGGCCGCGGCCCCTGCCGCCGTTCGAGCCGGTCCAGAACGTTGCGGGCTACCGGATCGCGCTGCAGGCGCCGAAGCAGCTCCACGCGATCCAGCCGGCGATCATGACCGCGACGGTGACCGACCCGGCTGGAAAGCCAGTCGTCTTCAAGCCGTGGTTCGGCGCGCTCGCACACGCCGTCTTCTTCCGCGCCGGCTCGCTCGACTACTTCCACACGCACGTCTGCGGGCCCTCGACGCCCGGCTGCACGAGCGTGCTCGGCGCAACCACCGTCACCGGCAAGCCGGCCGGGCCGGGCAAGCTCCACGTCGGTGTCCTGCTCCCGATCGGCAGGGACCTGGCGCCTCTTCCTCCAGTTCCGTGACCGC
This sequence comes from uncultured Actinomycetes bacterium, assembly GCA_963765785.1. Lineage (GTDB taxonomy): Bacteria > Actinomycetota > Thermoleophilia > Gaiellales > Gaiellaceae > AC-32. The sequence goes on from CAVXXW010000016.1 coordinate 54,230, forward strand.
GGCCGCATCGTCACGGCACCCTTTACGCTGCGGGTGAGATGAAGGCACGCCTCGCGCTCTTCGCCGGGACGGTCGCACTGCTCGTGCTGGTCGCCCGCTGGCTCGCGTACGCGCTGGCGCCGAGCCCGCTCGCGCGTCGTGCTCGAGCACCAGGCCGGCGGCCCGAGCATGGTCACCGTGACGCTCGTCTCGCTCGGCGTTGCGGCGGTGGGCTCGACGGCCGTCGTCTGGCTCGCTGCGCTCGGCGTGCGCGAGCGCGCGCGCCTGCGGCCCGAGCGGATCGCGCCGAGCCTGCGGCTGCGGCGGATGGCGGTGCGGGCGGCAGCCCTCTACGTGACGAGCTGCTTCTCGTTCGCGACGTTCGAGTCGTACCTGCACTGGCGCGCCGGGCTCGGCTTCCACGGGCTCTCATGCCTCGTCGGCCCTGTGCACCGCAACGCGCTGCCGCTGCTCGCCGCGCTGGCGCTGCTCGCCGCAGCGCTCGCGGAGGCGGCCGGGCACCTGCTCGCATGGGCGCGCGCGGTCGCCCGCGAGCTCAAGCGCCGCCGGCTCGCGCCCGTGGCATTCGTTCGCTTCGCCCCGCTTCTCTCGCTCGCCCCGGCGCTCATGCCGGTGCGCGACGCGGTCCCGCGGGCCGCCGCTCCCGGCCTGACCGGGACATCGAAGCGAAAGGAGACACATGAAGCTCGTGCTGGCGGCCGCAGCGGCGGCCGCGACCACGCTCGTCTTCGCGAGTGCCGCGTCGGCGCACGCGATCCTGAGCCCACCCGTCGCGAAAGCGAAGGTGCTGCAGGTATTCACGCTCTCCGTCCCGACCGAGGAGGCGGGCGCGACCACCACCGAGATCGAGCTGACAGTCCCGAGCGGGCTCTCGATCGACTCCTTCGCGCCCGCGCCCGGCTGGAAGCGAAGCGAGCAGGCGACCGGCTCCGGCGAGTCGCAGGTGATCCAGAAGGTGACGTGGACCGGCGGCAAGGTGCCGACCGGAGAGGACGCCGTCTTCCAGTTCAACGGCACCATCACGTCGGCCAAGACGATCGTCGCGCAGGTGCGGCAGACGTACTCGAGCGGCAAGATCGTCGACTGGAGCGGCCCCGAGAGCTCCGACACACCGGCGCCGCGAATCGAGGGCGTCTCCAACCTCGGCGGCAGCTCGACCTCGACCCTGACGATCGTGGCGCTGATCGTCGGCGCGATCGGCGTCGTACTAGGGATAGTCGCCCTCACGACGAGAGGACGGCCGATGACGTGAGGCGGGCCTGGCTCGTCGGAGCGGTGGCGGTAGCGGCGCTCGCCCTGCCTGCCTCTGCCTGGGCGCACGCCGCGCTCCTGCAGACGGTTCCGGTCGCGAGCGGGACGGTGAACGCCGCGCCGCCGGAGGTCCGGCTGACCTACAGCGAGCCGATCGCGCCGAAGTTCGCGATCGTCTCCGTCACCGACGCAGCGGGCCGGCAGGTGACGAGTGGCGCGCCCGGTTCGGCACCGGGCGCGCCGCAGACGCTGGTGACGCCGTTGAAGCACGTGCCGGAGGGGTGGTACCTCGTCTTCTGGCGCGTGATCTCGGCCGACGGCCACCCCGTACGCGGCGCGTTCACCTTCGCGGTCGGGCCCAACCCGGGGCCGCCGCCGCAGTTCCGCGTGCCGTCGCTGAGCGAGACGGCGACGACGACCCAGCTGCTGATCGGGCGCTGGGCGATGTTCCTCTCGCTGCTGACGGCGCTCGGGCTCTTCACGCTCCGGATGCTGATCGCGCGGCCGGTGGTGCGCGTCGTCCGAGGGAGCTCGCTGCGCTCGCTCGAACTCGCCTTCTTCGTCGCGGTCGGCGTTGCGCTCGTCGCGATCCCGGTCTACGTCCTGCTGGCGACGGCGCAGTTCACGCTGCGCTCGGTGTGGGATCTCGGCGCAATCGTGCCGGTGGCGCGCGACTCCGATTTCGGGCGAGACTACCTCGACCTCGAGGTCGTGCTCTGGCTCTTCGCTGTCGCAGCGGGCATCGCGCTCTGGCTCGACCGGCCCGACCGGCAGCAGCGCTCGGTGGTCGAGTTGATCGCGCTGCCCTCGGCGCTTGCGGCAGCGATCGGCGCGCTCTTCCTCCCTGCCCTCGCCGGCCACGCAGGCCAGAAGGCGCCGCGCGGGCTCTCGCTGCCGCTCGACGTCGGGCACCTCGCGGCCGTCTCGATCTGGCTCGGCGGCCTGATCGGGCTCGTCGTCTTCTGGCTCTCAGTCGGCGCGCGCGCCCGCTCGGCGGCGCTCGCCTACGTCGTGCCGCGCTTCTCGGCCGTCGCCTTCTGCTCGGTAGTGCTGCTGATCGGCACCGGGATCGGACAGTCGCTCGAGGAGTTTCCGACGCTCGCGAGCCTCTGGAGCACCTCGTACGGCCAGGCACTGCTCTGGAAGATCGGCCTCCTGAGCGCGGCGCTCCTGCTCGCCGCTGTGAACCTCGCGCGCACGAAGCCGCGGCTGCAGGCCAACGACGCCTCCGCGCCGCGGCTGCTGCGGCGCCTCGTCCAGGGCGAGATCATCTTCGTCGTCGCCGCGCTCTTTGCGGCCGCCGTACTCTCGAGCCTGGCGCCGCCCTCGAGCGCGCTGGCCAAGGTTCAGAACGTCGCCGCCCGCGTCGGGCCCGGTCCGGTCTCGACGGTCGTCACCAAGCAGCCGTACAAGGTGCAGGTGCGCGTGACGCCGAACCGGGCCGCGGTGCCGAACACGTTCCAGGTCGCGCTCACGCGCAACGGCAAGCCCGTGCCGGGCGCCGAGGTGATCACGAAGTTCGACATGCTCGACATGGAGATGGGCGAGCAGAGCTACAAGTTCAAGGAACTGCGGCCGGGCGTCTTCTCGAAGGCGGCGCCGGCGCTCGTGATGGTCGGGCACTGGGGCCTCGTCTTCGAGGTGACGCCGCCGAAGGGGAAGCCGTTCGTCGTCACCCTCGTCGACAAGGCGGGCGGATGAGGGCCCGCGTCCTGTTCGCGTTCGTGGCGCTCGCCGCGGCCGCCGCCGCGTGGGTGATCGTACTCGACGCGCTTCGTCGGACGGTCTAGTGCGCCGGGCCGCGATCTCAGCGGCTGTCATCGCCGGGTCGCTGGCGGTTCCGGGGACCGCCGCCGCCCACCAGCGGACTGGTCGTGTCGCCGTCGACTACGAGGCGACGGTGACGCCGCTTCGGCCCCCGCTGGCACAGGCCGTCTCGGTCCGCATCTACCGCGCAGACCTCGCGCTCAGGCTCAAGGCGCTCGGCAGCCATCGAGTGGTCGTGCTCGGCTACACCGGGGAGCCCTTCCTGCGGCTCGGTGCCGACGGCACGTTCGCTAATCGCAGCTCGCTGACGGCCGCCGGGCTCGGACTGGTCAAGCCGGGCTCGGCCGCCGGCTGGCACCTCGTCTCAACAGCACCGCGGTTGATCTGGCACGACGCACGCCTGCGCGGCCTGCACACCGGGGTGCACGAGCGTCGCTGGACGGTCCCGGTGCTCGTGGACGGCTCGCGCGCCGAGCTCAGCGGCCAGCTCATCCGCGTCCCTGCGCCACCGGCTTGGCCCTGGCTGGCGATCGCCGCAGTGTTCGCCGCGGCAACCGCACTTCTCCTGGCGCTTCGCCGGCCGGCCCTCCTGCGCATGGCGGCTACCGGCCTCGGGTGGGTATCTGGGATCGCAACGATTGTGATCGCAAGCGGCTTGGCAGCCGCGCAGACGGGGACCGAAGGCACGTGGGTCGAAGCTACGAACGAGATCCTGTTCGCGCTCGTCGGAATCGCGGTCCTCATTCGCGGCTCCCGACACGCACGGGCCCTGGCAGGTGGGGCGCTCGGTCTCCTGGCGCTCGCGGTCGGGGTGGCGAGCCTGCCGGTCCTGCTGCACGGCGTCGTCCTGTCCGCCTTGCCGGCAGGGATCGCGCGAACGGCGGTCGCCCTCGCGGTGTCCGCAGGCGCCGCCGGCACCCTGGTCGGGCTCGTCGTGCTCGTCGATGTGCTCGAGCACTACGAGGAGCCGTCTTCGGTCGAACGCTACCTCCAGCGGTAGCCGCAGCTAGCCAGGCGGCCAGTGGGCGCGCGCGTCGAGACGGATCGTCCAGGAGTCGATCGAGTCGACCACCAAATGGCTCCCGCTCCACGGGTCCAGCGCGAAATGCCGGCGGACCTCGTCTTCCGACGACGCCTCCACCGCGTGCGCCGTCCGCACCTCGTCGCCGAGCACCCCGCCGAGGACGATGAAGCCGTCGTCGACGAGCCCGTCCATGAAGGCGGCGTGCTCGAGCCAGCCGGACTGCTCCTCGAGCGGCTTCGAATGGTCGTACTCGGGGCCGGACCGGCGCAGGACGACGAGGAACATCACTTCGGCGGCGCGATCGTCAGCGGCTGGTCGAACGCGATGTAGCGGTGGAACATGAAGTGCGCCGCCGCAGTCATGCGCAGCTGCAGCGGCCGGTAGGTCTGCCTGTCGATCCAGGTCGTGAACCAGGCCGGCGTGGTCGGGTTCGCGAAGGAGACGATCCACACGGGCCTGCCCCGCACGTTGCCCTTGCCGAGCACGTAGGCGTTCGTGGCCACCGAGCCCCAGGCAGGCTGGGGCACCCGCAGCGCAGGCAGCTGCTGGGACCGCCGCCACGGCGCGCCAGTGTGATCGCGGTCCCAGCGGCGCGTGCCGAGGATGACCGCATCGGCGCCGCCCTTGATCCGGTACTCGACCTCGTTGGGCGCCTTCAGGCTCCAGGTCGTGAGCAGCCCACCGCTCGGCCGGGAGCGCAGCGCCTCTGTGTAGACGAGGCTGCGGAGGCCGCGCGTGGCCTTCGCGGCGCGGGTGACGATCGCTGCACCGGGGCGCGGCCGCGCCGGCAGCGAGAAGACGACCGGCGGGCTGCCGTTCAGGCGCACCACAACGCGAGAAGCCGCTGGAGCCGCGGCCGAGTAGCAGCCGAGCCCGCACGGCTTCGCAGGAATCGTCCGGGGCCCGGCCACGAAGGAGACCTTCAGGCCCGACTGCGGCCCGCCCTCGGGGGAGAGTACGGTCGCCGTCAGCTTCCCTTTCCCGACCGCGAGCGCGACCGCGCGGGCCCCGGACTCGCCGGCCAGCACAAGCGCCCCGCGCGGGGGTGGCGGAGGATTCTGCACCGTCACTTGCAGCGAGCGCTGCGAGACGGCCGGCCCATTCGAGCACCCGGTTGCCGCCACGCAGAACGTGAGCAGGAGCGCTTTTCGCCGCATCACCGCGTGACGCAAGCTACCGGCGAATCACCCCGCCGGGGGAGGCAGAACGTACGCCGCCGACCCATATGAAGAGGGCGGCCCTCTGCGGAAGTGGGGATCTCGATGCGGCGAAAACTCAGACGGTTCTCGAGCCTCGGCGTTCCTGTCGCCATCCTGGCGGCGATCGCGACCGCGAGCGCCGACGCGCGCGCGACCGTCCACTACGCCAAGGTAGCGGCACCCCTAGCGGCCGCGGCGCGGCGCTCGGCTCCCCAGAAGCCTCTGCACGTGATCATCAGCGGGCCGTCGGCGGCAGCCGCGGCGGGCCGGTACGGCACGAAGGTCAGGCGCCTCGGCTTCGGCGGCGCCGTGGCCGCGAGCGTTCCCGCCGGCCGGCTCGCCGCGCTGAAGTCGGATCGGGGCGTCTCGCTCATCTCGCTCGACTCGTCGGTGAGCTTCACCGCCGTCGGCGCCGTCTCGGCCTCGTCGCTCGCGACGATCTTCCCTGGTCGGGACTCGGCTGCGAACGCGTGGTCGGCCGGCGCCACCGGGCGCGGCGTCGGCATCGCGGTGATCGACAGCGGCGTCACGCCCTCCGACGCGTTCGGCTCGCGGCTCGTGCAGGTGGCGCTCGACGGGCAGACGGGCTCGCTGGACGACACGGTCGGCCACGGCACCCTCGTCGCCGGCGTCGCCGCCGGGTACAGCCCCGACGGCCGCTTCATCGGGATCGCGCCCGGCGCGACGGTCTATGCCCTGAACATCAACCGCCCCACGGGCGTCCGGACGAGCGACGTGATCACGGCGCTCAAGTGGATCTTCGACAACGCCCACGCCTACAACATCCGGGTCGTCAACCTCTCGCTGACCGAGGACGTACCGAGCTCGTACAAGGACAGCGCGCTCGACCTCGCCGTGGAGCGGCTCTGGGCAAGCGGCGTCTTCGTCTCCGTCGCAGCGGGCAACCGCGGCACTGCGGCCGGCGCGACCGACTACGCGCCGGCCAACGACCCGCTCGCCTTCACGGTCGGCGCCTTCGACACGATGAACACCCGTGGGCCCGGTGACGACACGCTGGCTCCGTGGAGCTCAGGCGGCAAGACGATCGACGGGTTCATGAAGCCGGACCTCGTCGCCCCCGGCCGGCACATTGCGGGCCCGCTGCCCGCGAGCACGGCGTTTGACGCACAAGCGCCCGCCGCGAACCGCGTGGCGAGCGGCTACGCAGAGATCAACGGCACGTCGTTTGCCGCGCCCCAGGTCGCGGGTGCGGCCGCGATCATCTTCCAGTGGCATCCCGACTGGAGCCCGGACAACGTCAAGTGGGCGTTAATCGCGAAGCAGGGCGCCAAGCCGAGGAACTCGAAGATCGGCGCACTCAGCCTCAGCTCGTCGTACAACGTCGCCGGCACGCCCGGCCGTGCGAACCAGGGCGTCCCGGCGCTCGTCTGCGCGCCCGGCGCGAGCTGCCTGACCGGGTCGACGGTGGCGTCGGACTGGGACTCCTCGAGCTGGAGCTCCTCCAGCTGGAGCTCTTCTAGCTGGAGCAGCTCATCGTGGAGCTCCTCGAGCTGGAGCGCGTACGCCGACTGGACGTCCTCCAGCTGGAGCTCCTCGAGCTGGAGCTCCTCCAGCTGGAGCTCGACCTCGTGGTCGAGCTCGCCTGACGATTTCGACGCCTGGGGCTAGTGCTCCGCGCGGCCGCACCTCTCGGCGTCGAGGTCGATGCGGGAGCGCTCGACCAGCGCGTCGCCGCGCTGATCGCCGCGCTCGGGACGCTCGCCTCCGCGGCGATCGTCGCGGACGGCGGTGAGCTGCACGCGGCGCTGACCGGCACCCCCGGGCGCGTCGCGACGATCGTCCTGCTGACGCTCGGCCTGCAGCTGTCCTCGATCCGCGTCTACGGCCGCGGCAGCGTCGGCGTCGCCGCGATCGGGATCCTTGCGGGCGTCTACCTCCTGCCGCTCGCACCGGCGATGGCGATCGCGGCCTTTGCGGCCGCTGCGCAGTGGCTGCGCACCCGCCCCAAGCTCTACAAGGGCGCGTTCGACGTCTCGAACTACGCCGTGTCCGCCGGCGCCGCGTCACTGGCCTTCTACGCCTTCGGTCCCTGGCGCACGGCGGGTGCGATCGTCGCCGGCCTCGTCTACGTGATCGTCAACAACGGCCTGCTGAGCCTGGCTATGAGCCTCGACGAGCGGTTGTCGTGGCGAAAGGTCTGGCTCGAGCGCTTCCACTGGGCGCGCTTCCACTTCGTCCTCTTCGGCCCGCTTGCGCTGGCGGCGACGGTCGCCTACCGGGAGATCGGGCTGCTCGGCCTGGTCGCGTTCACCCTGCCGCCCGCGCTGATGATCCTCTCGGTGCGCCAGTACCTCGAGCGTACGGCTGCCGCGGTCGAGGAGATTCGGGACGCGAACACGAAGCTCCGCCGGGCGCACCGCGACACGATCGCCGCGCTCTCTCGCAGCATGGAGGCCAAGGACGTCTACACGGGCGGCCACACCGAGCGCGTCGCGGCAGTCGGGGTCGGGCTCGCGCGCCGGCTCGGCTTCGAGCACGACGAGCTCGAGGCGATCGAAATCGGGGCGCTCCTTCACGACATCGGCAAGATCGGCGTCCCCGAGTCGATCCTGCGCAAGGACGGCCCGCTCGACGAGGAGGAGTGGGTCATCATCCGCTCCCATCCGCTGATCTCCGACTACATCCTCGCGGAGCTCGATCTCGACCCGATCGTCCGCCAGTGCGCGCGCTCGAGCCACGAGCGCATCGACGGCACTGGCTATCCCGACGCCCTCGCGGGCGACGACATCCCGCTCCCTGCGCGGATCGTCTTCGTCGCGGATGCGCTAGACGCGCTCACGAGCGACCGCCCCTACCGCTCGGGCCGACCGCTGATCGCGGCGCTTGCCGAGATCGAGCGCAACGCCGGCACCCAGTTCTGCCCGAAGGTCGTCGCGGCGCTGCGCGAGCTCTGGCGCACCGAGCCGCGCCTGCTCACGACGGGACTGCCGCAAGAAGAGGAAGCAGCGCCCCCGGCGCGCCTCCACTTCAAGGAAGCAAGGGAACGGCCCGCGTAACCATGCGGGAAGCCGCATTGCTCCAATGTCCCCTGCCGTAGAGGTCGCTGAACGCTGTTCCCGTGGGGCCTCGGTGGGGCCCGAAGAGCGCTGTCTCGCTCGGCAACGGGAGCGCCGGGCGCCGACTGGCACGGTCTTACCCGTCTTAAGCCGCGGAGTCGGAGGCAGCTAGCCAGCGCCTGCGAAAGGTTCTGGAGCTCCCGCTTCGACTCCCACGCGACTAGGCAGAGGAACGGAACCAGCGCGAGCGTGAGCACTGGCGCGACCAGGAAGTCCTCGGCGTTCTCCCTTGTCCAGAAGCCGCGCCAGTCACCGAGCGCCCTCGCCGCCACGTAGAGCATCAACCCAGCCCCGATCGCCCCGAGCACCACGTTGACGACCTTCCGAACAGGGATCATGTTCGGTCCCTGGTCGACGACGACCTGCATGCCGATGAGCAAGAACAGCAGCGGCAACGAACAAGAGCTCAACCAGCAACGGGAACACGTACAGGTTGACGAGAAACTCGACCAGGATCGTCAGCCTGAGCGAACCCCGCAGTAGCTTCCTGACGAAGGCTGGATCGTCGGGCGAAACCTGGGTCGCGTTCCCGGCCAGGATGAGCGCCGTGCCGAAGAACCAGTAGACGGTGGCCTTGGTGGCGCTGGTGTGCCAGAAGCCGGCCTCGTTCCCGAGAACAACGAGGGCGCCCGAGTACACAGCAGCCGTGCCGAAGAGGAGCAAGAGCTTGGGCGAGGCCAGCGCCCGAAGCGCTCCCCAGAACGAAGAGCCGAGCCCGTCGCTCTTGATCGCAGCGAAGGCGAAGATGGCGACAAGCCAGAGCTAGGAACCGGGCCGGGCGGCGAGCTGAACGCCCTGCACGCGGGGTGCTTGTGCTGCGCGACCATGCCAGCACGATTCGCAACTCGTAGGTGCTTCCCCCGATGCACATCACCGCAGCCGGTGCCATGGTCGGAGCGTGAGCCGGGGCCGCCAGAGGCTGCCGCGCTCTTCCCCGTGGCCTTCACCGAAGGGGTGGTCACCCGGTAGGGCTGACGGAAGCCTGAGGCCCCGGGGCCGCCCGTTCCCCCTCCCCGTGGTGAGGCCCGCCGCGCTCTCCCGTGGTCTCAGCAGAGGTCACCCGATGCCCGACGGTCAGCCTCTACCCCGGCTCGCACTCTCCGAACTAGACGGGCTCGGCCTTCGGTGACGTCGACTTCGCCGAGGGTCGTATCCCCGTCTCACGCGCCCGCACAAAACGCCGCACGGCGGGCCAGCGCTGGTTGCCGGTGCCGCCGGAGCTGCTCGACGAGCTAGCCGCCCTCTGCGCGCTCGAGGATCGCAGCGCCGATCGGCGCGTGTTCGCCGGTCTCTCCGCCTCGTCGATCCGTGACAGCCTGGCGCTCGCCTGCCGCAATGCCGGGCTTGCCCGCTACGGCCCGCACGCCCTGCGCCACCGCCGCTGCTCGCTCTGGCTGGCCCACGGCTTCGAGACCGTGTTCGTCAAGCAGTGGAGCGGCCACAGCAAGGCCTCGATGCTCACTGACGTCTATGGGCACGTTCTCATCGACCCGAGAGAAGACGAGTGGAGGGGCTTCTGGCTCAGGCCTACGAGCAGGCGACGAAACCGAAACGGCCCGAAATCGTGTCTTACGGGGCCCTAGAACAGCGTGCCGGTGGGGCCCCGGTGGGGCCAGAGGAGGCCCTCTGAGAGCGTTCTCCCTGCAAAGCGCGGGAGTGCTTACTTCAAGGAAGCTAGTCCGACGGCGGCGTGGTTGAGCCGAGTCGATCAGGTCGGACTGTCTCCGTCCCGCGGGTCCAGAGCTTCACGAAGTCCCGGACAGTGACGAGACGCTGGGGCGGGTGAATCACCACCCCAGCGTCGGCAGGTGGTCTAGTGCGTCGTCCGCGCAAGCACGATCAAGCGCACGTCGGCTGGCGGCACGTCGCTCACGACCCGTGTCGGGCCGCGTCGGCGGCCTTGGCCAGCTCAGTAAGGACGGCGAAGAACTCAGTTGATTGTCCAATGAAGAGGCCGTCGTTGGTGAAGGCCCGGACTGTGCCCATGGCGGCGCCGTCGGTCTCCGTCGGGCGGATGATCGAGACGATTGGGAACTTGCGCTCGAGGAAGATCGTCGGCTCGGGCATGATCAGGTTGGTCTGGGTCAGCTCGCCATCGGCGTTGAGGTCGGGGAACGTGAGCCCAGTGATGGGATCGGTCAAGGGAAGCGCGTTGCCGGCTTTGTCCTGCCAGGTCTGGAAGTGCATGATCTCGGAGCCGCCGATGCTGAGCAGGATTCGCAGCACCTCGGAATGGGTGACCCGTTGGGCGAGCGCGGCGTAGAGGGTGGTACCGCCCTGCTCGATCCAGGCGAAGTGGAAGCCGGCTGTGTTGGCGATCGCCTGCAGGTGGTCGTGCGGGGCGAGGTCGGCGTCGGTGCGCGGGATCGCCGGGTGCTGGCCGGTGGCGAGGTCGGGGACGGCGTTCGGGAGGACGTCGCCGAAGTCGGGATTCTGCGAATCGCTGCGGTAGCGCGTCCAGAAGCTGGTGTTGATCGTCAGCTCCATCAGGTTGGTCAGCCGTCCGATCTGCTGCGCCCCGGTTGCCTTGCTGCTCGGCAGGGTGCGGAACTTGTCCAGGTTGACCGTTTGCGCGCCGTGCGCCTTCAGGTAGGCGTTGATGAAGGTGAAGTGGCTGACCTCGTCGTCGGTGTTGTCGTGGATGTACTGGGCCATGTCCTCGTCCAGTACTGCAACCGCCTCGGTGTAGGCGGGATTGCCGCTCCCGCCGGGGACTTCGGCGTCCTGGATGCCCGCGAGCTCGTTGTATTGCTGCCACATGTCGGTCTCGAGGATCTCGGCCGTGGCCAGAAAGCGAAGAATCGCCGCGTCGCCTTTGGTGAGGCCGCCGCTTGCAAGAGCCGGTGACGCGTCGGCCAACAGCCGCCCCGCGCCGAGGGTTCCTGCCCGACTGCAGCCCCTTTGAGCAAGAAGGAACGCCGGCTGCTCCGATGCTCAGCCTGTTGAGTCTCGTTCATCTCCCAAGCCTCCTTGCCTGCCAAGTGACGAGAGAATCGGTGGTTCACACGCGGGGAGACGCAGCGCCCGCTACGCCCTCGGCGTCAGTTTCTGAACATCACCTCCTCGCGCTCGCCCTCTCCCTTGGGCGGCGTGTAACCCCACCGCGCCGAGCTACCCGCATCGGTGCGACCTTTACGCAGGCAGCCCTGCGTTTACGCGGCAATTCCACATGTGTGCTCATGTGTTTCGTCTCCACTACGTGATGAGTGAGCCGTGGGCGGTCGGCGATGTGATCGTCCGAGCGATGATGGAAACGGCGGAGCGCGTTCGCACCGTCGTGACCCCTGCCTCTTCCCGTCGTCCGTACTGGCGCTACGCTCAACCCGTATGAACAAGGCCGCGGCCACCAGCCGGCTCCTCGAACGGAGCGAGGAGCTGGCGCGGATCGAGTCGGCACTGGCCGAGGCTCGCGCGGGGCGCGGCACGTTCGTGGTGATCGAAGGGCCAGCCGGGATTGGCAAGACGGCGCTGCTCGCGGCGGCGCGCTCTGCGGCCGCAGACGGCGGAATGCGCGTACTTCGATCGCGGGGAACTGAGCTAGAGCGCGATTTCGCCTTCGGGGTGGTGCGTCAGCTGTTCGAGCCGCCACTCGCGGCGGCATCGGCATTCGAGCGTGCCGATCTGCTGCAAGCCGCGGCCGGCTCGGCTGCAGCCGTCCTCGAGCTTCCGGGCGCACCTGCTACGACGGGCCCGCCCTCGTCAAGCGTTGATCCCTCGTTCGCGATTCTCCACGGCCTCTACTGGTTGTGCGCGAATCTGACCAACGTCGGCCCGCTTTGCCTGGTCGTCGACGATGCGCACTGGGCAGACGCCCCGTCCCTCCGCTACCTGGCCTTCTTGCTCACGCGGCTCGAAGAGCTGGATGCTGCGCTCGTCCTCGCGACCCGCCCTCGCGAGGCAGGTACGGATGCTGAGTTGCTTGCGACACTGACGACCGATCCCTCCGCGGACGTGATCCGTCTTCCGCCTCTGACGAGAGCCGCCGTCGCCCAACTTGTGGAGTCGGAACTCGCCGGCGCTCCCGATGCGGTCTTCATCGATGCCTGCCTGCGCGCGACGCGAGGAACGCCGTTCTTGATGCGCGTGCTCGTCGAGGCGCTGAACGAAGAAGGGATCGCTCCGGCCGCAGAGTCCGCGCACCATGTCGAGAGGATCGGCGCACGAACGGTCGGTCGGTCGATTCGACTTCGGCTTCGCCGGCTACCAGAGCATGCCGGCCGGCTGGCTCGGGCCCTGGCGATCCTCGAGCAAGGCGACCTCCTCCAGGCGGCCCGACTCGCCGGTCTCGAAGAGAACGAGGCAGCTGACGCAGCCGAGCTGCTGGCGAGCGCGGGGATCCTCGAGTCGAGCCGGCCACTGACGTTCATCCATCCGATCGTCCGCACTGGTATCTACTCGGACCTCACCGGTACCGAGCGCGCGCAGGGCCACCGACGTGCGGCTCAAGTGCTCGCCGAGCAACCGGGCGAGAGCGAGCGGATTGCCAAGCACCTGCTGATCAGCGAGCCGGCCGCCGACGCCTGGGTCGCTGAGCGGCTCCTCGAGGCCGCGCGGGCGGCGGAGCGGAACGGTGCTCCCGAGTCGGCAGCCGTCTTCCTGCGGCGAGTGCTCGATGAACCGCCGCTGGCGGAGGACCAGTCGGGATTGCTGCTGGAGCTCGGAATGGCCGAGGCGAGCGCTGGCCTCGTCGGCTGGTCCGAGCATCTGCAGCAGGCCGTAGACGCGGCGCCGAACGCTGTGGCCGCTGCCGAGGCAGCGATGGTACTGGCGCACGCGCTCAGCCGAGCCCAGCGCCACGGGGAAGCGGTCGAGGTTCTCGATCGTGCGTCCTCGGCGCTCGATTCGCGTCACGACGAGCTCGCGGTTCAGCTCGAGGCTGCGGCCGTCGTCCCCGGGATAAACGACCCCGTGACCGCACCCTCGGTGGCCCTCCGTGGCGAGATGTTGCGCGACCGGGCCGCTGGCGATTCCGCGGCGCCGCCTGAGCTGCTGGCCGCTGCCGCGTTCATCTCCATCCTCACGAACGAGCCCGCCGAGATCGGCGCGGACCTGGCGACCAGGGCGCTTCTGGTCGGAGACAAGGCACGCCCAGGGTCGCAAGGGGGCCCATGGTTCTCTGTCGCAGGGTGGTTTTCGCAGACGACGTTCTCGCTTCTCTTGGCCGACCGATATGCACAGGTGCGGCCGCTGCTTGATGACTCGATCGCGCAGGCGCGGGCTACGGGTGACGCGGGCCGGCTTGCCATGGGCTTGCGCGATCGTGGGTGGGTTGCCCTCCGGCGCGGCGATCTGAGGGCGGCCGAGGGAGACGCGCGGACAGCGCTCGCCGCAACCGAGCTCCCCGCACCATCCATGTATCGCATCCTCAACGGCAGTGTGCTGGTGACGGCGCTTGTCGAGGAAGGCGAACTCGATGCGGCCGTCGAGACGCTCACGCTACTCGACTCCGAGGCAGAAAGCGGATACGTCACGGACGCGGTTCTTCGCCTGGCCCGCGGACGCTTGCGGGTTGGGCAGGGGCGGATCAGCGAAGGGCTCGAGGACTTCAAGGGCGTCGGCGCAGATTTGACGCGAGTGCTGGTTACCTGCCCGAGTTTCCTCCCTTGGCGGTCAGAGGCTGCGCTGGCCCAGCTCGCGCTCGGCGATCATGAGGCGGCGGGACGCCTCGCAGAGGACGAACTCCAGCTCGCTTGTGCATTTGGCGCCCCGCGAGCGCTCGCAGTGGCCAAGCGCGCCGCCGGGCTCGTGGCCGGCGGTGAGCGTGGAGAGTCCATGCTGCGTGAGGCGATCGACGCGTTCGACCATTGCGAAGCCAGGCTGGAACGAGCGCGAGCTCTCGCCGACCTCGGCGCGATGCTTCGGCGGCGCAATCGGCGGACCGAAGCTCGAGAACTGCTCCGCGAGGCACTCGACACTGCCGACCGCGTGGGCGCCAAGCGGCTGGCCGAACAGGCCGAGACCGATCTCCGCGCGACCGGCGCGCGCCCGCGCCGGGTCGTTCTCACGGGACTCGACTCGCTGACGGCGAGCGAGCGCCGCATCGCCGAGCTCGCCAGCCAAGGCCTGACCAACCGCGAGATCGCGCAGAGCCTCTTCGTAACCGCACGCACGGTCGAGGGCCACCTCACGAGCATCTTCCGCAAGCTGCAGCTCGACTCGCGAAACGAGCTTCCCGCCGCGCTTGCGGGCAACACTCTAGTTCCGGCCTAGCGTCCGACGATCGTGCCCTGCACGGGCGCAAGGTCACTACTTCAAGAAAGCTAGGGAACGGGCCGCATGGGAGAGCCGATTTGGCTCAACCGTGTGGCGCTCCCCGCTCTAGAGAGTCGCGAAACATCGTGCTCGTGTGGCCCCGGTGAGGCCTCAGTCGAGGCGCATCCAGCGCCGCCGTAGCAGCCCGCCGCCAGCCCACGGCCGCCGGCGTCGCCTTGTGGGCGCGCCCGGTCGAGTCGCCCCACGATCGGCCAAACCCACCATGACGGACGAGCGCCTAGGTGGCGGTCGACGCTCCTCTTGATGGACTCCGCATCGGCCATCCCTATCCAGTGCGCCCCTGGCTCGAGCCGCGTCGGCAGCGGGGGATCTTGATGCACCCAGTCGAGGGGCGGGCACGACGCGATCACGCGGGCGGCCGCGAATGAGGAACGACGAACTGGCGATCGTGACCGGTGCCAGACCGGTGTTTGTCGCCGTCGTCTGGATGCAGCGAGGGCCTACCTCCGGCCCGGATATCGGCATCGCCCACACCGAGCGCACCGTCAGGCGCGGCCGCGTTGCGAGCCGCCGCTGCGAGAGCGACCAGATGATCGTCCAGAGGAGCGTAAGCCCCGAGATCGCGAGAGCGACAAGCGCCACCACGGCGCGCCCAAGCTTACGGCCGGGGTCGGGCGGAGCTATGGCTCCGAGCGCGAGCGCGAACGCGAGCGTCTCTAGGCTGCAACGCGGCCTGGCTCGGCGACGAGGCTCGGATGAACGCAGCCGTTGCGGATCTCCTCGAGCAGCGTGGGCCGACTGACATCGCAGCGTCGCAGGATCGGAAGGAGGGGGAGCCAAGCGGGTCGGGTCGTTCTCTCCCCCAGGTGGGCCAGCACCCGGCTCCCCCTGTCAAATCAGAGTCCCGCCAAGTCACACCCTTGCCAAGGCCGCACGAGCGGTGAATTTGCCGCTATTTGTGAAGTTATTGAACCCGGCGCTCGTAGCGATCGACGCTAAGTAGTACGGTCGAGGAGTGGCGTCCGGGGTGGTGGCGCGGACGGCAAGAAGACGCCACCGACCTACCCTTCTCCCCCTAGAGGAGCGCAAGCTCCTCCGCTCAGTAGGTCACGCCTCGGGCGCTCACCTCTTCCTCGAGCACCTCGCGGGTCGCAGGATTCCCTAGGCCGCAAGGTCGGGCAGTACAACGGCCGCCTCGTCCACGCCTACGACGCGCCCGTTCCGTTGCGGTTCGGCTCGGCGATCAACGAGGGATGCACGGAGCCGTTTGCGATTTGCTCGAGCAGCGCGTCCTCCGGCGCTCGCACGGTGACGCCTTCGTGCCAAGCCCGCCCCAAGCGCGAGAGGGCAAGGCCCTGCGGCACCGCCGCCACTCGCTCTGGCTCGCCCTGGGCTTCGAGACGGTGTTCGTCAAGCAGTGGAGCGGGCACTCGAAGGCTTCGCTGCTCTCGGACGTCTACGGGCACGTGATGGTCGACCTGAACGAGGACGAAATGGGGCTCGTTCTGGCTCGAGGCCTACCGCGCTCTGACGCGCCCAAAGGCCGCCCCCGCGCCTTCGTGGTGGGGCCTCGGTGGGGCCAGAAGAGGGTGTGCGCAGCCGCTAACGGCTTCGTTGAGCCAAGGCGGTACTTCAAGAAAGCTAGCGGCGGACGTTGGTAGCGTCGCTCGCGACGTGATTTTCGAGCAGTTCGTGGACGACGACCTCGGCTGCGCGTCCTACCTGATCGGCGACGAGTCGGCCGGCGAGGCAGCGGCCGTCGACCCGCCCTACGCGATCGAGCCGCTGCTCGCCGCGGCCGAGCAGGCGGGCGTGCGGATCGTGCGTGTGCTCGAGACGCACAACCACGCGGACCACGTCTCGGGCCACGGGCGCCTCGCGCTCGAGCAGGGTGCGCAGGTCTCGATCCACGCCCTCGCCGACGTCGCGTACCCCTGCGACCCGTTCGAGGACGGCGACGAGATCGCCGCTCGGCTCGCTGACGGTGAAGGTGATGCACACGCCCGGTCACCGCCCCGAGCACTCGTGCTTCCTCGTCGACGGTCATCTGCTGACCGGCGACTCGCTGCTGATCGGCGACGCCGCACGGCCGGACCTCGCGGTCGAGGCGCGCGAAGGCGCGGAGGGCCTCTTCCGGTCGCTGCAGCGACTCGCCGGGTTGCCCGACGAGACCGAGGTCGACCCCGGCCACACGGGTGGCTCGCTCTGCGGCGCGGGCCTTTCGCGCGAACGGGTCTCGACGATCGGGATGGAGCGGCTCTCCAACACCGCGCTCGCGATCCGGGACGAGCAGGAGTTCGTCGCGCACTCGGCTGCGATCGCCGCGCCGCGGCCGCCGACCGTCGAGCGCGTCGTGGAGCTCAACCGTGGCCCGTTCCTCGCCGCGCAGCCGCCGCTGGAGCCGCTGGACGAGCCGACAGGGCAGCTGCTCGACGTCCGGCCCGCCGCCGAGCACGCCGCCGGCCATGCCCACGGCGCGGTGAACGTGCCGCTCGACGGCTCCTCGGTCGGCACGAAGACGGCGTTCGTGCTCGACCACGACCGGCCGATCACGATCCACGCCTCCTCGCGGGAGGACGCCGAGGACGCCGCGCGCCGGCTGTACGCGGTCGGGCTGCTCGACGTCGCAGGCTACGTCCTCGAGCTGCCGACGCCGGACACCCTCGAGACGGTCGGGATCGACGAGCTGGAGCGGCTGGTCGAGCAGGACGCGGTCGAGGTGCTGGACGTCCGCGAGAAAGACGAGCGGGACGAGGGCTACATCGCCGGCAGCCGGCACATTCCGTACCGGCTCGTCCGGGCCTACCGAGACGAGCTCCAGAACGGCCGGCCGGTGGTGACGATCTGCTCCAGCGGCGCCCGCGCCGGCGTCGCCGCGAGCGTGCTGGCCGCCGAAGGTGTCGACGCGCGACCGGTCCTCGACGGCGGCATCGACGACTGGCAGAAGCGCGGTCACTCGCTGACGGCATTCCGCCGCTGCGGCTCAGGCTGACTCGGCAAGTAGCGACTCGGCTTCGGCCGACCAGGCGCCGGCGCCGAGCTGGGCGATCATCGGAAGCACGAGCGCGAGCTGACGGTCGGCGCTCGCCCGATCACCGTCCGCGGCGAACGTCTCCGCGGCTCGCAGCCGCGCATACGCTTCGTCGGGCACCGTCCCGATCTCGGCGAACACCTCCGCCGCGGCGACGAGGTCGCGCCCTGCCAGCCGCCGCGCCGCCTGGTGCCACGGCGTGATCGCCCGCGGCTCGGCGTCGAGCGCCGCCAGCACCTCGTCCCCCCGGCCGAGCGCGGTGAAGATCCACGGCGCGACCGAGAGCTCGTGCGGCTCCCGGATCCCGACGGCGCGCCACGATGCGGCCAGCTCGTCGGCCAGGGCGGCCGCCAGAGTCGTCTCCCCGACCGCGAGCGCGACCTGCGCGTGGAAGGTGAGTGCGGGATTCACCGTCTGCGGGTCCCTGGTCGGGCGCGCGACCGCGACTGCACGCTCTGCCTCGGCCCGCGCGAGCTCGCGGTCGCCGCGGGCGAGGGCGATCGCGGCGACGACGGAGCGGGCCATCCCTTCCATGTAGTGCGGGACGCCGGAGCGGTCGAGCTCCCGTAGGAAGTCGGCGGCCGCCGCGAGCGCGTCGTCCCACGAGCCCTCCCAGTGACGCTGCACCACCTCCTCGGCCTCCTGCCAGCGAACGAAGGAGAAGAGACCTTGCCGGCGTGCGAGCTCGAGCGACCGGTCGTGCACGGGGCGCGCCGACCGGAGGTCGCCGAGGATGACGTTCATCCAGGTCAGGTTCGCGAGCGCGCTGACCTCCTCGTGCGAGTGGGCCGCGGCGGCGATCTCGACCGCCTGCTCGAGGTCCTCGAGGCCGCCGCGGTCGCCGTTCGCCACCCGGGCGACGCCGATCGTGTTCAGGTTCCGCGCGCGGGTCGCGGCGATGCCGAGCTCCTCAGCCAGGCGCAGCGACTCGCGCGCCAGCTCGATGCCGCGGCCGAAGTCCCCCGCCATCATCAGGAGCCGGCCGAGCTCCTGCAGGACGAAGGCCCTTTCGCTCGAGGACGGCCGGCCCTCGACCAGCTCACGGGCATGCTCGAGGTGTGCAAGCGCCCGGTCGCCGTCCGCTCGGTTCATCCAGATCCCGCCAAGCCGCGCCTGCGCCTCGGCCGCGGCCTCGATGCGACCCTCGCGTAGGAAGCTCTCGGTCGCCTCGAGCAGCACCACGTCGTCGAGCGCGCTGTCGTCTGCCCGGGTGCGCGCATACGCGAGCAGCAGGTCGGCGCGCCCCGGAGCCTCCGTCGGCGTCAACTCGAGCGCTGCCTCGTACAGGCGTGCTGCAGCCGAGTAGGCGCCGAGTGCGAATGCCCGGTCGCCAGCGTCGCGCGCGGCGCGCCTCGCGCGTCCGGCGAGCTCTTCCGAGGGTTCGCTGCCCGCCTCGCGGCCGAGCCGTAGAGCTTCGAGGTAGTGGTGCGCCAGCATCTCGCCGTGGTCTTCCGGGCGGCCGAGCGCCTCGATCCAGCGCGCCGCCGTCTCGTGTCGCTGTGCGCGGACTGCTCGCGGGATCTGGCCGTAGGCGACGTCGCGCACGAGCACGTGGCGGAAGGCGTACTCCTCCTCGCCCGCGACGGAGGAACGACGCTCGCGGCGGACGAACTCCTTGCGAGCGAGCGCGTGTAACGCGACCTCGGCGTCCGCCGCCCCGCGCTCGCCGACGGCGCAAACGGCGCCGAGCCAGAAGACCTTGCCGACGACCGCGGCGTCCTGGAGCAGCTGCTTCTCGGCAGGTGGCAGAGCATCGAGACGCGCGGCGATGATCCCCTGCACGTTCTCGGGCAGCGCCAAGTCGGCGGCCCCCGTCTCCTGGAGCAGGCGCGCGAACTGCTCGGCGTAGAGGGGATTGCCGCCGGCGCGCACGAGCAGCGACGCCTGCACCTCGGCCGGGAGGACGGCGCGCTCCAGCAGCTCCGCCAGCAGGCGCGCGGTCTCGTCGTCGGAGAGCGGCGAAATCGAGAGCGTCAGCGCGTTCGACTTGCCACCGCCCCAGCCGACCCGCCGCTCGAGCAGCTCCGGCCGCGCCGTGCACACCGCGAGCAGCGGAACGCCGGCCGCCCAGTCGACGAGGTGGTCGACAAAGTCGAGCAGGTCGTCGTCAGCCCAGTGCAGGTCCTCGAAGACCAGCACGACGGGCCCACGCTCCGCCAGCGCCTCGAAGAACACCCGCCAGGCCGTGAAGTGCTCCGATCGGTCTCCGCGCGCCTCCGTGCCGGTGCCGACGAGCGACCGGAGGCTCTCGAGCACCCGCTCGTCGAGCTCGAGCGCGGCGACGGCCTCTGCCAGCTTCCGCTCGGTCTCCGCGGGCGAATCGGACTCGAGCACGCCGGCCTGCGCCTTCGCCATCTCTGCGAGCGCCCAGAAGGTCACGCCGTCCCCGTAGGGAAGCGAGCGTCCCTGGCGCCACGAGATCAGCTCCGGATCGGCGTCGACGAGCCGGTGGAGCTCGTAGACGAGACGGCTCTTGCCGATCCCGGGCACCCCGATCAGCGTGACGAGCTGCGGCGCGCGCTCGGCCCTGGCCCGCGCGAGTGCGCCCGCGAGCAGGTCGAGCTCGCGGCGACGGCCGACGAGCGGCGCTCCGGCCTGCACGACGTCGACCCCGAACCGAGCGCGGGGCTCGAGCGCCTCCCAGACGCGCACGGCCTCGCTCTTGCCCTTTGCGCTGACCGGCTCCGCCTCGCGGTACCCGACCACCGCGCGGGTGGCCCTGTAGGTCGTCTCGTCGACGAGGATCCCGTTCGCTGGCGCAGCGCTCTGCAGCCGGGCGGCGGTGTTCACGACGTCGCCCGCGGCCATCCCCTCGCCCTCGCTCGGCCGTGCGCCGAGCGTCACCAGCGCCTCCCCGGTCGTGACGGCGACACGCACCTGCAGCTGACCGTCCTCGCCGATCGCGTCCCGGATCGCAAGCGCCGCCCGCACCGCACGCTCCGGGTCGTCCTCGTGGGCCACCGGGGCCCCGAAGACCGCCATCACCGCGTCGCCGATGAACTTCTCGACGGTGCCGCCGTGCCGCTCGAGCTCGCTGCGCAGCTGCGCGTAGTACGGCGAGAGCGTCGCCCGCACGTCCTCCGGGTCGAGCCGCTCCGCGCGCGAAGTGAACCCGACGAGGTCGGCGAAGAGCACCGAGACGACCTTCCGCTCCTCGCGCCGCTCCGGCGGCGCCTCGAGCGAGGTGCCGCAGGCCGAGCAGAAGCGCGCGTCGTCCGCGTTCTCCCGCCCGCACTCCGGGCAGACCAGCATCGGGTTAGCGGATCCGCTCGACCTGGTAGCCCAGGCTGCGGAGCGTCTCGAGCAGCACAGAGCAGTGGTGCTCGTCCCGCATCTGGAGCGTCAGCTCGATCTCGCTCTCGTACACCGGGACGTCCATCCCCTCGCGGTGGTGCTCGACCGAGACGACGTTCGCCCGCTCGCGCGCGACGAGTGAGAGGAGCTTGATCAGCTCGCCCGGTCGGTCCTGCACGCGGCTTCGCACGACAAGGTAGCGGCCGGCGGTGGTCAGGCCGTGCCTCATGACGGAGATCAGCACCGTCGGGTCGATGTTCCCGCCCGAGAGGATCGCGACGGCAGGGCTGTCGCCGCGGCCCGCCTTGCCGTTCAGGAGCGCAGCGACCCCGACCGCGCCCGCGCCCTCGACGACGAGCTTCGACCGCTCCAGCAGCAGCACGATCGCCTGGCAGATCTCGTCGTCGGTCACCGAGACCCGGTCGTCGAGCACGTCGTCCAGGATCGCGCCGGTCTTCTCGCCCACCTCCTTGACCGCGATCCCGTCGGCGATGGTCGGCCCGTGCAGGCCCGCCTGGACGCCGACGATGCGCACGCCCGGCTTGACCGCCCGCAGCGCCAGCGCGATCCCGGAGCAGAGCCCGCCGCCGCCGATCGGGATCACGACCGTCTCCGCGTCGGGAACCTGCTCGGCGAGCTCGAGGCCGATCGTCCCCTGGCCCGCGATCACACGGTCGTCCTCGTAGGGGTGGACGAACGTCGCGCCCGTCCCCTCGGCCCGCTCGTAGGCCGCGGCGAGCGCGTCCTCGAACGTCAGGCCGACGAGCTCGGCGTGCCCGCCGTAGTTCTTCGTCGGCTCGACCTTCGCCATCGGCGCGTCCTGCGGCATGAAGATCGTCGCCTTGACGCCCGCCTCACGGGCCGCCCACGCGACGGCCTGGCCGTGGTTCCCGGCGCTCGCTGCGACCACGCCCGCTCGCTTCTCGTCGTCGGACAGCGTCGCGATCTTGTTGACGGCGCCGCGGACCTTGAACGAGCCGGTGCGCTGCAGGTTCTCGGCCTTGAGCGAGACCTGGCGCCCGATCAGCCGTGAGAGCGTCTCGGTGCCGTAGACCGGCGTGACGCGTGCGACTCCCTCGAGCCGCCGCCGCGCCTCCTCGATCTCCTTACGCCCGGGTGCCGTCTTCGTCGCCAAGCTTGAACACCTCGTGAAGTATCTCGCGCACGGCGGTGAGCGGATCGAGCTCGCGCCGCTGCACCTGGTCGAGCAGGCGCCGCAGCTCCGCGTCGTCGGCGACGGCCCGCTCGAGGTGCTGCTTCGCCCGCGCCGACGCCACGGCGAACACCTCACGCGCGAGGTTCTCCCGCCGGCGCTGCTCGAGCAGCCCTTCCGACTCGAGCCACGCCCGGTGCTGCTCGACCTGCTCCCAGAGCTCCGGCACGTTCTCGCCGCGGCTCGCCTCGGTCAGCACGATCGGCGGCTTCCAGGGCCGCTCCTGGTCCAGCGAGAGCACCGACCGCACCTCGTTCAGCATCGTCTTCGCCGCCGGGTGGTCCATCTTGTTGATCGCGATCACGTCGGGGATCTCCATGATCCCGGCCTTCAGCGCCTGGATCGAGTCGCCGGAGCCGGGCATCAGCGCGAGCACGACCGTGTCGGCGATGCCGATCACCTCGACCTCGCCCTGGCCGGTGCCGACCGTCTCGAGGAAGACGAGCTCCTTGCCGGCTGCGTCGAGCACGAGCAGCGCCTGGAGCGTCGCCTCCGCCAGGCCGCCGAGGTGGCCGCGGCTGCCCATCGAGCGGATGAAGACCTCCGGGTCGAGGAAGTGGTCGGCCAGGCGGATGCGGTCGCCGAGCAGCGCACCCTGCGAGAACGGGCTCGACGGGTCGACAGAGATCACGCCGACCGAGCGCTTCTGCTCCCGGACGTGGCGCACGAGCGCGCTGATCAGCGTCGACTTGCCGACGCCGGGCGGGCCCGTCACGCCGACCGCGTACGCCCGCCCGGTCTCGGGGTAGAGGTCGCGGACGACCTCGTAGGCGAGCGGATCGGAGTTCTCTACGAGCGTGATCGCGCGCGCGAGCGCACGCCGGTCGCCTGAGCGGACCCCGGCGGCGAGTGTCTCGCGGGTGAAGTCGCGGCGCGCTGCCACGACGCGGGATGCTAAAGCGGCGCTGCGGTCAGCGGCTCGATCGTGGTTCGCTCTGCCTTCGCCGCGCCGCGCGCGAGCGCGAGCCCGACCACCGCCGAGACCGCCGACGCGGTCGCGGCCGCTGCCCAGACCCAGCGCGGGCCGACCATGTCGGTCAGGCGGCCGGCGACGATCATCCCCAGGATCAGGAACGCCACGTTCGAGCTCATCAGCACGGCGAACGCGCGGCCGCGGAGGGCATCCGGCGCCCCGCGCTGGACGAGCAGCGCGTTGCAGACGACCGCGGCACCGTTGCCGGCGCCGGAGATGACCACGCACGCAGACGCGACCCAGACGTTGGGCGACATCGCTGCGAGCCCGATGCCCACGGCCATCAGCCCGAGCGAGACGCCGTAGACGTTCGCGAGCCCGCGACGCTCGATCCACTGCCCGGCGAAGTAGGCGCCCGCCGCGAGCCCGACGCCGGAGCAGCCCATCATCAGGCCGAGCCCGAATGTGCCGGCGTCGAAGGCGTCGAAGACGAGCCGCGGCTCGGCGACGTTCACGGCCGCGTTCGAGAACATCGCGATGTTCCACGCGATCAGCACCGTCAGCAGCGCCTTCGAGTGAACGGTTAGCGAGAAGCCGTCGCGGAGGTCGGCCCAGTGTCCCCGGCTCGCGGCCTGCGTCGCCTGCAGCAGCCGCTGCGGGATGCCGTAGAGGAAGATCGCGGAGATCAGGAACGTGCAGGCGTTGATCCAGTAGGCGACGTCCACGCCCCACGCCGCGACGAGCGCGCCGCCGACGACCGAGCCGAGCGCCCACGTCAGGTTGTCGACCGCCTGCAGCAGCGAGTTCGCGTGCGTCAGGTCCTCGTCCTGGACGAGGTTCGGCACGCCGGCGTAGACGGCCGGCCGGAAGAACCCGGTCGCGATCCCCGCGAGCGCCGCCAGGAACACGACCTGTGTCGCGTTCGTCGTGAACGGCAGCACCGCGAAGACGGCGAAGCGCGCGAGGTCGGCCCCGACCATCAGCCGCCGCCGCGAGAGGCGGTCGATGAGCGGTCCGACGAGGATCCCGATCAGGAATGTCGGCAGCAGGTCGGCGATCAGCAGCGCCGCCACCCAGCCCGACGACTGCGTCCGCACCCAGACGTCGACCTCGAGAGCGACGAGCGCCAGCCAGGTACCGGCTCCGGAGCCGAGCGTGGCGAGGAACAGGCGCCGGAAGTCCGGTTCGCGCCCCAGGAGCGCGAGCTGCGAGCCGGCTACGCGGGGGCGGCCCATCGGCAGCACACGGTAACACCGGTGCCGGGCCTCAAACGAGGGGTTTTTTGGCCCTGTCCGGGCCGAACTAGGCCGTTGCGAGCACCCTGGCGAGGGCCTCGTCGAGCAGCTCCTGCTCCTCCGGCAGACCCACCGTCACGCGCACCGCGCCAGGCGCTCCGAAGCCGTGCGTAGGCCGAACGATCACGCCTTCACGGAGGAGCTGCTCGAACAGCGGCCGAGAGTCCTCGCCGAGCTCCGCAAAGAGGAAGTTGCCCACCGCCGGGCCGACCGGGTCGAGCCCGTGGGCGCGCAGGATGCGCCCGAGCTGCTCGCGGTTGACGGCGTTCTCGCGGCGGCGGCGCGCCAGCTCCTCCGGCGAGTCGAGGCTCGCGAGCGCCGCCTCCTGTGCGGGCGTCGTGATGTCGAACGCTCGGCGCACCTTGCCGATCGCCGTGACGAGCTCGGCCGGCGCGAGCGCGTACCCGACCCGCAGCCCGGCGAGGCCGTAGATCTTCGAGAACGTCCGCAGGACGACGGTGCGCCGGCCCTGCTTGAGGTAGTTCTCGACGCCGTCGGGGTAGTCGGGGTCGTCGATGTACTCGGCGTAGGCCTGATCGAGCACGGTCACCACGTGCTCCGGAACTCGCTCGAACCAGGCGTCGAGCTCGGCGCTCGTGTTCGTCGTCCCGGTCGGATTGTTCGGCAGGCAGACGTAGGCGATCTTCGTCCGCGGCCCGATCGCGTCGAGCATCCCTTCGAGGTCGTAGCGCCCGTCGCGCAGCTCGACCGTGCGCGGCACGGCGCCGAGCTTGCGCGCGTCGATCACGTAGCTCGGGAACGACGGCCAGCCGCAGACGATCTCGTCACCGGGCTCGAGCGCCGCGAGGCTGAGGCAGTCGACGATCCCGTCTGAGCCGGCACCGACCGCAACCTCCTCGAAGCGAAGGTCGAAACGCTCGGCCAGTGCCGCGCGCAGCCGGTACGCGCCGCCGTCCGGATAGCGGTTCAGCTCGTTCGTGCAGCGCTCGATCGCCTCGCGCGCCTGCGGAAACGGGCCGTAGGGCCCTTCGTTCGAGGCGAGCTTGACGACGCGCTCTAGCCCGAGCTCGCGCTGGACCTCCTCGACGGGCTTGCCCGGCTCGTACGGGACGAGGTCGTTGACGGCGGGCCTGAAGAAGGTGTCCGCGATCTCGGCGAGCCGTCCCGTCACGGCCCGGATGCTACTCGGGTAGCCAGCCCGGCCGGTACCGGCAGCGGGCGAACGCAGGGAAGGAGGCGTACGCCTCCTGCGGCTTCGTCGTCTCGCGCTCGACCCCGACCCCGTGGGCGAGCGCCAGCGGCTCCACGGGATAGACGAGCCCCTTGCGCCCGCCGCGCGCGCCGACCGCGAGGACGACGGACGGGCCGGTCCCCGCCCCCACGATCATGTGGTTCGTCGCGCCCGGACAGTGGACGAAGTCCCAGGCTCGCAGCGGCCGCTCCTCGCCCTCGACGAGCAGCAGGCACTCGCCGGCAAGCACCAGGAATCCCTCCTGCGCTCGCTCGCGGTGGTAGAGCCCGATCGACTGGCCCGGCGCGAGCACATTGAGGTTGAGCCCGAGCTCGCGGAAACGGCGCTTGCCCTCGAAGTTGCAGTAGAAGCCGAAGGCGCCCGTGTCGAGCCACCGGCTCTCGGCCGCGTTGACCACGAACCAGCCGTCGCCGTCCGCGACGAGGCCGTGCTTCGTCTCGCGCAGAGGCACCTCCGGAACGGGCATCACGCCTGAGGATATGCCCGTCGGCGCCACGCACTAGGATGCGCGCGGCGTGAGGATTGGGGTTCCGAAGGAGACTGCGGCCGGCGAGCGGCGCGTGGCGCTCGTTCCCGAGACGGTCGGCAAGCTCGCGGGCGGCGGCTTCGAGGTGATCGTCGAGCGCGGCGCGGGCGAGGCGGCCTCGTTTCCGGACGCGGCGTTCGAGGAGGCCGGCGCGCGGCTCGGCGACTGGGCCGAGGCGGACGCGGTCGCGAAGGTGCAGAGGCCGTCCGCCGACGAGGTGGCGCGGCTGCGCGACGGCCAGGTGCTGATCGGCTTCCTGCAGCCGCTGACCGATCGGGAGGGGATCCAGCTGCTCGCCTCGAGAGGCGTGGTCGCGTTCGCGATGGAGTCGATCCCGCGGATCACCCGCGCGCAGCCGATGGACGCGCTCTCGTCACAGGCGACCGTGTCCGGCTACAAGGCGACGCTGCTCGCCGCGGAGGCGCTGCCGAAGTTCTTCCCGATGCTGATGACCGCCGCCGGGACGGTCGCGCCGGCGAAGGTGCTCGTCCTCGGTGCGGGCGTGGCGGGCCTGCAGGCGGTCGCGACGGCGCGGCGGCTCGGCGCGGTCGTGACGGGCTTCGACGTCAGGCCGGTCGTCCGCGAGCAGATCGAGAGCCTCGGCGCCAACTGGCTCGACCTCGGTGTGGTCGGCGAGGAGACCGCGGGCGGCTACGCGCAGGAGCTGACCGAGGAGCAGCAGCGGCAGCAGCAGCAGGAGCTGGAGGCGCGGCTCCCGGACTTCGACGTCGTGATCACGACGGCGCTGATCCCCGGGCGCCCGGCGCCGCGGCTGATCCCCGCGAGCGCGGTCGCGGCGATGCGGCCTGGGTCGGTCGTGGTCGACCTCGCGGCCGAAGCCGGGGGTAACTGCGAGCTGACCGAGCCCGGTGAGGAGGTCGTCCGCGAGGGCGTAACGATCGTCGGCTTGACGAACCTGCCGAGCTCGATGCCGTTCCATGCGAGCCAGCTGTACTCGCGTAATGTCTCCGCGCTGCTCCACCACCTCGCCCCCGAGGGCGAGCTCGCGCTCGACTGGGACGACGAGATCACCGCCGGCGCCTGCGTGACGCGGCAGCAGGAGGTCCCGGCGTGACACGGCGACGCAAAGCGCTGTGGACGAACCGGCACGCCTTCGGCACGCCCGCGTCACAGACATGCGCGCCCGAGCCCGCTAGCGTCCCCGCCGAGGGCGGAGGGACGACAACCCCCTCCCTCATGGGTGGGGGTACCTGGTTCTCGCGTGAACACCTTGACGTCCGGCGGCGCGGCCACGGAGCGGTGGCGCCGTGAGTCACAACGCGCTGCTCGTCTTCGAGCTGACGATCCTCGTGCTGGCGATCTTCCTCGGCTTCGAGGTGATCTCGAAGGTGCCGACGCTGCTGCACACGCCGCTGATGTCGGGCACGAATGCGATCCACGGCATCGTCATCGTCGGCGCGATGATCGTCCTCGGTTCGCCGAACAAGGATGCGTTCGACTGGGTGGTGGGCTTCCTCGCCGTCGTGCTCGGCTCGGCGAACGTGGTCGGCGGTTTCGTCGTCACCGACCGGATGCTCGAGATGTTCAAGAAGCGCGATCCGGCGAAGGCGCCGGACGCGCAGCGTGACGGCGACAGCGGCTCTCAATGAGCACGAATCTCGCGAACCTGCTCTACCTGATTCCGATCGCCGCGTTCGTCCTCGCGCTGCATTTCCTGTCCAACCCTGCACAGGCGAGGCGCGGCAACCAGATCGGCGCGTTCGGGATGCTCGTCGCGATCGTCGTCACCTGGTTCAAGGTCGGCGCCACGAGCTGGTGGGCGATCGCGATCGGGATGGCCATCGGAGGCGGCTTCGGAGCCGTCGCGGCACGGCGCGTGAAGATGACGGCGATGCCGCAGATGGTGGCGCTGTTCAACGGCGTCGGCGGCGGCGCGGCGGCGCTGATCGCGCTGGGAGAGCTGCACCGGATTCTCCCCGAGGTCGGGCGGCCGAAGATCGACATCTCGCTCGCGATCGCGCTCTCGGCGCTGATCGGGTCGATCTCGTTCTCGGGCTCAATGGTGGCGTTCGCGAAGCTGCAGGAGCTCATCCGGGGCCGGCCGATCACCTATCCCGGACAGAAGATCGCGAACCTCCTGCTCCTCGCTGCCTGCGTCGCCTGCAGCGTCGCCCTCGTCTCAGGCGTCCAGGACGAATGGCTGCTGTGGGTCGTCGTCGGCGGGGGGCTCCTCTTCGGCGTGCTGTTCGTGCTCCCGATCGGCGGCGCGGACATGCCTGTGGTGATCTCGCTGCTGAATGCGTTTACGGGCCTCGCAGTCGCCGCCAGCGGCTTCGAGCTCGAGAACAACGTGATGATCGTGGCCGGAATGCTCGTGGGCGCGTCAGGCACCTTGCTGACAATGCTGATGGGGCGCGCGATGAACCGCTCCATCGCGAACGTCCTCTTCGGCGCGTTCGGCCAGGTCTCGGAGGGCGCCGCCGCCGCAGCGGCGACCGACGGCGGTGCCGTCCGCTCGGCCAGCGCCGAGGACGTGGCCGTGATGCTCGCGTACGCGCACAAGGTCGTCTTCGTGCCGGGTTACGGGCTCGCGGTCGCCCAGGCGCAGCACGACGTCCGGCAGCTCGCCGACCTGCTCGAGGAGAAGGGCGTCGAGGTCTCGTACGCGATCCACCCGGTCGCCGGCCGCATGCCCGGGCACATGAACGTGCTGCTCGCAGAGGCGAACGTGCCGTACCCGCAGCTAAAGGAGATGGACGAGGCGAACCCGGACTTCAGCCGGACCGACGTCGCGCTGGTCGTCGGCGCGAACGACGTCGTCAATCCCGACGCGCGCAACAACGAGGGCAGCCCGATCTACGGGATGCCGATCCTGAACGTCGACCATGCGCAGGCCGTCGTCGTGCTCAAGCGGAGCATGAACCCCGGCTTCGCCGGCATCGAGAACCCGCTCTTCTACAACCCGAAGACGGTGATGCTGTTCGGCGATGCGAAGGACTCGATCGACAAGCTGATCGCGGACGTCAAGCAGCTCTAGTCGGTCCTGCGGCGCAGCGTCAGCGCTCCGAGCACGAGCGCGAGCAGGGTCGCGCCGAGCACCACGCAGACGTCGACCACGAAGCGGCCGTCGAACTCGTCAGCGATCGCCCGCGCCAGCGCGTCGTAGGCGTAGGTCAGCGGCAGCAGCGCTGAGACGACCCGCAGCCAGTCCGCCATCTCCGACCGCGCGACGAACAGGCCGCAGAGCAGCATCTGCGGCAGCACGATCGCCGGCATGAACTGCACGGCCTGGAACTCGGTCGACGCGAAGGCACTCGCGAACAGGCCGAGGGCCATCCCGAGCACGGCATTGCCGATCGCGAGCAGGACGACGACCGGGATCGGTCCCGCCGTATGCAGACCGAGCAGCGCGAAGGCGATCGTCGAGACGACCGACGCCTGCACGGCCGCCAGCGCCGCGAAGGCAATTGCGTAACCGCAGAGCAGGTCGAGCTTCGCGAGCGGCAGGGTCATCAGCCGCTCGAGCGTTCCGGTCGTTCGCTCCCGCAGCATCGTCACGGACGTGACGACGAACATCGAGACGAACGGGAACAGCCCCAGCAGCGGGCCGCCGACGTGCTGGAAGATCTGCTCGCGGCCGGCGAAGAGCTCGTGCAGCAGGACGATCAGCAGCGATGGCACGCCGATCAGCAGGGCGACGGTGCGCGGGTCGCGCCGGAGCTGCGTCAGCACGCGCAGCGCAACGGCGCCGGCGACGCGCGGGCTCACCCCCGCTCCTCCTCGATCAGGCGCAGGAAGGCTGCGTCGAGGTCGGTAGCGCCGGTCCGGCGAAGGAGCTCGCGTGGCTCGGCGGCCGCGAGCAGGCGGCCGTTCCGCAGCAAGAGCAGGCGGTCGCAGCGCTCGGCCTCGTCCATCACGTGGCTCGACACCAGCACCGTGCGGCCCTCGTCGGCGAGCGCGTGGAACGTGCTCCAGAGCTCGCGCCGCAGCAGCGGGTCGAGCCCGACGGTCGGCTCGTCCAGCACGAGCAGCTCCGGGTCACCGAGCAACGCGCTCGCCAGCGAGACCCGCGCGCGCTGGCCGCCGGAGAGGCGGTTCACGATGCGGTCGGCGAGGTCGGCGAGCTCGACGGTCTCGAGCACGTCCGGAATGCGGCCGGCGGAGATGCCGAGCACGCGCGCGAAGAAGCGCAGGTTCTCACGGATCGTGAGGTCGCCGTAAACGGACGGCGCCTGCGTCACGTACGCGACGCGGCGGTGAAGGGCAGGCGAGCCGGCGGGCAGTCCGAGGACGGCGATCGACCCGCCGCGGACGCGCTGGACGCCGACGATCGCGCGCATCAGCGTCGACTTGCCGCTGCCGTTCGGCCCGAGCAGGCCGGTCACCACGCCGCCGTCGACGGACAGCGAGAGCTCGCGAAGGACGTCGCCGCCGCCGCGGACCACGTGTAGGCGGTCGACGACGATCCCGGCTCGACCCTCCATCGGCGTCGAGTATCCCGCGAATAGGGTTCGAGCTTCGATGGTGCCGCTCTTTGCAGCCCGCCACGTCGAGGAGGCGGTCCCGCCGGAGCGGGCCGTCGAAGCCGTGCGCGACGCCTTCGTCGCGTACGCGCTTGGCGAGTGGTCGATGCCGCCGAAGGTCTACGTGCCGGCCTATCCCGCGGGCGACTTTCGCGCGATGCCCGCCCTCGGCGGCGGCTACGCCGCGTTGAAGTGGGTGACGTCGTTCCCTGGCAACCCGGCGCGCGGGCTTCCAACCGTGACGGGCCTCGTGCTGCTCTCGGACGCGTCCGACGGCTCGCTCGTCGCCGTGTTCGATGCTGCGGCCGTGACCGCGATCCGCACCGGTGCGGCCGCGGTGCTAGCCGCCGAGACGCTGGGCGCCGGCTCGGGCCCGGCCGCGGTCGTCGGCGCCGGCGTCAACGGTCGCGCGGCTGCGCGCACGTTCGTTGCACGCGGCCGAGACGTGCTGCTCTGGGATGTCGACGAGGAGCGGGCGCATGAAGCCGCGGCGGAGCTCGGCGCCGGCGTCGCTGCGTCGCGCGAGGCGGCGCTTGGCGCGGACGTGGTCGTGACGGTGACGCCGGGCCACGAGGTGCTGTTCCGTGACGGCTCGCTGCGAACCGGGCAGCACGTGAGCCTGATGGGGGCGGACGGTCCCGGGAAGGCCGAGATCGCGGTCGGGGAGCTGGTGCGGGCCCATACGTTTTGCGACGACTGGGAGCAGGCGAGCCACAACGGCGAGCTGGCCCATGCAGTCGAGGCGGGCGTACTCGACCGCGGCCAGGTGACGGAGCTCGGGGCCGTGCTCGACGGAACGGCCGAAGGTCGCCGAAACGACAGCGAGATCACGGTCTTCGACTCCACGGGCCTTGCGATCCAGGACCTCGCGATCGCGCTCGCGGCGCTCGAGCGGGCCGCTGAGCTCGGCCTGCAGGCGCTCGAGCTGTAGCGCAACCGGCCTGCTGGGCGGCTCCCGAGATAGTTCGCGCTAAAGGGCGGCGGCCCGGCGGCCGATGCGTCCCGGGCAAGCCCTCTGCCCAAAGGAGACCCAGCATGAGCTCGAACGAACTGCGGCGCCCCTGGTCCAAGACCATGGGCTCGACGAGCAAGAAGCTTCTTGCCACGATCGCAGTCCTCGGCGCCGCCGCCAGCATCGCCGGCCTCGGCACCTACGCGACGTTCACCAGCACCACGTCGCAGAACCACACGATCTCGTCGGGCACCGTCACGATCTCGCTCGGCGCGACCGGGGCCGCGACGAACCGCCTCAACATCGGCGCCTCGGGCCTCGCCCCCGGCGACACGATCCAGCGCAGCGTCGACCTGATCAACTCCGGATCGCTCGACCTCGCCTCGATCACGTTGACGACGACCGCCTCCCCAAGCTCGCTGCTCGACACCGACGCGACGAACGGCCTCCAGATGGTGATCGACAAGTGCTCGGTGGCCTGGACGGAGTCCGGCCCGCCCTACACGTACACCTGCAGCGGCACGAATACGCCGGTCCTCGCTTCGCGGGCAGTCATCGGGAGCAACATCGCGCTCTCGAGCCTTGGCGCGACCACGAACGGCGCGACCGACCACCTGCGCGTGACGCTGACGCTCCCGAGCGGCGCCGGCAACACTCTGCAGAACCAGTCGTCGACGATCACGTACGCGTTCACCGGCACGCAGCGCGCGGCCACCAGCAAGTAGCCGACCGCGATGCCCGCTGGGCTCTCCAGCGACAGGAGCGCCGCCCGCGCGGCGCTCCTGTCCGCGTTTCGGCGGTTGCCTGCAATGGCGGCGCAGCTGTTCTTCCTGCTCGCGGTCCTGGTGCTCGTCGGGCTCGGGCTGCTGCCCCGCACCGGCTGGTACCGGCCGGTGACGGTGCTGTCGGGCAGCATGCGGCCCGCGTTCGCGCCGGGAGACATGGTCGTCGTCACGCCGGAGCCCGTGCGCAACGTGCGCGTCGGCCAGGTGATCAGCTACCGCATCCCGGTCGGCGACCACCACGTTCAGTCGCACCGGGTGATTCAGGTGATCCGCGACGGCGGCCGCGTGTCCGTGCGGACGAAGGGAGACGCGAATAACGCCCCGGACCCGTGGACCGCGACGCTTCAGGGCACGACGGCCTGGCAGGTGCGGACCGTGCTGCCGAAGTTCGGCTGGGTGATTTTCTGGCTACGGACGCCGCTCGTTCACCAGCTCACGGTCCTGCTCGCCCCGCTTCTCCTCGCCCTGCTGTACGTCCTGCAGATCTGGCTCCGGCCGACAGAGAAGAGCGATGGG
This sequence comes from uncultured Actinomycetes bacterium, assembly GCA_963765785.1. Taxonomy (GTDB): domain Bacteria; phylum Actinomycetota; class Thermoleophilia; order Gaiellales; family Gaiellaceae; genus AC-32. The sequence goes on from CAVXXW010000016.1 coordinate 86,983, forward strand.
CTCGAGACGGCCTGACGACGCCTTCCGGCGGTCGCTGCGGCGGGCCGCGGTCCTCGGGGTGGCGGTCGCCGCGTTCGTGACCACTTCCGCGGCGCTCGCGAGCTTCACGTCGACCGGGAGCGTCAGCGCGACCTACGTGACGAAGCGGATCTTCCTGGGCGTGCGCTCGTCGTGGCCGTGGGACGTCCGCGACGCGTCCGGCGGCGCGGCCGAGACGAACAGCTCCGACGTCCTCTCGTACAACGACACGCTCACGGCGACCACGAAGAACTGGTCGACGACCTTCGCGACGACCCGCTTCGACGACTTCGACTTCAGCGGCGGCCTCCCCGCCGGCGTCCCCGTCTCGAGCGCGACCTTCAACTTCACCTTCGCGCCGAGCCGCACGCCGCAGGACAACGCCTGCTTCTACATCGACGTGCGGCGCGCCTCCACGAATGCGCTGCTCGGCACCCACGGCAGCTCCGGAACGCCTTCGGGCTGCGCGAACGGCGCGCAGCTCGCCGCGACCGTCGACGTCTCGGCCGAAGTCACGAACACGGACATCGCCAACGACGTGCGGATCCGGGTCTACGCGACCAACAACACCAGCCGCCCGATCAAGATCGAGCTCGCCACCCTCACCGTCACAACGCCGTACACCATGGCGACGTTGCGCGAGACGCGCTGGGACGACGAAGCGAACGCCGCTGCCGCCGTGACGCTCTGGCCGTTCCCCGCCACGGACGGGACGGGATACACGACCGTCGGGAACTTCGCCACGACGTTCAGCACCACGCGCTACGTCAAGTTCACGCCGAGCACCGCCGCTCCGACCGGGGCGACGATCGCGAATGCGCAGGTGCAGCTTGCCTACAAATCGGCGACGGCGGGCGGCCAGACCTGCTGGTACTTCGAGGTCTACAACGGCGCGACGCTGATCGGCACGCACGGGAGCTCGGCGACACCCGTCTCGTGCAACTCCACGACCAGCTACGTCACCGACACGGTCTCGGTCCCCGAGGTGAACACGAGCGCCATCGCGAACGCCGTCGTGCTCAAGGTCTACATGAAGAACTCCGGCAGCCGGAAGGCGAGCTTCGACCTCGTCCAGCTCGACGTCAACTACTACCTCGATTGAGATGACCCTTCTTCCTCGCGTGCTCTCGGCGGCTCCCGCGCTCGCGGTCGCCGCCGCCGTGCTCGCCGTGGGGACGCCGGCCGCGCCTTCCGGCACAGCGCATGCAGCCGGGCACGCGCACCCGCGGCTCGTGGCCCGGCCGCCGAAGCTCACGGCCGCCGTGCGGCTCGCTCCGGGCGACCAGGTCCAGCGGCTCATCGAGCTGCGCAAGCGCGGCCGGGGCCGGTTCGGCGCGATCTTCTTCGTCGTGCGGGCGAAGGGCCGGTCGCCACTCACCGCAGACCCGCGGAATGGACTGCACATAGAGCTCCGCAGCTGCCGGAGGCGCTGGGTGGCGCTACCTGGCGGTCACGCCTACCCCTACCGGTGCTCGTCCAAGCCGGCGCTCGTGATGGCACCGCGTCCGATGGTCGGCCGCACGAAGTTGAACCTGCGCCTGAACGGCCAGCAGCCGGTGCACCTCAGGCTGCTCGTCTCGCTACCGGCGCGCGCAGGCAACGTGCTGCAGGGACAGACGGCCTCGTTGCGGTACTCGTTCGTCGGCGTCGCGCGCTCGCGCTGAGCGGCCCCGTTAGGCTGCCGCCGGTCGATCGAAGGAGGCGGAATGGACGGGCAGCTGGTGCACTTCGAGCTGCCGGCGCAGGACGCCGGCCGCGCGCAGGAGTTCTGGAAGTCGCTCTTCGGATGGAAGATCCGCACGTGGGACGGGCCCGTCGAGTACCACCTGCTCGAGGGGAACGAGCCCGGCGGGGCGATCTACCCGGATGCCGACGCCGCCGGTTCCGGGCCAGTCGTCTACTTCAGCACGTCCGACATCGACGCCTCCGTCTCGAAGGTGCGCGAGCTCGGCGGCTCGGCCGAGGAGGAGCAGCCGATTCCCGGCATCGGCTGGTTCGCGCGGTGCGTCGACACCGAGGGCAATCCGTTTTCGCTGTTCCAGGCGGACGAGTCGGCGCCGACGCCGAGCGAGAGCTAGGCGGTCGCCAAGCGCACGGGGTCGAAGAGCTCGAGTTCCGGGACCGGCTTGCCGAGCATCGCACGAGCGACAGGTCGCCGCACATCAGGCCGATGACGTTGCCGTGGCCCGAGTGCCCGGCCGACACCCAGACTCCGTCCCGCCGGGGGAGGGCGCCGACGAACAGGAGCAGATCCCGCGTCGTGCCGAAGATCCCGCCCAGCGGTGCTCGATCCGCGGCGCGTCGTCGAGCAGCTCCGCTAGGAAACGCTCCAGGTCCCCCTGGATCAGCGGCGTCGTAGCCTCTTCGGCCGTCTAGCGCCCTGTCGCCCGCACGCGCTTACCGCTCTCGGCGAGCGCGAGTGCCGCAGGCGCAGCCCGTGACGCCGCCGCCGACGATCGCGACGTCCACCGGTCCGCAAGCCGTCGGCCGCGACCGGCAACGGCGCCCGCTCCTCCGCAAGCCAGTACGAGCTCGTCTCTATGTTGGCGATGCTAACGCTGCGGCCCCGCCCCCCTGTATAGACCGTCCGCCTCGGCGACTGCACCGGCGAGCTCGAGCTCCGCCAGCGCGGTCGCGACCGTGGCGGCGTCGAGGCCCGTCGTTCCAACGAGGTCGTTGACCCCGGCCGGCTCCGTCAAGAGGGCGGCCAGCACCCGGCCCGCTGTCTCACCGACAACCGGCTCGTGCCGAGGCGCCGGCTCGATGCCGAGCGCCTCGAGCACGTCGACGGAAGCGGTGAGCGGCGTCGCGCCGAGCCGCAGGAGCGCATTCGTCCCGCTCGACAGCGACGAGGTGATCTCGCCGGGTACGGCGAACACCTCGCGCCCGGCCTCGAGGGCGAAGTCGGCCGTGATCAGCGCACCGCTGCGCTCTCGCGCCTCGACCACGATCGTCGCGGCGGCCAGGCCGGCGATGATGCGGTTGCGGGCGGGAAAGCGCCAAGGCGCAGGCTCTACGCCGGGCGCATACTCGGACGCCACGAGGCCCCGCTCGCAGATCCGCGCCGCCAAGTGTGCATGGGCCGCCGGGTAGTCCCGGTCGACGCCGCAACCGAGCACCGCGACGGTCATGCCACCCGCCTCGAGCGCGCCGCGGTGCGCCTCGCCGTCGACGCCGCGCGCCAGGCCGCTGATCACGACGACGCCCGCAGCTGCGAGCTCGCGGCCGAGCAGGCGCGCGACCTGCGCGCCGTAAGAGGAGCACGCGCGGGCGCCGACGATTGCGACGGCCGGCTCCGCCAGCACTCCGACATCCGCCGCACCTCGGACGAACAGCCCGGGCGGCGGGTCGTGCAGCTCGCGCAAGAGCGACGGATACCCGGGGTCGCGCCGGCCCGTGAAGCGTAGACCTCCGGCCTGGAGCTCGGCGCGGTACCTCGCCTCGTCGAAGACTCCGCGGAAGCGCTCGAACCGGCGCTCGCGCGGCTCGTGCACGACGTGGGCGCCAGTCTCGGCGGCGAACGCGGCGAGCACCAGGTCGCTCAAGGCGTTCCGAGCTCCGTCGGAGAGCGGTAGGACAGCGCCTCCGCGACGTGCTCCGGCCGTACCTCCTCGGCGCCGGCCAGCAAGGCGGCGGTGCGGGCGACCCGCGCCACACGCGCGCGGCCGCGCCCGGACAGCGGCAGACGCTCGACGGCGCGGGAGAGGAGCTCGTCTGCCGCCTTCGAACGACCGAGAGGATCGCCTCGCGCCCGTTCGCGAGCCGCGAGGACACGCTCACGCACCGCTGAGGACAGCTCACCCGGGGCGCCCGAAAGCTCCCGGGCCCGCGGCCGCGGCACCGTGACGACCAGGTCGAAGCGGTCGAGCAGCGCCCGAGAAAGCTTGTCGCGATACGCCGCCAGCCGCGCCGCCGAGCACGAGCATTCCGCCGCGGGGTCGCCCCGTGCGCCGCACGGACAGAGGTTCATCGTCGCCACCAGCTGGAAGCGCGCCGGGAACACGATCTTCCCGCCGACGCGCGCGATCGAGACCGCGCCGTCCTCGAGCGGCTGCCGCAGCGCCTCCAGCGCGTTGCGCGGGAACTCCGCGAGCTCGTCCAGGAAGAGCACCCCGTGGTGCGCCAGGCTCGCCTCTCCGGGCCGGGGCGAGGAGCCGCCGCCGACGATCGACGCCACCGACGCCGTGTGGTGCGGCGCCCGGAACGGCGGCACGGTCACGAGGGGCCGGCCGGGCGGGAGCAAGCCTGCGACCGAGTGGATGCGGGTCACCTCCAGCGCCTCGCCCGGCGGCAGGCGCGGCAGGATGCCCGGCAGCCGGCGTGCGAGCATCGTCTTCCCCGTGCCCGGCGGGCCTCCCAGCAGCAGGTTGTGCGCACCCGCCCCCGCGAGCTCGAGCGCCCGGCGCGCACGCTCCTGTCCTCGCACGTCGGCGAGGTCCGGCACCTGCGCCGGCGACCCGTTCCCGTTCGAGTCAGACCCGATCGGGTCGGGCGGAGGCGGAACCCACTCGCCGCGCAGGTAGGCGACCGCCTCCGCCAGGTGGTGCAGGGGAACGGGCTCGACCCCAGCGAGCGCGGCCTCGGCGGCGGACTCCGCTGCGCAGAGCAGGTGCGAAAGCCCCGCCTGCCGAGCGCCCTCGGCCGCCGCGAGCACGCCGCCGACGGGCCGCAGCCGTCCGTCGAGCGCGAGCTCGCCGACCGCCGCGTGGCCGCCCAGCGCCTCGGGGGGAACCTGCCGCGACGCGGCGAGAACCGCGAGCGCGATCGGGAGGTCGAAGCCCGAGCCCTCCTTGCGCAGCTCCGCCGGAGCGAGGTTGACGGTGATCCGCCGCGTCGGCCACTCGAGCTCCGCCGACGCGATCCCCGAGCGGACGCGCTCCTTGGCCTCCTGGCACGCGCGGTCGGCGAGCCCGACGATCGCGAAGGCCGGGACGCCGAGCTGCAGGTGCGCCTCCACCTCGACCCGGCGGGCGTCCAGGCCGACGAGCGCGTGGGTGACGGTGCGTGCGAGCACATGGCCACGCTAGGCAGGAAGGACGCGCGTGTCTGTGCCGGATCGGTGCCGAAAGTGGAACGGCTAGGCGCGGGCGACCAGCACGTCCTCGAAGAACTCCCCCGCGCGCCGGCCTGTCCGGCGGTTCACGTGCCGCCGGTAGCGCTCCTCGAGCTCGAGCCCGGCCAGCTCCAGGATCTCCGGATACAGCTCACGACGGTCGTTGATCACGATCACGACGGGCGCACCGGGCCGCAAAGCCCGCCGCACGTTCGCGAACACTGCCGCCACGCCCTCGACGTACGCCCGCAGCGCGGCCCGCGACGACCCCTTGCCGAGCTCGAGCTCGCGGCACTCCTCCAGCCCGAGCAGCTCGTACGCGTACCGGTGCTGCTCGTGGTAGTCGATCAGCCCCGGGTACGGCGGCGAGGTGACGACGCCGTCGAAGCGCCCGCCGAAGTCGAGCTCGCGGGCGTCGCCGTGGAGCACGACCGCCTCGCGCCCGCGTGCACGAACCCGAGCGAACTCCCTCACCCGTGCCAGCGTGTCGAGCGCGTACCGGCGCAGGAAGCGCCGCGCCTCGCCGACCGGACGGCACTCGCGCCGGTGCTTGTGGCACCAGTACGGCGCCTTCTGCGGCGTGCGCGGAAAGTCGAGGTCGAAGTGCGTCGTCCGCCGCGCCGAGCGCGCCGCGCGCGCGAGCACGATCCGCAGCACGTCCGCGTGCTCGTAGTCCTCGACGAGAGCCCGGAAAAAGAGCAGCTCGGCGGACGCCCGAGGCGCGTACCAGTCGCGGACGAAGCGCGAGATCGAGCCGCCGGGGCGCACGAGCTCGAAGCGGTCGAGCCGGGCAAGCGCGTCGCGCAGCTCCGACTCCAGCACGAACGGGTTGTACTCCCGCGTCTTCACGCGCATCAGCAGGCAGTTGAAGGGCGCGACGTCCGAGCCGGTCGCGTCGTAGCCGGACTCGAGCGCCTGCACGAGCGTCGTGCCCGACCCCGCGAACGGGTCGAGTACTCGCCCGCCGCCCGGCACGTGCCGCTCGAGCAGCGCCTCGACGAGCTGCGGGATGAACTTGCCGAGATACGGGTGGAGCCGGTGGACGTGCTTCGTGCGCTCCCGCTCTGGTAGCTCGCGCTCCGACCACGAGAGGTCGAGGTCGATGCGGCGGTAGAGCGCGTCCTGGGTCGAGGCCACGCGCCGCAGTTCGCGTTCGCGCTAGCGTCCCCTTCGTGGCGAAGTCGAGCGTCGAGCAGATGTGGCGCCAGATGCTTCTGGGCGACTACCCGCGCCTGCACAGCATGCGCCGCATGTGGGGTGCGCTCCCGACCGGGCCGCGCTGCAAGCTCTGCAACGCGCCCTTCCGCGGCCCCGGCGGGCTGCTGATGCGGGCGATGGGCTACGGCCCCTCGTCGCTGAACAGGCGCCTCTGCAAGTGGTGCCTACGCGCGGTGCACAAGCATCCGGGCGGCGCCGAGGTCGAGATCTCGGTGCTCTTCGCCGATGTGCGCGGCTCGACCGGCCTCGCCGAGCGGATGCCGCCGGAGGAGTTCTCGAAGCTGCTCGCACGCTTCTACGGAGCGGCCGCGAGCGTGATCGACGAGCACGACGGGATCGTCGACAAGTTCGTCGGTGACGCCGCGGTCGCGCTCTTCATCCCCGGGTTCGCCGGCAGCGAGCACCCGGCCGCGGCGATTGCGGCCGCTCGCGAGCTGCTCGAGCGGACCGGCAACGAAGGGCCGAGCCCGTGGATCCCGGTCGGCGTCGGCGTCCACACGGGCATGTCGTTCGTCGGCAGCGTCGGGGAGGGGGACGCACGCGACTTCACGGCGCTCGGCGACACGGTCAATGCCGCCGCCCGGCTGTCGGCGCTTGCGGGCGCCGGCGAGATCCTGATCAGCGCGGACGCGGCCACCGCGGCCGGGCTGGACACCTCGGACCTCGAGCCGCGGACACTGGAGCTCCGCGGCCGCGACGAGTCGCTCGACGCCTGGGTCTCGCGCCCGCGCGTCGCAGCCTAGAAGGCGTTCGCCAGCCGCTCGACTCGGTTCGAGCGCACCGCGACGACGTCGAAGCGCGCCTCGAGCTCCGCGCACTCGGGGTGCGAGGCGAGCCAGGCCTCGGCCGCACGTCGGAGCCGGCGCTGCTTCTCGTCCGTGACCATCTCGAGCGGGTCGCCGAGGCGCTCGCCAGTCTTCGCCTTCACCTCGACGAACGCGAGCCGGCGGCCGCGGCGGACGACGAGATCGAGCTCGTAGCCGCCGATCCAGACGTTCGTGCCGAGGATGCGATAGCCGCGCAGGCGGTAGTGCCTAAGCGCTCTTTGCTCGAACGAGTTCCTCAAGCTCCTGGTCCGTCATGTAGGCGCGCGCCCGCCACGACCGCCTGTGGATCTCCGACGGCCCGACCTCCCGCACGACCGCGGTGTGGCTCGGCGTGATGTAGCCGACGTGCGAGCGGAAGCCGTAGGCCGGGTAGAGCGCGTCGATGCGCCGCATCATCCGGTCGCGGGTCACCTTGGCGATGATCGAGGCGGCCGCGATCGCGGCGCTCTTCTCGTCGCCGTCCACGACCGCCCGGTGCTCGGGCGCGAGCGGGCCGAGCCGGAAGCCGTCGACGAGGCACACCTCGGCCGGCGGCGAGAGCTCCGACAGCACCGCGCGCAGTCCGGCGAGGTTGGAGCGGTGCAGGCCGACACGGTCGATCTGCGACGACGGCACGGCGCGCACGACGACCCGCTCGGCGCACCCGAGCACGGCGCGGTAGAGCTCCTCGCGCTCGGGCTCGGTGCACTGCTTCGAGTCGTTCAGACAGGCGAGCGGACGCACCTTGTGGTCGCGCAGCTTCGCGTAGTCGAGCAGGACGCCCGCGACTAGCAGCGGCCCGGCGAGCGGCCCTCGCCCCGCCTCGTCGGCGCCGGCCACGAAGCGCGCGCCCAGCTTGCGGTCGTACTGGAGGAGCTTGCGGCCGGGTCGGCGACGGGGCACGCGCGCGAGCATAGCGCCGCGCTCAGCCGCCACCCGAGAACGTGACGCTTTCGTTACTCCTTGGCGGAGTCGGCCGGCTCGGGCTCGGGCTCGACCGACGAGTCGGGCTCTGGGCCCGGCTCCTCGGCGGCCGGCTCTTCGGCTGCAGGCTCTTCGGCCGCAGGCTTTTCGGCGGCGGGCTCCTCGGCGGCGGGCTCCTCGGCGGCGGGCTCCGGCTCGGACTCCGGCGGAGCCTCGGCCTCTTCGGGCGCCTCCTCCGGGGCCTCCTCGGCGGCCTCGGCGGCCTCCGCGACGAGCTCCTCATCGACCTCTTCGCCCTCTGCCGGCATCGCGCCCGCCGAGACGAGCAGCTCGGACTCCGGCAGCGCCACCCCGCGCCGCGTGCGCACCCGGGCCCGCTTGCCGACCTTCTCGCGCAGGTAGTAGAGCTTCGCGCGGTTGACGTCGCCGATCGCGGTGACCTCGATGCGCTCGATCTTCGGCGAGTGCACCGGGAACGTCCGCTCCACGCCGACGCCGAACGACTGCTTGCGGACGGTGAACGTCTCGCGGACGCCGGCGCCCTGGCGCTTGAGCACGATCCCCTCGAAGACCTGCACGCGGCGGCGCTGGCCCTCGATCACCTGGAAGTGCACGCGGACGGTGTCCCCTGCCTTGAACGGCGGCAGGTTCGTCCGCAGCTGGCGCTGCTCGATGCTCTCGATCACCTTGCTCATAGAAAGAGGCCCGTCGGGCCGACGCGGAATGCTAGCGGAGAGAGATCCGGTTCGGCGGCCAATAGGTCGCGAACACCGGGCCGATCAGATCCTTGCGTGGAACGGACCCCCAACGGCGCGAGTCGCACGACTGGCCGCGGTTGTCGCCCATGAAGAAGTACTCGCCGCGCGGGACGCGCCAGGTCTCCCCGGCGTACTCCGTGTCCTGCTTGCGCCGGTGGGCCGAGATATAGGGCTCGTTCAGCTTGCGGTGGTTGACGTAGACGAAGCCGTTGGGATCCTCGTGGACCAGGTCGCCCGGCAGGCCGATCAGCCGCTTGACGAAGGTGCCGCCCTCGCCGCAGTCCTCCTTCGCCGCCTTCGGCGTGCTGAAGACGACGATCTCGCCGCGGTGCGGGCTGCGGAAGCGGTAGATGAAGCGGTTCGCGAGCACGCGGTCGGAGTGGCTCGCCTCGCAGCCGTCGCCCGGGTGCGTGTGGGCACAGTGCAGCGTCGGCTCCATCGACGCGGACGGAATCCGGTAGGGGTTCACGACCCACTGCTTGAGCGCGAACACGATCAGGATCGCGAACGCGACCGTCAGGATCCAGTCGATCGCGATCCGCCACGCCCGCGGGAGACGCGCAGTCAGCCGGTCGAGCGGGTTCCTCAGGAGCGTGCGGAGCCGGAGCGCCGCCGGCGCCACAGCGGCACGACGAGCATCAGGCCGAGCAGCCCTGCACCCGGAGCGATCACGTGGAGGGCGATGCGGTTCGGCGGCCAGTAGGTCGCGAAGACCTCGCCGATCAGGTTCTTGCGCGGCACCGAGCCCCAGCGTCTCGAGTCGCAGGACTCGCCGCGATTGTCGCCCATGAAGAAGTAGTCGCCCTGCGGCACGTGCCAGGTGCCGGTGGTGGAGTCGTGCGCACGCCGGTCGGGCTTGATGTACGGCTCGTTCAGCTTCTTGCCGTCGATGTAGATCGACCCGCCGGTCTTCTCGGTCACGGTCTCGCCCGGCAGGCCGATCAGGCGCTTGACGAACGTGCCGCTCGCGCCGCACATCTGCTGCGCGGCAGGCGGCGTGTTGAAGACGACGATCTCGCCGCGGTGAGGGCTGCGGAAGTGGTAGATGAAGCGGTTCGCGAGCACGCGGTCGGAGAGCCGGGCCTCGCAGCCCTGGCCGGGCCGGGCGCAGTGCAGCGTCGGCTCCATCGACGAGCTCGGGATGCGGTACGGGTTCACGACCCAGGCCTTGATCGCGAGCACGATCGCGATCGCGCCGGCGATGGTCACGATCCAGTCGATCGCGATCCGCCACGGGCGCGGCAGCCCGGCGGTGAGGCGGTCGAGTGGGTTGCGCGAGTGCTGGTGTTTTTCCGACGAGGGCGGCGTCTGCAGGACCGGCGGGTAGCGCGGCGGCGGGTACTCCGTGCGGTAGTCGTTCCCGTCGGAGCCGGAGCCAGTGGTCCGCTCGTCGACGCCGTCGCCGCTCACGGCGCGCTGCTCCTCAGTCGGCTCTGTTCCTTCCGCCACTCGTCGATTCTCCTGTGATCCCCCGAGAGCAGAACCTCGGGCACCCGCCAGCCTCGGAACTCGGACGGGCGCGTGTAGTGAGGGTACTCGAGCCCACCGTCGAGCTCTGGCGAGAAGCTCTCGAGCGTGCCGGACTCCTCCGCGAGCGCGCCGGGCAGGCGCCGGGCGATCGCGTCGAGCATCACCATCGCGGGCAGCTCGCCTCCCGAGAGGACGTAGGGGCCGATCGAGATCGCGTCGGACGCGAGGTGGATCGCGACGCGCTCGTCGAAGCCCTCGAAGCGCGCCGAGAGCAGCGTCAGCAGCTCCTCCTGCGCGAGCTCCTCGACCACGTCCTGCGTCAGCTGCCGGCCCTGCGGGGTCAGCACGACGACGCGATGAGCCGGGACGCCGCCGTAGACGGCGTCGAGCGCGGCCGCGACCACGTCCACGCGCAGCACCATCCCAGCGCCGCCGCCGTACGGCTCGTCGTCGACCTGGCCGCCGGTCAGCGGCGTGTAGTCGCGGTAGTTGAGCAGGCGCAGGTCGAGCTCGTCGCCGAGCACGGCAGCGACTGGACGCTGCTCGGTGAGCCAGGCGAACGCGTGCGGAAGGAGGGTGAAGACGTCGAGCTGCACAGGAAGGCGGTCAATCAGGGTAGCTACGGAGCGGACGTGCCGATTGGAGAGGCATCCAAGACGCTGTGTCGGACGGCCATCCCAGCGGAGCCGGCATGGCCTTTAGGTCGGCGTCGCAAGCGAACGCCTTAGTAGCTAGGCCTCGCGAAGCCCTGCGCCACCAGGATTCGGCCTTGCTCGAGGTCCACCTGCAGCACGCAGGCGCCGACGAGCGGCAGGAGGAGGCCGCCCTCCAGCTCCAGGGCGTCGTTCGCAGGCCCGGGGTGCAGGGCGACGACGCGGCCGAGCGCGCGGCCGCCGTCCTCGACCGCCTCGAGCCCGACCAGCTGGAACTCGTAGTACTCGTCCTCCCCAGGCGCCGGCAGCTCGTCGCGCGGCACCGCGAGCTCGGCCCCGCGAGGCACCTCGCGGTCGAGCCTGATCACCGGTCGGCCGCGGGAGCGTTTCGAGGCGACGACCTCCGCGGCCTCGCCGTCGACGTGGAGCCTTGCGCCCTTGGCGAAACGCTGCTCGTCCTCGCTCGCGTGCTCGACGAAGAACGAACCGTCTAGACCGTGGGGCTTGCCAACGCGGCCGACCGTGACGAGGTCGCTCATCCTCCGAAGACGGCGAGGGCCTCGGCACGCGGGGCAGAGACGAGGATGTTCTCGGTGGCGATCTCCTCCGCGCGCGGATGGCCGGAAGCGCGGACGAGCTCGGCGGCGCGCTGGCGGTCGTAGTCGGTGTGCCGGAGCTCGACGCCCTCGTCGAGGATCGCCCAGTACGCGCCCGGGGTCCCCTCGTATGGCCAGCCGATGCTGCCGGCGTTGACGAAGAGCCTCTCGCCCACGCGACGCTCGAGCTGCATGTGCGTGTGGCCGGCGACCACGCGGTGCTGGTCGACGTGGCGCAGCAGACCCGCGAGCTTCTCGTCCATCGTCAGCTCGGTGACGATCGTCCGGTCGTCGTCCGGTGCAGCGTGGACGTAGAGCGTGTCGTCGAGCACGACCGAGAACGGCAGGCCGGCGAGCCAGCTCGCCTGGTCGCCTTCGAGCCGCTCCAGCAACCAGTCCAGGCCGTCGTCACCGGTGTACTCGTCGGCGAAGAGCCGGTCGGCGTTACCGCGGATCACATGAGCGTTCGGCAGTGAGCGGATGAGCTCGACCACCTCCCGCGGCTGTGGCGGCCCGGCCGCGATGTCTCCGCCGATCACGATCGCGTCCACGTTCTCGCCCTCGACCTCCGCGAGCACCGCTTCGAGCGCGGGCATGTTCCCGTGGATGTCGTAGAGAGCCGCGACGCGCATTAGCGCCTCTTCTGCGCTTACTCGACGATCTCGAGCAGCGTCCGCCCGCTGCGGCGGGCGGCTGACGCACGCACGATCGTGCGGAGCGCGCGCGCGATCCGGCCCTGGCGGCCGATCACCTTGCCGACGTCGTCCTTGGCGACATACAGCTCGATGATCGTGTCGCCGTCACGCTCGAGCTCCTGGACGCGGACCGCATCCGGGTCGTCGACGAGCCGGCGCGCCAGGTACTCGACGATCTCGACCACTACGAGACGCCCTTGGCCTTTAGCAGGCGGGCGACCGTGTCCGAGGGCTGCGCGCCCTTCGAGAGCCAGTTGCGCACCTTCTCCTCGTCGAGCTCGATCGTCGAGGGGTCGGTCTGCGGGTTGTAGCGCCCGACGATCTCGAGGAACTTGCCGTCGCGCGGGGAGCGCGAGTCCGCCGCGACGATGCGGTAGACGGGATTCTTCTTCGACCCGACTCGGGTCAGCCTGAGCTTGACAGCCAAACGGTTACCTCCGTGATCTCGACTTCTTCTTGCGCTTGGACTTCCGCTTCTTCGTGGCGGACGGGCGGCCCGGCCCATTCTGAGGCTGCGGCGCGCCCGGCAACGCCGGCATCTTGCCCTTTCCGAGCTGCTTCATCATCTTCGCCATCTGCTTGCGCGCCTCGAGCAGCTGGTTGACCTGCTCGACCGTGGTGCCGCTGCCGGCCGCGATCCGCTTGCGCCGAGAACCGTCGATCACGTGCGGGAGGCGCCGTTCCTGCGGCGTCATCGAGAGCACGATCCCCTCGACGCGCGCGAGCTGACGCTCGTCGACGTCGTCCATTCCCTCCAGCTGCTTACCCAGGCCGGGGATCATCTTCAGCACGCCCTGCAGCGGGCCCATCCGGCGGAGCATCTTGTAGCTGCGGAGGAAGTCGTCGAACGTGAACTCCCCCTGCATCATCCGGCGCTCCATCTCCTCGCGCTCGTCGTCCTCGACCGCGGCCTCGGCCTTCTCGATCAGGCTCAGCACGTCGCCCATGCCGAGGATCCGCTGGGCCATCCGATCGGGGTGGAAGTACTCGAGCTGATCGAGCCGCTCGCCGACCGAGACGAGCTTGATCGGCTTACCGGTGACGGCCTTGACCGAGAGCGCGGCGCCGCCGCGGGCGTCGCCGTCAAGCTTCGTCAGGACGACGCCGTCGAACGCGACGCGCTCGGCGAACGCCTCCGCCACGCGCACCGCGTCCTGACCCGTCATCGAGTCGAGCACGAGCAGGACATTCGTCGGCTTGGTCGCGTCCCGGACCGCCGCGAGCTCGTCCATCAGCGCCTCGTCGACGTGCAGGCGGCCCGCCGTGTCGAGGATGACCGTGTCGAGCTCTTCGGCGCGGGCCCGCTCGAGCCCCTGCGTCGCGGCGGTGACCGGGTCGGAGCGCTCGTCACTGAAGACAGGGACTTGGATCTGGCGGCCGAGCTGGTCGAGCTGGTCGATCGCCGCCGGCCGTTGCAGGTCGGCAGCGACGAGGCCGGGCTTGCGGCCCTCCTTGCGCAGCAGCAGCGCGAGCTTCGCGGCGGTGGTCGTCTTGCCCGAGCCCTGCAGGCCCGCGAGCAGGATCACCGTCGGCGGCCGGCCCGCGAACGCCAGCCGCGAGTCGCCCGAGCCCATCAGCGTCGTCAGCTCTTCCTGGACGATCTTCACGACCTGTTGTCCGGGCGTCAGGCTCTTCAGGACGTCCGAGCCGACCGCCCGCTCGCGCACCCGCGCGACGAAGTCCTTCACGACCTCGAAGTTGACGTCGGCCTCGAGCAGCGCCAGGCGGACCTCGCGCATCGCGCGCGAGATCGACTCCTCGTCCAGGCGCCCCTGCTTACGCAGATCACCGAGCGCGCTTTGAAGACGTTCTGAGAGGGTGTCGAACACGCGGCCGACCAGTCTAGCGACGGGGGTTTCCGGGTACGGCGGCCCCACGGAGCACTCAATCGAAAGGAGCAGACATGGCGGACATCGCCAAGGTCATCACCCTGATCGGGTCGTCACCCGAGAGCTTCGCGAAGGCAGCCGACGCGGCCGTTCAGGAGGCGGCCAAGACCGTGCGGGGGATCAGCGGTGCAAGCGTCGTCTCGATGAGCGCGGTCGTCGAGGGCGACCGGATCAGCGAGTACCGCACGACCGTGAACATCGCCTTCGCGGTCGAGCGCTGAGGCTTCCGACGGCCGACACACATCCGGCACGAAGCCGTGACACACATGTGACGTCCTCGCCGCTAGCGTCTACAAACGGGGGCTAAGGGCCGAAGGCCCCTGGGGGAAAGGTTCTCGCGAGGAGGTCAGGGCGCCAGCAGGGCACGCGCGAAGTCCTCGGGGTCGAACGGCCGCAGGTCGTCCAGGCCCTCGCCGATGCCGATCAGCTTCACCGGCAGGCCGAGCTCGTGCGCGATCGCGAGCGCGATCCCGCCTTTCGCGGAGCCATCCAGCTTCGTCAGCGCGATTCCTGTTACGTCGACGGCCTGGCTGAAGAGCCGCGCCTGCTGCAGGCCGTTCTGACCGGTCGTTGCGTCGACCACGAGCAGCGTCTCGTGCGGGGCGCCGTCGAGCCGACCCGCGATCACGCGTCGGACCTTGGCCAGCTCCTCCATCAAGTTCGCCTGCGTGTGCAGCCGGCCGGCCGTATCGACCACGACCACGTCGCGGCCGCGCGACTCCGCGGCGCCGATCGCGTCGTAGGCCACCGCCGCGGGATCGCCGCCGCGCTCGGAGCCGACGAAGTCTGCTTGTGCCCGCTGCGCCCAGATCTCGAGCTGCTCCTCGGCAGCCGCGCGGAAGGTGTCCGCCGCTGCGACGAGCACCGAATGGCCGTGCTCGGACAGCTTCGAGGCGAGCTTCCCGATCGTGGTCGTCTTGCCGGTGCCGTTGACGCCCACGACGAGGATCACGCTCGGATTGGCCGACACCCCCAGCGAGCCCGGCTCGCCCAGCATCCGCGCCGCCTCCTCGGCGAGCGCACTCCCCAGGTCGGCGCCGGCGTCGCCCCTCGCCTCGAGGCGCTGCACCAGCTCCGCGGTCGCGGGCACACCGACGTCGGCCGCGATCAGCGCCTCCTCGAGCCGCTCCCACGATGCGTCGTCGGCCGGGTCGAAGGCCGCGATGCCGATCTGCTCGGTCAGTGCGCGGCGACTCTTCCCCAGCGAGTCGCGCAGACGAGAGAAGAGCCCGGAACGCTCGTCGGCCTCCGCTTCGGCCGCGCCGTCCCCGCCGAGCAGCTCTGCCCAGGTCCGCGCCATTCGCGGCAGCCTAGTCGGCGTCGAGGACCGGGAAGGCAGCGGTGCCTTCGAGGCACGCGCCGGCGAAGAGCGCGACGCCGATGTCGCCCGTGAAGAGCGAGTAGCGGCGAGTCCCGCTCTCGGCAGCGAGCCTGTCGGCCTGCGCGAGCGCGTGCACCGCGAACCGCCGCGCACGCTCGAGCCAGGCGTCGTCACCCGTGCGGGCAAACGCCGCCAGAAGCGCGAAGCCGTTCCCGGAGGTGCCGTGGCAGAGTCCGGCGCCCTTCTCCCCGCCATGTGCGCCGGCGCGCCACGTCAGCTCGGCGGCCGCGAGGAGCAGCTCCTCGTCGAGGTACTCGCGCGCCGTCCCGACCATGCCCGGCGCGCCGTGACACCACTGCAGCCTGATCCCGCTCGGAGGGTCGAGCGGCCCACCGGCCGCAGCGGGCCACGTCGCCAGACCGTCCTCGACGATGGCCTCGCGGGCGAGCAGCGCAGCCGTCGCCCGCCGAAGTTGCTCATCGTCCTCCGCTGCGAGGAGCGAGTGGACGTTGCCGACCAGGCCGTGCACGGGCCCGAGCAGCCGGGCCGGCTCGCCCCCGTACAACCGCTGCGTCCAGAGCCCGTCCTCGTCGCGGCGCGACCGCAGCGCCTCCGCGCTCTCGCGGGACGCTCGCAGCCAGCGCTCTTCGTGCGTCCAGCTGTACATCAAGGTCGCCGCGAGCAGCGTGCCTGGCGTGCCCCACATCAGCTCCTCGGCCTCGTTGGACAAGTTCTCGCGGACCCGGTCAAGCAGCTCGTCGGCGAGCGCCGGGCTCGGCGAGACCCGCCAGGCCGTCAGGAGGATGCCACCCTCGCCGCAGAGCAGCGACGGCTCAGCGGGAGCCGGCAGATTCTCCATGCCCGCCAGGTCCGGGGACTCGCGCCAGAGCTCTCGTGCCCGCGCGATCACGGCGGGCAGGTCGACGCGCGTCTCCGCGAGACCTTTCCGTCTCAGCTCGTCGAGCGCCCACACCACGCCCGCCACGCCGCAGTAAAGATCCTTCAACGGCGGCGTCGACGCCCAGGCGTCCCACTCGTTCGCCGGCCAGAGCGCGTCGGCGTCGAAGGCCGCGTCGGCGTCCGCCACGATCTGTGCGATCGCGTCGCGGACACGCGTCTCGTCCCACGGCTCGTCGACGAGCGGCTCGAACGCGTCGGGCTGGTAGAGCACTACGCAGCCGAGGCGGCAGCCTCGCGCGGCAGGCGCCGCGAGACGATCTGCGAGACGCCGTCGCCGGCCATCGTCACGCCGTAGAGGACGTCGGCCGCCTCCATCGTCTTCTTCTGGTGCGTGACGACGATGAACTGCGCCGTGTCGGAGTAGCGGCGCAGCAGCTCGACGAAGCGCCCGATGTTGGCGTCGTCGAGCGCGGCCTCGACCTCGTCGAGCAGGTAGAACGGGCACGGCCGCGCCAGGAAGAGCGCGAACAGGAATGAGATCGCGCCGAGCGCCTTCTCGCCGCCCGAAAGCAGCGTCAGCCGGGTCACGCGCTTGCCGACCGGCCGTAGCTCGACCTCGACGCCCTCGGCGCCTTCCTCCTCCGGCTCGGTCAGCCTCAGCCGACCCTCCCCGCCCGGGAAGAGCGTGGACGCGACCTCGGCGAAATGCGTGCTGACGGCGGCGAAGGTCTCGTCGAAGCGCCGCTCGACCGTCTCGGCCAGCTCGTTGCGTAGCTGCTCGAGCTCCTGGAGGCTGGCCTCGAGGTCTGCGCGTTGCTCGGCGAGCTCGGTCAGGCGCTGCTTCTCGCGCTCGTACTCCTCCTTCGCGAGCGGGTTGACCTGCCCGAGTGTCTCGCGGCGGCGCTCCAGCCGCTCGACCCTGGCGGCGAGCTCCTCGCGGTCGTCGCCCTCGGCGGGCTCGGCGCCAGCCTCCTCGAGCCGCCGCCTCGCCTCGGAAGCCTCCGCCTCGAGCCGCGCGCGCTCGACGTCGATACCAGCGGCGCGCTCGCCCGCCTCGGCCGCGACCCGCCGTACTTCGGCCTCCTCTCCGCCCAGCCGGCGCAGCTCCGCGGCCAACTCGCCCGCGCGGGTGGCGCCGGCGTCGACACGGGCGCGCAGCGGCGCCTCGAACCGCTCCGCCATGGCCGCGGCGCCCTCGAGCGCTCCCGCCAGCCGCTCCGCCAGCTCCGCCACCGGGCCGGCCGGCAGCGGCGGCAGCTCCGCCGGGACCTGCTCGGCCCTGCGCTCGAGCTCCTCGGCCTCCGCCGCAAGCGCCCGCCGGCGGGCGTCGAGCTGCAGCAGCACCGCCTCCGCCGTCTCGCCCGCGAACCAGAGCTCGCCGCGGTCCGCGTCGAAGCAGTGACCCTCCTTGGTGACGAGCACGCCGTGCTCCGCGCGCTCGAGCTCGGTCGGCTCCGCGAGCCAGACGTCCGCGAGCAGCTCGGCGACGCGGTCGCCGCCCGGCCGCGCCTTGACGTGGCTCGCGAGTGGCTGGGCGCCGAGCAGCGGCGGGCGCGTCGGGCGCTTGTCGCCGCGAGGCGGCACCAGCACGCCGAGGTCGCCGAGCCCAGCCTTCCGGGCTCGCTCGACGAGCGCCAGCGCCTCGCCCGTGTCCGCCGCGAGGAGCGATGCCGCCCGCCGGGCCAGGGCCGCGGCGACCGCGCGCTCGTATCCCGCCTCGACCTCCAGCAGCGAGAGCGCCAGCCGCTCGCCCTCCTCGGCCAGAGCCCGCGCCGCCGGCGGCAGCCCTTCGCGCTCGGCGAGCGAGTGCTCCAGCGCGGCGAGCCGCTCGCGGGTGAGGCGCGCCTGTTCGCGGAGCGCCTCGCGCTCAGGGTTCGCCCGCGCCCGCGGCAGCAGCGGCTCTGCCCGGAGGCGCTCGGCCAGCTCCCGCGCGGCGTCGCGCCGCAGCTCGAGCCGCTCCGAGGCGCTGCGCAGCCGGTAGAGCGCGGACGTTGCGCCCTCGCCGCGGCCCGCGGCGGCGGCCAGCTCCTCTTCGATCCGGTTGCGCTCCAGCAGCAGCGCCTCGAGCCGCTCGCCAGTCCGCTTGCGTTCGAGCGACGCGGCCGTCCGCCGCTCCTCGACCTCCGCCAGCCGCTCGTCGATCGCCGCCAGGTCGTGCTCGGCGAGCCGAGCCCGCAGCCCGGCGATCTCGCCGCGCAGCTTCTCGGCGCGCTCCGCCGCAGTCGCCTGCAGCGCGAGCGGCCGCAGCCGCGTCTTCACCTCGGCCTCGAGGTCGCGCGCGCGCTCGACCTGGATCTGGACGCGCGCGAGCTTCAGCTCGGCCCGGTGGCGGCGGCGCTTGAACTTCCCGAGGCCGGCCGCGTCCTCGATCAGCGCGCGCCGCTCCTCCGGCTTCGAGGCGAGGATCTCCTCGACCTTGCCCTGGCTGATCACCGAGCCGTGGCTGCCGCCGAGGCCGACGTCCGCCAGCAGCTCGACCAGGTCGGTGCGCCGCACGGGCGCGCGGTTGATCAGGTACTGGCCCTCGCCGCCGCGGTGCAGCCGTCGCGTGACCGAGATCTCGCTGAAGTCGAGCCCGGCGAAGGCGCCATCCTCGTTGTCGAACAGGAGCTCGACCTCACAGTGGTCGGCCGGCGAGTGGCCGGGCGAGCCCGCGAAGAGGACGTCGTCCGGCTTCTCGGCCCGCAGCTCGCTCGGGCTCTGCGAGCCGGAGGCCCAGAGCAGGGCATCGGCGACGTTCGACTTGCCGGAGCCGTTCGGGCCGACGACGACGGCGACGCCGGGCTCGAGCCGGACCTCGACCGGCTCGGGGAACGACTTGAAGCCGCGCAGCTTGATCGAACGCAGGTGCACGCGCGCGGGAGGTTACGGGGCGCGGCGGATGCCGCCGCGCCCCGTGTCGCTACTCGTCCTCGACCATCCCGGCGAGCGTCTCGCGGGGGAACTGGTCGGCCATGTCCGCATGGACTTCCTGGACGTGCTGCTCGGCGTTGTCGAGCACCTCGTCCTCGGTCTCGCCGCGAATCGTCGCGCCGCAGGCGCAGTTGATCACCTTGGCCATGGGGCCTCCTCTCGAACGACGCCGTCGATGCTACGCGGCGACGCCGAGCCGGTCGAGCGCCTCCCGCGCGGCGTCCTGCTCAGCGGCCTTCTTCGAGCGGCCGCGGCCCACGCCGACCTCCTCGCCGTCGATCACGGCCGCGCAGGTGAAGAGGCGGTCGTGCGGCGGGCCCTGCACGTCGAGCACGTTGTAGACGACCTGCTTGCCCTGGCGCGCGAGCTCCTCTTGGAGCTCGGTCTTGTGGTCGACGTGGCTCGTTAGCGCGTACACGATCCGGCCGTCGAACGCGTCCACGACCGCCTCGCGGATCGGCTCGAAGCCGTGCTGCAGGTAGAGCGCCGCGAGCGACGCCTCGAGCAGCGCCGCCAGGACGTTGCGGTTCCGCGAGAGCCGGTCCAGCTCCTCCGCCGGCGCCTGCTTCGCCCCGCGCTCGGCCAGCCGCGCGCCGAGGCCGAGCTCCCGCGCGACCACCGCGCACGAGGCGCGGGAGACGACGTGGGAGCGGATCTTCGCCATCCGGCCCTCGGAGAAGTCCGGGTAGCGCTCGTACAGCGCACGGGCGACCGCGAGCTCGAGCACGGAGTCCCCGAGGAACTCGAGCCGCTCGTACGAGGACGCGCGGTCAGGCGCCCAGGAGCTATGCGTGAAGACGGTTTCCAGCAGCTCCACCGGCAGGTCGGCGATGAGCCTCGTGAGCTCCTCCGGCCGACCCCCCGGTGCCTTGCTACTGGTGCGTGGAGACGTAGTCGACGGCCTGCCCGACGGTCTGGATCTTCTGCGCGTCCTCGTCCGAGATCTTGATCCCGAACTGGTCCTCGAGCTCCATGATCAGCTCCACGAGATCGAGCGAGTCGGCGTCGAGATCCTCCTGGAAGGAGGCTTCCTCAGTGATCTCGTTCTCGTCGACTCCGAGCTGCTCCGTCAGGACTTCCTTGACCCGCTCGAACACTTCCTCTCGTGACGCTGCCATCTCACCTCATTTCGACTCGGTCTCAGAGCGCGCGGATGCTAACACTCTTTCCGGAAGGCGCTGCGCAAGCCGGTTGACGACGTCGTGCTCGACACCCCGCGCGGCGAGCCGAATCGCGTTCGCGATCGCCCGGGGCGAGGAGTTCCCGTGGGCGATCACCGCGAGCCCGCGCAGGCCGAGCAGGTACGCGCCGCCGTAGGTGTCGGGGTCGAGGCGGTTGCGCATCCCGCGCGCCGCCGGGCGGATCAGGAGGCCGCCGACGCGGCCCCGGCGCGTGGCGACGATCTCCTCGCGCAGCGCGTCGAGCAGCGTCTTGATCGTCCCCTCGAGCAGCTTGAGCACGACGTTGCCGGTGAATCCGTCGCAGACGACGACGTCGGCGGCGCCGAGGAGCAGGTCGCGGCTCTCGGTGTTGCCGCCGAAGTTCAGCCCGTCTGCCTCGGCCAGCAGCGCGTGGGCCTCGAGCGTCAGCTGGTTGCCTTTCTCCGGCTCCTCGCCGATCGAAAGTAGGCGCACCTCGGGGTTCCGCCTGTCGAGCACCTCCTCGGCGAAGACGGCTCCCATGTGCGCGAACTGGAGCAGGTGCTCCGGGCGCGCGTCGGCATTCGCTCCGGCGTCGATCAGCACAGTCGGGCCGTTCTTCGACGGGATCACGACCGCGATCGCCGGCCTCGCCACGCCCGGAAGGCGCCGGAGCTCGAGAAAGCAGGCGGCGAGCATCGCGCCGGTGTTCCCGGCCGATACGACCGCGTCGGCCTCGCCGTGCCCGACGGCGCGACAGGCGACGACGAGCGAGCTGTCCGGCTTCGCGCGCACGGCGTCGGCCGGCTTCTCGTCCATCGCGATCTCCTGTGTCGTCACGACGAGCGGCAGGCCGTGGGTGTCGAGCCCGGCAGGGCCGAACAGGACCGGCTCGATCCCGTCCTGCGCAGCGTCGAGCGCGCCCGCAACGACCTCCTCCGGCGCGCGGTCACCTCCCAGCGCGTCGACGGCGATCTTGGGCACGTTCTACGGGTTAGGAGTGCGGAGTGGCTCGATCTCGCGGCCCGCGTACGTCTTGCAGTTCGGGCACATGCGGTGCGGCTGCTTCGGCCGGCCGCACTGCGGGCACGTGTTCACGCGCGGCGCTTCGAGCCGGTGCGTCGCGCGCCGCTTGTCCCGGCGCGACTTGGAGGTCTTTTTCTTCGGGACGGCCATCGGCGGGCGAGTATAGCCATAGCTTGGCTTTGCCAAGCCTTAACCCTGGTTTGCCCGCGCCGAACCCGCCCGCGACGACCCTGTCTCCACGACACCGAACGAAGAAGGAGGCAGGCATGACGAAGATCGTGGCAATCATCGGAGGCGCACTGCTGATGGCAGGCGTTGCGGTGGCGGGAACCGTCAGCAGCCTCGGCGCCACCGGCAACCCGACCATCGGCTCCACGCTGCCCACCGCAGCGGTCACGACCGCCGTCCGTCACGAGGACCGCGGCCGCGAGGCGGAGGTCCGCGGCCGCGCGACCGAGCCCGGAGAGCATATGCGCCGCGAGGACCGGCGCGTCCGCGTCGCAGACGATCGCGGCCACCACCAGCGCGGTCACGACGACGGCGGTCACCGCGGGCAGAGCGGCCACGGCGGTCACGGCCTCGACGACTGATCCCCTCATCCCCGCTCGCGAGACGGCCCTGTCCCCTCGGGGCCGTCTCGCCGTCACAATCTGTTCATGAGCAGGCCCAGACGCACGATTCTCCTCGTCGAGGACGAGACGTCGATCCGCGACCCACTCGCCGACGTCCTCCGCAGCGAGGGCTTCGACACCCTCGTCGCGGGCACGGTTGCTGAGGCGCTCGACCAGGCGCGCCGAGACCCCGACCTCGTGCTCCTCGACGTGATGCTCCCCGACGGCTCCGGGCTCGACGTTTGCCGCGAGCTCCGGCAGCGCTCCCAGGTGCCGATCATCATGCTCACGGCACGCGGCGAGGAGGCCGACCGGGTCGTCGGCCTCGAGCTCGGCGCCGACGACTATGTGGTGAAGCCGTTCAGCGGGCGCGAGGTCGTCGCCCGGATCCGCGCCGTGCTGCGCCGAGTTGCAGCGCCCGAGCCGTCCGACGACCGCCCGCTCGAAGTCGGGCCCCTGAGACTCGACCCGGCCCGCCGCGAGGTGACCCTCGCGGGCGACACGCTCGAGCTGAGCCGCAAGGAGTACGAGCTCCTGCACCTCCTGATGCGGAATGCGGGCTCGGTGGTGACGCGCGAGCGGCTGATCGACGAGGTCTGGGACCCGAATTGGTTCGGCTCGACGAAGACGCTCGACGTGCACGTCAGCGGGATCCGGCGGAAGCTCGGCGACGACCCGTCGAAGCCGCGCTACGTGCACACGGTGCGCGGCGTCGGCTTCCGCTTCTCGGCGCCTGACGAGATCGAATGAGCCTCCGCCTGCAGCTCCTCGGCGCGTTCGCCTACGTGCTGCTGCTGGTGATCATCGCGCTGGAGGTGCCGCTGGCCCTCAACCTCGCGCGGCGGATCGACGCCGAGGTGAAGAACGAGGCGGCGGCGCAGGCGTTCCTCGTCTCGGCGAACGCGTCCGGCGAGATGCAGCGGCCGCAGCGGCTGGCAGCCGTGGTCCGCCGCGCCGGAAACGACCTCGGCGGCCGCGTGATCGTCGTCGACGCGCGCGGGCGCCTGCTCGCCGACTCGACGGTCGGGGTCACTCGGCCGTTGCAGTACCGCTCGCCCGCGCGGCCGGAGATCGGCACCGCTCTGGCCGGGAATCGCGCGCAAGGGGAGCGACACAGCAACACGCTCGGCCAGGATCTGCTCTACACGGCCGTGCCCGTGACGAACACGGGCGTCGTCGTCGGCGCCGTGCGCGTCACGCAGGATCTCGCGGCGGTGCATGCCCGGATCCGCAACGGCGTGCTCGCGCTCGTCGCGATCGGCGCATTCGCGCTGCTCGTCGGCCTAGCGCTCGCCTGGTTCCTCGCGAGCTCGCTGACCGGGCCGCTGCGGAACCTCGCCGCCGCGGCACGTCGCGTGGAGCGTGGCGACCTCGAGGCCCGCGCCGAGGTGTCCGGCGCCAAGGAACAGCAGCGAAGTCTCCGCGGCCTTCAACGACATGGCCGAGCGGCTCGAGGCCGTTCTCGCAGCGCAGCGGGAGTTCGTCGCCAACGCCTCGCACCAGCTGCGCACGCCGCTGACCGGGCTTCGCCTGCGGCTCGAGGCCGCCCGTGCGCGCTCGGACGGCGACACAGCGCGCGAGCTCGAGGCCGCCGAGCAGGAGGTCGAGCGCATGGCGCGCCTGCTCACGTCGCTGCTCATGCTCGCGCGCGAGGGCGACAAGCCCGCCGACGCGCGGCCGGTCTCGCTCGCCCGCGCGGCCGAGCGCGCCTACGAGCGATGGGCGGTCGCCGCAGAGCGTGACGGACGGGAACTGGAGCTGGTGGGTAGCGGCGACGCGACCATCACCGGGTCCGAGGAGGACCTCGCGATCCTGCTCGACAACCTGATCGAGAACGCGCTGCGCTACTCGTCGACCCGGGTCGCGGTCGACTGGGGCCGCGCCGGCGAAGAGGCGTGGCTCGCCGTGCTGGACGAGGGCCCGGGCCTCGCGCCTGGCGAGGAATCGAAGCTCTTCGACCGGTTCGCCCGCGGCAGCGCGGGCAGCGGGCGCTCGGGCACCGGCCTCGGGCTCGCGATCGTGCAGACGCTCGCCCACCGCTGGCGTGGGACGGCGACGCTGCGCAACCGGATCGAGGGCGGGACGCGCGCCGAGGTGCGCTTTCCGGCCGCGGCTACAGTGGACGAGGAGTCATGGGTCGAGGCCTCGCAGTAGCCGCGTTCGCCCTCGCCGGCCTGCTCTGCGCGGCCGGGATGGGCTACGCGGCGTACGTCGTCTCGCGCGGCTCGGTCGCCGTTCCGGTGACTCGGCTGCAGCGCACGCCGCCGGTGAACCTGACCCCCGCACGCGTCCGAGAGCGAGCGCAGCCGACGACGAAGGCAAAGCCGAAACCGGTGACGACAGGCGCGACGACCGTCGCGCCTCCACCTCCACCTCCGCCGGCCACGACGAGCGCCGACGACCACGGCGGCCGCAACCGCGGCGGTGGCGGCGGGCACGGCGGAGACGACTAGAGCTTCTCTTTGAGCTCTGCGAGCGCTGACCAGCGCGAGTCGGGCTCAGGCTCGCCATGGTCGTGCGGCTCGTCGTTCAGGTTCTTGCCGCACACCGCGCAAAGGCCGGCGCACTCCGGCCGGCAGAGAATCTTGTCGGGCAGCTCGAGCGCGATCGCATCGCGCGCCCAGACCGAGAGATCGAGCTTGTCGTCCTCGAGGTACTGGCTCTGCAGCTCGTCGTCGCCGCCGGGGCTCGCGGCCTGGTACTCGCGCGCGTCGACCGGCACGTCGAGCACCGCGTCGCCGAGGCAGCGGAAGCAGGGGCCGTGGAGCCGCGCGTGGAAGCGCAGCTCGAAGACCGTTCCGGTGGAGGCGCGCGTGACGGTCACCTCGGCGGGGACGACCTGGGGCACCGGCAGGTACCGCTGGCCACCGAGCTCGAAGGGCTCGACCTGGATCTGCCGCTCGTCGCGCCACTGCTCACCGGAGCGCAGCCTGAGCGTCCGAAGGTCGAGTGTGGTCACAGGACCACCGTAGCGAAGCTCTCAGATTCTGCGGACGAGCTCGTCGAGCGGCTTGCGGTTCGCCTCCGCGCTCCACTCCTCGGCGCTCTTCGACGTCGGATCGAGGTCGCGCTTCGGGTAGGCGAAACTCGGGATGTTCACCGGCAGCCAGCCGTCCTCGAGGCCGAGAGCGCGCGCAGCAGCTTCGGCGTCGGGCATGCCGTTCGGGCACGAGACGACGCCCTCGTTCCAGGCGACCAGGAACATGTTCTGCATCGCGCGGCCGACGTCGATCGCGGAGCCGCCGCCCTCGGTGGCAATCGCGATCGCGAACGCGCACGTCTCGATGTTCGCCGCTGCGTAGACGGTGCCAGCGACCCGCTCCTTCGCCTCGGCGCTCTCGACGACTACGAAGCGCCACGGCTGCTTGTTCACGCCGCTGCCCGAGACACGGCCGCCGTCCAGGATGCGCTGCTGGACGTCCTCCGGCACCGCGCGGTCGGCGTAGCTGCGCCAGTCGCGCTTGCTCGCGACCGCCAGGTACGTGTCCATCCCTGCTACCTAGTGCGGGTAGTCGTCGTTCGTGCTTTCGACGCCGGCCGCGACGCCCGCGACCACCGACTCCTGCGAGCGCTCGTGCAGCCGCTCGCGGCCGCGCCGCACGGCGACGAGGAACTTGTCGAGGTTGACCTCGAGGGTCGAGAGAATCGAGTCGGCCCAGTCCTCCATCTCGAGCCGCGTCTCGCGAGCCTGGCGGCGGGCATCGTCGACGATGTCGCCGGCCTGACGCTCGGCGAGCTTGACGATCTCGGTCTGCGACGCCTCCCGGACGGCCTGCTCACGGGCCTCGCCGAGGATCCGGTCGCATTCGCGCTTAGCCTCGGCGAGCATCTCCTGACGCTCCTTGACGATCCAGCGCGCCTGCTTGATCTCCTCGGGGATCGTGGCCCGCATCTGGTCGAGGATGTCGTAGATCTCCTCGCGGTCGATCCGCACCTGGTCGGTGAGCGGGACGGCCTTCGCGTTGTGCACGAGGTCGTCGAGCTTGTCGATCAGAACGAGTACGTCCATCGGTCTGCGGAAGTTTACAGGCGCCTACCTACGGAACAGGCGGCTGAGCCAGCCGGACGGCTCGGGCTCGGGTTCCGGCTCGGGCTCCGGCGGTGCAGCACGCGGCGGCTCGTGCTCGCGCGGGGCCTCGGTGCCCGAGAGCCAGCGGCGCCCGCTCGCGCGCAGCTCGTCGAGCAAGGCGGCTGCTTCGGCCGGAGCAAGCACGACCTCATCGCCATGCTGCAGCTGGCCCTCGATCCGGTCGGCGGCCTTGCTCTCGGCGCCGCGGGCACGAAGCTTCTGCAGCACGTCCTGCGCTTCGCGCTTGGCGAGCCGGACCTCGGTCCCGGCCGCGAGCTTCTCCTCGAGGGTCACTCCTGCGGGTTCTCCGGGGTGCCGGGGCGGCCGTCGGGGAACAGCTCGCGGAACCGCCGCGCGACCGGCTCGGGCACGAGCTCGTCGACCCGACCGCCAAAGCTCGCGATCTCCTTCACGCCGCTCGACGAGACGAAGCTGACCGCCGGGCTCGCCATCACGTAGACGGTCTCGACATCGGGCGCGAGCGTTCGGTTGAGCTGGTTCATCTGGAACTCCCACTCGAAGTCCGAGATCACGCGCAGGCCCTTGACGATCACCTTCGCGTCCCACCTGTGCGCGAAGTCGACGACGAGCTCGGAGAAGACGTCGACCTCGACGTTGTCGAGCCCGGCGAGCGTCTCGCGCAGGAACGCGACGCGCTCGTCGAGCGTGAACATCGGCGTCTTGTGCTGGGGATTGCCGACGACCCCGACGACGACGCGGTCGAAGATCTCGGCCGCGCGCTTGATCACGTCGACGTGCCCGTTCGTGACGGGGTCGTACGTGCCGGGGTAGATCGCGGTGATCACTCTGCGTCGAAGAGCGTGAGTCGGGTGGAGCCGTAGCGTCTGGTCGTGCGCTTCGCGAGCGGCAGGTCGGGATCCTCCTCGGAGGCCGTCTCGACGAGCAGCGTGCCGCCGGGGGCGAGGATCTCGGGCAGGTGGCGAATCATCGTCTTTTGCAGGGAAGAAAAGCGTTTGTAGGGCGGGTCGAGCAGCACGAGATCGTAGCGTGTGCCCTGGCGCGCGTCGGCGCGGAGCGCGATCAGCGCGTCCTGGCAGAGGACGGTCGCGTGGTCGAGGCCGAGCTTGTCGAGGTTGCGGTTGATCGTCCGGCACGCCTCGCGGTCGCTCTCGACGAAGGTGGCATGTGCGGCGCCGCGGCTCAGCGCCTCGAGGCCCATCGCGCCCGAGCCGGCGAACAGGTCGAGCACCTTGGCGTCCTCGGCCGCCCCCGGGCCGAGCAGGTTGAAGGCGGCCTCTCTGACCCGGTCGGAAGTAGGCCGGGTGTCGAGCCCTTTCGGCGCGAAGATCCGCGCGCCCTTCCGCGACCCGGCGACGATCCGCATGACCGCGTCAGGCCGCGAGCTCGCGCTCGCCGAAGACGCGCTCGACCTCGTCGGCCAGCGGGCCGTCGTAGTCGACGAGAGCTTCGGCCGCAGCTCGCGCTCGCTCGAGCAAGGGGCGGTCGGCGCGCCAATGGACGAAGCGCAGGTCGGAGACGCCCGCCTGCCGCGTGCCGAGCAACTGCCCCTCCCCGCGCAGCTCGAGGTCCCGCTCGGCGAGCTCGAAGCCGTCCGTCGAGTCGACCAGCGCCTGCAGCCGCGCCTGGGCGTTGTCGGTCAGCTCCTCTCGCGGCCGCGAGATGAGCAGGCAGTACGACTGCTCCGCGCCCCTCCCCACGCGGCCACGGAGCTGGTGCAGCTGCGCGAGCCCGAACCGGTCCGCCTCCTGGACGATCATGATCGTCGCGTTCGGGACGTCGACGCCGACCTCGATCACCGTCGTCGCCACCAGCACGTCGAGCTCCCGCGCCTTGAACTGCGCCATCAGCTCGCGCCGCTCCGCCGGCCGCAGCCGTCCGTGCAGCAGCCCGACGCGGTAGTCGCGGAGCTCTGCCCGCCGGAGGCGCTCCGCCTCGGCCTCCGCGGCGCGTGACTGGGATGTCTCCGACTCCTCGATCAGCGGGCACACGACGTACGCCTGCCGCCCGTCGTCGAGGTGCTTGCGCAGGCGCTTGTACGCCTCGGAGGAGCGCTCCGCCGTCACCCACGAGGTGACGATCGGCTTGCGCGAGGCCGGCGGCTTCGCGATCTCGGTCACCGAGAGATCGCCGTAGAGCGTGAGCGCGAGCGTGCGCGGAATCGGCGTGGCCGTCATGTGCAGGACGTGCGGGGCCCGGCCTTCCGTCAGCGCCCGGCGCTGCTCGACCCCGAAGCGGTGCTGCTCGTCCACCACCGCAACACCGAGCTCGCCGAGGTCGACGCCTTCCTGGATCAGCGCGTGCGTGCCGACGACGACGTGCGCGCCCCCGAGCTCCGACTTGACCGAGCCAGTCAGGAGCGCCGCGCGCACGCCGAGCTCGGTGCACCACGGCTCGACCGTGAGGAAGTGCTGCTCGGCCAGCGTCTCGGTCGGCGCCATCAGCGCTCCCACGCGGCCCGACTCGACCGCCCGCAGCAGCGCGTAGAGCGCCACCACCGTCTTGCCTGAGCCGACGTCGCCCTGCAGCAACCGCTGCATCGGCGCCTCGCGCGCTAGGTCGCGGTCGATCTCGGCGATCGCGTGCTCCTGGTCGGGCGTCAGCTCGAACGGCAGCAGCCCGCGGTAGCGCGCGACCAGCTCGCCCGGCGAGCCGAGAGCAGGCGCCACCGCCGCCTCACGGCCGACCCGGGCCCGAGCGAGGCCGACCTGCAAGACGAGGAGCTCGTCGAACGCAAGCCGCCGCCGCCCAGCCTCGCCCTCCTCGAGCGAGCGCGGTCGGTGGAGCGCGTGCAGCGCGTCCGAGCGGAGCGGCAGCCGCTCGCTCGAACGGAGCCCGGCGGGAAGCGGATCGGGCAGGTAGCGCGCGGCCGGCAGCGCCCGCTCGACGAGCGCGCGTAGGCGCTGCGGCGTCACGTCCTCCGTCGCCGGATACACCGGCGCGTAGTCCGCCGTCGCCGCGACGCCGTTCAGGTCGTACGACCGCACCTGGAAGCCGCCGCGCTTCAGCTGCCCGCGCAGCCGGACATGCGTGCCCGGCTTGAGCTTCTCCTCCAGCCACGCCTGGTTGAACCAGACGGCCACGATCTCGTCGCTCCCGTCGCTGATGCGCGCGTTGACGATCGCGAGGTTCCGGCGGGGGCGCCGCACCGTCACCGAACGCACCTCCCCCGCGATGGCAGCCTCCTCCTCGGCGAGCAGGTCGGCGATCCGGCGCTCGGGCACCGCTGTCTCGTAGCGATGCGGCGCATGCTCGAGCAGGTCGCGGACCGTGCGCAGGCCGAGCTTCGCGAGCTTCTTGTCGAGCGCCGGCCCGACGCCGCTCAGCGAGGAGACCTGCGCCTCGGCGCGCTCTGGCCGCGGCGTCCCTGGCAGGCGCGGCCACGCCGCCGGCGGCTCGGCTCCCGCGAATCCTCGAGGCACGCGGCCAGTCTAGGAACCGCCGCAGACACCGGCGCGCGACCGAACCCGAACCGCGACCTGTCGAAGCTTTACCCAGGCTTGTCCCGGGCTTGGGCGACGGGCTCGTACGGTGAGGTCGTCCCCAGGAGGTACTGCAATGGCCAGGAAGCACATATTCGTCATCGCGTTTGCACTCGGCCTCGCCGCAGCCGTCGGTGCTGTCGCCGCGGTCAACACGGCCCGGCTCGGCCAGGCGCAGGCGACCAGCGCGACCACGGCGTCGCAGGGCACGGCCCTGCGGCAGCGCGGCAGGCTGCTCGACCGCCAGGAGATCGCGCTCAGGCGCGCACTCTCGCAGCGGCCGCCCAAACTCCCGAAGGTCCCGAAGTTCGCACCCGTCAAGGCGCCCGCGCCGACCACCACGCAGGTCGCCTCGGCCGCGGCTCCTCCCGCGGCGGCGCCACAGGTGCAGTACGTCCGGCCTGCGCCGATCGTCGTCGTCAAGCACCGCGCCCACGGAGACGACGGCGGCGGCGAGCACGGCGACAGGGGCGGTGGCGGCGATGACTAACCACGTCGTCCGCCTCTACGCCTTCGCGGGCGCGCTGCTCGTCCTCTTCCTCACGTGGGCCGCGATCGCGGCGAAGCCGTGGGCGAGCCACGCCACCCCGAAGGCCGACCCGCGCTGGGCGGCACTCGCGGCGCGGGAGCACCGGCTCAAGCGCGAGACGGTCCTCGTGCAGCGCGTCGTCGCGAGGCGCTGGCGCGTCTACCGCGTGCAGCTCGCCTCCCGCAGGCGCCTGATCTCTTCGGCTCTGCAGCGCCACCAGCAGCAGCTCGCCGCGGCGCGCGCCGCCGCTGCCGCCGCCACCGTGAGCGTCGCGTCCACGCCGGGCTACTCCGCTTCGGCCGCGCCGTCGGTGCGAGTCGTGACCCTGCCCCCGGTGACGATCACGAGGACGTCGTGATGGAGCGCCGCAGTTTCCGGGCGATGGGCACCGACGTCGAGCTGTTCCTGGCGGCCGCACCCGGGGCGGCCGCCGACCAGGCGCTCGACGCCGCCGAAGCTGAGTTCGAGCGGGTCGAGGCGCTGCTCTCGCGTTTCCGGCCGGACTCCGAGCTCTCCGAGCTGAACCGCGAGGGCCGGATCGACGCCGGGGCCGACCTGCTCGCCGTGCTCGAGCTCGCGCTCGACGCGCGTGAGCGCACCGGCGGCCGGTTCGACCCGACGGTTCACGACGCGCTCGTCGCGGCCGGCTACGACCGCACGTTCGAGGACGTCGCACCCGAAGGGGCCGCTACTGCGTTCGCTGCTCCCTGCGGCGGGCGCGTCCGCATCACTGCCCGCAAGGTCGAGCTCGAGCCGGGAACCCACCTCGACTTCGGCGGGATCGGCAAGGGCTACACCGTCGACCGAGCGGCCGCGATCCTCTCGACAGCTGGGCCGGCGATGGTGGACGCGGGCGGCGACATCGCGGCGCTGGGCCGGCCGGACGCACTCGGCTGGCGCATCGGGGTCGAGCACCTCACGCTCTCGCTCGAGAACGCCGCCGTCGCAACTTCCGGCCGCGACCGCCGCCGCTGGCGCCGCGATGGCCAGGAGCGGCACCACCTGATCGACCCCACCACCGGCCGGCCGGCCGCGAGCGACCTGCTCCGAGTGAGCGTCGTCGCCGACACCGCCGTCGAGGCGGAGGTGCTCGCGAAGTCGCTCTTCCTCGCGGGGGAGCGGGAAGCTCTCGCCGCCGGCGTCCCCGCTGTGCTCGTCACGGAGCACGGTCGGGTCGCAATCGCGGGAGGCCTCGCGTGAAGGACCCGACCTTCTGGATCCTCGCCCGCGCCTCCGGCCTGACTGCTTACGCGCTGTTGACGCTCTCGGTGCTCGCCGGCCTGACCGTCAAGTCGAAGCCGTTCGGCAAGGCCGTCCGCATCCCGACCGTCACCGATCTGCATCGGTTCCTGGCGCTGCTCGGCCTTGGGGCAGTCGCGATCCATGGGATCACGCTCGTGCTCGACTCGACGATCAAGATCACGCCGGCGGCCCTGCTCGTGCCCGGCCTCGTGCCGTACCGGCCCGTGTGGACGTCGCTCGGCGTCCTCGCGGCCGAGCTGATGCTCGTCGTCTACCTCTCGTTCGGCCTGCGCAAACGAATCGGCGTCCGCAACTGGCGCCGCCTCCACTACGCCACCTACGTGATCTTCGCCGCCGCGACGGTGCACGGCCTCGCCGCCGGCACCGACACCTCGCGGTCCTGGGCGGTCTGGCTCTACGCCGGCGCGGTCGGTGCGGTTGTGACCGCCACGACCTGGCGCGTCCTCACCGCCGGCGCGTCGCGCCACGCCGCCCTCGGGCGCAGCCCCAGCCTTTCCCCCGTCCCCGCTACCGAGACACCGACAGGAGGCACACCCTGATGACCGTCTACCGCATCACCATCGACCGCACCCTCTGCAGCGGCTTCGGCTCGTGCGCCGAGCTGGCGCCGCAGGCGTTCGAGGTCGGGCCCGACGGAATCGCGAACGTCCTCGTCGCCGAGACCGACGACCCGGAGGTGGTCGAGGCCGCCGGCACCTGCCCGATGGGCGCGATCACCGTCGAGGCCGTCGAGGCCGCGGCGTGACCCCGCCGCGCCGCGTGCTCGTCGTCGGAGCCGGGCTCGCCGGCGCTCGGTGCGCCGAGACGCTGCGAGCGAACGGCTTCGACGGCGAGCTGCGGATCGTCGGCGCCGAGCCGGTGCCGCCGTACGAGCGGCCCGCGCTCTCGAAGGAGCACCTCTCGGGTGAGCGCAAGGCCGCCTCGCTGGAGCTGCGACCACGAACGTTCTGGGACGAGCACGGAATCGAGCTGCTGCTCTCGCGTCGGGTGGTCTCGTGGGACGCCCAAGCGCGAACGGCCACGACGGGCCGCGGCGAGGAGCTGGCCTGGGACGCGCTCGTCCTCGCGACCGGAGCAACGCCGCGCATGCTCCCCGGCTGGGAGCACGCACACGTCCTGCGGACGCTGGCCGATGCGGACCGGCTGCGCCGGCGGCTCCACCCCGGCGCGCGCGTGGCCGTCGTCGGCGCCGGCTTCGTCGGCACCGAGGTCGCTTCGACCGCGCTCGCGCTCGGCTGCTCGGTGCAGCTGCTCGACGTCGCGCACGTCCCGCTCGAGCGGGTGCTCGGACCGGAGGTCGGCGAGCTGCTGGCCGGCCGCTACGCGGATGCGGGTGTCGAGCTGCGACTCGGCGCGCCCGTCGAGCCGAGGGAGCTCGAGGCAGACGTCGTCCTGCTCGCGGTCGGCGTCGCGGTCGACCCGATCCGGACCGACGCCTGCGGCCGCACCGAGACTCCGGGTATCTATGCCGCCGGCGACGTGGCCGAGGCGTGGCACCCGCTGCTGGGCCGCCGGCTACGAGTCGAGCACTGGACCAGCGCCGCGGGTCAGGGCGCCGCGGTCGCACACGCGATCCTCGGCGAGGAACGTCCGCACGCCGCGCTGCCGTACTTCTGGTCGGACCAGTTCGGCCTGCGCCTCCAGTACGTGGGGCACGCAGAGTCGTGGGCGAGCGTCGAGCTCGACGGCGACCCCGGTTCGTTCGTCGCGCGCTACCGAGACGAGGCCGGCGAGACGGTGGCCGCGCTCGCCGTCAACCGTCCCGCCGAGGTCGGGAAGCTACGGACGGAGCTGACCGCGTTGCCGGTCGCTGCCTAGGAGTCGTCGAACCAGAAGAGGCCGACCGTGCCCAGCCCGGCGTGCGCCCCGACGACGGGGCCGAGGGTCGTCACGATCTCGACCTCCGCGGCCGGCCGCGTCGCGCGCACCATCTTGCGCAGCGCCTCAGCCTTCTCCGGCGCCTCGGCGTGCGCGATCCCGACCCGCACGCTCGGCCGGTCGACGGTGGCGGCCTCGAAGGCGGACTCGAACTCGTGGAACGCCTTCCGGTTCCCGCGCACGCGCTTGACCGGCACGACCTCGCCCTCCTGGATCGTGAGGATCGGCCGGATGTGCAGCAGCTCCCCCGCCCAGCCGCGCGCGCGGCCGACGCGGCCGCCGCGGACCAGGTACTCGAACGTGTCGACCGTGAAGAGGAGGCCGGCCTCGCCGCGGTAGCGCCCGACGAGCGTGTCCACCTCGTCGTCGGTCGTGCCCTGCTCGAGGCGCCGCTGGATCGCGAGGCCGAGCATCGCGATCGCGGCCGAGGCGCTCTCGGAGTCGATCGCACGCACCTTCTCGCCGCCGAGCTCCCGCGCGGCCGTGCGCGCGCTCTCGAGCGTGCCGGAGAGCTTTCCCGCGATGTGCAGCGAGAGGATCCGGTCGAAGCCCGCGAGCTCCTCGTAGACGGCGAGGAAGTCGCCCGGAGTCGGCTGCGAGGTCGACGGCGTCTCCGGCGCCGCACGTAACCGCTCGTAGAACCCGGCCGGCGCGAGATCGACGTAGTCGCGGAAGCTCTCGTCTCCGAAGCGGACGTAGAGCGGCACGACGCGCCAGTTCGCGAACCGCTCCGGTGCCTCGGGGAAGTCCGCCGTCGAGTCGACGACGATCGCCGTGTTCTCGGCGGTCAGCTCCATCAGGCTGCTTCGCGGCGCGCGGCGTCGCGGATCGCCTGCACGATCGCGTCGAGCCCGTCGTCCTTGCGCAGGCACGCCACGGCGCCGGCCTCGTGGAGCGCGTCGCGCTCGCGCAGGTTCGCCGATGCGGTCAGGCAGACGACGGCCGTCGACGGGCACGCCTCCATCACCGCTCGCGTCGCCTGGACGCCGTCGAGCCCGGGCAGCCGGTAGTCCATCAGCACGACGTCGGGCCCGAGCTCCGCGACCGCCGCAGCAGCGTCGCTGCCGTCGGGGACAGCGCCGACGACCTGGATTTCCCGCAGGCCGAGCAGCAGCTCCAGCGCCTCGCGGAAGACCTCGTTGTCCTCGACGAGGACGACGCTGATCGGTTCCGACATTCCCCGACCCTACTCGGCGGAAAGGAGCAACGGGTAGTGCGGCTGGCCGCCGTCGTGCACGTCGAGCTCGAGCTCCGGATGCTCGGCCGCGAGCGTGCCGAGTAGGCCGTTCAGCGGCGGCGCGCCCTCGCCCGCAAGCAGCGTCAGCACGTCGCGCGGCTCGGCCAGGAGCCGCTCCACGAGCGTGCGCGCGACCTCGTCGAACCCGGCCCCGGAGGCGATCGCGTCGCCGTCGAGCAGCGCCAGGTACTCGCCCTCCTGGACGGCGACGCCGTTCGTCGACGCGTCGCGGCTGGCGACCGCGATCTCGCCGGTCGCGAGACCCGCCAGCGCCTCGCGCATCGCGTTCGCGTTCTCCTCGGCCGAGCGCTCCCCGTTGAAAGCGACGAGCGCGGCCAGGCCCGCCGGGATCGAGGTCGTGGCCACGACCTGCACCGGCTTGCCCGCAACGCGTGCGGCCTGCTCGGCCGCCATCACGACGTTCGAGTTGTTCGGCAGCAGTACGACCTCGGCAGACCCGGCGCTCTCGATCGCGTCGTGCAGGTCGGCGGTGGACGGGTTCATCGTCTGCCCGCCCTCGACGACCCGCTCGGCTCCGAGCTCCTCGAACAGCCGCCGGTTGCCGTCGCCCGCGACGACCGCCACGACCGAGGTGCGGGCGTCCGGCAGCGCGGCGAGCAATCGCTCCTCGCGCTCCTCCGTCTGCCGGTGCATGTCCGCAATCTCGACGCCCTCCAGCGCGCCCGCGCGGGTCGCCAGCGAGAGCGCCGCGCCCGGGTCGTCGGTGTGGACGTGCGCCTTGAGCGCGCTCCGGTCGCCGACCACGAGGAGCGAGTCGCCGAGCGTGTCCAGCTCGGCCTCCAGCCCGGCTGCGTCGAGGTCGTCGCCCTCGACGACGAAGGTGGTGCAGTAGCGATAGCGCGAGAGCTCCTGGTGCACCGCGTCGACCGTCACCTCGGCCGCCTCCGCCGGAGCAGCGATCTCTTCGCCCGCGGCGACCGCAGCCAGCCCGCGCACGAGCTCGACGAGACCGGCTCCGCCCGCATCCACCACGCCCGCCTCCCGCAGAACGTCGAGCTGCTCCGGCGTCCGCGCGACCGACTCCTCCCCGCGCTCGACCAGGTGCGCGAGCAGCTCGGTCACCGTCTCGGCACCCGCTGACTCGGCAGCCTCGGCCAGCTCTCGGATCACCGTCAGCATCGTCCCCTCGACGGGGCTCCGCACCGCCGCGTACGCCGCGTCGCTCGCGCCGCGGACCGCGAGCACGACCGTGCGCACGTCGACGGTCGCCGCGGAGCCAAGCAGCTCGGCCGCCCCGCGGACGATCTGCGACAGGATCACGCCCGAGTTGCCGCGCGCCGACATCAGCGCCGCCCGCGTCACTTCGCGCGCCAGCACCGGCCGGTCGGACGCCGACGATTGCTCGAGCACGTCGACCACGCCGCGCGCCGTCAGCGTCAGGTTCGAGCCCGTGTCTCCGTCGGGCACCGGGTACACGTTCAGGTCGTCGATCCGCTGCCGGCTCAGCTCGAGCGAGTCGAGCGCGCCGCGCGTGAACGCCAGGAGGGTCTCGCGGTCGCTCATGCGGTCCGCTTCACATCTTGGATGTGCACGTCGACGGATGCCACCCGCAGCCCCGTCAGCCGCTCGACCTCGTAGGTGACCTGCGACCGCACCGTCGCCGCGACTTCGGCGAGGTTGAGCCCGTAGGCGACGACCACGTGCAGGTCGAGCGCGACCGCGCCGTCGACGTTCCGGACGATGATCCCGCGCGCCGGTCGTCCCTTCGGCAGGAGCTGCGTCACCCGTTCGCGCGCCGGCCCGCGCACGGCCATGCCGACGACGCCGTAGCACTCGGCCGCGACCCGCCCGACGATCTGCGCGACGGCCTCCGGCGCGATCGTGATCCGGCCGCGGTCCGACTGGATCGTGAGGTCCCGCTCCGCCATCGGTCGTTAGACGATGCGCGACCCGATCGCGGTTGCGAGACTAGGCACGGCAGGACCGACGAAGGGAGGCAACGTGTCCGTGATCATGACCGCGTGGGTGAAGGGCGACCCGCAGAAGCTCGAGCAGTGGGCGGCGGATAACCGGGAGACCATGCAGCAAGTGCTCGCCAGCGCCAAGGAGCACGGCCTGATCGCGCACCGTTTCTACGGCAGCGACGGGCAGATCATGGTGATCGACGAATGGCCGGACTCCGGCAGCTTCGAGCGCTTCTTCGAAGCCAACGAGACGCAGATCGGGCCGATGTTCGAGGCGGCAGGCGCGCAGGACGCGCCCGGCATCAACTTCTGGCGCTCGCTCGATACCCACGACGCCCACGGCTGGGACGCCTAGCGCCGGCGAGCTAGACGGCCTTCTGAACCTTGTTGCCCTTGAGGCAGCGGGTACAGACGTACGCGCGGGTCGGCTTGCCGTCGAGCAGGACCCGGACGCGCTGGAGGTTCGGATTGAAGCGCCGCTTGGTGGCCACCATCGAGTGGCTCCGGTTGTGGCCGAAGCCGGGCTTCTTCCCGCAGATTGCGCACACCTTGGACATCGGCGGCGCAGTCTAGCGAACGGCACACGTCACGCCTTTGACCACAAGCCCCAGGCGAGGTGCGCGTCAACATGCCCGTGTTGTGGGCGCCGTCTTGACGGGCCAGCGCCGGACAGGCGCCCACAACACGAAGTGGCTCGACCCAACCGGAGCCACAGATAGGACACACGATCGTCCGCACCGTGTCCATAGGCCGTTCGGCCTGTTCTTGCACCGCCTTCGACCCATCGCGCCGGCTGCAGAGCGCCCCTCGTCCTGTTCCCCTGAGTCGGCAACCATTCGCCGAAGGTCGGGCTGGTGCAGGACGTATCGCTGGTGCGATTGCCCCCAGAAGTCACTGAACTCCGGTGGGGCGGTCGGTGCTGCGGTGCTGACCGCCCCGAAAAGGAGCCGGGGGCTGGGCGGCTCGGCTCTGCGGTTGTCAGCCGACGCCCGCGGCGGAGGGCGGCTCCGCTGCCCCCGGCTAGCAGCGCGTTCGACGTCGCGTCGGACACTCCTCAACGACTCGCGCCGGCTTACTTAGGTGAAATCGGCAGGGCCGGGAGCCCCACGCCTTTAGCCCGATAAGTAGGAGCCGGGACGGCCCTGCGGGTGGGGCCGAGCCGGCTACCCGTTACCGGTGCCGGCAGCAGCGCGTAGCTGCGCAAAGACATCCGCCATCTCGAGTGCCGTGCGGACCGCCTCGGCGCCCTTGTCGAGCCGTTCGCGCGCCTGCTCCTCGTCGTCGGTCGTCAGCACGCCGAACGCGACCGGCACGCCGGTCTCGAGGCCTGCGAGCTGCAGCCCGCTGGCCGCCTCGCTAGCCACGTACTCGAAGTGCGGTGTCTCGCCGCGGATGATGGCGCCGAGCGCGACGATGCACGAGTAGCGGCGCGTCTTCGCGAGCGCCATCGCCGCAAGCGGCAGCTCGAACGCACCCGGGACGGGGATCACGGTCACCGCCTCGCGGCCGACGCCGAGCCGTTCGAGCTCCTCGAGCGCCCGCCGGAGCAGCTCGTTCGTCAACTCGCCGTTGAACCGCGCGACGACGACGCCGACGGCCCGGCGGCCGCCGCTCGGCTCCCCTTCGATCACGCCGTAGCCGTCCGGCACGTCCAGCTCGCCGGCCGCGTGCTCGGGCCCGCGCAGGCGCGGAAGCTCGTCCTCCTCAGCCGGAACCTCCTCCGGCTCAGGCTCGGGCTCCGCCTCTGGCTCCGGCTCGGCCGTGGCTTCGGCCTCGGGGTCCGGCTCTGCCTCCGCTTCCGGCTCCTCGGCCGGCGCCTCGTCGGCGTCCGGGTCCTGCCAGACGTCCTCCTGCCGTTCCTCTTCCGGCTCGCCGATCCCGAGCCGCGGCTGGTCGAGCCCGTCGCTCATCTCTCCTCCGTCTCGAACTTCAGGTCCTGGTGGTGCAGCCTGTGCCCTAGCTTGTCGCGCTTGGCGGCTAGATACCGCCGGTTCTCGGCATTCGGCGGCACCTCGATCGGCACCTGCTCGACGACCGTCAGGCCGTACCCCTCGAGACCGCTGATCTTCTTCGGGTTGTTGGTCAGGATCCGGATCGTGGTCAGGCCGAGGTCGGCGAGGATCTGATTGCCGATCCCCCACTCGCGGGCGTCGGCGGCAAAGCCGAGCTCGAGGTTCGCCTCGACGGTGTCGAGCCCCTGCTCCTGGAGCTCGTACGCCTTGAGTTTGTTCAGCAGGCCGATGCCGCGCCCTTCCTGCGCCATGTAGAGCAGGACGCCCCGATCCTCGCGCGCGATCTGGCCCAGAGCGTGCTCGAGCTGCTCGCCGCAGTCGCAGCGGAGCGAGTGGAAGACGTCGCCGGTCAGGCACTCGGAATGGACGCGGACGAGCACGTCGTGCGCGCCGTCGACGTCGCCCTTCACGAGCGCGAGATGGTCCTTGCCGGTGAGCTTCTCGCGGAACGCGACGGCGGTGAACTCGCCGTACGCCGTCGGCAGGCGAACCGCCGTTGTCCGCTCGACGAGCTTCTCGTGCCGGCGGCGGTACTCGATCAGGTCGGCGACGGTGATCAGCTTCACGCCGTGCCGCTCGCAGTACGGGATCAGGTCGGGGACACGTGCCATCGTGCCGTCGTCGTTCATCACCTCGCAGACGACGCCCGCAGGGTTGAGGCCGGCGAGCCGCGCGAGGTCGACCGCGGCCTCGGTCTGGCCCGTGCGCCTGAGCACGCCGCCCGCGCGCGCCCGCAGCGGGAAGACGTGTCCCGGCTGCACGAGGTCGCCCGCGCCCTTGCTCGGGTCGATCGCGACCTGGATCGTGCGCGAGCGGTCCTGGGCCGAGATGCCGGTCGAGATGCCCTCGCGCGCCTCGATCGAGACGGTGAACGCCGTGCCGAACGGCGTCTCGTTGCGCTCGCTCATCGGCCGCAGCCGCAGCTCGTCGCAGCGCTCCTCGGTCAGGCAGAGGCAGATCAGGCCGCGGCCGTGCATCGCCATGAAGTTGATCGCCTCGGGCGTCGCGAACTGAGCCGCGATCGTCAGGTCGCCTTCGTTCTCCCGGTCGGCGGCGTCGACCACCACCACGAACTTGCCGTGGCGGATGTCCTCGATCGCCTCCTCGACCGGGGCGAATCCAGCTGCGCGCTCCGCGGCGTCCATCCGACGGATCGTAGTCTCAGGCAGCGCCGAGTCGCTCCGCGTACTTCGCAAGCAGGTCGACCTCGACGTTGAGCTCGTCGCCCGAAGCGGCGGCGCCAAGCGTCGTGTGCTCGAGCGTGAACGGCACGAGCGCGATCTCGATCCCGTCGTCGCGGAGCGCCGCGATCGTCAGCGAGACGCCGTCGACGGCGATCGAGCCCTTCTCCACGCAGTAGCGCAGGAACTCGGGCGGAAGCCGCAGCGACAGGCGCGCGCCGTCCCCCTCGGGCTCGAAGCGCTCGACCTGACCGGTGCCGTCGACGTGGCCCTGGACGAAGTGTCCGCCGAGCGGCTCGCCGACGCGGAGCGCGGGCTCGAGGTTGACCTCCGCGCCGGGGGCGAGGTCGCCGAGGTTCGTCCGCGCGATCGTCTCGGGGACGGTGTCGAACGCGAGCGTGCCATCCAAGGCTGTGGTGACGGTCAGGCAGCAGCCGTTGATCGCGACCGAGTCGCCCGGCGCGGCCGTGGCGGCCGTCTCCGGCGCCTCGACGCGAAGCCGGAGTCCGTCGCCGTTTCGCTCTGCCGCGAGCACGCGGCCGCGCTCCCTGACGATCCCCGTGAACACGCTCGAAGCCTAGTCGGGCGGCTGTGGACGACCTGTCACGCTCTGGACACAAAGCGTCACAGACACGCGCGCCCGCGCCGCATATGCTCGCCTCGGGGAGGAGGCCGGGCGAACCGAAGTACGGGACGGCCGGGAGGTCACGGCTCGCGCAGGTAGCCGCTGAGGAGCACGTCCGGCCCGACACGCTCGATCGAGACGTGCCGCACCTCCCGCGGCGCGGGCAGGTCTCCGAACGCGCGGGGCCCCTCGCCGGCGAGCGTCGGCGCGACGAAGAGGAGCAGCTTGTCGACCAGGCCCGCGGCGAGGAACGACGCCGCCAGCCTAGGCCCACCCTCCAGCAGCAGCGACCGGACACCCTCCGAGGCGAGCGCGTGGAGCTCCTCCTCGAGCGAGCCGCTCCGCAGCTCGAGCTCCGATCCCTCCGGTAGCGGGCCGCGCCCGAACGCGAGGCGCCTCGGCTGCCGCTCGGCGCCGACGCCGCGCGCGGTCAGCGCTGGATCGTCGGCCCGCACGGTGCCCATGCCCACTGCGACCGCGTCGGAGGCGGCGCGCAGCTCGTGCACACGGCGGCGGCTCTCCTCGCCGGAGACCCAGCGCGAGCCCGGCAAGGTCACGCGCCCGTCCACGGTCGCCGCCACCTTGTAGGTCGCGAACGGCCGGCTCTCCGCGATCCAGACCCGCCAGGCTTCGTTCTGCACGCGCGCCTCCCAGAGGTCGGCGACCTCGACCTCCACGCGAGCCGCACGGAGCCGCTCGAAGCCCTGACCGTCCACCTTCGGGTTCGGATCGCCCACCGCCGCGACGACGCGCGCCACCCCCGCCGAGGCGACCGCGTCCGCGCAGGGCGGTGTCGACCCGTGGTGCGAGCACGGCTCGAGCGAGACGTAGAGCGTCGACCCCCGCGCGCGCTCGCCTGCCGCCGCCAGTGCCGCAGTCTCCGCGTGAGGCGTGCCGCGACCTGCGTACCAGCCCTCGCCGACGACCTCGCCGTCCCGCTCGAGCACGGCGCCGACCAGCGGATGCGTCCCCTCGACCTGTCCGCGCCCCCGCTCGGCGAGCTCGAGCGCCCGCTCCAGGCTCACGCCAGATCCTGGACGAGCCGCCGGTAGGCGCGCGGCAGATCTTCTCGCCCGAAGATCGCCGTCGCGGCGACGAAGAGCGAGGCGCCGGCCTCGTGCAGCTCGCGGATGTTCTGTGGGCCGACACCGCCGTCGACCTGAACGTGCATCGATGTCGGGACGAGCGACCGCAGCTCACGCACGCGCTCGACCGACTCCGGGATGAACGCCTGCCCCGAGTAGCCCGGGAAGACGCTCATGCAGAGGACGAGGTCGACCTCGGCCTCACGGGCGCCGCGGGCCGCGTCCTCGACTGCGGTGTCCGGGTTGAATGCCATCCCGACCTGCAGGCCGTGCTCCCGCGCGAGCGCGACCACCTCCGGCAGGTTCTGCGTCACTTCGAAATGGACGGTGACGCTGTCGGCGCCGGCCTCGGCGAACTGCGGGATGTGGCGCTCGGGCGCCTCGACCATCAGGTGGCAGTCGAGCGCGCCGCCGACGCGATGCACGATCGGAGCGATCCACTGCAGAACGATCGGCCCTGTCGTGATCGGCGTGATGAAGTGGCCGTCGCCGACGTCGTAGTGGAACACGCGGCATTCGGCGCGGAGCAGGATCTCGACCTGCTCGCCGAGCCGCGAGAAGTCGGCCGCGTAGAGCGACGGCTCGACTTCGACGGTGCGGATCCAGTCGTCCCAGCTCACGCAGCTGATCTTCTCAGTCGCGCGACGAAGAACCCGGAAGTGTGGTGGCGGTGCGGGAGCGTCAGTAGGAACTCCGGCCGCGTCGGGTGGGCAAACACCGGCCACTCCGCCCCGAGCGGCTCCGGCTCGAGCCCGCTCGCGTCGACGACGGCCTCGTTCTCGTCCGCGTTGATCGTGCAGACCGAGTAGGTGACGACACCGCCGGGCCGCGTGCGCTCCGCGGCTGCGCGCAGCAGGTCGAGCTGCAGCTCCGGCAGCGGTTCCGCGCGCCAGCGGAGGTCGGGCCGGTTGGCGAGCACGCCGAGCCCGGAGCAGGGCGCGTCGACGAGCACGCGGTCGAAGCCGGCGAGGTCGTCCGGGAGCTCGAGCGCGTCCGCGTGGACGACACGCACGTTCTTCGCGCCGAGCCGCTTGCAGTTCTGCTCGAGCTCGCGCGCGCGGCCCTCGTGCAGCTCGACGGCGATCACCTCGGCCGCCGACTCCGCGAGCTGCGTCGTCTTGCCGCCGGGAGCGGCGCAGAGGTCGAGCACCCGCTCGCCCGCCTGCGTGCCGACGGCGAGCCCAGCAAGCTGCGAGCCTCGGCTCTGGGGCCAGACGAAGCCGACGGCGATGTCGCGCTCCTCGACACGGTCGACGTGCAGCGCGCCCGGGATCTCCGGGTCGGGCTCGCCCTCGACCGGGCCGTGCCGGAGCTTGTTCAGCCGCACGACGGTCTCCGGCGCCTCGTTCTCGGCGTGCATCAGCGCGAGCGCCTCGTCCCGCCCGAGGTCGCGCCACCAGACCTGCGCCACCCAGTCCGGGTACGAGTGCTTCAGCGCCGCCTCCTCGGCGGTCTCGTCGGGGAGCGACTCGACGAGCTCGCCGAGCCCGAGCGCGAGCCGCCGCATGACCGCGTTCGCGAACTTGACCGCCCGCTCGAGCCCAGCCGCGCGGACGAGCTCGACCGACTCGTTCACGGCCGCGTGGGCGGCGACGTCCGAGTAGGCGAGCTGGTACGCGCCGAGCCGAAGCGCCGCCCGCACCGGCGGATCGAGCTTCGCCACCGGCCGCTTGCCGAGCTGCTCGATTCCATGGTCAAGCGTGCGCACTCGCTGCACGGTCCCGTACGCGAGCCGCTGCGCCAGTGCCCGCTCGCGCGCCTCGAGCCCTTTCGCCGCCGAGGGGAAGGCGCGGTCGGCGTACGCGTCATCCTCGAAGACGCGCATAACGGTCTCGAAGGCCGCCCTCCGGGCGGGCGAAACGCCTGAGAGCCCGCCCGCTATCGGCACGGGCATCGACCGGTCGTTTCAGACAGACACACGAGCAGAGCCCGCGTGTCCTGATGCCGGCATCGCAAGCGACGCCTCACCGCAGCCCGCGCAGCCACGCCTCGTACTCCATCCGACGCCCGCCGTCGGGTTGCACCTCGACCGGCACGAGCTCGTCTCCCTCGACCCGCGCGCGCCAGATCGTCACGGGCCGCCCCTGCAGCTCGGCGCGGGCGCCAATGTGCGGCGAGAGCGCGCGCACCCGGTTCGCGAGGTCCTGCGCGGGGCGGCTCCAATCGAGCTCCCGATCCGCCGGCCGGATCTTCTCGGCGTACGTTACGCCTTCCTCGGACTGCGGCCGGAGCTCCGGCTCCCGCAGCGCCTGCTCGAGCAGCTCCGCCGCGAGCTCGCCGGCACGCGCGGACACGGTGCCGAAGTCGTCCTCCGCGCCGATCGGGAACGCCCGCTGTGCGGCGATCGGCCCGGCATCGAGCTCGGGGACGAGCTCGATGATCGAGACGCCGGTCTCCGCGTCGCCCGCAATCAGCGCGCGCTCGATCGGCGCCGCGCCGCGCCAGCGCGGGAGCAGCGACGGGTGGACGTTCAGCCAGAGCCCGCGGTCGAGCGCGTCCTCGGGGATCAGCACCCCGTAGGCCGCGACGACCACGGTGTCGACCTCGGGGTCGAAGCCGGTCAGCCGCTCGGGCTGGCGCACCTCGATCCCGAGCCGCTCGGCGACCTCCTTCGCGGGCGGGGGCGCGATCCTGCGGCCGCGGCCCTGCGGCCGGTCGGGCCGCGTCAGCAGGTAGGCGACGTCATGTTTCGACGCCAGCCGCTCGAGCACGTCCGCGCCGAGCGGAGCCGTCGCGGCGACCGCGAGCTCCACTAGCGCACGAGGACCGGCTGCGGCCGCAGTATCGCCAGCGCCTCGCGCCGCGCTTCCGGCGTCGTGCGGTCGAGGATCAGCACGCCGTCGAGGTGGTCGAGCTCGTGCTGCGCGATCCGCGCGGGCAGCCCTTCGAGCTCGAG
Source organism: uncultured Actinomycetes bacterium (assembly GCA_963765785.1). GTDB lineage: Bacteria > Actinomycetota > Thermoleophilia > Gaiellales > Gaiellaceae > AC-32. The sequence goes on from CAVXXW010000016.1 coordinate 131,134, forward strand.
CTTCACGTCGTTCCCCTCCGGATCCTGGCCCTCGACGGTCACCGAGACGTGCCGCTCGACCGGGATCACGACGCCCTGCAGCGAGAGGCATCCCTCGGTGTCGCTCTCGCGCTCCTCCGAGGCGACCGTGAAGCTCGGGTTGACGAGCACGACCGGGTCTTCCTCCGGGTCCGGCAGGAACGCGAACACCCTGCGTAGGACGCCAATCTGCGTCGCCGCGAGGCCGAGCCCATTCGCCTCGCGGAGCAAGTGCCGCAGGCGTTCGACCAGCTGGCCGAGGTGGGCGTCGAACTGCTCGACCTCGTGGGCGCGCATCCGCAGCACTGGGTCGGGGTACTGCCGAACCTGACCTAGCGCGACGCGCCGACGCGCCTCCGCCTCGGGATCGAGCTTCTGGGTCCGGACCTCGCCGCTTTCCTCCGCCACGGCTCCAATTCTATGAGCGCTCAGAGGCTCTGCGGGTCCACGTCGACCACGGCCGTGACGCCCGCCTTGCGCATCGCCGGTGCGGCCGCGGCGAGCAGCCTGGCGGCGCGCGCGGCGACACGTCGAGGCTCGTCCGTCTTCGCCACGAGCTGTGCGCGATGACGGCCCCGGAGACGCAGCAGCGGAGCCGGCCCGAGCAGCTCGTCGCCGAGACCGGCCTTCAGCTCTTCGAGCAGCGCCGCAGGGGCGCGCTCGTCCGGGCCGGTAGCGACGACGCGGACAAGGTGCCGGAACGGCGGGTAGCCGAGCTCGCGCCGGCGCGCCAGCTCGTCGGCGAGGAAGCGCGGGACATCGTGGTTGGCCGCGAGCGCCAGCGGCCGAGCGTCAGGCTGGAACGTCTGCACGAGCACGCGGCCCGGGGCGTCGCGGCCGCTTCGACCGGCAAGCTGGGTCACGAGCTGGAACGTCCGCTCCTCGGCCCGGAAGTCGGGCAGGCCGAGACCCGTGTCGGCATCGACGACCGCCGCGAGCGCGACGCCTGCGAAGTGGTGGCCCTTCGCGACCATCTGGGTGCCGAGTAGCACAGCGCGGTCGGCCTCGCGGAAGCGCCGCAGCGCCGCCGCCAGCTGCTCGGGGTCGGTGGCTGTGTCGGCGTCTAGCCGGATCAGCTCGAGCTCCGGCACGCTGGCGGAGAGCTCGCGCTCGAGCCGCTGCGTGCCGGCGCCGATCCGCGCCAGCTCGAGCGAGCGGCAGGCGGGACACTCGACGGGCTCGGGCTCGGCGTGCCCGCAGTGGTGGCAGTGCAGCCACCCGTCCCGGTGCAGCACGAGGGCGACGTCGCAGAGCGGGCAGCGGAGGGTCGTGCCGCACGCGCGGCAGTGGAGCGCCGGTGCAATGCCGCGCCGGTTGAGCAGCAGGATCGCCTTGCCGCCGCGCTCGGCGATCGCCCCGAGCTCGGCGAGCAGCGGCGCCGAGAGCGGGTAGCCGGCCTCGCGGCGCAGGTCGACGATCCGCACCGGCGGCAGCTTCGCGCCGAGGCGGGCGCCGAGCTCGAGCCGCTCGAGGCGTTCCCAGCTCTCCGGCCGCGGCGTAGCGGAGCCGTAGAGCGCGACCGCGCCTTCGAGCGCGGCGCGCTTGGCCGCCACGGTGCGGGCGTCGTAGCGCGGGTCCGACTCCTGCTTGTAGGACGGGTCATGCTCCTCGTCGACGCAGATCAGGCCCACGCCATGCATCGGAGCGAAGATCGCCGACCGCGCGCCGACGACCACCCGGGCCTCGCCGCTCGCGATCCGTTCACGCTCGTCCCGCCGCTCCGCGTCGCTCAGGCCCGAGTGCAGGATCGCGACCGAGTCGCCGAAACGCGCCCGAAAACGGCCGACCGTCTGCGGGGCGAGCGCGATCTCCGGCACGAGCACGATCGTCCCGAGCCCTCGCTCGAGCGCGGCCGCCGCGGCCTGGAGGTAGACCTCCGTCTTCCCGCTGCCGGTCGCGCCGTGGAGGAGGAAGTGACCGCCGCCCGCGTCGAGCGCCTCGGTGACCCGCGTGAGAGCGGCCGTCTGCGCGTCGCTCAGCCGCTCAGGCGGGGCTTCGCCCTCGAGCGATTGCCGCTCGGCCGGCGGCGACTGCTCCTTCCGGCGGCTGCGGCGCACGGGAGCGACGAGCTCGAGCGCCCGCGCCGGCGTCGTGCCGTAGTACTCGGCCAGCCAGAGCGCGAGGTCGACGAGCGCCGGTGGCAGCTCGTGCACGACCTTCTCGACCGGGCGTGCGTCCACCCCGCTGGGCGGCGCCTCCACGACGTCCACCACGACTCCGCGCGCCCGCGCGCGGCCGAACGGCACCGAGACGACGGCGCCCTTGCCGACCCCGTCCGGCAGCTCGTACGTGAACTCGCGCCCGCCGAGCGCGCGCGTGGTGACGAGCGGGACTACGGTGCCGTAGCGCAGGCCGCCGAGGTTAGACCCCGGCCGCGACGAGAACGAAGTCCGTCGCGAACCCGAGCGTCAGCCCGAGCAGCAGTCCCCAGGCCGTGATCGTCTTGCTCGAGAAGAGCCGGCAGACGTTCAGCAGCTCCATCACGACGTAGAGGATCGAGCCCGCGGCGAGCGAGAGGAACAGGATCGAGACGCCGGTCGACGTCCACGCCTGCCCGATGAGCGTGCCGAAGAAGGTCGGGAAGCCGCCGATCACGCCGAGCAGCGCGAGGAAGCGCCAGCTCGGCGGCTCCGCGTCGCCGGTCAGCGGAGCGACGATGCCGAAGCCCTCGGTCGCGTTGTGCAGGCCGAAGCCGATCACCAGCACGTAGGCGAGGCTGAGCTTGTCGAGCGCCGCCGCCTGGCCGATCGCAAGACCCTCGGAGAAGTTGTGCAGGCCGATCCCGGTGGCGATGAAGAGCGCGAGCCAGCGCGCGGGCGTGAGGCCGACGAAGTGCGAGCGCTCGGCCTCGGTCGCCGACGCCGCGCCGGGCCCGAGGAACGCCTTGCGACGGCGCGCCTTCATCCAGGAGTCGTAGTAGACGAGGCTCAGCAGGCCGACCGCGAAGCCGCCGAACGCGAGCGCCGCGTAGCCTGAGAACTGGCCCCAGTCGCGCGCCCTCAGCGCACTCTCGACCGGCTCGACCGCGGCCGAGAGCACGTCCCAGAGCAGGAACAGCAGGATCCCGGTCGCGGTGGCGCTGAGGAAGGCCTTGAAGCTCTGGCCGACGTCGTGCAGGCGCCCCATCGGCAGGCCGATGAAGATCGTCAAGCCGGCGATCAGGCCGAGCAGCAGGATGTGTCCCGTGGACATGCGGTCGCACCGTAGCACGGGGTGTAAGGGCGCCCTTACAGCGACCCGCGTCTAGCATTGCGGCGTGGCGCAGGGACACTCCGTCGACGAATACCTCGAGACCATCTACTTCCTCGCGTTCCCGATCGGGGAGTACCGGCCGCAGCGCAGCGGGTCGCCCACGCTGGCCTCGCGCGTGGCCGAGATGCTCGGCGTCTCGCGGGCGTCGGCCGGCGAGATGCTGAAACGACTCGAGGCCGACGGGCTCGTCGAGCGCGGAGAGCGCAAGGAGGCGATCCTCACGGCGGCGGGACGCGAGCGGGCCGAGCACGTCGTTCGGAAGCACCGGATCGTCGAGCGGCTGCTGACGGACTTCATGGGCTACACGCCGGCCGAGGCGCACGTACACGCCGACGAGATCGGCGAGAGCTTCAGCGACGACATGATCGAGCGCGTCAGCGAGAAGCTCGGCAACCCCGACCGCTGCCCGCACGGCTGGCCGGTCGACACCGATTTCGAACAGGCCGAGAACCGAGAGCTCGCGCCGCTCGCCGACCTCTCACCGGGCCAGCGGGCCGAGATCGTCCGGCTCGCCGAGCACGACGGCGAGCTCCTGCACTGGTTCTACGACCAGGGCTTCGTCCCCGGAGCCGAGGTCGAGGTCCGCGAGGCGCAACCGGCGGCCGAGCAGCTGACGGTGCGGCTCGACGGCCACGAGCAGACGATCGCCGAGAAAGCCGCCGCGGGCCTCTTCGTTCGCCCCTCCAGTTCCAAGTAACAGTCTGTTACTTGCGCCGGAAGCGCGTCTGGGTGCCGGAGACGTGCTGGATGAACGCGTCCGGATGCTCGAGCCGAAGCGCGACGTCGAGCAGCACCTTTGCGGTCGCGACGCGCCTCGGCCGGCGGCGGGCCGCCTTCACGTGCTGCCGCACCTGCTCGTAGCTCGGACGACGAAAGCCCTGCTCTTCGGCATGTTCTCCGATTACCCGGCAGATCTCCGCGGCACGAAACGGCCGCTCGGCGAGGCGGTCGATCTCGTCCAGCAGCCGCATCGAGATCCGAGGCGCGAAGAAGCCCACGACGAGAACCGTGCCGGACGAACCGTCATGCGTCCGTCACGGCTTCGCGCCGAAACCGTGTCCTAGTAACAGTCTGTTACTTGGGTCTTTAGGCGGTGGCGGGAGCGGCGATCCCCGCGGCCGCGCGGAGCGCTGCCGCCTTGTCGGTGCGCTCCCAGGTGAAGTCGTGCTCGTCCCGGCCGAAGTGGCCGTACGCCGCGGTCTTCGCGTAGACCGGCCGGCGCAGGTCGAGGTCGCGCAGGATCGCGGCCGGGCGCAGGTCGAAGTGCTCGCGGATCAACTCCTCGATCCGCGGAACCTCGACGTGCTCCGTGCCGAAGGTCCGCACCGCGACTGAGACCGGGTGCGCGACGCCGATCGCGTAGGCGACGTTGACCTCGCAGCGGTCCGCCAGCCCCGCCGCCACGACGTTCTTCGCGACGTAGCGCGCCGCGTAGGCCGCCGAGCGGTCGACCTTCGTCGGGTCCTTCCCCGAGAACGCGCCGCCGCCGTGGCGGGCCGCGCCACCGTACGTGTCGACGATGATCTTGCGGCCGGTGAGGCCGGTATCGCCCATCGGGCCGCCGATCACGAACTTGCCGGTCGGATTGACGTAGACAAACTCGCGGTCCTGCAGGCGCCGCTCGTCGTAGAGGTCGCCCGGCAGGATCGGGTGGAGGACGCGCTCGATCAGGTCAGGCTTGATCAGCGACTGGGCGTCGCAGCCCTCGGCGTGCTGGGTCGAGACGAGGATCCGCTCGATTTCGACCGGCCTCTGCCGGCCCTCGCCGTCGATCTCGTAGCGCACCGTCACCTGTGCTTTGCCGTCCGGCCGCAGGTACGGGAGCTCGCCGACCTTGCGCACCTCGGCGAGCCGCTTGCAGATCTTGTGGGCGAGCATGATCGGGAGCGGCATCAGCTCCGGCGTCTCGTTGGAGGCGTAGCCAAACATCATCCCCTGGTCGCCCGCGCCCTCCTTGTCCAGGGGGTCGGTGTCGGACGGGTCGTGCTGGAGCTCGTACGAGTTGTCCACGCCCTGGGCGATGTCCGGCGACTGCTCGTCGAGCGCGACCACGACGCCGCACGTGTGCGCGTCGAAGCCCCACTCCGAGTGCGTGTAGCCGATCTCGGCGATCTTCTTCCGGACGAGCGCCGGGATGTCGACGTACGTCTCGGTCGTGATCTCGCCCGCGACGACGACAAGGCCGGTCGTGATCAGCGTCTCGCAGGCGACCCGGCCCGCGGCGTCGTCCTTGAGCACGGCGTCGAGCACAGCGTCGGAGACCTGGTCCGCGACCTTGTCGGGATGCCCCTCGGTTACCGACTCCGAGGTGAAGAGGAACTCTCGCGCCGTCATTCCGGCGGGCAACGCTACTTGATCTCGAGGAACGCGTCGAACGTGCGGTCGCCGTTCTGGCCTTCCGACCAGGCGATCAGCGAGCGTACGGGCCGGAGGTTGTCGGTCACGTTCACGGGCAAGCTGTGCCCGGCCAGGCCCGCGAAGCCCTCGAGCAGCGGCAGCGCGTTCTTCAGGTCGACGTAGAAGAGGCCACCCGTCGAATCGGGCATGCCGGCCGCAGACTTTGCCTCTTTGAAGTCGGCGCTGTCGGTGAGGCTGCCGCTCGAGCCGAAGTCGGCGATGCCGTTCGCACCGCTCGTCAGGAGCACCTTGTCATCGACCGAGCCGTAGTGGATCGCGAACTGGCCGAAGGTGACCGTCTTCACCTCGTGCCCGCCCTGCGTGCCGGTCTCGACCCGGGTGCCGGCGTCGGCCGCCAGATGCGTCATCAGCTTGTCGATGGTCTCGAGCGCCTGGGTCGGATCGCTCGGTTGGAGCGCGAGGGTGAGCTCGGGGATCAGCGCGCCCGAGCGCGCGTAGAACGCGACCTCGCCGTCGAGCAGCGCGAACAGCTGGTCGGCAGTGACGCCGTACTCGCGTTCGAGCTGCTTTGCGACCTGCGCGAACTGCGGCGTCGACTCGAGCTTCTGCAGCTGCTGCGACGTGTCCGTGCCGAAGAAGTCGAACGCCGCGAACGCGTCGCCCGGGATGCCGTCCAGCAGCTTCGACGCGAACTCCTTGCCGCCGAGGTTGCCGCCGCTCGAGGCGCCGCGCAGGCGCAAGCCGTCGTCCTCGGCGCTCAGGGACACGGCAAGGTAGTTCAGCCCCTCGAGCCCGAGGGCGGACGGGTCGAGGCCCGAGGTGGTGCTCGGCGCCCGCTGCTTGACGAGCTGGTTGAGTTGCGGCCCGTCGAGGTAGGCACGGACGAGCGTGTCGCCCGGGAGCTTGCCCATCGCGGTCGTGAACGAGTCCGACGTCGAGAGCGGCTCGCCGGAGCCTCTGAGCACGGCGTCGAAGTCGCTGGCCTTGCCCGCGATCGCCCACCAGCCGTCGCCGAGGTCGCGCGTTACCGGCTGCGTCGAGCCCTTGTCCGCCTTGGTGGCCAGCTCCTTGAACTTCGCCGGGTCGTCGGGCTTCGTGACGCCGACGACGGCCTCCGAGCTCCCGCTGGCGGCCACGCCGACGTCGAGCTCCGGCCCGAGCGCCGGCTTGACGTCGCGCTCGTAGTCGAGGCCGTCCTTCGCGAGCGACTGCTTGATCTGCGCCAGCCAGCTGCCGTGCGCAGGGAACTTCTGCCAGAGCTTGTCGAACTGCTGCCACTGATCCGAGCCGAGGTCGCTGTCGACCGCGGCAAAGGCGAGCAGGTCGGAGCGGACAAGCGACGCGCCCGCCGGAACGGAGCCGCCGCCCGAGGAGCTGCTGTTCGAGCCGCTCCCGCAGGCCGCGAGCACGAGCGCGAGGCTCGCGAGAAGGACGGCTGGTAGGAAACGACGTCGCATGATCACTCCCGGGTTGGCTGACGGCCCATCAGATTTGCAGCTAGCTCATTCAAATCCTGCCCGTCCAGGACGTGACACACACCCTCCGTAATAGGTAATTCGACGCCGACGCCGCGTGAGAGCTCGCGCAGCACCGGAGCGGTCGTGAGGCCTTCAACCGTGCCGATTTGGGCCGCCGCCTCGTCCGGCGAGGCGCCCTGGGCGATCAGCTCGCCCGCGTGGCGGTTGCGGCCGTGGCGGCTCCAGCAGGTGACGATCAGGTCGCCCATGCCCGCCAGGCCGGAGAACGTCTCGGCACGGGCCCCGCAGGCTTCGCCCAGGCGGGACATCTCCGCCAGGCCGCGCGCGATCAGGGCCGCCTTGGCATTGTCGCCGAGGCGGAGGCCGTCAACGCCGCCGGCTGCGAGCGCGATCACGTTCTTGGCGGCCGCACAGAGCTCGACGCCGACCAGGTCGTCGTTCACGTAGACGCGGAAGGCCAGTGAGTTGACGGCCTGCTGCAGCTCCTCGGCGAGCCCGAGGTCGGCGCTCGCGATCACCGCGGCGGCCGGCAGCCCTTCGGCGATCTCCTCGGCGAAGTTGGGGCCCGAGAGCACCGCGAAGCCGCGCGGTACGACGAGCTCCGAGAGCCGGCCGCCGCTTTCCGGGTCAAGGCCCTTCGTCAGGCTCAGCACGGGCGCCGCGCCGGGCAGCCCGCGCACGACCTCGGCGAACGCGCGGCTCGGCACAGCGACCACGTGCAGGTCGGCGCCGGCAAGCGTCGGGTCGTCGAGCGTTGTCGCCGAGACGCCGCTCAGGTCGACGTCCGGCAGGTAGCGCGGATTGCGGCCGGTCTCGTCGATCTCGCGCGCCTGCTCCAGGTCGCGGGTGGCGAGCGTCACGTCGTGGCCGCGCGCGGCGAGCAGCGACGCGAAGGCCGTCCCCCACGCCCCGGCTCCCGCGACCGCCGCCCTCATCCGCAGCGTCCCTCACGGCGGGCGGATCGACCGGTCGGTTCAGACGGCCACGCGGGCCAAGCCCGCTCGGCCTGAAGGAGACAGCGCAAGCGCAGCCTCATGACCGCCGCACGAAGTCGATCGACACCGGCACGCCCTCGAGCTCGAAGCGCTCCCGGAGCTGGTTCTCGACCCAGTAGCCGTAGTCGCGCGTCACCAGGCCGGGATCGTTGACGAAGAAGCGGAAGCGCGGCGGGCGCTGCTGCACCTGGGTGCCGTAGAGGAGGTTCAGGCGGCGGCCGTTGCGCGACGGCGGCTCGCGCGACTCGCGCAGCTCGGCGAGGAAGCGGTTCAGCTCGCCGGTCGAGATCCGCGCCACGTGCTTCTCGAACTGCTCCTCGATCCGGTCGAGCAGGCGCGAGATGCCGCGTCCCGTCTTGGCGCTGACCGTCACCATCGGCGGGCGCTGGCGCAGGCGGGATGCGATGCGCGGCCGGACGTCCTCGATCGCCGTCTCCGTAATGTCCCACTTCGAGAGGACGACGATCGTCGAGTCCTGTGCCTTGCGCGCGACGTCGGCCACGGCGAGATCCTGGTCGACGAGGCCCTCCGACGAGTCGACGAGCACGAGCGCGACGTCGGCCCGCTCGGCCGCCGCGAGCGCCCGGAGCTCCGAGTAGTACTCGATCCCCTGCCGCTGCCGGCGCTTGCGGCGCATGCCGGCCGTGTCGACGAGAACAAAGGTGCGGTCGCCGCGACGGAGCACCGTGTCGATCGCGTCACGCGTCGTGCCGGGGGTCTCGGAGACGATCACCCGCTCCTCGCCGAGCAGCGCGTTCAGCAGGCTCGACTTGCCGACGTTCGGCCGGCCGAGAATGGCGACGCGGATCGCCTCGGCACCGACCTCCTGCGGGCCGCTGCCCGGGAGCATCGTCACCACCGCGTCGAGCAGGTCGCCGGTGCCGTGGCCGTGCTGCGCCGAGACCGGGATCGGGTCGCCGAGCCCGAGCCGGTGGAATTCGAGCGCGAGCGCGTCCTGGCGCGGGTCGTCGATCTTGTTCGCGAGCAGCAGCACCGGCTTGCGCGCACGCCGGAGGATCGCCGCCAGCTCCTCGTCGCCGGGCATCACCCCCGCTCTGGCGTCGACGACGAACAGGACGAGGTCGGCTTCGGCGATCGCGGTCTGCGCCTGCTCGGCGATCGACCGCGTGATCGGCGCCGGGTCGGCGATGTCGACGCCGCCGGTGTCGATCAGGCGGAACCGCCGGCCGTTCCAGTCGGCGACGATCTCCTTGCGGTCGCGCGTCACGCCGGGCGTCTCGTGCACGACCGCGTCGCGCGACTCCGTCAGCCGGTTGACGAGCGTCGACTTGCCGACGTTCGGGAAGCCGACGACGGCCACGGTTCCAGCGAGCGCCTCGGTCTCGGTCTCGGCCACGGTGTCACGCCGGCTGGCGCGCGCGGACCAGCTCTTCGATCCGAGCCACCACGTCCTCGACGTCCAGGTCAGTGGTGTCGATCTGGATCGCGTCCTCGGCGGGCCGCATCCGCGCCGCGTCGCTCTGGTCACGCAGCCGCAGGTCGGTGGCGAGGACGTCGGCGCCGATCTCCGGCCGCTCGGCGAGCCGCCGGTTGGCGCGCACGTCGCGGTCGGCATTCAAGTAGACCTTGACCGCGGCGTCCGGCGCCACGACCGTGCCGATGTCACGGCCTTCGATCACCACGTTGCCGTCGTCGGCGAGCTCGCGCTGGCGCTCCCGCATCACCTGCCGCACGGGCTGGTGCCGTGCGACGACCGGTACGAGGCTGTCGATCTCCGACTTCCGGATCGAGGAGGTCACGTCGGTGTCGGCGATCGTGACGCGGCCCCGCTCGTCGAAGCTGACCGGGTTCGCCGCAGCGAGCGCGCCGAGCTCGTCGCCGTTCGCGAGCGGGATCCCGCGCTGCCGCGCAAGCCAGGTCAGCGCGCGGTACATCGCCCCCGTGTCGAGATAGCGGAAGCCCAGCCGCGCGGCGAGTTGCCGGGCGACCGTGCTCTTGCCGGCCCCCGCCGGCCCGTCGATGGCGACGATCATCGTTGTGTAACCGAGTCGAGCAGCTCGAAAAACCCGGGGAAGCTTACAGCGACCGCCTCCGGGTCTCCGAGCTCGACGCCGTCGCGCGAGACGAGGCCCGCGACCGCCCCGAGCATCGCGATCCGGTGGTCGCCGTGGGAGGCCATCGACCCGCCGCGGAACCGCGTCGGCACGCCCCGGACGGTGAACCCGTCCTCGGTCTCGGCGATCCGTACGCCGAGCCCATGGAGCGCCGTCGTCACCGTCTCGATCCGGTCGGTCTCCTTCACGCGGAGCTCGCGCGCGCCCTCGACGTTGCTCACTCCGCGCGCGCACGCGGCGGCGAGCGCGAACTGCGGCAGCTCGTCCACGAGGAGCGGCACCTCCTCGGCGGTCACGGTCGTCGCGGTGAGCTCGGCGGAGCGCACCTCGAGGTCCCCGACCGGCTCCCCGCTGCTGCGGTGGCGATGGAAGATCGTGATGCGCGCGCCCATCCTCGCGAGAACGTCGAGGAGCCCCGTTCGGCGCGGGTTCAGGCCGATGTCGTGGATCGTCAGCTCCGACCCGGGCAGCAGGCTGGCGGCGACGACGAACGGCGCGGCCGCGGAGAAGTCGCCGGGGACGACGACCTCGCCGAGTCGCAGGCGCTCAGCCGGCCCGACCGAGATGCGGCGCTGCTGGCGGCGGACCGGCACCCCGGCGGCCTCGAGCATCAGCTCGGTGTGGTCGCGCGTCGGCAGCGGCTCGACGACCGTCGTCCGTCCGGCGGCATACAGGCCTGCGAGCAGCACGCACGACTTGACCTGCGCGCTCGCGACCGGGAGCTCGTAGCGGATCCCCTTCAGCTCGCCGCCCTCGATCGTGAGCGGCGGCGTGCCGTCGGTCGTCTCCACGACCGCACCCATCTGCCGCAGCGGCTCGCCGATGCGCTCCATCGGCCGGCGGCAGAGCGACTCGTCCCCGGTCAGCTCGAACCGGCCCGCCTGGCCAGCGAGGATCCCTGCGAGCAGCCTGATCGTCGTGCCCGAGTTGCCGCAGTCGATCGGCTCTCCCGATGGATGAAGCCCGCGGAGACCGGCGCCCTCGATGCGCAGCGAATCCACGTCGTCGTCGTGGACGGTGACGCCGAGCGCGCGGACGGCGGCGATCGTCGACTCCGTGTCGGCCGAGCGCCCGAACCCGCGCACACTCGTCTCGCCGTCGCCGATCGCCCCGAGTAGCACCGCGCGGTGCGAGACCGACTTGTCGCCGGGCACCGCGATGTGGCCGTGCACCGACGCCGCAGGGTCGATCCTCATTCGCCGAGCACCGGCGAGACGACGACGCCGTAGCCCTGCGACTCGAGCAGCGCCGCGGCGCGCTCGGCCTCGCCGGCGCCGGTCACGAGCAGCGTCAGCGTGCCGCCGCGCTCGGGCGAGACGTGGTGGAGCTCGAAGTCCTCGATGTTGATCCGCTGCGCGCCGAGTGCCTGCGTGATCCCGGCGAGCACGCCCGGCCGGTCGGGCACGTGGACGCGCAGCTGGTGCAGCTCGCCGGGATCCGTGAACGCCTGCTCGAGCATCCGGCGCCGGTTGTCGGAGGCCTCGCCGATCCAGCGCGCGATGAAGCCGGCATCGCGAGCCCCGAGCGCGAGCCTCCAGCTGCTCGAGCCGGCGACGGTGCTCGCCGAGCGCACCGCGGAGCGCGTCGGTGTTCTCGAGGAAGATGTCGACCCAGATGCGAGGGTTCGCGCCCGCCACCCGGGTCATGTCGCGGAGCGAGCCGCCGGCCGCAGCGAGCGGCTCGTGCCCCTCGATCCGCGAGGCGCCTGCCTGGTTGACGAGCAGATTGGCCAGGGCGTGCGGCAGGTGGCTCGTGACCGCGACCAGCTGGTCGTGCGCCTGCGGATCGATCGCCACGGGCGTGGCGCCGAGCGCCGATACGAACCCGTGCACGAGCCGGTAGCGCTCCGGGTCGGTCTGCGCGGTCGGCGTGAGGAACCAGGTCGCGCCGTCGAAGAGATCCGCTGTCGCGTGCTCGGGCCCGTGCGCCTCGGAGCCGGTGACCGGGTGCCCGCCGACGAAGTTCGCGCTCGTCAGCGCTTCGCCGAGGTTGGACTTCGTCGAGCCGACGTCCGTGACGGTGACGTCGGCGCCGACGGCCTCCCGGAGCACCGACTGCAGTGCGATCACCGGCACCGCGACGACGACGAGCTCGCTGTCGGCGAGAACCTCGTCCGCCGCGATGGCGGTCTGGTCGACGGCGCCTCGCTCCCGCGCCGTCTCGGCAACGTTGTCGTAGAAGTCGTAGCCCTCGACCAGCGGTACGCCGGCACGCTTGGCCGCCAGCCCGACGGACGCGCCGATCAGTCCGGTGCCGATGATCCCGAGCCGCTTGACCTCCACCGGTCCAGGCTAACCGCGTCTGAGCCCGGGCAGGGGCACACGGGCGGGTCCCATCCCTAACCCCCACCCACCCGGGGATGCGTCCACGCTAGCGCTGGAGGTGCGACCTGTCTGTGACGGGATTGCGCCGGAGGTGTGACTGTTCGTCCACAGCGACCGGCCCGGGAGGGCTCAGCCGATCTGCCGGCCGAGCAGCTCCGCGACCTCGCGTACCTCGCGGGCGAACTCGCCGAACTCCGCGGTCGGGATCTGCTGCGGCCCGTCGCAGAGCGCCTCTTCGGGCGAGGGATGCGATTCGACGATGATCCCGTCCGCTCCCACCGCGGCCGCGGCCCGCGCCAGCGGCAGCACCAGGTCGCGCCGGCCCGCTGCGTGCGACGGGTCGACGATCACGGGCAGGTGCGTCTCGTGCTTCAGCACGGCCACCGAGCCCAGATCCAGCGTGTAGCGCGTCGTCCTCTCGAACGTCTTGATCCCGCGCTCGCAGAGGACGATCCGCTCGTTCCCCTCGCGCGCGACGTACTCGGCGGCCATCAGCAGCTCCTCGACCGACGCCGACGGCCCGCGCTTGAGGAGCACCGGCTTGTCCGCCCGTCCGACCTCGGCCAGGAGCATGAAGTTCTGCATGTTGCGCGCGCCGATCTGGATCACGTCCGCCGCGTCGAGCACCGCCTCGACGTGTCGGGGGTCCATCAGCTCGGTCACGACCGGCAGGCCCGTCTCCTCGCGCGCCTCGCGCAGGATCACGAGCGCGTCCTCGCCGAGCCCCTGGAACGTGTACGGCGAGGTCCGCGGCTTGAACGCGCCGCCCCGCAGCCAGGTCGCGCCGGCCTCGTTCACCGCTCGTGCCGTCTCGAGCGTCTGCTCGCGGTACTCGACCGTGCACGGCCCGGCGATCAGCCCGAAGAACTGGTCGCCGATCTTGCGCCCGTCGACGTCGATGATCGTCAGGTCGGGCGAGACTTCGCGCGAGACGAGCTTGTACGGCTTCAGGATCGGCAGCACCTGCTCCACTCCGGGGTAGCCCTCGAGCGGCAGCGTTGCCAACAGCTCACGCTCGCCGATCGCGCCGATCACCGTTGACTCGCGACCGCGCGTCACGCGGGCGTCGACGCCCGCCTCCTGCAGGCGCGCCAGGACGTGCTCGGTCTGGTCCGGCGTCGCGCCGGAGGCCATCACGATCAGCAGCTCGGGGGATCCGTTCGTCGCCATCGGGAAGCTAAGGCGCCGACTCGGCGGCGCCGACCATAGAGGGCGCGCCGGCTCGGCCGGTGCGGCCGTCTGCCGAGCTCTCTCGGATCGCTGTGATCGGCCCTCTCATCTCGAATCGCATCTAAAGGTAGTTGCGATACTGAGAGCCATGCGGATCTTCAGCGGAATCCAGCCCACGGGCGCCAAGCACCTGGGCAACTACATCGGGGCGATCCGGAACTACGTCGCGCTGCAGGACGGGGGCGAGGCGTTCTTCTGCATCGTCGACCTGCACTCGATCACGACCGAGTACGACCCTGACGACCTACGCGAGTCGACGCTGTCGCTCGCGGCGCTGCTGTTCGCCTCGGGCCTCGACGCCGACCGCTGCACGCTCTTCGTCCAGAGCCACGTGCGCGCGCATGCCGAGGCGGCGTGGCTGCTCGGCTCGGTCACGAGCTACGGCGAGCTGCGTCGCATGACGCAATTCAAGGACAAGGGCGAGCAGCAGGCCTTCGTCTCCGCGGGGCTCTTCAGCTACCCCGTGCTGCAGGCCGGGGACATCCTGCTCTACGAGACCGACGTCGTGCCGATCGGCGAAGACCAGCGGCAGCACCTCGAGCTGGCGCGCAACGTCGCCGAGCGCTTCAACGCACGCTACGGCGAGACGTTTCGGCTGCCCGACTCGATGATCCCGGAGGTCGGCGGCCGCGTGATGGACCTGCAGGAGCCGACGAAGAAGATGTCGACCACCGGCGGCACGGCGCAGGGAACGGTCGGCGTGCTCGAGCCGCCCGACACGATCCGCAAGAAGTTCCGCAGCGCCGTCACCGACTCGGGCACCGACGTCCGGCACGACCCCGAAGGGAAGGCCGGCATCTCGAACCTGATCGAGATCCTCTCGATCATGGGCGGCGAGGAGATCCCGGCGATCGAGGCGCGCTACGACGGCGGCGGCTACGGAACGTTCAAGTCCGACGTCGCCGAGGCGGTCGTGTCCGTCCTCGACCCGATCCGCACGCGCTACGAGGAGCTCCGCACCGACGAGGCCCAGCTCCATTCGCTCCTCGCCCGCGGCGCCGACAAGGCCCGCGAGGTCTCCGCGCCGACGCTCGAGCAGATGTACGAGCGCATGGGCTTCGCCCGGCCCTGACGAGAAACGAACGACCCCTCCGAAGAGGGGCCGTTCGCGGGTCGGTGCGGCGTAGCGCTAGTGCGCGTTGAACACGTTGGACAGGCTGTTCATCGCCGCATCGCGCGTACCGAGCGGCGGAAGGCCGTAGCGCTGCTCGATCGTGGCCAGCGCGGCGGTCGTGTCGTACTCGGTGTGGTCGACGACAAACGGGCCCTTGAGGAACGGGGAGATGACGAGCGCCGGGATGCGCGTCCCCGGGCCCCACTGGTCGTGCGGGCCGTTGTCGTTGCCCTGGCCGGGCGGCGGGACGTGATCCCACTGGCCGCCGAACTCGTCGTACGTGACGAGCACGAGGGTGTCCTGGGCGCACTTCCCGTTCTCGATCGCCTGCAGCAGGTCGACCAGGTGGTCGCTGCCGTCGGGCTCACTCGCGTAGCCTGGGTGCTCGTTCTCCTCGCCGATCGGCTTCACGAAGCTGACCGGCTTGAGGTTGCACGTGCTCTGCGAGCTGCTCGCGTCCTGGATGAACTCCTGCTCGTCGCGCAGGTGCGCGGCGCGGTTCGCCAGGCCCGCGGACGTCTGCGTCGAGAACGCCGCGTAGTAGTTGAACGGCTGGTGGTGGTACTGGAACAGGTTGTCGGGGCACTCCGGCCAATGCGAGACGCCGGGGTCGACGTTCGGGTCAGAGCAGCCGGTCGGCGTCGCCGACGGACCCGCGCCGTTCGTCCAGCCGGGGGCGCCGACGTTGCCGTTCGCGTTCGACCAGCCGCCCGAGTACCAGGCCCAGTCGACGCCGGCGGCGTTCAGGCGGTCGCCGATCGTCGGGTTCGTCTGCAGGGGCAGCTTGGCCCCGAACAGGCCTGACGGCTGGTTCGTCGGCTGCTGCGTGTTGACGCTGTAGTCGCCGCAGGCGAGCCAGGTTCGGGTCGTCGGCAGGTTGCACGACTGCGTCAGGACGCCGTTCACTAGACCGGTGTCCGGCGAGGTGTACTCGGCGCCCATCCCCGGCGGCTGGTTCGACGCCGGCGGGTTGACGAGCGTCGGGCTGCCATTGCGGTCGAGCACGGAGTGCGTCGCGTTCGCGGGGCAGCCGTTGGCGGCGCTGCAGACCGGCGTCGCCGCCGCGATCAGCCACTGGTGATTCAGGTACGAGCCGCCGAACGCGGCCTGGAAGAAGTTGTCCAGGATCGCGTACTTCGGATGCCCGTTCTCGTGCAGGTACTGGTAGACGGGCAGCTTTGTCGTGTCGTAGGTGCCCATCACCAGGCCCCCGGCGTCACTCTGCAGCGCGTAGCGGTTCTGCTGCCCGCCGTTGAGCTGGAACTGCTCCTCGTAGAAGCGGTGCACGATGTCGCGCGTACAGCCGCCGGAGCGGGCGCCCGGGACGACCTGTCCGTTGGCCGGGTTGATGCCGCCCTTCCGCAGCCCGTTCGGGAAGCTGAAGGCAGACAGCACCGGCGGACACGTCACGTCGCTCGGGCTGATGTAGTCGTCGATCGAGAACGGCGCGTTCGTGAAGTGACTCGGGAACGTGCCGCCCGTCGTGTTGTTGCACGTGGTGCTCAGCGGAGCCGACGGGTTGGCCGCCGACTGCGCCTGCAGGTTGGCGTCGTCCTGGTAGAGGCACTGGTACGGCGCGAAGCTGCTCGGCCCGGTCTGGCCGAGCTGCGTCGTGTGTGCCGGATCGGCGTCGGAGAGGCCGCGAACGCCCTCCCAGCCGCCGTACAGATTGTCGAAGCTGTGGTTCTCCTCGTAGATGACGACGATGTGCCCGATCGTCCTCAACTTGTTCGCGTCGGAGTTCGGGTTGGCGGCCGCGCCCCCCGCGACGACGAGCGCGACTAACGCCACGGCTCCAGCCGCGGCGAGCGCCGAAAGGCGCCGAAGCATGCAAGACCTCCTCGGTTGAGTTCCTCCCCTCCGGGGACCTTTCGTACCCCGGCCCGGGGACCTTCGCACCCTGGGACCGCGACAGTCAAATGCATTTCGATGTACCGAAGTGGATATGCCGGTGGACGCCGCGCTCGCGGTCGTTTAGGTTCGCGCGCAACGGCGGGCACCTGACAAAGGGGGAGAGACGATGAAAGGGAGACGGGGGATCACCGCCATTGCGCTCGCAGCCGTGGCGGTAGCCGCAGCGCTCGCGCTCGGCGTGTCCTCGCAATCGGCGGCCGGCGCCAAGCCGGACGCGGCTGCGCCAACGGCCGGCAACTGCACGCTGGCCAACGGCATCAAGCACGTCATCTACCTGCAGTTCGACAACGTGCATCTCAGGAGGGACAACCCCAACGTCCCTTCGGATCTCGAGTTCATGCCGAACCTGAAGAACTTCCTCCAGGGCAACGGCACGCTCATGAACAAGCACTACACGATCCTGATCTCGCACACGGCTGGCGGGATCCTGAGCTCGCTGACCGGCCTCTATCCGGATCGGCAGGGCGTGACGGTCTCGAACTCGTACGACTATTACAACCAGGCGACGGGGCTTCCGACCTTCACCTCGGCCTTCAAGTACTGGAACTCAGAGGTTGCGGCGCCGTTCGACACGCACCCGAACATGATCACGGACGGGCAAAAGACGACGCCCGCGCCGTGGGTCTCGTACACGCGTGACGGCTGCGACGTCGGCAACGTCTCCATGGCCAACACGGTGCTCGAGAACAACAACGCCGTGATCACTCCTGCGACCTCGCTGGCCGCGGCCGCGGCGGCCGGGGCGACGAACATCAAGGTCGCGAGCGTCAGCGGCTTCGCCGCGGGTCAGCGGATCCAGGTCGACAACAGCGAGTTCGTCTCGGTCGTGGCCGTCGGCACCGCCGGCGCTGGCGGCACCGGGCTGACCATCAGCCCGCTCGCCGCAGCCCATCCGAGCGGCGCCCAGGTGATCCGCGTGGACGGGTCGGGCGACATGACGACGATCTTCGGCGAGGGCTCGCCTGAGTGGCTCGAAGGCAAGGGCTCTCAGCTCGCACCTTCGGGGACCGCGGGACGCGCCCTCGCGCAGACGGACTTCGTCGGCATCGCCGTCCACTGCGGCAACGCGGGATCGAGCGTCTGCAACAGCCAGTTCGGAGCGCCGCACGCGCAGACCGATGCGCTTCCCGACGAGCCGGGCGGGTACTTCGGCTTCAAGGCCCTCTTCGGCGCGAAGTACGTCGACCCGGCGATCACGCCGACGCATTCGGCCGCCGTCAACGACCTCAACGGCAATCCGATCACCGACCCGTTCGGGCAGCCGGGCTTCCCGGGCTTCGACAGCATGCCCGCGGCCACCACGCTCGGGTATGTGGCGCAGATGCAGGAGTCCGGCATCCCGGTCACGTACGCGTACATCTCGGACACGCACGACAACCACGCCGGCGGCGGTGCCTACGGGCCCGGCGAGTCGGCGTATGTCGCGGCGCTGAAGAGCTACGACGACGCCTTCGGGAAGTTCTTCGCCCGGATGGAGGCGGATGGAATCAACAAGAGCAACACACTCTTCGTCGTCACGGCGGACGAGAACGACCACTTCGCCGGGCAGATGGCGACGGGCTGCGACGGGGATCCGACGCCCTGCGTCTATAACCAGGCGGCGGGCAACCCGCAGCACGGCATCTTCGACGTCACGAACGGCGCGACGACCGCGACCGACCCGGCGACGTGGCACGGCCCGAACACGTGGCCGCCCGCGACGCAGAACGGGCCGCTCGTCGGTGAGGTCGGCTACAACATGAAGTGGCTGCTCGGCAACACGATCGCGGGCAGCGGCTACGACATCTCGTTCGACTCGGCCCCGAGCTTCTACATCAACGGGCAGCAGCAGGCGGTCGATTCGAGCGGCAACGTCGTCCTCAATCCGACGCTTCGGGCCTTCGAGCAGAAGGCGGCCGGATTGAAGGCGTTCGACCCGTACATCGACTCGTCGCAGTTGACGCCGGTCGCGAGGTATCTCGTCGACGCTCCGACGCTGAGGGCGATCCACATGATCAACACGGATCCCCAGCGGACGATGTCGTTCACGATGTTCTCCCAGCCGGACTACTTCTTCGAGACGTTCAGTCCGTGTCCGACGGGCCAGGGCTGCTTGAACGACGGCTTCGCCTGGATCCACGGCGACTACCACAACGACATCGGCCAGACGTGGCTGGGCATGGTCGGTCCCGGCGTCCGCAACGACGGGCTCGACGACTCGACCTGGAGCGACCACACCGACATCGTCCCGACGGTCGACGCCCTGACGGGCCTGACGCCGGACTACACGCCGGACGGCCGCGTGATCACGCAGGTGCTGTCGCCGCCGGTCGCGAAGGGCGGTAACGGCGAGTCGTTCACCGACCTCGGCAACATCTACAAGCAGCTCGACGCGCCGTACGGCGCGTTCGCGCACTCGCTGATCGTCGCCTCGACCAACGGGATCAAGGCGGACGACACGACGTACCTGTCGACCGAGCAGTCGATCCAGTCGCTGACCGCTCAACGCGACAGCCTCGTCGACCAGATGCGGGCAGTGCTCAACGGGACCGCCACCGGCCACCGTGAGCAGCTGATCCACGATGGTCAGGACCTGCTCTCGCAGGCGGCCGCGCTAGCGGGCGAGTAAACGCTGCACTTCGGAGGGCTCGAGCTCGCGCCACGCGCCGGGCTCGAGCCCTTCGAGCGTCAGTCCCGCGTAGCGGCTGCGGTGCAGGCGGGTGGCCGGGTGGCCGACGGCCGCCAGCATCCGCTTGACCTGGTGCTTGCGGCCCTCGTGCACGCTCAGCTCGACGCGGTTGGAGCCGAGGCGTCGCGCCTGGGCCGGCGCGGTCGGACCGTCGTCGAGCTCTAGTCCCCGTTCGAGGTCGCGGAGCGCGTCGTCGGACGGCTCGCCCTCGACCTCGGCCTCGTAGACCTTCTCGACCTCGTAGCGTGGGTGGGCGAGCCGGTGCGCCAGCTCGCCGTCGTTCGTGAGCACGAGCGCGCCCGTCGTGTCGGCGTCGAGCCGGCCGACCGGGACGACGCGGGCCGGGTGGTCGACCAGGCCGACCACGGTGGCCCTGCCCTGGGGGTCGCTCGCGGTGGTGACGGTGCCGGCCGGCTTGTGCAGGAGGACGTAGGTGAGCGGCTGGAGCTCGACCGGGGCGCCGTCGACCTCGACGCGGTCGCGGCTCTGGACGAACGTGTTCAGCTGTCCCGGCTCGCCGTTGACCGTCACTCGGCTCGCCTTGATCAGCTCGTCGGCCTTGCGCCGGGAGGCGACTCCGGCTCGCGCGAGGTAGGCGTTGAGCCGCATTTGCGCCATTATCGGCGCGTGCCGCACTACGTCTCGCTGATGCGCTGGACCTCGAAGGGCGTCGCGGGCCTGCCGGCGTGGCGCGAGCGCGTCGAGGAGGGCGAGCGGATCGTCGACGAGGCGGGAGGCAAGCTGGTCGGCGTCTACGTCACGCTCGGGCGCTACGACGTGGTCGAGATCTTCGAGGCCCCCGACGACGACACCGCGGCGGAGATCCTGATGAAGCTCCAGCGGCACGGCGCCGAGCACACCGAGACGCTGCGCGCGTTCACGCGCGACGAGGCCGAGGCGATCGTCCGCCGGCTCTGAGCGCTACGCGGGCCGGCGTTCAGCGACCGACTCGAGCCGCTCGCGGATCTGCTCGGTGCTATCGCCGAGGTCGTCGAGCCGCGGAAGCGCCGAGAGCGAGTCGAGGCCGAAGACGCGCTCGAACAACGGCGTCGAGCGGTAGCGGATCGCGCCGCCGATGCCGTCCTCCCGACCGGCCTCGGCGATCAGCCCGCGCTCCACGAGTCCGGCGACGACCGAGTCCGCCGCAACGCCGCGGATGCGGGCGATCTCCGGCCGGCTCACCGGTCCGAGGTACGCCACGATCGCAAGCGTCTCCAGCGCGGCCGCCGACAGCCCGCGCTCGACCGGCCGCTCGAACAGCCGGCCGCACGCCTCGGCCGCCTCGCGCGAGGCGCGGAAGGCCCAGCCGCCCGCGACGTGCTCGAGCACGATCCCGCTCCGGCCCTCGGCGTACCGATCGCCGAGCAGCCCGAGCGCGGTCTCAATGCGCTCGGAGTCGTCGTTGCAGGCCTCCGCGAGCTCCTCGACCGACAGCGGCTGCGAGGCGACGACGAGCAGCGCCTCGATCGTCCGCGCCAAACGGTCGACTGGCGACGCGGTGATCAGGCGGAGCGGGCGGTCCATTCTTCTCTCCTCTCCTCGGCGGCACGGCTGACGCGGATCGGCGCGAAGGGCGCGGCCTGTTCGAGCGCGACCTCTCCCTCGCGCCGCAGCTCCAGCAGCGCGAGGAAGGCGACGGCCTGCTCGATCCGCGACATCCCCTCCACTTCCGCGTCGAGGTCGAAGACCCTGCGCCTTCTCAACACGGCCCGGAAGCGCTCGAGGAACTGCGCCACCGGCGGGAAGCGCAGCTCCAGGTGGGCGAGCGAGACCTGCGGCGGCTCGGCTGCGAGCGCCCGCAGCGCCGCCGCCAGCGACTCGCGCTCCTGCGGCGCGAGCTTTCGTTCGGGCCGAGGCGCGAGCGGCGCCGACCCGAGCCGGAAGAACCGATCCTGCTCCGCCTCCAAGCGCTCCGCCAGCCACACGGCAGCCTCCTTCGCCCGCCGGTACTCGGCCAAGCGCCGCGCCAGCTCCTCGGCCGCCTCCTCGGGCTCGAGCTCGGAGAGCTCGGCCTCCTCGTCCGGGAAGAGCCCGCGCGCCTTCAGCTCGAGCAGCGCCGCCACCAGGACGAGGAACTCGCCGCAGGCCTCGAGGTCGAGCTCGCCGCGCTCCGCGAGCCGCTCCACGAAGGTGACGACGATTCCCGCGACGTCGACCTCCGCGAGGTCGAGCTCCTCCTTCAGGACGAGCGTCAGGAGCAGGTCGAAGGGACCCTCGAACGCGTCGAGGTCCAGCTCGAGCTCGCACACGATCACGCGCGGAACCTAGCGGCGCTACCGGACGCGCCCGCGCGGGATCGCCATCGCCGGGCCTTCCGGCTCGCGGCGCTCGCGGCGCCGCCGGCCGAGCCGCCGCGGTCGCGGCTCGCCCTCGTCGCCGCGCAGGAACTGCCACCAGACGAAGAACGAGGTCGAGACGACGAAGACGACGATCGAGACCCACGCGTTCAGCCGCAGCCCGGCGAAGTGATGCGCCGGATCGATCCGGATCAGCTCCTCCAGGAAGCGGCCGGCCGTGTAGTACGAGACGTAGAGCGCGAACAGCGCCGGCGGCTTGAAGCGGAAGCGCTTGTCGAGGAAGAGCAGGATTCCGACGCCGACGAGGTCGTAGACGAACTCGTAGAGGAACGTCGGGTGGAAGGTCGTGAAGTTCTCGTAGCCGGTGACGCGGTGCGCCGGATCGATCTTCAGGCCCCACGGGAGGCTCGTCGGCTTGCCGTACAGCTCCTGGTTCCACCAGTTGCCCCAGCGGCCGATGCCCTGAGCGAGCAGCAGGCCCGGCGCGATGGCGTCCATCAGGTCGCGCACGCTGGCGCCCTCGCGGTGCGCCACGTAGGCGCCAACGAGGCAGCCGAGCAGGATTCCGCCCCAGACCCCGAGGCCGCCCTGCCAGACCGCGAAGACGCCCTTCCACTTCGGGTTCGTGACCTCGTTCCAGCTCGTGATGTCGTGATAGATGCGCGCGCCGACGATGCCGGCGGCCACGCCCCACACCGCGACCTTCAGGATCAGGTCCCAGTCGCCCCCGCGGCGCGTCCAGCGGTAGCCGGTGAGCAGGATGCAGGCCGCGATCGCGACGAGCAGGGTCAGGCCGTACATATGGATCGTCAGCGGCCCGAGATCGATCGTGCCGGTGTGCGGCGAGGGGATGGACGCGAGGCTCACGCGGCCGACATTCTGCCCGCGCGCCCTGACGCCTGCGCCAGATGCCCTAGTGACAGGAGCCTTTGGCGAAACAGTGACGAGGCCCTCGGGCCGCGCTGCTCGCCCCGATCCTGCGTCCTCAGTCGCACCCGTAGCCTCCGGCTACGAGCACTCCCTGCGTCCTTGCCTCGGAACGAGCATCGCGCCCCGAGAGCGTGCACCGTTCCGCCAAAGACTCCTAGGAGCTAGATGAGAATGTCGATGGCCGTCTCGTGCGGGCAGCCCTGCTCGACCAGCTCGACCGCCAGATGCAGGTCGATGTCGTGCCGGGCCGCCAGCGCGACGGCGTCGCTCGGGTCGTAGCCGGCACGCACGAGCTCCTCCGCGCGCCAGTGCTCGACCCGGTCGAGCTCCGTCTGGTCAACGACTTGAAGGTCCGCCGCAGTCATGCATTTGGTATTCGGTGCGGACGGGCCCGCGGATCTCCCCCGGCAGGGGGATATCAACGACTGCGGCGGGCGAGTTCGAGCGCTTGCGCTTTCGTCAACTGGCCCTCGAGCCGCAGCGTCAGGTCCCCGTGCAGCCAGAGCAGGACGTTCCCGCGCACGCGGACCGGCGCCTGGTGGAAGCCGTTGCGGCCGAAGTACTCGAAGGCGTGCGGGCCCTCGATCCAGAGCGCCTCCGCTCCGTTGACCCGCGTGCTCTCGACGCGCGCCTCCTGCGCGACCAGCTTCTGCAGGCTCCCGGGGCCGAACGAGCCGAACTCCGACAGGAGCACCAGCTTGCCGTAGGCCTTCAGGACGACGGTCACGAGCGCGTCACCGAGCACGTAGGCGCGGCTCGGCCGCTCGCCCGGCAGCAGCACCAGCTGCACGCCGGTTCGGCGCTGCGCCTGGGCCAACGTCACCGGGAAGCCGAGCCCGGCGGCGTGCGAGCGTTCGGTCGTCTGCGGGAGCGTGTCGACGCGGACAACCGTCGCGCCGCCGAGGTGGAAGAAGCGCAGGATCGCCGTCCTGGCCTGCGGCACCGCGAACGCCGCCGCGAGGGCGACGAGCGCCAGCGCGACGGCGACGGCGACCCGGCCCCACGCGAACGGCGTGCGCTGCACGCGCTCGAGGACCGCCGGCGCGAGGTCGGGCTCCGGCGGGAAGTCGAGCTCGCGGCCGAGCTCCTCCAGTCGCAGCTCGAGCTCGTTCACGCGTCCTCCAGGTTCTCTCGCAGACGGGCGAGCGCGCGCGAGAGCCGTGACTTGACGGTGCCGGGACGCACGCCGAGCGCGGCCGCCGTCTCCGCCTCGGTCAGGCCGAGCAGGAAGCGGCAGGCGACCGCGTCGCGGTGCTCCTCGGGCAGCGCCTCGACCGCGGCCAGGAGCCGCTCTCGCTGCTCGCCCGCGAGGAGCGCCGCCTCGGGGGACGGGACCGCGTCCCCCGGGCGGACCTCTGCAGCCACGCGCAGCGCCAGGCGTTCGCGGCGCACGGCTGAGCGGCGGCGGTTGCGGGCCTCGTTCGCGACGATCCGCAGCAGCCACGGCCGCAGCTCGGCGCCGCGGCGGAAGCCGCCGAGCGCGCGGTGGGCCTTCACGAAGCCGTCCTGGGCCGCCTCCTCCGCATCGGCGGCGTTGCCGGCGAGTAGGTAGGCCGTTCGGAACGCGAGCCCCTGGTGTGTGCGCACGATCGTCTCCCAGGCGTCGAGGTCGCCGCGCCGGGCCCGCTCGACGAGCCCGGCTTCGTCGAGTGGCCGGTCCACCACCGCGGGTCCTACACCGCCCGGCGGTTGGGGGTTCCACGGGAACCGCGGGCGGCCGGCCGGTGTAGAGCGTCGTGACCTCGAAAGGAGCCGACATGATCCGCCTCGCCCTGGCCGCTGCAGTGGCCGCCCTCCTCGTTCCGGCAGTCGCCTCGGCCAAGGAGCCGTCCCAGGCGTCGATCTCAGGCCCAGGCTTCTCGAAGACGATCCTGCCGACGAGCGGCAACGAGTGGGGCGAGACGCCGCTTGCGCTCCTGACCGACCTGAGCGGCTTCTTCCCGTCGTCGGTCGGGCAGTCGCCGGATCCGATGCTGCACCGCAAGCCGAGTGCGCTCGGGCCGAGGTACACGATCGCGTGGACGGTGCCCGGCCCGCCTGGGCCGACTCACCGGGTCCGGC
Source organism: uncultured Actinomycetes bacterium (assembly GCA_963765785.1). Lineage (GTDB taxonomy): Bacteria > Actinomycetota > Thermoleophilia > Gaiellales > Gaiellaceae > AC-32. Next base: position 155,848 of record CAVXXW010000016.1, read on the forward strand.
AGGACCTGTACCCGTACGCGCGCGGGGGCGCGGCGACGTACACGAAGCCCGGCCAGGCGATCTTCGACACGACGACCCGCGGCGGCTGGTACCGCAGCCCCGAGCTGAAGAACATGCTCGTCGCCATGGGCTTGCCGAAAGTTGCGCCGAGCTCGTCAGGCAGGGTCGATGCTGCGCTGATCGTGGCCCTCGGTGCGGGCGCTGCGGTGCTCGCGGCAGGCGCCCTCTTCTGGTGGCGTCACCGCGGCCAGAGGTCGCCCTCGACGAGCTCGACCGAGTTGCCGGCAGGGTCGCGTACGTAGAGCGAACGGGCCCCGCCGCGCGGCCACTCGTGCTCGTGCTCGATCTCGACGCCCGCCGCGGCGAGGTGCTCGCGCCAGGGCTCGAGCTCGTCGACCGAGAACGCGACGTGGACGCTGCCGCCGTCCGGCCCGTGCGACGGCACCGGCCGGCCCGGTTGCGACGAGCGCGCCGGGTCGAACAGCAGCAGAACCCCGCCGTCGTCAAGCCGGAAAGCGCCGTCGTCGACCTGGCGCAGCCCGAGCACGTCTCGGTAGAAGGCGATGCCGGCCTCGAGGTTGGGCGCGTAGACGACCGTCTCGTAGACCCGCCGCGGTCTCACGCCGACCCACCCTATCCAGCTACGCTCGCCGCGGTGCCGAGGCTGGTCGGGATCAACCACGTCGCGCTCGAGGTCGGGAACCTCGAGACGGCGCTGGAGTGGTACGGCCGCATCTTCCAGCTCGAGGTCGTCCGCGAGGCCGGCTTCCCGCACATGGCCTTCGTGGAGATGGGCGACCAGTTCGTCGCGCTCTCGGAGGGACGCTCGCAGCCGCCCGACACCGAGCGCCACTTCGGACTCGTCGTCGACGACAAGCAGGCCACGCGCGAGGCACTCGAGGCGGCCGGCGCGACGATTCTCCCCGGGCGCTTCCTCGACTTCGTCGACCCGTGGGGCAACCGGGTCCAGGTGGTGGCCTACGGCGACATCCAGTTCTCGAAGACGCCCGAGGTGCTGCGCGGCATGGGCCTCGACCTGCCCAAGTCGGAACGGGCGTTGGCCGAGCTGCGCGAGAGCGGTCTGGCCTAGGCGACGGCCGCT
>CAVXXW010000017.1:0-77389 GCA_963765785.1 uncultured Actinomycetes bacterium
CGGCAGCTTCGAGCCCATCCCGAAGCCGAACCAGACGACCAGGATCGGCGCGATCGCGACGATCGGGATCGTCTGCGAGGCGATCAGGAGCGGATAGGAGGCGAGCCGGAGGGTCTCGGAGAGATAGAGGACCACGGCGATCGCCAGGCCGACGACGACCGCGATCGCGAACCCGAGCAGGATCTCGCGCAGCGTCACCCAGGCGTTTTCGAGCAGCAGCTCGCGGTTCTCCCAGAGCGATTCGGCGATTTCCACGGGCGACGGGACGAGGAAGCTTCGAGGCCGAGGACATCGGCCAGGGCGCCGCTCGCGGCGGCGGTCTGCCAGGCGCCGATCAACAGCGCCAGCAGCAGAGCGGGAAGCAGCCAGCGCCTCATGAGCGAGCCTTCGCGAAGCGCGCGCATGGCGCGCTCGCGGACGGCGACGAAGTCGGGGTCGGTGACGGCCGCGTCGCGATCGCGGCGCGCGCGGCGCGGGCGCGCTCAACACTCGACGACCCGGCCGGGCGGCGTGAGGACCGCGACGCGGTCGGAGAGGTAGAGCGCCTCCTCGACGTCATGGGTGACCAGGACCACCGTGCGCGGGTCGCGCGCAGCGCCTCGGCGAGCCACCCTGCATCTCGGCGCGGGTGATCGCGTCGAGCGAGGCGAACGGCTCGTCGAGGGCAAGCACCGGCTTGCCGGAGAGCAGGGTGCGCAGGAACGCGACCCGCTGGCGCATGCCGCCGGAGAGCTCGTCGGGCCGCGCCCGCTCGAAGCCCGCGAGCCCGAAGCGCTCGAAGGGGCGCGCCGCGCCCGCCGGGCCTCGCGCGCGGCGAACGCCGCGGTTGCGGAGCGCGAGCGCGGCGTTGTCGACGCCGTGAACCAGGGAAGCAGGAGGTCGCGCTGGGGCATGAAGGCGCAGCGCGCGAGCCGCCCCGCGGCGTCGGTGCTCGCGCCGTCGACCTCGATCGTCCCGGCCAGGGCTCGCGCAGCCCGCAGAGCAGCTCCAGCAGGGTCGACTTGCCGCAGCCGGAGGGCCCGACCAGGCCGAGGACCGCCGTTTGCCGGCACCTCGAGGTCGAGCCGGTCGAGTCCGCAGCTCCCGTAGGAGTGGCGCAGGCCGCGCAGGGCCGCGGCGACTCCTCCGGTCGCGCCTCCGGGGCAGGCGATCGCTCCTGGCGGCGAAATCCTGGGCGTTCGGGGGCATCTTGGTATCCTGGCGCACTCCGCGCTCCTGACCTAAAAGGTCAGGAAAGTCGATAAGCGCCCCGCGCGGTTGATCCTCATGGACCCGGCAATCATCCTCTTCGGATTGGGCATCGGCGTGCTCGTCGGCATGACCGGCATGGGCGGCGGCTCGCTGATGACGCCGCTGCTGATCCTGATCTTCGGGATCCAGCCGACGACGGCGATCGGCACCGACATCTTCTACTCGGCGATCACCAAGACGGTCGGCGGCTGGCGCCACCTGCGGATGAAGACCGTGAACATGGAGCTGGTCAAGTGGCTGGCGCTGGGCAGCGTCCCGGCGGCCATCGCGCGGCGTCGCCCTGGTCTCGGTGCTCGAGCAGCACATCGGCGAAGACCGGCTCGACTCGCTCGTCTACGCGGTGCTCGGCGGCACCCTGCTGATGGTCGGCATCATCACCCTGGCCCGGGCGCTGATCCTGCGCAACCTGGTCGACGAGCGCGACCGCTTCGACGTCGAGCGCCGCCACAAGGTCGCCGCGGTCGTGATCGGCGCCACGACCGGCTTCGTGATCGGCATCACCTCGGCCGGCTCCGGGCACGGTGATCGCGATCCTGCTGATCGCCGTCTACCGCCTCTCGCCGAAGAAGGTCGTCGGCACCGACGTCTTCCACGCCGCGATCCTGCTCTGGGCGGCCGGCATCGCCCACTGGGTCGGCGGCAACGTCGACTTCAGCCTCGCCGGCAACATCCTGATCGGCTCGCGTCCCCGGCGTCGTGATCGGCGCCGCCCTCTCCGAGCAGGGCCCCGCAGGGCTTCATCCGCACGGCGCTCGGCGTCGTCCTGATCGGCTCGGGCATCGTCACGATCCAGAAGGGCGACCCGAACGTCTGGCCGATCGCCGCCGCGGTCGCCGCAATCGGGCTCGGCGCTGATCCTCGCCGCCCCCCGCTGGCTGCACCGCCGCCGCGAGCGCGAAGCCGCCGAGCAAGCGCGCGCGACCAGGGCGGCCGGCTCGCGCTGACGCTGCCGGCCGACTGATTAACTAGGCTCCATGCGCGTTTCCGCGAAGGCCGACTACGCCGTGCGCGCCGCCGCCGAGCTTGCGGCCGCCGGCGAGGGCCCGGTCAAGGGCGAGCGGCTGGCCGAGGCCCAGGACATCCCCCTGCAGTTCCTCGAGCACATCCTGCTGGAGCTCAAGCACGCGGCATCGTTCGCGCCCGGCGCGGCGCGAAGGGCGGCTACTGGCTGGCCCGGCCCGCCGACGAGGTGACGATCGCCGACATCGTCCGCGCCGTCGAGGGCCCGATCGCCGCACGTTCAGTCGACGCCGCCCGAGGCGATCGAGTACCGCGGCAACGCCGAGCACCTGCAGGAGGTCTGGGTCGCCGTCCGCGCCAGCCTCCGCTCGGTGCTCGAGGAGGTCACGCTCGCCGACCTGGTCTCCGGCGAGCTTCCGGCCGTCGTCGAGGAGCTGACCGCCTCAGCCCGACGCCTGGCTGACCAGCACCGCGACCAAGGAAGACGCGCGACGTCAGGCGCAGCCGCCTATTCGCCGGCCGGGACGCCGCCGGCGACGACGTTGACGAAGTTCTCCAGGTGCCGGGTCGTCCAGCACTCGAAGGCGCCGTCGCAGTAGCGCTCGTAGGCGGCCATCACCGAGTCGCCGTAGTTCCAGTAGAGCTTCGGCTCGGGGTTGAGCCAGAAGAGGCGGCCGGCGCGCTCGGCGAGCTGGGCGAAGACCTCGGCGTGCGGCTCGCGGCCGTTGGTGCGGGCGTCGCCGAGGACGATCACGGTCGAGCGCGGGTCGAGGTCGTCGGAGATCTCGGCAGGAACTCGAGCCAGACGCGGCCGTAGTCGGTGTAGCCGGAGACGTCGGCGACGCCGCCCTCGCTGGAGATCCGCTCGGCGATCGCGCGGAAGTCGCGCTCGTGCTCGAAGACCTCGGTCACCTCGGAGATCCGCTCGATGAAGACGAAGCTGCGCAGCTTGCGGAACGAGTCGTGGAGGGCGTGCAGGACCGAGAGGAAGAAGACGCTGGCCGAGGTGACCGAGGTCGAGACGTCGCAGAGGACGTAGATCTCGGGCCGGCGCGGGCGCTTCGGCCGGTAGCGCAGCCGCAGCGGCACGCCGCCGGTCTCCAGCGAGGCGCGCATCGTCCGCCGCACGTCGACGCGTCTGGCCCTTGCGGCGGCCGCGCTGCTCGTGGCCGAGCGTCGCCAGGCGCCGCTTCATCTGCGAGACGGCGCGGTGGACGGCGGCGAGGTCCTGGGTCGGGCTGGTCGGCAGCGCCCGGTCGAGCTCGGCCAGCGGGCGCGAGGGGGGGAGGGTCTCGGTGCGCTCGATCAGGTCGCGCTCGAGCTCGCGCCGCAGGTGGCGCTCGAAGCGGTTGAGCTGGTCGCGGTCGATCGGCGGCAGCTCGTCGCGCCGTCCTCGGCCGGCGGCTGGGTGCCGGCGGAGAGCCCGAGCGTGCGGCGGATCCGCTGCACGTCGACCCCGACCACGCCGGAGCCCTCGCCCTGGCGGCCGAAGGCGGCGATCGCCAGCCGCGCCAGGTCGCGCATCTCGCCGTCGTCGCCGTCGGCGATCGCCTGGCGGATCGGCTCGCGCAGCTCGTCGATGTCGAGCCGCTCGCCGCCCTCGTGGCGCCGGCCCTCGCTCGCTCGATGCCCGCGCTGGATCGCCTCGGCCTCGGCGGCGCGGAAGAAGCAGCGGTCGAAGAGCAGCTCGAAGAGGCGGCGGTCCTCCTGCGACTTGGCGATCGTCGCCGCCAGCGCCTCGCGGAAGTCGTCGCGCGAGGTCCAGGCGACCTGCTCGAGCGCCGCGAAGGCGTCGAGGATCTCCGAGGTGCCGACCGCGACCCCCTCGCCGCGCAGCTCCTCGCAGAAGCCGAGCAGCTTCGCCGCCAGCCCCGGCGGGCCCGGCGTCAGGCCTGGGCCGTAGGGGGTCGGCAAGCTTCACCCCGACCCGCTCGGCGACCAGGTCGATGTCGGTGCGGTGCTTGACGATGATCGACATCGACTGCTCGAAGGTCTCCCGGTCGATGTCCTCGGCGCCCATCAGCAGCAGCGTCCGCGCCCAGTCGATCGACTCGGCGATCGAGGGCGGCTTCTTCAGGTCGAGCGTCGCGGACCATGCGCGATCACCTCGACCAGCCGGCGGGCGAGCGCCTCGGGCAGCTCCGGCGCGTGCAGGCGGACGATCTCCATCTCGCGCTCGAGCTCGGGGTAGTCGAGCCAGAGGTAGAGGCAGCGCCGCTTCAGCGCCTCGGTCAGCTCGCGCGAGTTGTTCGAGGTGAGGACGACGATCGGCATCGTCGTCGCCTCGATCTGGCCGAGCTCGGGGATCGTGATCTGGAAGTCGGAGAGCAGCTCGAGCAGCATCGCCTCGAACTCCTGGTCGGTCTTGTCGATCTCGTCGATCAGCAGCACGACCGGCTCCGGGCTGGCGATCGCCTGCATCAGCGGCCGCTCGAGCAGGAACTCCTCGCTGAAGATGTCGTCCTGGACGTCCTCCCAGCCGGCCTCGCCGCCGGCCTGGATCCGCAGCAGCTGCTTGCGGTAGTTCCACTCGTAGAGGGCCTTGGCCTCGTCGAGGCCCTCGTAGCACTGCAGCCGCACCAGCTCGCGGCCGGTGGCCCGCGAGAGCGCCTTGGCCAGCTCGGTCTTGCCGACCCCCGCCGGGCCCTCGACGAGGACCGGCTTGCCGAGCTGCTGGGCGAGGAAGGAGACCAGCGCCGCCGGCTCGTCGGCGAGGTAGCCGGCGTCGGCCAGCGCATCCTTCGCGCTTTGCTCGTTCGCGGAAATCAGATACGGACGCTCGTCGCTCCGCGCTCAAAGGATAATCCCGCCCCATGTCCGGCCTCTCTCCGCCACTCGCGGCCCTGCTCCCGCACAGCATCGGCCCCTACATCGCTGTGATGCTGACGGGTCGCCCTCGGCATGCTCGGTCACCTGAGCCGGACGAGGTGGCTGGTCGCCGCCGGCGTGATCCTCGTCTTCCTCGGGGCTTTCCTCTTCCCGGTCGCGCTCAATGTGACAACCGATACGCCCCCGCGGGTCGAGAGGTCTCCCTCTCCCTGAATAGGCTTACTATCGAGCGCCACCCTTAACTCGATCCCCGAGGAGGACCACGACTGAGCCGACTTCGAATCCTTGCCCTGTTCGCGGCGATCGCCGCCCTCGCGACGATCTTCGCTGCGTGCGGTGGCGGCGGCGATGAAAACAGCGAAAAGGACCCAAAGAAGGTCTGAAGACGCGACCTTCGAAGGAATCAAAAGCGGCGAAGTCGACCTCTCGGTCAAGGTCGACGTGAGCGGCGACGAAGGCGGCAACGTCGACGTCTCGCTCTCCGGCCCATTCCAGGGCGGGGAAAAGGGCAGGCTGCCGGAATTCGACATGACCGCCTCGGCGAACGGCTCCGTCAAGGGCGAAGACGTCAACTTCGAAGGCGGCCTGACGCTGATCCCGAACAAGGCCTTCGTCAACTACGAAGGGACCGACTACGAAGTCGACCCGACCACCTTCTCGTTCGTCCAGTCGACGATCGAACAGGCTCAGCAGGAAAGCGGCGCCGAATCGGGCACCGAAGGGGCCAGCGCCTGCGAGAAGGAAGCGGCCGGCAAGGTCCAGCTCGACGACTTCGTCGAAAACCTGTCCAACGAAGGCAGCGAAGACGTCGGCGGCACCTCGACCACCAAGGTGAGCGGCGACCTCAACGTCAACGGCGCGATCGAAGCGATCGCCGAGCTGACGAAGCTTCCGGCCTGCGCCTCGCAGATGCAGGCCGCCGGCCGCTGCCCTTCGGCCAGCTCGAAGAAGCCAAGGGCGAAATCGAAAAGGCGCTGAAGGGCGCCCACGCCGACATCTACGTCGGCGAAGACAACATCGTGCGCCGCGTCGCCACGGAAATCGAAGTCGAACCGCCCGGCGCCAAGAAAGCGTGAACTCGAACTCGACCTGGCCCTGAACGGCGTCAACAGAACAGGAAATCTCCGCGCCCGATAACGCGGAACCGCTCGAAAAGCTCTTCCAGAAGCTCGGGGTCAACCCGCTCGAACTGCTCGAAGGAGCGCGAGCGGCAAAGGCCTCGGCGGGCTGCTCGAACAGTTCGGCGGCGCCGGCGGCCTCGGCGGCGGCTCTTTGCCCGGCGGCGGCGAAGAAGGCGGATCCGGCGGCGGCAGCGCACAGCAGGAATACCTGGAATGCATCCAGGGGGCCTAGACGCCGGCCGATCTCCAGGCCTGCGCGAAGAAGATCCAGTAGGCGGCAATGGAGGGCGGCGGCGGAACGCCTCGGTTCGACGCCGCCTTCCTGCTCAGCCCGGTGGGCTGGCCCTGCCTGCTGACCCCGCTGATCCCGGTTGCGGTGGCGCTCGACATCGCGGGCGCCGCCGCCGGCCTCGTCTTCGCCACAGCGGCGCTCGGGATCATTCCCACGGCGGCGCTCATGGGCCGCGCGACCGAGGAGCTCGCCGCCCGCTCCGGCCCGGGCGTCGGCGGCCTCCTCAACGTCAACTTCGGTAACGCGCCCGAGCTGATCATCGCCCTCTTCGCCCTTAGCAAGGGCCTGCACGAGGTGGTGAAGGCCTCGATCGTCGGCTCGATCCTCGGCAACATCCTGCTCGGCTCCGGCGCCGCGATGTTCTTCGGCGGCCTGGGCCGGGAGCGCAAGAAGATTCAGCAGGACCGGTGTCAGCTCGCAGACGACGATGCTGCTGCTCGGCGCCGCGGCGCTGCTGATGCCGGCGATCTTCGAGCTGGTCGAGGGCAAGGGCCTGCCCCTGCCGGGCGCCCAGGAGGTGGACTACGGCTCGACCGTCGAGCACCTCTCGCTGGCTGTCGCGATCGTCCTGATCGTGACCTACGTCGCCGGCCTGTTCTTCTCGCTGAAGACCCATCGCGACCTCTTCAATCCCGAGTACGAGCACGAGGACAGCTGGGGCTGGTCGGCGCGCACCTCGGTGATCGCGCTGGCGATCGCCGGGGTGCTGGTCGGGGTGATGTCCGAGGTCCTCGTCGGCTCGACTTCAGCCCCGGGTACTGGACGAGCTTCGGCGGGTGTGCGCCGTAGCGCTCTAGCCGCTCGGGCGGGATTGCCTCCGGGACGACCACGCGCGTGGCGGCCCGGCAGCCGAGCTGGTGCTGCAGCCAGGCGAACTCGTAGTCGAAGGTCGTCGAGCTCGGGATCCCGAGCCGGCGGGCCGTCATCGTCAGCTCGTGCGACCCGTGGGCGAGGGCGACGTCGAACTCCCGGCCGCGCGCCCAGCGGCGGAGGTCGTGGAGGCGCGACGTCAGCGAGCGGAACTTGCCGAGCCGCGAGCGCCCGCCGTGGCGGCCGAGCACGTCCGCCGCGATCCCGTGCAGCTCGAGCAGCTGGACGGTCTGCGCGTAGTCGCGCGCGGTGACCTCGACCGTGTCGCCGCGCTCGCGCAGGATTTCCAACAGCGGCCGGAACACCAGCACATGGGCCGGCGCGGTGATGTCGACCCAGACCCTCACAACCGCTCGACCAGGCGGAAGCGCGTCGCCACGATCGGCGTGTCGCCGTGAATCGGCTGCTCGAAGAATCGCTCGTGCGCTTCGCGCCACTCCTCGACCGACTCGAACCCTTCTCCTTCGTCGCGTGCGAACTGGAGGTCGATCTCGCCGGCGGGAACGACCCGCACCTCGGTCAGCTCGACGATGCCGACGGGCTCGTCGTCGAAGCCGAGCAGCAGACACCGGTCGCCCGGGCGGCCGAAGTCCTCGTCGGGCTCGGTCAGACCGGCGGTGGCCGTCTTCTCCCCGCGGAGCACGGCGTCGACGAGCTGCTGCCGGAGGTCGGTTCCCGGCCAGCCGAGCTCGAGCGGCGGCCCGTCGCTCAGCTCGCGATCGCCTCCAGCCGCGGCTCTCGGAGCGCACCCGGCTCCCGCTCAACGTGGCGCTCGTGCCAGAGCGTGAACGCGAGCAGCCCCCAGAGCTGGCGCGAGAGATCCTCCTCGCCGCGCACGTGCCGGTCGAGCACCCGCGCGACGGCCTGCGGGTCGAAGTACCCCTGCCGCACGACGGTTTCGGCGCTCAGCGTCTCGCGAGCGAACGGCTCGAGGTCGCCGCGCAGCCAGGCCGCGGCGGGGATCGAGAACCCGCGCTTCTTGCCCCGGACGATCTGCTCCGGCACGAGCGGCGCAACCGCCTTGCGCAGCAGCACTTTCTTGCGGAAGCCGTTCACGCGGTGCTTGGCAGGCAGCGAGAAGGCGAAGCTCGTCACGGCCGGGTCGAGGAACGGCACGCGCGCCTCGAGGGAGTGCGCCATCGAGGCGCGATCGGTCTTCACGAGCAGGTCGTCCACGAGGTAGATGCCGAGGTCGACGTCCTGCAGCCGCGCGAGCAGCTCGGCGCCCACGGTCTCGGCGAAGCGCTCGCGGTAGAGATCGACCGGGTCGAAGCCGTGCCGGCGGCCGGTCAGCTCGGCGCGGGCTTCGGGCGAGAAGATCTCCTTCCAGGCGTGGTGGCGCTCGAGCGGTGGCAGCTGCGCGCCGCGGACGAAGCGCTTCGCCTTGTAATCGAAGCTCGCGCGGGCGCTCGAGCTCGGCAACCGCTCGACCACCGGGCGCGCAAGCCCGGCGAGCCCGCCGACGCGCTGGGCGAGCAGGTCGGCGACATACGTGTAGTAGCCGCCGAAGAGCTCGTCGCCGCCCTCCCCGGAGAGCGCGACCTTCACGTCCTCAGCGGCGAGCTGCGAGACAAGGTACGTGGGCAGCGCAGACGAGTCGGCGAACGGCTCGTCGAAGGCGTCCGCGAGCGCGGGGAGGAGCAGCGCCGCGTCCGGGCGCAGGACGAGCTCGCGGTGGTGCGTCCCGTAGCGCTCGGCCACCAGACGCGCGTCGGAGAGCTCGTCGAACGAGCGCTCCTCGAAGCCGATCGAGAACGTCCGTACCGGCTCGCCCGTCTCCTCTGCCGCGAGCGCGGCGAGCGCCGAGGAGTCGATCCCGCCCGAGAGCAGGACGCCGACCGGCACGTCTGCCAGCAGGTGCGCCCGAACGGAGTCGCGAAGCCGCCCGCGCAGCTCCTCGAGAAGCTCGGACTCGTCGTCCTCGCGCAGCTCGCTCACGGGCGCCGGAGCCGGACGCGCGTATCGCTCCAGCCGCGTCTGCCCGCCCTCCCAGACGAGCACGTGCCCGGGCGGCAGCTTGCGCGCCTCCCGAAAGATCGTCAGCGGCGCGGGGATCGAGTTGAAGGCCAGGAACGCCTCGAGCGCGTCGAGGTCGATCTCGCCTCGCGGGAGCGAGCGCAGCTCCGACGCGAACTCGAGCCCGCCGTTCCCGGCACGGTAGTAGAGCGGCTTGATTCCGTAGCGGTCACGCGCGAGCACGAGCCGCTGCCGAGGCGCGTCCCAGAGCGCGACTGCGAACATGCCGCGCAGCCGCCGCGCGAAGGCCTCGCCCTCCTGCTCGTACAGGTGCACGAGCACCTCGGTGTCGCAGCTCGTGTGGAAGCGGTGGCCGGCGCGCTCCAGCTCGACGCGCAGCTCGGGGTAGTTGTAGAGCTCGCCGTTCTGGACGACGGTGACGGTGCCGTCCTCGTTCGCGATCGGCTGGTCGCCGCCGGCGAGGTCGATGATCGCCAGCCGCCGGGCCGCGAGGCCGACGGGCCCGTCGAGGAAGGTGCCGTCGCTGTCAGGCCCGCGGTGGACGAGCTTGGCGCTCATCCGCGCGAGGCGCTCCGGGTCGGCGGAGCCGCTCGTCGAGACGATTCCGCAGATCCCGCACATCGGCGTCCGAGTCTAGTGGTCGCTCTTGACCAAGCTGCGGAGCGTCTGGCCGAGGATGCGGACGGCCGTCGAAACGAGCGTGCGCAGGTAGAGCGGCACCGAGCGGTCGGCGATCCACTCGAGGTCGTGCGCGAGCTTCTCGGCCATCGAGGTTTCGTAGCCGCGTCGCACCTGGGCGAAGCCGGTCAGCCCGGGCCGGACGACGAGGCGCTGCCAGTACGCCGGCAGCTCGGACGCAAGCTGCTCGAAGAAGCGTGGGCGGATCGGGCGCGGCCCGACGAGGCTCATGTCGCCGCGGAGCACGTTCCAAAGCTGCGGCAACTCGTCGAGCTGCGCCGCGCGGAGGCGACGGCCGAGGCCGGTCGTCTCCTCGCGGGTGCGGAGCACGAGCTCCTCGCCGAGGTACGGGCCGAGCCGCTCCTCGGCCCCGGCGCGGAGCGTGCGGAACTTCAGCATGTTGAAGATCCGCCCGTCGCGGCCGACGCGGGGACCGCGGTAGAGCAGCGGCCGCCCGCTGGTGAGCAGGACGGCGAGGGCGATCAGGCCGATGAGCGGCGAGAAGACGAGCAGGAAGAACCCGCAGAGGAGCACGTCGAGCGTGCGCAGCTCCAGGTCGACGCGGCGCTTCGGCGACCCGCGTACCATGGTGGAGAAGCGCTCCACGAACGAGTCGCTCGGCCTCGGCTGCGAAGCGGCCACAGGCAAGATGCTAGAGCGTTCGCGCCGAGCCGCCGACCCCCTCCACCCCCTGGCGCTCGTGGGGCACCCCTAAGCGAGGCCCGGGGCTGCGTCCAATGCGATCGACCGGTCGTCGCAGACGGATGGGCGGGCGCAGCCCGCACATCCTGAGGGCGGCACCGCAAGCGGCGCCTCAGCCACCACCCAGCCGCGATCGTATCGGCGAAATTCGCACGGATGTGTCACGGAATCGTGCCGTGAGTGTGACTTTGAGCGATAAGCTCTGCTTATGGATACGCGTCAGCTCGCTGCGTTCTGCGCGGTCGTCGAGCGCAAGAGCTTCTCGCAGGCCGCCGAGCGACTCGGCGTGACGCAGCCGGCGGTGAGCCTGCAGGTGCGCTCGCTCGAGAAGCGGCTCGGGCGACAGCTGCTCGACCGCTCTGGTCGCCGCGTCGAGCCCACGGAGGCCGGCCTCGCGCTGTATCGCGGCGCCCAGCGGATGCTGCAGCTCGAGGAGCAGCTGGTCGAGGAGCTCGAGGCCGAGGCCGGCGGCGAGCTCACCGGCACCCTGGCCGTCGGCGCCTCCACCGGCCCCGGGAGCACGGTGGTCCCGGTCCTACTCTGCGAGTTCCAGCGCGCGAACCCGGGCGTCGCGGTCTCGCTCTCAATCTCCGACACGCAGAGCGTGGTCGAGCGGGTGGCGGAGCGCGAGCTCGAGCTCGGCGTCGTCGGGGCGGCACGCCGCCATCGCGGCGTGGTCTTCGAGCCGTTCTTCCGCGACGAGGTCGTCCTCGCCGTGCCGCCCGGTCACCGCTTCGCCGGCCGGACGGTCGAGCTCGGCGAGCTGCGCGAGGAGCCGCTGATCGTGATGCAAGAGGGCGCCGGCGTCCGGCAGGTGATCGAGGACGAGCTGCGCGCGGCCGGCACGCGGCTGCGCGACCTCGAGCCGCAACTCGAGCTCGGCCTGCAGGAGTCGGTGAAAGCAGCGGTCACCGCCGGCTACGGCGTTACGTTCATCTCCCGCGCCGCGATCGAGCCCGACCTCGTCGCGGGCACTCTCGCTACTGCCCGCCTGAAAGGGCTCGATCCCGCGCGGCAGATCTCGGTCGTGCGCTCGGCCGGCCGCTCTCCCACCCGCGCAGCCGAGGCGTTCCTCGCGTTCGCGCGGGAGCGGCTGTGATCGTTCGCTGGGGCCTCGACGAGCTCGACGAGCTGCTGCGGGAGGTCGGGATCGAGCGTCCGTACGCGATCGCGAGCGACCGTTGGGCGAACCTGCCGCTGCGGACGACCGGCCGCTGGAGCGAGGTGCCGACCGACCGGATCGCGGATGTCGCGGAGGGGGCGGCAGACGCCGACGGCCTGCTCGCCGTGGGCGGCGGGAGCGCGATCGACCTCGCCAAGGCGGTCTCGGCCGAGACCGGGCTGCCGGTCGTCTCGGTGCCCACGACGTACTCCGGTTCGGAGTGGACCCAGTTCTTCGGCGTCCGCGACCCCGACCGCCGGATGAAGGGCGGCGGGGTCGGCGCGCACCTCGCCGGCATCGTCTACGAGCCGCGCCTCACGGTCGATCTGCCACGTGAGGAGAGCGGCGGGACGGCCCTCAACGCGCTGGCCCACTCCGCCGAGGCGCTGTATGTGGCCGGACACAACCCGGACGGCGACCGTGAGGCGCTGACGGGCGCTCGGCTGATCGGCGAGAACCTGCCGCGGGTGCTCGAGGACGGCCACGACCTCGAGGCTCGCGCGCGCCTGCTCGAGGGCGCGCAGCACGCCGGCGCTGCGCTCGGATCGGCGGGTCTCGCGTTAGGGCACGCGATGGCGCAAGCGATCGGCGGCCGCTACGGGATCGCGCACGGCGCCGCGAACGCGCTCTGCCTGCCGCCGGCACTCCGGTTCAACGAGCCCGTCGCTAGCGAGGCGATCGCGCGCTTCGGCGAAGCGCTCCAGGCCGACGACCCACCGGCGCGCGTCGAGGAGCTCGCTGGCCTGGTCGGCTTCTCGCGGCTGCGCGACCTCGGTGTGCCGGAGGACGAGCTCGGCGAGGTCGCCGAGGCGACGGTCGTGCGTGCCGGCGCGAAGGCCAACCCTCGGCCGGCGAGCGCCGCGGAGGTAACCGAGCTCTTCCGTTCGATCTGGTAGCTCAGCAGGGGCCGGCCGCGGCGGTGCCGCCCGGGCCGTCCAGGTGCGACGAGGCGTCCTGGATGCAGTAGGAGCTCGCGTCCGCGCGGACGAGCGTGACGCCGAAGCCGCCGAGCGACGCGCCTGCGTACGTCCCGTTCAGCGCGTGGTGGGCCTCGAGCTCGGTCTGCGCCTGCTGGAACGAGACGCCGGACGCCGACTGCTGGGCCTGTGCGATCTCCTGCGAGGTCGTGCGGTCGTTCGAGCCCGAGCGCTGCGCGGTCAGCATCCAGCCGACGACCAGCAGCGTGACGAGCAGCGACACAAGTGAGAGGCCGCGGACCATGCCCCGAAGATCGGCACGGCGGCGCGAAAGCTCAAGCTGGGCGCACGGCCACGAACGAGAGCACCGTCACGCCGAGGTCGTCCTCGGAGTAGCCGCGGAAGCGCTCGGCCAGCGGCAGCGAGCGCAGCTCGGCGCGACCTTCGTCGCTCGGTCCCGACGGCCGCTCGACCACGAGCTCGAAGCCCGCGTCGCGCACGAGCTGCAGGTAGTCCGGGGAGCGGAGCCGGTTCTGGTGGTGGAGCGGGGAGTTGACGATGCTCCACGTTCGGTCGGAGAAGCGCAGGAAGTTGTAGCGCGAGAGGCTCCGGTCGAAGTACGCGTAGTGGTCCTGCAGGTCGATGCGGCAGCTGAACGCCCCTTCGGGCCGCAGCAGCCGGTGGCACTCGCGGAAGATCAGCGCCAGGTCGTCGCCGGGGATGTGCTCGCAGGTGTCCGTGCTCGAGACGAAGTCGACCGAGCTCTCGGGCAGGCCCGTGTCGCGCGCGTCGCACGGAGCGAGGTAGCGGATGCCGAAGCGCGACTCGAGCTCGTCGACGCCTGCGATCGGGCCGCCGGGCGGCCGCAGCTCGCGCTGCGCCTGTTGCTCGAGCTCCGGACGTAGCCGCTCGAACGAGGCGATCGTGTCGTTCAGAAGCTCGACGCGGGCGCTCGGGCGGATGTCGACGAGCACCTGCTTGCCGACGCCGAGCAGGGAGTACGCGATCGGGATCGCGAGGTCCCAGCCGGCGCCGAACTCGTAGAAGGTTGCCTGCTCCCGCGGCACGCTCGGCCCGTGCGCCTGGTAGGCGTCGAGGTGCTGGAGCGCACGCGAGAACTTCTGCCGCAGCGCCTTGTCGCCGGCCGGGAGCGACCGGAGCACGCGCCTCTGGAAGACGTAGTTGAGCTGCTCGCCCTGCGGCACCGCGCCGAGCCCGCGCTGCAGGGCGGCTTTCGCGAGCCATCGCATCGGCGGGCGAGCATAGCCTTCGCTCGTGCGATAAGTCGTTCTAATGTCTGAGATTAGGGTACGATGCGCGCCGTGGCCGAACGGGTCTCATTCGACGTGCTCGTCGTCGGCAGCGGCGCCTCGGGCCTCGCAGCGGCACTCTCGGCGGAGCGCGCGGGCGCCCGCGTCGCGCTGGTGACGAAGGGCGCGCTCCAGTCGTGCAACTCGGCAAAGGCGCAGGGCGGCATCCAGGCGGCGTTCGGCGAGGACGACTCGCCTGCCCAACATGCCGAGGACGTCTGGCAGAGCTCGCACGAGACCGCGAACCGCGCGCTCGTCGAGGTGCTCACGGGCGAGGCACCGGGGGCGATCCACTGGCTCGAGGAGCAGGGCGTCGAGTTCACGCGCGAGAACGGCGGCTACCGCCTGGCGCGCTGCGGCGGCTCGACCCGCAAGCGGCTGCTCCAGGTCGGCGACCGAACCGGCCACGCGATCACCACCGCCCTGCGCGACGCCTTCACCGGCTCCGGCGGCGAGTCCTTTCCGAACGCGCCGCTCGTCGAGCTCGAGGAGACCGAGAACGGCTGGGTCGCGACCTGCCGCCGCAAGAGCCGCGACGAGCTCGTGATCGAGGCCGGCGCCGTCGTGCTCGCTGCCGGCGGGCGCTGCTACCGCGAGGCCGAGGAGCGCGGCGAGCTCTCGACGAACCATCCCGGCGCCACCGGCGAGGTGACGCAGATCGCAGTCGCCCTCGGCGCCGAGCTCCGTGACTTCGACGCGCTCCAGTACCACCCGAACGGCGGCGCCTGGCCGCCGACGATGCAGGGCTACTCGATCCCGGAGACGACGCGTGCGTACGGAGCGACGCTGCTGAACGCCGACGGCGAGGAGTTCACCGACCCCCTCGGCCCGCGCGACGCCGTCTCGCAGGCGATCTTCGAGGAGGTCGACGCGGGCCGCGGCGTCGAGACGCCGGACGGCCGCCCCGCGGTCTACCTCGACACGACGCGCATCGCGGAGCACGACGCGGAGATCTCGCTCCCCTACATGCTGCGGCGCTACCGTTCCGCCGGCATCGACCCCCTGCGGGAGCCGATCCTCACCTTCCCGGTCCTGCACTACCAGAACGGAGGCCTCGTGATCGACGAGCACGGCGAGACGACGCTGCCCGGCCTCTACGCCTGCGGCGAGATCGCCGGCGGCACGCACGGGCGCAACCGGATGATGGGCAACAGTCTGCTCGAGTGCACCGTCTTCGGCCGCCGCGCTGGCACCGCCGCGGCGGGGAGGGCCGCATGAGCACGGTTGCCACGGACATCCAGCAAGCGGTCGAGGACGCTGCGGCGCACCTCTACGTCTGGGCGCTGAAGGACATCCCGCAGGACCTACGCGACGCGCTCGTCGACGCGCAGCAGCGCGAGACCTCGGTTCCGGGCAAGCGCGTGCTCGACACGATCGTCAAGAACGTCCAGGTCGCCGACGACCAGAACAACCTCGTCTGCCAGGACACCGGCATCGCGGTCTACACCTGCCGGGTCGGCGAGCACTTCCCGCTCCATCCGGCGCGAATCTACGAGGCGCTGAGGGCCGGCACCGAGCGCGCGACGCTGGAGCACCCGCTGCGCTCGAACGCCGTTCACACGATCACGCGCGAGAACACGGGCGCGAATGTCGGCTACCGACTGCCGATCGTGCACTGGGAGTTCATCCCCGACTGGGACGGCATGGACGTCAAGTGCGTGCCCAAGGGCTCGGGCTCCGAGAACATGAGCTTCCTGAAGATGTGCGTCCCCGCCGACGGCGTGAAGGGGATCAAGCAGTTCGTGCTCGAGTCGATCGTCGGCGCCGGCGGCAAGCCGTGCCCGCCCGGGATCGTCGGGGTCGGCATCGGCGGCTCGGCCGACTACGCGATGTACCTCGCCAAGGAGGCGATCGCCCGTCCCATCGGCACGCGCAACTCCGATCCGATCGTGGCGGAGCTCGAAGACGAGCTGATGGGCCTGCTGAACGAGACCGGGATCGGGCCGATGGGCCTCGGCGGCGACGTGACCGTCCTCAACTGCCACATCGAGCACGCGGACACGCACATGACCCTCAACCCGGTCGCGGTGAACTACCAGTGCTGGGCCGCACGGCGAGCGTCCGTCCATGTCGGCGCCGACGGCTCCGTCGACTTCGACCGGGAGGCCTAGTGGTTGCCCCGGCAACATTCGGCGGCGCCTGGCCCGCGACCACGCGGCTCCAGGCCGCGTCCAGTCGCCCCTGGGCATCGCAGCCCAGGGACTCCCTGCGTCCTTGCCTGGCTTGGTGCTCGCGACCCAGGCATCCACCAGCATCACCGGAGCAACCACTGATGGCGCGCCACGACGTCACCTTCCCGATCACCGACGAGGCCGAGATCCTCAAGCTGCGCGCCGGCGACGAGGTCGTCGTTCAGGGCCACATCATCGGCATCCGCGACCGGACGCAGATCCGGATCTTCGACCAGGGCGTTGAGCCGCCCATGGACCTGCGCGGCGCCTTCCTGCTCCACACTGCGCCCGGTGTCCGTAAGCGCGACGACGGCGGCTATGACCCCGTCTGCATCGGCACGACGACGAGCGCGCGGATGGTCCGCTTCACCGAGCCGCTCGGTGCGCAGTACGGCGTGCGCGCGATCTGCGGCAAGGGCGGCTTCCCCGACGAGGCAATCGAGCCGATGCAGCGACTCGGGATGGTCTACTTCGCGATCGTCGGCGGCGCCGCAGCGCTCGAGACGACGCAGATCGAGGAGATCGAGGAGGTCGCCTGGGAAGAGCTGATGCCCGAGTGCCTCTGGAAGTTCCGCGTCAAGGACTTCGGCCCGCTCACCGTCGGCATCGACGCCCACGGCGGCTCGCTCTACCACGACGTACAGACCGCGGCCTACAAGAAGCTGGAGGAGCTCTATGCCCGCCTCTAATCACTGGCTCGACGTCCCCGAGCGCGAGGCGAAGCCGCGGAACGGCGGGCTGACCCACGTGATCGACAAGGGACTGAATCTGCGCGACATCGAAGGCCTCTTCGACACCGCCGGCGAGTTCGTCGACATCGTCAAGCTCGGCTGGGGCACCTCGTACGTCACCAACAACCTCGAGAAGAAGATCGCGCTCTACCGCTCGTTCGACACGCCCGTCGTCTGCGGCGGGACGTTGTTCGAGGCCGTCTACGGCCGGCGCAAGATGGACGAGTTCAAGAGCTGGCTCAAGGAGTTCCGCTTCTCGCACGTCGAGATCTCGGACGGCACGCTCGAGATCCCGCGCGACGAGAAGCTCGAGCTGATCACGGACTTCGCGCGCGACTTCGTCGTGCTCTCCGAGGTCGGCTCCAAGGACGCCGAGGTGAACATCGCGCCCTACCTCTGGGTGCAGTGGATGCGCGAGGAGCTCGACGCCGGCGCCTGGAAGGTGATCGCCGAGGGTCGCGAGGGCGGAACGGCCGGGATCTACCGGCCGACCGGCGAGCTCCGCACCGGCCTCGTCGACGAGATCGAGCACTCGATCGACGTCCACGACCTGATCTGGGAGGCCCCGACCAAGTCGAGCCAGGCGTGGTTCATCAAGCACTTCGGCCCGTCGGTGAACCTCGGCAACATCCCGCCCGACGAGGTGATCCCGCTCGAGACGCTCCGCCTCGGCCTCCGCGGCGACACGCTGAAGGAGGTGCTGCTTGGCGACGCCGAGCCTGCGCCTTCCTGACGTCGAGACGATGCCGGCGGAGGACGTCCTCCGCTGGGCCTACGAGGAGTTCGGCGACCGGCTCTGCCTGACGTGCTCGTGGCAGAAGCAGTCGTCCGTGCTCGTGCACATGGTCGCTGAGCTCGAGCTGGACATCCCGGTGATCGAGCTCGACACGCACCTCTTCTTCCGCGAGAGCTACGAGACGCGCGACCGGCTCGTCGAGCGCTACGGCATCAACCTGCTCCCGCCGCCGCCGCTGATCACGGTCGCCGAGCAGCACCGGCAAGAGGGCCCGAACCTCTGGGAGACCGACCCCGACCGCTGCTGCCACGTGCGCAAGGTCGAGCCGCTCCTCCAGGCGCTCGAGCCCTACGACGCCTGGATCTCCGGCATCCGCCGCGACCAGTCGCCGAGCCGCTCGGAGACGCCGAAGGTGCAGTGGTCGGAGCGCTACGAGGTGTGGAAGCTGCACCCGCTCGCCGACTGGGACGAGAAGCGCGTCTGGGCCTACATCACGATCAACGAGATTCCCTACAACCCGCTCCACGACGTCGGCTTCCGCTCGATCGGGTGCATCCCCTGCACGCGGCCGATCTCGCCGGAGGAGGAGGAGCGCGCCGGCCGCTGGGCGGGCTCCGACAAGCTCGAATGCGGCATCCACTTGGAAACCCCACTAGGAGGAACATGACCGACCACATCTACGCGTCGGAGCACCCGGAGACGACGCATGTCCGCCGGGGCGGCTTCACGCTCTGGTTCACGGGGCTCTCGGGCTCCGGCAAGACGACCATCGCGCACCTCGTCGGCCCCGAGCTCGACCGGCGCGGCCTCGTCGTCGAGTACCTGGACGGCGACAACGTCCGCATGCACCTGTCGAAGGGCCTCGGCTTCTCGAAGGAGGACCGCGACACGCACGTCGAGCGCGTCGGCTGGGTTGCCTCGCGGATCACGCGCCAGGGCGGCGCCGTGATCACGGCTGCGATCTCGCCGTACGCGGAGACGCGGCAACAGGCCCGCGACTGGGTCGAGCCGGTCGGCACCTTCGTCGAGGTCTACATCAAGGCCTCGGTCGACGAGTGCGCCCGCCGCGACGTGAAGGGGCTCTACGAGAAGGCGTTCAAGGGCGAGATCAAGGAGTTCACCGGCGTGTCGGACCCCTACGAGGAGCCGGTGAGCCCCGAGCTCGTGCTCGACACCGAGGAGCTGGAGCCCGAGGAGGCTGCCGCGCTCGTCGTCGCCAAGCTCGAGGAGCTCGGGCTCGTCCGGGCCGAGGTCGCAGCGTGAGCGTCGTCCAGGACACGCACCTGATCGAGCCGCACGGCGGCAAGCTCGTCGACCGCACCGGGCCGCGGCCCGACGGCGTCGAGAAGCGCGAGCAGCTCGAGCTGACCCCGCGCGAGCTCTCCGACCTGGACATGCTGGCCTCGGGCGCGCTCTCGCCGCTCGAGGGCTTCATGGCCCAGCACGACTACGAGCGCGTCGTCGACGAGCTGCGGCTGGCCAACGGCTTGCCGTGGGCGCTGCCGGTCTGCCTCGCGGTCGACCGCGAGCCCGACGGCGACCAGGTCGCGCTGACCGACGCCTCGGGCACGCCGCTGGCGGTGCTCGAGGTCGAGGGCGCCTACGAGTACGACAAGGAGCGCGAGGCCGACCGCTGCTTCCGCACGACGGACGAGGCGCATCCCGGCGTGGCGCGGCTCTACAAGCAGAAGCCGCTCTACCTCGCCGGGCGCGTAACGGTGTTCGAGCGGGTCGAGCCGCCGTTTCCTGAGCTCGCGCTCGACCCGGCGCAGACCCGGGCGGCCTTCGCCGAGCGCGGCTGGCGGCGCGTCGTCGGCTTCCAGACGCGCAACCCGATCCACCGGGCGCACGAGTACCTGACGAAGGGCGCGCTCGAGACGGTCGACGGCCTGCTGATCCACCCGCTCGTCGGCGAGACGAAATCGGACGACGTGCCGGCGGCGACGCGCGTCGAGTGCTACCGCGTGCTGGTCGACAACTACTACCCGCAGGAGCGTGTGGTGGTGTCGGCCTTCCCGGCAGCAATGCGCTACGCGGGGCCGCGCGAGGCGATCTGGCACGCGATCTGCCGCAAGAACTACGGCTGCTCGCACTTCATCGTCGGCCGCGACCACGCGGGCGTCGGCGACTACTACGGCACCTACGACGCGCAGCTGATCTTCGACGAGTTCGAGCACCACGAGCTCGACATCGAGCCGATGTTCTTCGAGCACGCGTTCTTCTGCCGCGTCTGCGGCCAGATGGCGACGCCGAAGACGTGCCCGCACGGGGGCGACGACCACGTCTTCCTCTCCGGGACGAAGGTGCGCGAGCTGCTCTCGGAGGGGAAGCTGCCTCCGGCCGAGTTCTCGCGGCCCGAGGTCGCGGAGGTGCTGATCCAGGCGTACCGGGGGTAGCTGTAGCGTGGCCGAAGAGGCTCGCGACGCCACTCGCCGCACGCGCCTCGCGACCGAGCGCACCTACCTCGCCTGGTGGCGCACGGGGCTGACCGCCTTCGCGGTCAGCTTCGGCGCCGGCCGGATCGCGCCGGAGCTCTCGAACGGCGCGACGTGGCCGTTCATCGCTCTTGGCGTCGGCTTCGCGGTCGTCGGGCTCGGCTTCATCGCCTATGGCTACGTGCGGCAGAAGCAGGTCGACGAGGCGCTGGCCCGCGGCGACTACGCGCCGCTCGACGACCGTGCCGCAATCGTGTTCGCGGCGTGCGGGATCGTGCTCGGCATCGCGACCTTGGTCCTCGTCGTCGCCGGCGCATGACCTGGCAGTTCACGCTCAGCGGGCTGCTGATCGGACTGCTCGTCGGGATGACCGGCATGGGCGGCGGCTCGCTGCTGACGCCGATCCTGGTCATCTTCTTCGGCTTCCAGCCGACCCTCGCGGTGGGAACCGACGTCCTCCACGGCGCGATCTTCAAGAGCTTCGGCGCGGTCAGGCACCGGCGGCTCGGCACCGTCCATGCGCGCCTGACGCTGTGGATGTTCCTCGGCTCGGGCCCGATGTCGCTGCTCGGCGTGGCCGCCGCGACCTGGCTCAGCCACCACTCGAGCGGCGCCGAGAGCATCGAGTCGTACGCAATCGGCGTCGCGCTCGTGATCGGCGGCATCGGCCTAGTCGCGAAGACCTTCATCAAGCGCGGGATCCAGCCTGACGACGCGCCGTTCATCCTCACGAGGCGCGACAAGCTGATCGCCTTCGCGCTCGGCGCGACCTGCGGCTTCGTGGTCGGCCTCACCTCGGTCGGCAGCGGAACGTTCTTCGGGCTCGTGATGGTGCTCGTCTTCCCGCTGACGCTGCCGAAGATCGTCGGCACCGACATCTTTCACGCGGCCGCGCTGCTCTGGGTCGCTGGCTTCGGCCACCTGGTCGCGGGCAACGTCGACCTGCGGACGATGGGGTGGCTGCTCACCGGCTCGATCCCGGGCGTGCTGATTTCGAGCCACTTCACGCTCAGGGTGCCCGACCGCGCGCTGCGGCTCGGGCTCGCCTCCGTGCTGATGCTGAGCGGGATCAAGCTGATCGACTTCGCGGGCGCGGACTACGTGATCGCGGCGGCCGCGATCGCCGCCGGGCTCGGCTTCGCGGCGTGGGCTCTCGTCGCTCGCCTCGGGCGACGGCCAAGGCCCGAAGCGGCCGCCAGTTCCGACTAAAGTCTCTCCTCCCGTGGCGCGCATCCTGCCGACCGTGGTCGTGCTGGCTCTCCTCGGCTGCACGGCCGCGGCGTTCGCGGTCACCGAGGGGCTTAAGCTCGAGCGCGCGCCGGTGTTCAACACGAAGGTCGGGAAGGTGATTGCTCCCGACTCGGCATCGAACGCGTCGGTTCCGATCCAGTTCCAGCTGCGCAAGCCGGATCGTGTGACCGTCGAGATCGTGAACGGCAACAGCGACGTCGTCCGGGCGATCGCGCGCTCGCGGCGTGAACAGCGTGGCGTCGTCCAGTTCACGTGGAACGGGCGCGGCGACAACGGCGAGGTCGTGCCCGACGGCTTCTACCGCCCGCAGGTCCACCTGGCGAACGAGCACCGGACGATCCTGCTGCCGAACCCGATCCGGATGGACGCCACCCCGCCGCTGATCCGGCTCGTCTCGGTGCGGCCGCGCGTGATCGCGCCGTTCGGCAAGAACAGCCTGGTGCGCATCAGGTACCAAACGAGCGAGCGGGCCCAGGCGCTCCTGTACGTCGACGGCGAGCCGAAGACCCATGTCCGCCGCTTCGTCCGTGCTGGCAGCTTCTCCTGGTACGGGCGCTCGGCGCGGGGACTCGCGGCCGGTCCGCACCGGATCCGGCTGCGCTCGATCGACTTCGCGACCAACGTCGGCCCGCCGAGCCGCGCCGTGACGATCGTCGTCCGCTACGTCGAGCTGCGGCCGGACTCCGTGCGCGTTGCCGCCGGCCGGCGCTTCGGGTTCCGCGTCCTGAATGCCCAGCGCTACGCCGTCCACTTCGGCTCGCTGCACAAAGAGCACAGTGGGCCGCTGCTCGTGCTGCGCGCGCCGAAGCAGCCGGGCCGCTACGTGCTGCGGGTCGCGAACGACGGCCACGTCGCCCCGGCGGTCGTGGTGGTGACGCCGTGACCGCCCAGGCCGCGGGCGTCGTCGGCAGCCTGGGCCTAGCGGCGCTGCTCGTCGGCCCGAGCCGGACGTGGCGGCTCGCCGGCCTTGGCGCGTGGGCGGCCGGCAGCGTCGTGCTCGCCGGCTACCTCGCGCCGCACGGACACCGGCCGCTGCTCGGTGCCGCCGCGGTCGTCGGCGTGCTGCTCGCGGTCGCCGGCGCCTACGTGATCTGGCGCTGGCCGTTCGTGCTCCCGTTCGCCGCGCTCGCCTGCGTTGCCGCGCGGATCCACGTTCACGTCGGCGCCACGGAGGCGAACCTGCTCGTGCCGATGTACCTCGTCGTCGCGGCCGCGGCGATCCTGCTCGCCTGGGAGCTCTGGCATGGCGACGAACGCGCGAAGGAGCTCGGCCCCGTCGCGTGGCCGCTCGCGGCGTTCGTCGGCTGGGGCGGCGTCTCGATGCTGTGGACGGAGGACGTGCGGCAGGGCGCGATCGAGCTGCTGTTCTTCTATCTGCCGTTCGGGCTGCTGGCCATGGCGCTCGCCAGGCTCGCCTGGACGCGCCTGATCGCGCTCGGGCTGCTCGTCGAGCTGACGGCGATGGCCGTCGTCTTCTCGGCGATCGGGATCTACCAGTACGAGACGCGCGACATCTTCTGGAACCCGAAGCTGCTCGTCTCGAACGCGTACGCGCCGTTCTATCGCGTCAACTCCGTCTTCTGGGACCCGTCGATCTACGGGCGCTTCCTCGTCGTCGCGATCCTCGCGCTGCTCGTGGTCGTGCTGTTCGTGCGCGAGCTGCGCGTGCTGCTCGGCGCGACCGCCGCGATTGCGGCGATCTGGGCCGGGCTCTACTTCTCGTACTCCCAGTCGAGCTTCGCGGCGCTCGCGGCCGGGGTCGTGATCCTGGCGATCTTCGCCTGGGGCCGCCGAGGGATCGCGCTGGCCGTGGTGACCGCGCTCGTCGTCGGCGCCGCGGCGCTGTCGGTCCCGAGCGTCCGCCACGACGTCTTCGGCCAGCGCACCGGCAAGAGCGCGACCAGCGGGCGCGGCGTGCTCGTCCGGCGCGGTCTCCACATCGCCGAGCACCACCCGGTCGCCGGCGTCGGCATCGGCGGCTTCAAGCACGCGTACGCGAACCTCGCCGGGCTGAAGGGCAAGGAGCCGAACGCGGCCGCCTCGCACACGACGCCGGTGACGGTCGCGGCCGAGGGTGGGATCGTCGGCTTCGCCTTGTTCGTCTGGCTGCTCGTCGCAGCGCTCGCGCTCGCCTTCCGGCGCTTTACCCGCGACCTCTACGGCCTGGCCGCGCTGGCGTTCGGCGCGATCGTGGCCGCGATCGCGGTCCACAGCCTCTTCTACAACGCGTTCTTCGAGGACGCGACGGTCTGGGGCGCGATCGGCCTCGCCGCCGCGCTACCGCGACGACAGGACGAGCCCGCGGATCCGCCGCAGCTCGACCGGGAGGTAGAACCCGAGCGGGAGCAGGGCGAGCGGGTAGATCGCGCTGAGCAGGACGGCGCCGGCGAGCGGGACGTCCAGGCTCTTCCCGAGCACCGTTAGCCCGACGGCCACGCCGGCGGCGAGCGCGATGCGCCGCCACTGGTACGGCACGGGAAACACCTGCTGCGCGCGGATCGTCATCCCGAAGAACATGATCAGGTAGGCGACGAGGGTCGAGACGGCCGCGCCCATCATCCCGTAGGGCGGGATCAGGAGGAAGTTGAGCCCGATGTTGACCGCCGCCGCTACTCCTGTCACGACCCAGTTGAACTGCGTCTTCTTCGCCCGCCCGATGCCGATCGACATTACGTTGAACGCGATGAACGCCGTGCCTCCGAAGACGAGCAGCGGCACGACCTCCGACGCGCCGTAGAACTTCGGCGTCGTCAGCAGGCGGACGATCCAGGGGGCGAGCAGCGACAGCGTCAGCGAGAGCCAGCAGCACGCGTACATGACGTAGGTGAGCACGAAGGCGTACGTACGCTTGGCGTCGTCGTCGCTCTTGATCGAGTACGCGAACGCGGGCCAGGCCGTCCTCAGCGCGATCAGCAGCAGCAGCAGCGCCGTCGAGATGCGCACGCCGACCGAATAGAGACCATTCTCGGTCAGGCCCTTGATGTGGACGATGAAGAAGCGGTCCGAGAGGTCGATCACCCAGAGCGCGATCCCCGACGGCACGAGCGGCAGCCCGAAGCGCTGCATCTGCCGGAAGAGCGGACGGCTGAACTCGAGCCCGAGCTGGAACCGCCGGTAGCCGAGGAGCACGAAGTAGACCGCGAGCGTGCCCGTGAAGTTTCCGACGATCACGCCGATCGCGCCCTTGTGCCAGACGGCGACGAGCAGGATAGTCGCGACCACGGTGATGATCACGTTGGCGAGCGTCGCCGCGACGTAGCTGACCGACCGCTCCTCGACCCGGAAGAGCGAGGTCAGCTGCTCGTAGTTCATCTGCGCCCAGAGCAGGATCAGCGCCGCACGCACGACGTTCGCCTTCGAGTCCGTGGTGAAGAGCAGGTGCGAGATCTGCGGCGCGAGGATCCAGCCCACGACCAGGCCGAGCGTCGCCATACCCATCGTGAACCAGAAGGAGGTGCGGACGACCGTCGTCCTGCCGGCGTCGTCCTCGGCGTCGAAGTAGAAGCGGAAGAACGCCATCGAGATGCCCATCCGCAGCACGATCACGAGCACGACCGTCAGCGCCATGAGCGTGTCGACGACCCCGACGTCGCCCGGGCTCAGGTAGCGCGTGACGACCGGGAGGAGGAAGACGCTGATCAGCCGCGAGACCACGGCGCCGAGGCCGTAGATGGCGGAATGCTTAGCCAGGCGCCCGAGCTGCTGCGCGATCACGTCCTCAGTTTGGCCGAATCACGCGGCTAGACTGGCCGATCGTGGCTCTGAGCGGCAAGCAGATCCTGATGACGGGCGGCGCGGGCTTCATCGGCACCGCGCTCGCGCGTCGGCTCGTCGACGAAAACGAGATCGTCGTGCTGGACAACCTGCACCGCGACTCGCTGACCGGCACCGAGCTCGCCGAGCACGGGAACCTCCGGTTCGTGCAGGGCGACGTGCTCGACCTGCCGCTGCTGCGGGAGCTGACGGGCCGTGCGACGCACGTCGTGCACCTCGCCGCGATCGCGGGCGTCGACACCGTACTGAAGAGCCCGGTGCGCACGATGCGCGTGAACCTGATCGGCACCTCGAACGTGCTCGAGGCCGCGCACGAGACCGGCACGATCGAGCGGCTGATCGACTTCTCGACCAGCGAGGTCTTCGGCACGCACGCCTACAAGGTCGAGGAGACCCACGTCACCTCCCAGGGCTCGGTCGGCGAGGCGCGCTGGACGTACGCGGTCTCGAAGCTCGCCGGCGAGTACATGGCGCACTCGTACTTCGACGAGTACAAGCTGCCCTCGACTTCGATCCGGCCGTTCAACGTCTACGGGCCTGGCCAGGTCGGCAGCGGCGCGATCCACCACTTCACGGTGCGCGCGCTCGCGGGCGACGAGCTCGTGATCCACGGCGACGGCTCGCAGATCCGTGCCTGGTGCTTCGTCGACGACGTGGTCGAGGCGCTCCTGGCGATGCTCGAACGCGACGAGGCGGTCGGCCAGGTCTTCAACGTCGGGAACCCGCGCTCGGTCGTGACGGTCTTCGATCTCGCCTCGCGGATCAAGCGGCTGGCCGAGTCGGAGTCCGAGATCGTCTTCCGGCCGCTCCATTACACGGACGTCGAGATGCGCATCCCGAACGTCGACAAGGCGCAGAAGCTGCTCGAGTGGGAGCCGCGCGTCGACCTGGACGAGGGCCTCGCCCGGACGATCGCGTGGTACCGCGAGCGGCAACCCGTGCAGAGCCTGGCGCCCTCGCGGTGAGACGCGTCTTGGCCGCGGCGGCGCTCGCCGTCGTCGTGGTCGTGCCGGGAGCGGCGGCCGAGCAGGCCGCGCGGCTGCAGGTCGCCTCGCTCGACCGGCCGGTCTTCAGCCCGAACGGGAACGGGATCAACGACACGGTCTCGCTGCACACGAATGCGGCGCCGGGGACGCTGATCGGCCTGCGCGCCTACGTCTGGGGCGGCCGGCTCGAGGGCTGGAAGCGGATCCGGACGGGCGTCTCGTCGACCAAGCCGGACGTCACGTGGGGCGGCACGAAGGCCTCCGGGGCGAAGGTCCGCGACGGCACCTACCAGTTGACGGTCTGTTACAAGGATCAGGGCCACCGGCTGCCGCCGCTGCCGGGACCCGCCCGGCCGGGGAAAGCGGAGGCGAGCGTGCGCAACCCGCCGTGGAACACCTCCGGCTGCGCGAAGCCGCACGTCGTGCGCGTCGAGCGGCTCGCGGCCTTCGTCGACTCGACCGCCAGCTTCAACCCCGGCGACAAGCTGCCGATCGTGGTCTCGGCGGACGGCGGCCAGTCCTCCGTCTCGTTCGAGCGCGACTGCACCGCCGGCCACGAGGTGCAGATGACGTTCAGCGACGACGGGTCGGTGCACGTCCCGCTCGGCGACCCGCCAGGCCTCTACCACGCGGTCGCGGGCGACCCGGCCGGCGACGTCTTCCGCGCGCCGGTCGTCGTTCGCTCCGGCCTACCGCTCGACAAGCCCGAGCCGCACACGGCGCTCGTCGTCTGGCCGTACCTGAGCTGGCGCGCCTACAACGCGTACGACGCCGACCTGAACGGGATCCCGGACAGCTGGTACCAGTTCTGGCGCCAGCGGCGCGTCTCACTGAAGGCGCCGATCTTGCGCAAGGGGGTGGAGGACGACCACAAGGCCGCGCTGCCGTACTCACGTTGGCTGTGCGCGCGCAACCCGCGCACGCAGCAGATCACCGACGTCGAGCTCGGGCAGCTGCCGCTCTCGACGCTCCGGCGCTACAGCGCGATCGTCTTCCCCGGCCACACGGAGTACTACGAGCCACACACCTGGGACCTGTTGAAGCAGTACCGCGACCAGGGCGGCAACCTCGTCTTCCTTCAGGCGAACCCGTTCTACCGGCAGGTCCGCATCGACGCGAAGCACAACGCGGTCGTGATGACCGACTTCGACGCCCGTGAGGGGCGCTCCGACTTCGCGCTCGCCGGCGTCGGCTACGACGGCTGCTGCTTCCCCAAGAAGCGCGGGTCGCCGTACGTCGCCGCGAGCGGTCGCGACTACCAGCAGTTGCGCTGGCTGTTCCGCGGCACCGGCATCGGCCCCGGCCAGTCGTTCGGCAGGGCCGACTCCGAGAGCGACCGGTTCGACCCTGAGCTGACCCCGCACGACCACGTGGTCGCGGCGGAGGCGATCATGCAGGGCAAGCACGGGGTTGTGAACGCGGACATGGTCTGGGCGCGGGCCGGCAAGGGACAGACCTTCGCGACCGGCAACTACACGTTCCTGCGGATGAGCCGCGACATCACCTACAAGCTGCTCGACAACGTATGGGCAAGGCTCGTGGGCTAGCCGCGCTCGGCGTGCTCGTCCTGGCGGGCTGCGGCGGCTCCTCTGCGCCGAATCCGTCGAACGCGGTCTTGCACCTGGCGCTACCGCTCCTGCCGAGCCGGCTCGACCCGCAGACCGCGTCCGACCTGCCGTCGCTGAACGTCGCGCACGAGCTCTATTCGGGGCTGACGCGGTACTCCGGCACCGGCGTCGCGCCGGACCTCGCGGAGTCCTGGGACGTGAGTCAGGACGGGCTCGTGTGGACGTTCCGCCTGCGCAAGGGCCTGCGCTGGAGCGACGACTCGCCGATCGTTGCCGGCGACTTCCGCCGTGCCTGGCTGCACGCGCTCGATCCGAAGACCGGCGCCGCCTACGCGGGCCCGTACCTCGGGATCGTGCGCGGCGCCCGCCGCTACGACGCGACCGGCAAGGGCAGCCTCGGTGTACAGGCGCTCGACGACCGGACGCTGCGCGTGACGCTTCAGCACCCGGTGCCGTGGTTCGACCAGCTCGTCGCGCATCCGGTGACCGCGCCCGAGCCGCCGCGGCCGGCCGCCTACAGCGGGCCGTTCCGGCTCGTCTCGCGCGGCGCCGGCCGCCTGGTGCTCGAGCGGAACTTCAACTACTGGGACTCGAAGGCCGTGAAACCGAGCCGCGTCGTGCTTTCGACGTCGATGAGCGGTGCCGACGCTGTCCTGCCGCACGGGCTCGCTGGGCCGGGGCTGCCGTGGGTCGAGACCGCCGCTCCGCGGCCGGCGGGCGCACGTGAGCTGCGGACGATGGCGACAGGCCTCCTGTGGCTCGCGACTCGGGACTCACCGCTCGCCGACCAGAAGGCACGGCTCTACGCCGCCGGCGAGCTCTCGAACCTCGGCCTCGACAGCGAGGTGCCGCTCGTCTCGCCCGCCGTGCCCGGTGCCGCACAGGTGAACTCGCGCACGCCCGTGGTCGTGGAGCCGGTCCGGGGCCCGCTCAAGCTGACGCTCGCGTGGGCGCGCGAGGACCTCGGCGGCTCGCGCGTCGCCGCCCGCCTGCGCGCGAACGACGCGCAGCTTCGGCGCGAGGGACTCGAGCTGGACTACCGGCCCGTGCCGACGCTCTCCCAGCTGCTCTCGACGCGGGCCGACCTCACGCTCCTTGGTTGGAGCCCGAAGATCTTCGACGCCTACAACCTCCTCGACCTCTTCCCGTGCGGCAGCGCGTTCAACGTCGCACGCTGGTGCGAGCCGAGCTACGACGCCGGCATGCAGCAGGCCGTCCGCACGCTCGGCGACCGGGGCCGTTGGGCGATCGAGCACCGCCTTGCAGACCAACTGCGCCGGGCGGCACCAGCGATCCCCGTCTACACGGGCCGGGACTGGTACAGCGCGAAGCCGGGCGTCAGCGGCTTCTCCTGGTCGCCGATCGGCTTCTACGAGCTGATGGGAATGACGCGCTCGTAGATCTCGAGCACGCGCTGCGCGACGGCGGTGTGCGCATGGATCCGCTCGACGTACCCGCGGCTGCGCCGGCCGAGCTCCGGTAGCTCCGCGCGGACCTCGACGAGGCCCGCGAGCACGTCCTCGACGCTCTGCTCGTCCGCGCGCACGAGCGGCAGCTCGAGGCCGAACGCCTCCTCGGTGTCCGCCGCGCCCTGCTCGTCGAGGTAGACGACGACCGGTTTCGCAAGGGCCATCGACTCGATCGCGAACATGCCGTACCAGCCGACGCGCAACTGGTCGACGACCACGTCCGCCGCTGCGTAGCGCTTCCGTGCCTCGCGGTTCGGCACGCCCTCGATCAGGTCGAGCTCGATCGGCGCGCCGCGCTTCCGCAGCGACTCGACCGCGTCGAGCACGGCCTGCGTCCCCTTCACCGCCCGCTTGCTCGGGGCGTGCGCCACGCGCAGCACGTCCCCGGGCTCGGTGGGCGACGGCTGCCAGTCGTCGAGCATGATCGCCGGCGGGACGACCTCGTACTCCGGCCATGGCCCGCGCGGCGCGAGGCGCCTGGTCAGGTAGCTGCCGACGATCACGGCGCCGGCGCTTCGTAGGTACGAGACCTCCGACGCGTTGCGCCGGCGCAGGTCCGACCCCCACGACTGGAAGACGATCCCCTTGCGCTTCCGTTTCAGCAGCGGCAGCGTGAGCCGCTGCGGCGCGAGCGTCAGGCCCGCGTGGAAGTGGAAGACGTCGAAGTTCCGCACCGCCCAGCGAAGCGCCCGCAGCTGCTTCGGCAGGTTGAACGGCACCGAGCCGAGCCGGCTCGTGTCGCGCAGCTCGAGGTTGACGTCGAACCCGCGCTGGAACGGCCGCTCGTTGAAGACGAGCAGCGTGCTCTCGACGCCGAGCTCGCGCAGGCCCGCCGAGATCGCGCCCGGCCCGCCCGCGACATTGACCGGCGAGTGGAGGACTCTCACGCGGGGACTGGCTCGGCGGAGATCTCGACGTCGAGCGCGGCCAGCGCACGATCGGTGAGCTCGTCGAGCTCGTCCTCGCTCTGCGCCGTGAGCAGCAGGTAGCCGAGCCGCTCCGCGCCCGAGGTCATCGGCGGCAGCGTCATCCCCTCGCGCCAGTACCAGCCGGCTTCGTGCACGCCGTCGACCGCGAGCGCCGGCGACGTGTCGAGCCGGACGATCCTGCCGGGCTCGTGCACGACGAAGCGCACCTGGCCGACCGGTGCGACCGGCTCTTCGTGGCGGAGGTCGTCGCGCGTCAGCTCGCCGAGAGCCCAGAGCACGTTCGCGCGAATCGCGTCGAAGCCGGTTACGAGCTTGGCCAGCTCCGCATCCTTGCCGCCGCCGAGCCGCGCGCCGACCTCGATCGCCCACGGCGCGCCGTCGCGCATCCGCACCTGTACGTACGACGGCCCGGTCTCGAGCCCGACCGAGAGGCTCGCCTTGTGCGCCAGATCGAAGAGCGGCTGCTCGTTCGCGAGCAGCGATGGGTAGCGGTGCGCGATGCAGACGCCGAGCGGCGGCGGCGGGTAGAGCAGGCGCCGCGTCACGCTCATCCGGAAGTACTCGCCCTCGAGCAGGAAGCCGTTGACGGTGAACTCGTCGCCGTCGAGGTACTGCTCGAGGACGATCGCGCCGGTCTTCGACGCCGCGAGCGCGCGGTCGATCGCGTCCGCGAGCTCGCCCTCGGCCCGGACTTCCGTGACACCCCGCTGGGCCGACCCGTCCACCGGCTTGACGACCACAGGTGCCCCGAGCTGGTGGAACGCCTGCTCGGCCTCCTCGAAGCTCGCCGCCTCTCGGCCCTTCGGGCAGCGGACCTTCCGCTTCTCGAAGGCCGCGCGCATGCGGCGCTTGTCCGCCACGGTGCGCGCCGTCTCGACCGGCAGCCCCGGCAGCCCGAGCCGCTCGGCCAGCTGCGCGGTCGGGAGGACGGCCTGGTCGGAGCCCATCGTCGCGACCGCGACCGGCTCGATCCCGTGCCGCTCGAGGTCGCCGGCGACGCCGCCGACGTCGGTGAAGCTGCGCACGATCGCGTGGTCGGCCACCTCGAGCAGCGGCGCCCGGTCGGAGCCGTCCACCACGCAGACCTCGTGTCCGAGCGCCCGCGCCTGCTCCAGCAGCCCGAGCTGCGAGCGCGACCCGCCGGTGAGCACAAATGCCTTCGCCATCTACGCCGGCGCCGCGGCGCGGATCTGCTCGAGCAGCATGCGCATGCCCTCGTCGAGCGGGACTTCTGCGCGCCAGCCGAGCGCGCGGATCCGCTCGGTCGCGATCCGCGTCATCACGCGGCCGGGCGGCGGCTCGACCTCCTCGATCAAATCCTGCAGCGCGCCCGTCAGCTCGCAGGCGACGCGCGCGACGTCGACGAGCGCGACGGCCTCGCCGTCCCAGCCGATGTTGAACGCGCCGTCCTCGCCGGACTCGAGCACGAGACGGATCCCGCGCACGATGTCGCCGATCCAGCAGAACGAGCGGGCCTCGCCGCGGAACACCGGAATCGGCTCGCCCGCGTCGGCCTGGCGCAGCATCGTCGGCACCGCGCCCTTCGCCTCACCGGGGTCGACGCCCGGGCCGTACGGGTTCGCGAGACGCAGGATCGTCAGGCCCTTGGGCGCGTAGAGCGCCGCGGCCTGCTCGCCCCAGAGCTTCGTCAGCGCGTAGAGGCTCTCTGGCGCGGGCGGCGTCTCCTCGTCCGCAGCGCCGGCGGCGCCGTAGACGTCGGAGGTCGAGACGTAGGCGAAGCGCGCCCCGTGCGCGGCTGCCGCCCGGGCCACCAAAGCGGTCGCAAGCACGTTTGCGCGCACGGCGAGCTCGGCCGCCTCCTCGCAGCGCACGACGCCGATCCGCGCTGCCGAGTGCACGATCGCGTCCGGCGCTAGCTCCGCCACCGCCGCGTCCGCCACGCCCGGGTCCGCGAGGTCGCCGTCGCTCCGCGCGAGCGGATGGACCTCGTAGGCTCCGTCGGCGTGACGAAGCTCCTCGACGAGCGCGCGCCCGACGAAGCCGGAGGCGCCTGTGACCAGCACTTTCATGGCCGCCGAGTCTACTGGCGGGCCTGCGCTCTCCTCGCGACGGTCGCGCTCGCCGGCTGCGACCACGGGAGCAAGCGCACCGAGCCTCCGCCACCGCCCAGCTCGACGAAGTCGTTCCTCGCGCTCGACCGGGAGCAGCAGCGCATCGTGGCCGACTACCAGCCGGTCAGCGAGGCGCTGACGGCGTACGAGCTCGCCTTCCGCGACTGGCAGCTGGGGCGGCTGCCGAAAGGCCAATTCCTGCAACGGGCGCGCTCACTCCGCCGCGTCGTCCTCCAGGCGCACACGCGCGTCCGCGCAGACCCCGTGACCGGCGAGACAGCGCCGGCGAAGCGGCTCCTGCTCTCCGCGCTCGAGGCACGCCGCACCGCGCTTACGGCCCTGCCCGGCCTCGGCCGTTACCAGACCGCATGGAACCTGTCGGTCGTCGACGCGCGCCGCGCGCTCACGTTGATGCAGGACGTGCGCGACCGCGCCCGCCTGATCCCGCTCCCGGAGGACAGCGTGAGCTGACGTTTGACACCCGCTGTGGGCGGATCTAGCGTGGCGCGACAAGCACGCAACCAACCGCACTATGCGCCGCAGCTACGCCGCCTACGCTGCGGGTGCCGTAGCGGCCGCGGTTTCCGCAGTGCTCGCCGCCCCGGCAGGGTCGGTGGTAGGTAGCGCAGTCTTGCCGCAGGGCAGCCAGGTCGCCTGGCCGCAGGAGGACAAGCTGGCACTGCATCCGAGCCCAGGGTCGTCGCAAGTCTCGGCAATGGTCGGCAGCCGCACGGAGTTCGGCTCCCCGACCGCGCTTCCGGTTGTTGCCGTTCGCGGCGGCTGGGTGGAGGTGATCTCGACCGAGCTCCGGAACGGCGTGCACGGATTCGTCCGCCGAGCGCAGGTGCGGCTGACTTCGACGCCGGTCGCGATCGACGTCGACCTCTCGAGCCGGTTGCTCCGCGTCTGGCGCCGCGGCCTCGTCATCCTTCGCGCGCGCGTCGGCATCGGCGCTGCCCGGTCTCCGACCCCGATCGGCCGCTTCGGGATCACGGACGAGCTGCGCGGCCTCGATCCGGCCGCCTACGGCTGCTGCATCCTCCCGCTCTCCGGCCACCAGACGCATCTGCCGCCGGGGTGGACGGGAGAAGACCGGCTCGCGATCCACGGCGGCGGAGGCATCGGCGCCCCCGTGTCGAGCGGCTGCCTGCACGCGAGCGAGACGATCCTGCGCCGGCTGATGCGCACCGTTCCCCTCGGGACACAGGTCGTGATCCACCCGTGACGGAGCAAGCCACGCCGCCGGTCGCGGCCACGGCCGAGACCGGCGGCGCTGTCGCCCGGCGCCGGCTGGGCGGGCGCTTCACGAGGCGCCGCCGCCCCGCCGCCGGGCTGCGACCGACGCTGGTGTTCGCGATCGCCGCCCTGCTGACCGCGGCGTGGGTCGGCTTCGCCGTGTGGGTCTCGGCGCCCTGGCGCGACCAGCTCGAGCAGGCGCTCGGCCCGGTGATGGCGTGGGTGATCCCGATCTTCCTCGCGTACATCCCGGGCCTCGTGATCGGCTTCATGGTCTTCACGCTGCTCATCAATCCCTACCGCGAGCTCTCGCTGGCGCCGCCGGGCGGCGGCTGGCCGGCTGTCACGATCGTCGTCGCCGCGTGGAACGAGGAAGAGGCGATCGTGCCGACCCTGCAGCGGCTCGCGGATCTCTCGTACGCCGGTTCGGTCGAGGTGGTGCTCGCCGACAACGCGTCCACGGACCAGACAGCCCAGCTGGCCGAGGAGGCCGCGCACGCCCTCGGGCTCGACTATCGCCGCGTCCTCGAGACGACTCCCGGGAAGAACGCGGCGCTGAACGCGGCTTTGAAGACCGTGACGACGCCGATCGTCGTCACCGTCGACGCGGACACCTTCCTGCAGCGCGAGTCGTTGTCGTACCTGATCGCCAGGCTGTTAAGCGCGCCACAGGGGCAGCACGTCTGCGCGTGCGCCGGCGCGCTCGTCGCGCAGAACCCGCTCTCCCGCTACGTCACGCGGATGCAGCAGTGGGACTACCGGCTCGGCATCAACGGCGTGAAGCGCATGCAGGCGTCGTACAACACCGCCCTCGTGGCGCAGGGAGCGTTCTCGGCGTACTGGGTCGACGACGTGCGCGCGGTCGGCGGCTGGCCCGATGCGATCGGCGAGGACATCGTGCTGACCTGGGCGATGCTCGGCAGCCGCGGGATCGTCCAGTACGAGCCCGTCGCGCTCGGCTTCACGATGGTGCCCGAGCGTCTCGGCCGGCTCCTGACCCAGCGCTCGCGCTGGGCGCGGGGGATGCTCGAAGGGCTTCGGACGCACCCCCCGCCGAAGCAGCCGCGCGTGCTGGCGAGGCTCGTGGCCGGGATCGACTACCTCGTGCCGCTGCTCGACGTCGGGGTCGTCTTCTTCTGGGTGCCGGGAGTGATCCTCTTCGTCTTCGGCTACCCGCTGCTGTTCGGCTGGTGGTCGATGCTCCTGCTCCCGATCACGCTCGGGATCTTCGGCTTCCTGCGGCGCTGGCAGGAGCGGCACGTCTTCCACCGTCTGGACGTGCGCATCGGCAACGACGTCCGCGGCTTCGTCGGCTACCTCTTCGCGTACCAGGTGCTCACGTCCGCGGCGTCGCTGCGCGGCTACGCGCAGTATCTCGGCGGCGCGACCCGCCGCTGGAAGTAGCGCTTGACAGCATTTGTGAGTGAGTGCTAACTTCCAACGCGTGAACGCAGCGACGACCACCCGGAAGACCGCCGACGAGCGGCGCGAGGAGATCCTCGCCGTCGCGCTCGATGAGTTCGGCGAGCACGGCCTCGACGGCACCTCGACCGACACGATCGCCCGCAAGGCCGGCATCTCGCAGCCGTACCTCTTCCGCCTCTTCGGCACGAAGAAGGAGCTCTACCTCGAGACCGTCCGGCGCTGCCTGGCCGAGACCCTGCAGCTCTTCCAGGAGGCCGCCGACGACCTGCACGGCGAGGAGGCGCTCAACGCGATCGGGCAGGCCTACCGCGGCCTGCTGGCCGACCGCGTGCGGCTCCGCGGCCAGATGCAGGCGTACTCCGACTGCGACGACGACGACGTGCGGGAGGTCGTCCGCGACGGCTTCGGCCGGCTGGTCGAGTACGTCGAGCGCGTCTCCGGGGCCGAGCCCGAGCGTGTCCGCGACTTCTTCGCGTTCGGGATGCTGCTGAACGTGTTCGCCTCGATGGACCTGCTCAACCATCCGGCGCCGTGGGCGAAGGAGATCCTCGAGTCGTGCATGGGGAAGAAGTGACCTCTTTTTTTCGTCACGTATGTGAGTGAGCAATTACTAGCCACATGAAGGAGACGAGATGACCCAGCGCACCGCCCTCATCTGGACGTTCGCGATCAGCTCGGTCGCGCTGTTCATGACGACGCTCGACAACCTCGTCGTGACGACGGCGCTCCCGGTGATCCGGAACGACCTGCACGCGAGCCTCTCCGGGCTCGAGTGGACGGTCAACGCCTACACACTGACCTTCGCCGTCCTCCTGATCACGGGCGCGGCGCTCGGCGACCGCTTCGGCCGGCGCCGGATGTTCGTCATCGGCCTGGCGATCTTCACCGCCGGCTCCGCGGCCGCGGCGCTCGCGCCGTCGATCGACGTGCTGATCGCCGCGCGCGCGGTGCAAGGCCTCGGCGGCGCGATCGTCCTGCCGCTGACTCTGACGATCCTGAGCGCGGCCGTCCCGGCAGAGCGCCGTGGGCTCGTGCTCGGCGCCTGGGGCGGGATCAGCGGCCTCGCGGTCGCGATGGGGCCGCTCGTCGGCGGCGCGGTCGTCGAAGGCATCTCCTGGCAGTGGATCTTCTGGCTGAACGTGCCGATCGGCCTCGTGCTGATCCCGCTGGCGTACTTCCGCCTCCGCGAGACGTACGGCTCGAACGACGCGCTCGACCTGCCGGGCGTCGGCCTCGCGAGCGTCGGCCTGTTCGGGATCGTCTGGGGCCTCGTCCGCGGCAATCAGGTCGGCTGGGGCAGCGTCGAGATCGTGACCTCGCTCGTGCTCGGCCTCGCTCTGCTGGGGCTGTTCCTGCTCTGGGAGCTGCGGGCGGAGCAGCCGATGCTGCCGCTGCGCTTCTTCCGCAGCCGCACCTTCAGCGCGGCAAACGCCGCGTCGTTCCTGATGTTCTTCGGCATGTTCGGCTCGATCTTCCTGCTGGCGCAGTTCTTCCAGACCGTGCAGGGCTATTCGCCGCTGCAGGCCGGGCTGCGCGTGCTGCCGTGGACGGCGATGCCGATCTTCGTCGCGCCGCTGGCCGGGGCGCTCTCAGACCGCATCGGCGGCCGCCCGCTGATGGCGACCGGGCTCGCGCTGCAGGCGGTCGGGCTCGGCTGGATCGCGTTCGTCTCGACGCCGACGGTCGCGTACTCGGCGCTCGTGATTCCGTTCATCCTCTCGGGCGTCGGCATGGCGCTCTACTTCGCGCCGGTCGCGAACGTGGTGCTCTCGGCCGTGAAGCCGGAGGAGGAGGGCCAGGCCTCCGGAGCCAACAACGCGATCCGCGAGCTCGGCGGCGTCTTCGGCGTGGCCGTGCTGGCCTCAGTGTTCGCGCACTACGGCGGCTACGGCTCGGGCCAGGGCTTCGTGGACGGCCTCACGCCGGCGATCTACGTCGGCGCAGCGCTCGTCGCCGCCGGCGCGGTCGCGTCGCTCGGCATCGCGCGCAAGCGGCGCGCGCCGCAGGAGCAGGAGACCTACGAGACGATGCTCGAGGCCGCTTAGTCGCCGAGCAGCTTGTAGCCCTCGCGCAGGAAGGGCGTTCGATCGACGAGGGCGCGGATCTCCTCCGGGGAGACCGTGCCCTCTTCGGTCACGATGCAGTCGATCAGGTCGGCCGGGGTCAGCTCGAACTCGGGCGCCGTCAGCTCGGGCGCGACGGCCGAGTCGTACGGCGCGAGTTTGACCACCTCGCAGGCGACCACGACCGGCACGTTGTCGGCGGCCGCCGCCTCGGCCAGGAGCGTCGTCCCGGCCTTGTTGATCAGCGCGCCGTCGCGGAAGACCGTATCGGCGCCGAGGAGCAGCATCGACGCCCATTCGAGCCGGCTCGGCGCCTGCTCGTCCTCGACGAGCTCGACCTCGAGCCCGTTCGCCCGCAGGTCCTCCGCAAACGCGCGGCCCTCGTCCTGCGGCGACGAGACGGTGCAGATGACGCGTTCCGGCGGCGTGTGAAGCAGGGCTTCGTGCACCGTTGCCGAAGCCGAGTGCGTGAGCACAACCGCGTCCTCGAGCCGGTCCTGCAGCTGGATCGCGATCGAGGCCGCCGCCCGCAGCCGGCTGTTCACGAGCGCGTCGGCCTCCTCGCGCACGAGCCGCTGGAAGTCCTCGACCTCGAGCCCGGTGTTCGCGGCCGCCGCAGCGAGCAGCCGTCCGACTGCGCCCGCGACCGCCCCCACGCCGGGCCTGCTGGAGGACAGCTCGCGCCCTGCTGACACGAGGCGCTCGAGCAGCTCCTCCGCCGTCGCCGCCGGCCCTTCGGCCACGTCGGCCAGCGCCTCGACCGCACGGCGAGCCATCCAGCTCGCGCCGTGCTCGCGGTCGGCCCTGAGCTCTGCGACGCGCTCGGCGAGGACGCTCGACACGCCGGGATTGTGGCACAGGCGGTTCGGATGAGGCTGCTCGTCCTCGGGGCGCAGGAGACAGGCCTGCTCGCCGCCGCCCGCGCACGGGGTGTATTCGTGATCGCGGTCGACCGCGACGCGTCCGCGCCCGGCTTCCGGCTCGCGGATCGACGCGCGATCCTCCCGCTCGACGACGAGCCCGCGCTCGAGCGCCTCGTCGAAGCCGGCCGTGTCGACGGCGTGCTCGGCACGGACTCGCCGACGACCGCGGTGGCCGCCAGGATCGCGAGCCGCTTCGGCCTGCGCCATCCGCTCTCGCCGGAGGCCGGGGTGCTTGTGAGCTCGCCGCTGCGACGACGGACGAAGCTCGCCGAGGCGCGGATCCCGCAGACGCGCTGGGCTGTCTTGCGCGGCGACGTCGAGGCTGCCTTCCCGTGTGTCGTCGGCCCGCTTGACCGCAAGGGTCGTCGGCTCGCAGAAGAGGCCCCAGGCGGGGCCGAGGTGACAGTGACGGCGTTCTCGCGCTCGGGCGCGTTCCAGCCGCTGCTCGGCAGCGGCGTTCCCGTGGAGGTCGCGTGCAGAGCCGCGCAGGCGCTCGGCATCCGCGAAGGGCTCAGCTCGACCCGGCTGCGGCTCTGCGTGGACGGCCCCCGGGTCGCCTCGCTGCACGCGCACGTCGGCGCGCGCGAGGCCGAGCTGTGCCGGCTGCTCCTCGGGATCGACGTGCACGGGCTCGCGCTCGACGCGGCGTTCGGGCTGAGCCGGGCGGCCGAGGACGTACGCTTCGGCTCGGCCGATGCGCAAGTGGCGTAACACGTGAAGTACCGGAGGCTCCGCCTGCTGGCGACGCTCGCCGTCACCGGCCTCCTGACCGCGTACCTCGTCTGGAAGATCAACATCACGACGACGCTGCACGCAATCGTGCATGCGAACCTCGGCTACTTCGCCGCGGCGGTGGCGATCATGATCGGCACGGTCTGGCCGATGGCCTGGCGCTGGCAGCAGCTCCTCTCGGCGCGCGGGATCCACGAGCGCCTCAGCTGGCTGACGCGCGCCTACTTCGTTGCCTACACGGCCGGTCAGCTCCTGCCCACGGCGGTCGGCGGCGACGCGGTGCGGATCTACGAGACGGCGCGACGGCACACGGGACGCGGCGGCGAGGTCGCCGGCTCGGTGCTGCTCGAGCGGGCGCTCGGCGGCGCGGCGACGCTTGCGCTCGCGGCGGTCGGCTTCGCGCTCGCGATCGGGAACTATCCGATCGGGCCCTACCTCTGGATCGAGGGCTTCTTCGTCGTCGCGACGTTCTTCCTTGCGATCGCCCTCTTCTCGCGCCGCGCGCGGCCGCTGCTCGCCAAGACGGTGCCGCTGCTCCGCTTCCTGCGGGTCGAGCGGCCGATCCGCGCCGCCTACGAGGGCATCCATGCCTACCGCGACCACCCAGAGCTCCTCTTCGGCGTGTTCGTGCTCACGCTCGCCGTGCAGGCTGTCCGCGTGCTGGCGATTTGGCTCGCAGGAAAGGCCGTCGGCGTCGACCTCCCGCCGCGGCCGTACTACGTGATGGGACCGCTGCTCTTCCTCGTCCTGCTCGTGCCGTTCTCGATCAATGGGATCGCCGTGCGCGAGTCGTTCTTCGTCAGCTTCCTCGGCCGGCTCGGCGTCAACCCCGACAAGGCCTTCGCGACGGGCTTCCTCTTCTTCGTGGTGACGCTCTGCCTGTCGCTGCCCGGCGCGCTGCTCCTCGGCTGGCAGAGCATCCGCGGGCTGACCACCCGCGCCGCTGCACCAGATGGCTGAACCCTCGCTTTCCTGGCGGCCGGCCGGTGGTTCGATGCCGGAGGGCACAGTGCTTTGAGGCACGGGCCCGGAGAGCATCGGGCCGCCGGCGGGTCGAGGCCTTCGCGTGGCCCGGCTCCGCCGGGCGAGAGCGAAGGCCGGCCAGGAGAGCGAGGGGAAGTCTCGGTCGTCGTCGTCACCTACAACGCGCTGCCCTGGGTCGAACGGGCGCTCGAGAGCGTGCGCGGGAACGAGACGATCGTCGTCGACCACGGCTCGACCGACGGCACGCTCGAGCTGGTGCGGGAGCGGTTCCCCGAGGTGCGTGTGATCGAGCAGGAAAACGTGGGCCTCGGCGGCGGCTCGAACGCGGGCATGCGCGCCGCGTCGGGCGAGTGGTTCCTGCTGCTCAACTCCGACGCCTGGGCCGCGGGAGACGCGGTCGAGCGCCTAGAGGCCTTTGGCGAGGCGAATCCGGAAGCGGCCGTAATCGGCCCGCGGCTGCGCTACCCCGACGGGCGGCTGCAGCGCTCGGTGCGCGGGTTCCCGACGCTCTGGCGGCTCGCGACCGAGTATTTCTTCCTGCGCAAGCTGGCGCCTCGCTCGCGCGCCTTCAACGCCTTCTACGGCGACGGCTTCGAGCACGACCGGCCGTACGAGGCCGAGTTTCTGATGGGCTCCGTCCTGCTCGTCCGCCGCGAGGCCGCCGATACGGTTGGCCTCTTCGACGAGGACTTCTTCATGTTCAGTGAGGAGACGGACTGGTGCTACCGCTTCCGCCAGGCGGGCTGGAAGGTGCTCTTCACGCCTGAGGCGGAGTTCACCCACGTCGGCGGGGCGACGACGAAGAAGACGTGGGACCCGATGTTCCGCGAGCAGGTGCGCGGCCACATCCGCTTCCTCGACAAGCACCGCGGCCGGCGCGAGGCCGAGCGCGCCCGGAAGCTGCTGCACGTCTCGCTGCGGCTGCGCGGGTGGGCGTTCCCGGGTGACCGCGGCCGGACCTACGCCGACACGGCCGACTGGCTCGGGGGCTCGTCCGTCGAGGAGCTGCTCGCGCGGTGAATCCCGCGGTCGTCGTCGACGTCGGCTGGGTGAACGGCCTCGCCGCCGTCCGCTCGCTCGGGCGGGCCGGGATCCGCGTGCTCGCGCTCGACCACAGGCCGAGTGCGCTCGGCTTCCGTTCGCGCTACGCCGAGCCCGTTCGGACGCCGGACCCGCAGGACGAGGAGGCCTTCGTCTCGTTCCTCGCCGGGCTCGAGGTCAAGCGGGCGCCGCTGTTCGCGACCCACGACGAGCCGCTGAACGCGATCGCCCGCGGCGCGGAACAGCTCGGCGACCGGTTCCTCTACCCGTTCCCGCCGTGGGAGGTACTCGCGCGGATCCAGCGCAAGCGCTCGCAGCTCGAGGCCGCCGAGGCCGCGGGCATCCCGGCGCCTCACACCGCGTATCCGGGCTCGGCCCAGGAGGCGCGGGCCGCCGCCGAGGAGCTCGGCCTCCCGGTGCTGGTGAAGCCGTCCTCGACCGAAGGCTTCAAGCGCCGGTTCAAGCGGCAGGCGTTCCGCTGCGACACGCTCGCCGAGGTCGAAGACGCCTACGCCCAGGCGGAGCCGTACGAGCCGATGGTGCAGGAAGTGATTCCGGGCGGCGACGGCGAGCTCTACACGCTCGGGTCGTACCTTCGCGCCGACGGCGAGCCGCTCGGCCTCTTCTCGGGACGGAAGCTGCGCCAGACCCCGCCGGGGGTCGGGACCTGCCGCGTGGGCGAGGCGGTCTGGGTCGAAGAGGTCGTGGAGAGCGGCCTGAAGCTGCTGCGGGCGCTCGAGTTCCACGGCCTCTCGCAGGTCGAGTTCAAGCGCGACCCGCGGGACGGCGCCTACAAGCTGATGGAGGTCAACCCGCGGCTCTTCCAGTGGCACGGCCTCGCGGCCGCGTGCGGCGTCGACCTCCCGCTGATCGCCTACCGCGACCTGACCGGCGAGCAGGTCGAGCCGGTCTCCGCGAACGGGAGTCGCAAGCGCTGGGCGATCACGCTGCTTCCGGGCGAGTCGCCGGCGCCGCAGCGCCCGCCCTACGTCGACGCGGTCTTCGCGCGGGACGACCTCAAGCCGGCGCTCGTGCAGGTCGCGCGGCTGCTGCGGCGATGAGCGTCCTCCTCTGGCTGCTCGCGCCGGTTGCGCTGGCGCTCTCGCGGCTGCTGCCCGCGCACGGCCTCGGCCTCGGGCTGCGGCTGGCCGCTGCGGTCGCGTGCCTGCTCCTGCCCGGCGCGCTCGTCTCGCGGGCGCT
This sequence comes from uncultured Actinomycetes bacterium, assembly GCA_963765785.1. Taxonomy (GTDB): domain Bacteria; phylum Actinomycetota; class Thermoleophilia; order Gaiellales; family Gaiellaceae; genus AC-32. The sequence continues at coordinate 41,796 of CAVXXW010000017.1, forward strand.
CGGCGTGCGCGGCTTCGCGGGAGCCTTCGCCTGGACGATGGCGGCGCTCTTCGGCGCGACCGCGGTCATGTTCGCGCTGCACTCGTCGTTCTGGCTCGCGCTCGGCCTCTTCTTCGCGGTCGCCGTCGTCGCGGCGCCGTTCGCGGCGCGCCGGCCGGGCGGGGTCTCGGGGTGGACGCTCGCGATGCTCGGCGTCGGCCTCGTCTTCGGGATCTCGCTCTGGTGGGTCTCGAGCTACGACGGCGACGCGTTCTTCCACCTCGCGCGGGTGCAGAAGCTGCTCGGGCTCGACTCGCTCTCGCTGCGTTCCGTAGACGAGTTCAAGGACGGCGGCTTGCATCCCGGCTACGCGTTCCCGCTCTGGCACTCGGCGGTCGCGCTCGTCGCGCGGCTCGCCGACGTCGGCGCCCCGTCGGTGTTCCTGCACCTGCCGACCGTGCTGCTCCCGCTTTCGTTCGTGCTCGTCTACGAGGCCGGGACGACGCTCTTCGCCTCGCGCTGGGCCGGCGTCGCAGCTGCGCTCTCGGAGGCCACGCTGATCGGGCTCGCGCCCGGTCACGGCGGCTCGTACACGTCGCTCGCGCTCCCGGCCACGTGCGCGCGCACGCTGCTCCTGCCGGCGGTGCTCGCGCTCGTCTTCGCGTACGTGCGGGAGCCGGGCCCGGCGCTCCTTGCATCGGTCGCGGCTGCGACGGCAGCGCTCTCGCTCGTCCACCCGAGCTACTCGATCCTCGTCGCGATCGGGCTGCTCGGCTTCCTGCTCGTGCGCCTGGTCCTCGACGTCCGCCACGACGTCGTCCACATCGGCGCCACCCTGGCGGCGATCGCCGTGCCTGCCGGGCTCGTCGCCGTCTGGCTGCTCCCGATCGTGCGCGAGACTGCGTCGCACAACCCGAAGGCGACTGAGCTGCGGCGCGCCTTCGCGGACTACGGGCGCGAGCTCGACGTGACGAGCCTGCACACCTACCGCCTCGCGCCGGAGCTCTACGGGCGAGCGGGTGCGATCGCCGTCGCGTCGCTCGTGCTGCTGCCTCTCGCCGTCTTCGCGCACCGCCGGCTCTGGGCCGCGTACGTGCTCGGCGCGATGCTCGCGATCTACACGGTCACGCTCTTGCCGTTCGTCTTCCCGCACTTCGCCGACGCGGTCTCGATCTCGCAGGCCCGGCGGATCATCGGCTTCTCGCCGCGGTCGTTCGCAGTGTTCGGCGGTGCGCTTGTGCTCGCGGGGTTCCTGCGCCTCTGGCTGCTGCCCGTCGCGCTCGCGGCCGGGATCGCTTTGCAGCTCACGTTTGCCGGCGACTTCGGCTCGCCCTACCGGGCGGTCCACGGCGCACCGGGCTGGCTTACCTGGGTCTCGTTCGCCGCCGCCGTGGCGGCGCTCGTCGCCGCGGCGCTCTTCGGCCGGCGGATTCCGCAGGTCCAGGGGCCGCCGCTTATCGCCGCTGCCGCCGTGGCGCTGTTCCTCGTCCCGGTCGGCGTGCACGGGTACTCGCACTGGACCCGGGCACCCACCTCGCGCCTCGGGCTGCCGCACCAGCTCGTGGACGCGGTCCGGCAGCACGTCCCGGCCGGCGACGTCGTGTTCTCCGATCCGGTCACCGCGTACGAGCTCGGGGCGTTCGCGCCGGTGTACGTCAACGCCGCGCCGACGTCGCACGTCGCGAACACGAGGGCGAACCGGCCGGCGCAGCGCGTCCACGACGCGAACCGCTTCTTCCACGACCGCGGGCCGATCGCGGTCGCGCGTCGCTACGGTGCGCACTGGCTGCTGGTCGACCGGAGCCGAGTCGGCCGCGAACGCTTCGACCTGCCGCGTGTCTACGAGGGCTCGCGGTACGTTCTCTACCGCATCCCCGCGTGAAGGCCCTGCTCATCACCATGTATTTCCCGCCCGCCGGCGGAGGCGGCGTCCAACGGCCGCTGAAGCTGGCGACCCACTTGCCGACCCTCGGGATCGAGACGCACGTGCTCGCCCCGGACGACCCGAAGTGGTTGCACCGCGACGAAGAGCTGCGACCACCGACGCAGGCCTTCGTGCACCGGGCGCGCTACCTCGGCCCGCAGGCGCGGCTTCCTTCCGAAGAGCTGCGCACGCTCACGGGGATGGACCTCACGCTCGCCAAGGCGCGCCTGGCGGGCCGGCGGCTGCTGCTCCCGGACGTGAGCGTCACCTGGGCGCCGACGGCGATCCCGGCCGCCGCGCGGATCGTCCGCAACGAAGGAATCGACGTCGTGATCACGACGAGCCCGCCGCTCTCGATGAACCTGATCGGCGCCGGCGTGAAGCGGCTGACGGGCGTGCCGTGGGTGGCCGACCAGCGCGACTCGCTGGTGCAGAACGCCGACCGCCGGTTCGAGCGCCGCAGCGTCCAGGCGAAGGAGAAGGCGCTCGAGCGCGTCGTCCGGATGATCGCCAACCGCGCCGACGGGATCGTCGCCGTCTCGGACGCGATCGCCGACGAGATCCGCTCCTTCGAACCGAGCGGCGAGGTGCGAATGATCCCGAACGGCTGCGACTTCGACGACTTCGCCGGGCTCGAGTACCGGCCGACCGATCGCTTCCGGATCACACACACGGGCAGCTTCTTCGGCAAGCGCAACCCGCGGGCGTTCCTGTCGGCGCTCGCCTCGTCGGGCCTGGACGACGTCGTCGCGCGATTCGTGGGCGACTTCCGCTCGGTCGACCGCGAGTGGGTCGAGGAGCTCGACCTGGGCGACCGGCTCGAGCTGCTCGATTACCTGCCGCATCGCCGCGCGCTCGAGCTGCAGCGCGACTCCGAGGCGAACCTGCTTCTCCTGCCCGACGCGGCCGGCCGCGGCAAGGTCGTCCCGAGCGGGAAGATCTTCGAGTACCTCGCCGCCGAGCGGCCGATCCTGGCCGCCGTGCCGACCGACGGCGTGGCCGCGCAGCTGGTCCGCGAGACTGGCGCCGGCGTCGTCGTCGCGCCCGAGGACGAGGACGGCCTGCGCGAGGCGCTCCGCGGCCTGCACGCGCGCTGGAAGGCCGGGCAGCTCGGCAACGGGTACCTGAGCGAGGAGGACCGCCGCCGCCTTTCCCGCACCACTAGGGTCGAGGAGCTCGCCGACTTGCTCTGGAGCGTGACGTGAGCGCGGTCGCGGCGGTGGAGACACGAGTGCGGGCCCAGGCCCAGGAGAGCCGGCTCGTCCCGTTCTTCTTCCTGGCGACGGCCTTCTGCTGCACGTTCGCAAAGGTGCAGTGGAGCGCCGGCGGGAACATCTTCCTGGCCGACCTGACGTGCGGCGGCTTCCTGCTCTTCTACGGGCTCGACCAGCTCGGCAGGCGCCCGCGGCCCGCCCCGCGCACGGCGCTCGTGCTGCTCGGCTTCCTGATCGCGTTCCTCGTCGTCTACCTGATCGGCTTCTTCAACCTCGAGACCGGCCAGGCGCTCGACCAGTTCGGCAAGGGCCTCGCCAAGTGGCTGCTCCACTTCGGCTTCCTCGTGGTCGGCGTGATCTACCTGGCGCGCAAGCCGCTCGGCTTCTACTGGAAGACGCTCGCGTGGTTCCTCGGCGGGATCGCCGCGAACGGCGCCTACGGGATCCTGCAACTGCTGGCCGCGCAGGCTGGCCACAACCTCGACTCGCTCTTCCTGAACCCGATCACGCGTGGCGCGAGCCAGATCAACATCTACGGCGCCGTCAACGGCGCGAGTGTCTACCGGCCCAACGCCCTGACCGGCGACCCGAACCACCTCGGGATCGAGCTGCTGCTCCCGATCCTGATCCTCTCCCCGATCTACCTGCGCCTCGAGCGCGGTCACCGTTTGCGGACGCCGCTGGCGGTCGTGATCGCCTTCCTGCTGCTGGTCGAGCTGGCCACCCTCTCGCGCAGCGGGATCCTCGGGCTCGTCTGCGGCGCGATCGTGCTCCTGATCCCGTACCGGCACCTGCTCTTCTCGCGGCTCGCGCTGCTCCCGCTGGGCCTGCTCGCGATCCCCGTCGCGTTCGAGCTCTACCGCCGGCGGCACTTCTTCTCGGTCGTGCTCAAGTCACGCGTCCAGACGGGCGGCAGCTCGACCTCCGCCCACCTGGGCGTCTACGACTTCATCCCGCAGGTGCTGCACCAGCACCCGTTCTTCGGCCTCGGCTTCAACAACTTCTCGGTCTACTACGAGTTCGTCACTGGCAAGACGAACTGGGGGCCGCACTCGTACTACGTGATGCTGATCGTCGAGGGCGGCATCGTCGGGACCTCGTTGTTCCTCGTCTTCCTCTGGTGGCTCTTCATTCGCCTGGGCGTGACGCGGAAGCTCGGCGAGGCGCTCGCCGCGGCCGGCGACCCGCTGGCGGCCCGGCTGCGGCCGCTGGCGTGGGGGATGACCGCGGCGCTCGTCGGCACGCTCGCCTCGAACGCCTTCTACCTGACGATCCCGTTCCTCTACTTCTACGTCTTCGTGACGCTGGCGCTGGCGGCACCGGCGGTCTTCAGCCGCCGATGAAGATCGCCGTCCTGACGACCTCGTACCCGAGGTACGAAGGCGACCCTGCCGGTCCCTTCGTCGCCGATGCTGTCGAGCAGCTGCGCGAACGCGCACTCGAGGTCGACGTCGTCTCGCCCGCGTCGTTCCGGCACTTCGGCATCGCGTACGGCGCGGGCGTGATGGGCAACCTGCGCCGCGATCCGTGGCGGGCCGCGCTCGTGCCCGCGTTCCTCACCTCGTTCGCACTGGCGGCGCGGCGGGCAGCCCGGGACGCTGACCTCGTGCACGCGCACTGGCTGCCCTCGGGGGCGGTCGCGCTCACGACGGGCAAGCCGTTCGTCGTGCAGCTCTGGGGAACGGACGTCGAGCTGGCGCGCCGGGCCCGTGGCCTCGCGCGGCGAGTGCTCTCGCGGGCGCGGCTCGCGATCTGCGCGTCGAACGCGCTCGCCGACGCGGCGCGGGAGCTGGGCGCGAAGGAGGTGCGCGTGATCCCGAGCGCCGTCGAGTTGCCCGAGCGCGTGGGCGAGCCGGCCGATCCGCCGGAGGTGCTGTTCGTCGGGCGCCTCTCGCCCGAGAAGGGCATCCTCGACCTCGTGCAGGCGGCGGACGGGATCCCTCTGACCGTGGCGGGCGACGGGCCGCTCCGCGACCGCGTACCCGGGGCGCTCGGCTTCGTGCCGCACCACGCGCTCTCGCCGCTGTACGAGCGGGCCGCCGTGGTGGCGGTGCCGTCGCACCGCGAGGGCTTCGGCGTCGCGTGCGCCGAGGCGATGGCACATGCGCGGCCGGTGGTCGCGAGCGCGGTCGGAGGGCTGCTCGACCTCGTCGTCGACGGCGAGACCGGCGTGCTCGTCCCGCCGCGCGACGTGCCCGCCTTGCGTGAGGCGCTCGAGCGGCTGCTTGCGGACGCGGAGTTGCGCCGCCGCCTCGGCGAGGCCGGCCGCGCGCGCGTGCAGGAGCACTTCTCCTGGCCCGCGGTGACCGACGAGACGATCGCCGCCTACGAGGACGCGCTTGCCGGCTGAGCGGCCCGCGGTCGTGCTCGGCCTGCTCTGGGCCGGGCTTTCGTTCGCCCGCAGCCTCGGCCGCGCTGGCGTGCCGGTGACCGGAATCACGATGCACCCGCACGAGTTCGGCGCGCGCTCCCGCTACCTGCAGGACGTCTCGCGGGCGCAGGGCGACGAGGCGGTGCTGAAGGCCCTGCGGGCCGCCGCGCAGGGCGACGCCAAGCCGGTCCTCCTGCCGGAGCGCGACGACCACGTCGAGCTCGTCCTGCGCAACTGGGACGAGGTCGGCGGCCTGTTCGAGCTGCCCATGCCCGACGACCCCGACGTCGCGCGACGGCTCCGGCACAAGGCGACGCTGCCGCAGGAAGCCGAGCGCGCCGGGCTCGACGCTCCGCGGACGGTCCCGGCGGACTCGATCGAGACGCTCCGCTCGCTCGACCTGCGGCCGCCGTTCTTGCTCAAGCCGGTCGAGGGCCAGCACTTCGCCGGCTCGTTCGGCGAGAAGGTGCTGGTCGCGCAGACGCAGGACGCCCTGGTCGCGCAGTGGAAGCGCGCGAAGGAGCGCGGCTTCGACACGGTCGTCCAGGAGCTCGTGCCCGACTCTGAGGACGGGATCTGGTCGCTCTTCGCCTACCTCGGCCGTAGCGGCCGCCCACTGGCCACCGCGACCGGCGTCAAGGTGCGCCAGGGCCCGCTCCACTTCGGCACGAGCGCCGTCTTCCGCACGACTCCCCAGCCGCGCGTGCGCGAGCTCGGCCTGCGCCTCCTGGAGAGCGCCGGGTACAAGGGCTTCGCGCAGGTCGAGCTCGCGTACGACCGGCGCGACGGAGACTTCAAGCTGCTCGAGGTGAACACCCGCGTCCCGATGTGGGCCGGCGTGGCGATGACGCGGCGCTTCGACATGGCGCGCATCGCCTACGACGACCTCTGCGGCAAGCCAGAGCCGGAGCCCGTCGACCTGCAGCACGAGCTCTGGTGGGCGTTCTTCGCCAAGGACCTCGCCGTCTCGCTGCAGATGGCGAAGCGGCGCGAGCTGACGCCCGCCGGCTGGGCGCGCCCGTACCTCCAGCGCCACAAGGTGCGCGGCGTCTTCGCGGCCGACGACCCGCTGCCGGCGCTCGGCGTGCCCGCCTATGCGCGCTCGAAGGTCACGTAATGCGGATCGCCCTGCTCGACCCGCCCAGCTTCACGGCGCCGTACGACCACGCGCTCGCCTCGGCGCTCGCGCGCCGCGGCCACGACGTCACGCTCCTGACCTCGCCGTTCACCCATGGCGACGCGCCGGAGCCGGAGGGCTACCGCCGCGACGAGGTCTTCCTGCCGCTCTCTTCGCGGCTCGTCCGCCGGCGCCCGCGCTCACGGCTGCGGCTGGTGCTGAAGGGCGCCGAGTATGTCCCGAGCGCGGCGCGGCTGCTGCAGCGCGTTCGCTCGCTCGACCCGGACGTGGCGCACGTGCAGTGGCTCGCGATCCCGCGCTATGACGTGCATTGGCTGCGGCAGCTGAGGCGACCGACCGTGCTGACCGCGCACGACGTCCTGCCGCGACAGGAGCGCAACGCGCGGGCCTGGGGCGAGGCGCTCGGGCTCGCCGACCGCGTGATCGTCCAGTCGACGCGCGCCGTCGACCAGCTCGCGGCCGCAGGCGTGGCGCGCGAGAAGCTGGTGCGGATCCAGCACCCGGTCTTCGAGAGCGGCGTCGCGGCCGAGCCGCCGACCGGCAGGACGATCCTCTTCTTCGGTCTGATCCGGCAGTACAAAGGGCTCGACGTGCTGCTACAGGCGCTCGCCGACGTGCCGGATGCGCGCCTTGTGGTCGCTGGCGACCCGCTCGACCCGGCGGGGCCGCTGCAGGCCTTTGCGCGGGAGATTGGCGTCGCCGAGCGCGTCGAGTGGCGGCTCGGCTTCCTCCCGGACGACGAGATTCCCCGGCTGATGCACGAGGCTACGCTTGTCGCCTTGCCCTACCGGAAGATCGACAGCTCGGGCGTCCTGGCGACCGCGCTCGGGCACGGGCGGCCCGCCGTCGTGACCGACGTCGGCGGCCTCCCGGACGCGATTCGGGACTTCGGCGCCGGCCGCGTCGTCCCGCCGCAGGACGCACCGGCGCTTGCGGCCGCGATCCGCGAGCTGCTCGAGCCCGAGGCGCTTCAAGCGGCGTTCGCAGGCGCCGAGGCCGCGCGCCGGGAGCTTTCGTGGGACGCCGCCGCCGCGGCACACGAGGCCGTCTACCGGGAGGTGGTCGGATGAGGCTCGTCAAGGGCGTGCTCGACCGCCTGCTCGCGGTCGTCGCGATGGTGCTGCTCTCGCCGCTCTTCGCCGGGCTCGCGCTCTGGGTCGTGCTCGAGTCGGGTCGGCCGGTGATCTTCCGCCAGCGGCGCGCCGGCCGGGACGGCGTGCCGTTCGCGATGCACAAGTTCCGCACGATGGTCCCGAACGCGATCGAGCTCGGCCGCGAGCTGCAGCTCTCGGACGACCCGTTCGGCCTGCTCCCGAACGACCCGCGCATCACGCGCAGCGGCCGCTTCCTGCGCCGCACGAGCCTCGACGAGCTACCGCAGCTCTGGGACGTCCTGCTCGGCAGGATGAGCCTGGTCGGCCCGCGGCCCGACCTCGTCGAGCAGGTCGAGAACTACGAGCCCGCCGACCGGCGCCGGCTCGCGGTCAAGCCCGGGATCACGGGCTGGGCGCAGGTGAAGGGCCGCGACGAGATCCCGTGGGAGGAGCGCTTCCGGCTCGATGCCTGGTACGTCGACAACTGGTCGCTCGGCCTCGACGCGAAGATCGTCTGGCTGACGTTCGCGCAGCTCGGCCGCTCGGAGCCCGAGCCGATCGAGGACACGCTCAACATCGAGCGCGCGAAGCAGCGGAGCGGCCGGTGAGGGAGCTCGACGCGGCCGCCTGGGACGCGCTCGAGCTCGACGCGTACTACCGCCGGCCGTACGTCGAGGCGGCGGCGCTGCTCGACAAGGGCCGGCCGTTCCTGCTCGAGCACGACGGCGCGTACTTCGCGGCCATCGAGCGCGACGAGCCGCGCGACGTCGTCACCCCGTACGGCTACGGCGGCCCGACCGCCGACGGCTTCTGGGACGCCTACGAGGAGTGGGCGCGCGAGCGCGGCGTGGTCACGCACCTTCGTCCGCTTCCACCCGCTCTACGGCAACCAGCGCGGCGCCCCGATCCACGTCGACGAGCTGGCGCCGACCGTGGCCTGGCGGCTCGACCCCGGCCGCGACCTGCTCGCCGGGCTCCACTTCAAGCACCGCAACAAGGTGCTCAAGGCCGAGAAGGCGGGCGCGACCGTGGCGCAGCACGACGGCCTCGGCGACTTCGTGCCGCTGTACGAGGACACGATGCGGCGCGTGAACGCCGACGACTTCTACTTCTTCGAGCCGGCGTACTGGGAGCGTCTCGGCGAGCTGCCGCTCGTCCGCTTCGACGCCGAGATCGACGGCGAGGTGGTCGCCTCGGCGCTCTGCCTGGCGACGCCGCCCTGGCTGCACTACCACCTGAGCGGCACGACCGAGTCGGGCCGCTCGACCGGCTCGTCGACGCTCGTGCTGCTCGAGGCCGCGAGCTGGGCGCAGGCAAACGGCTACGAGCGCTTCCACCTGGGCGGCGGACTCGGCGGCAAGGAGGACTCGCTGCACCACTTCAAGGCGCGCTTCGACCCCGAAGGGCTGGTCGACGCCGCCGTCGGCAAGGCGATTCACGACGAGGACGCCTACCGGCGCCTGAGCGGCGGCTCGGCCATAGGGTTCGACGGCTTCTTCCCCGCCTACCGGGCGCCGAGCAGGTAGGTTCGGCCGCCGTGGTGATCCTGAAGGCGCTCTTCTGGACGAGCCTGGGCGGTCTCGCCTGGACGCACGTCGGCTACCCGGCCGCGGCCGCCGCGCTGCGCCGTGTGCGTGAGCAGAAGGTGCAGAAGGCGGAGATCGAGCCGACGGTCACGCTGATCGTCCCGGCGCACAACGAGGAGGACGTGATCGAGCGGCGCGTGGAGAACCTGCTCGAGCTGGACTACCCGGCCGACAAGCTCGAGCTCGTCGTCGCCTCCGACGGCTCGACCGACCGCACGCACGAGCTCGTCCGCGGGTACGACCGCGTGCGGCTGCTCGAGGCCGAGCGAGGCGGGAAGCTGCCGACGATGAACCGCGCCGTCCGAGAGACGGAGAGCGAGATCCTCGCCTTCGGCGACGCCAACGCCACCTGGGCGCCCGACGCGCTGCGCAAGCTCGTCCGGAACTTCGCCGACCCGGACGTCGCGTATGTCTGCGGCCAGGTCCGGTTCCAGCGCGAGGACGGGACGAACCGGGAAGGCGTCTACTGGCGCTACGAGATGTGGCTGCGCGAGAGCGAGTCGGCTCTCGGCTCGATCACGGGCGGCAACGGCGCGATCTACGCCGTACGCCGTTCGGACTACGTCGAATGGCCGTTCGGCCACGACCAGGGCTTCCCGACTCTGATGGCCCAGAAGGGCCGCCGCGCGGTCTACGAGCCGGAGGCGAAGGCGTTCGAGAAGCCGAGCCGCGACAACGAGGACGAGTTCCGGCGCAAGGTGCGGATGCTGCCGTGGTCGTGGCGGTACCTGTTCGAGGCGAAGCCGCTTCGAGGCGTGCCGCCGATGTACCTCTTCGAGCTGGTCTCGCACCGGGTGCTCCGCTACGCGAGCGGCTTCCTGCACGTGGTGCTGCTCGCGACTTCGATCGCGCTCGTGAACGAGGGCTGGCCGTACCAGGCCGCGCTCGCCGCGCAGGCGCTCTGGCTTGCGCTGGCCGCCGCCGGGAAACTGAAGGTGCGCGTCCCGGGCGCGGGGCTCGCCTGGTACTACCTGCTGATGACCGTCGCCACGATGGCCGCGCTCGTGCGCTACCTGCGCGAGGGCGCGCCGCTGATGTGGGAGAAGGCAGAGGGCACCAGGTAACGGGGCATGTCATCGGTAGGGGTCGCTAGTTTGGGGCGGGTGCGCCTGCCCGCAATTGTTCTCGCCGTGCTCGCGCTGCTCGCGGCCGGCTGCTCGTCCGACCGCAAGGCTGAGCCGACCACCACCGAGGCCTCGCCGGCGACCTTGAATCCTCCGAAGCCGCCGCCGCCTCCGCCCAAACGCTCGAAGGTGCATGTGATCGTGTACGACGGTGACACGGGCGCGCCGGTGCGCAACGCGGTCGTCCACGTCGGGCGCTTCGGCGGCACGACCGACTACCACGGCGTCGCGAAGATCAAGATCGCGCGCCACATGCGCCTCGAGGTCGCCGTGGCGAAGCGCGGCTACGAGGGGTACAGCCAGCGCCTCCAGTTCCGCAACCGGCCGAAAGTCGGCGTGCGCGTCTACCAGTCGAATCTGCAGTGGACGCGCTACGGCGCTGCGCCCGGCCGCACGCAGTCCCAGCCGCTGCTGAAGCTCCGGCCGCCGTTCCGCGTCGTCTGGAGCACTGCGATCGGCCTGATGGAGTTCCCGGCCGTGGTCGACGCCGGCGTCGCGTTCGTCACGAATTACCACGCCGAGGTACGCGCGCTCTCGATGCGCAACGGCAAGGTCGCGTGGATGCGTGACTTCGGCGGCATCATGGCCGCCTCGCCGGCGATCGACGGCGACGACCTGATCGTCCACGCGATGAACGGCCACGTCTACGTGCTCGACCGACACAGCGGCCGCATCCGCTGGAGCTACCGCACGGGCGCGCCGATCGAGTCGTCGCCGCTCATCCTCGACGGGGTTGACTATTTCGGCGACTGGAGCGGCACTGTCTGGGCGCTCGACCTGCGCACCCACCGGCCGCGCTGGACGTACCGGTCGGGCTACAAGATCACCTCGAGCGCCTCGTACGCCGGCGGGACGGTCTTCATCGGCGACTACGGCGGCCGGCTGCTCGGACTCTCGGCGCGGAACGGCGGCCTGCGCTGGTCGGGCTCCGTCAACGGCCGGGTCTACGGGACGCCGGCGACCGACGGCGGGCGGGTGTTCGTGCCGAGCTCGACCGGCGGCTCGCTGACGGCGTTCTCGACGCGAGGCTCGCGACTCTGGTCGCTCGGCACCGGCTCGTACGTCTACTCGTCGCCGGCCGTCTGGGACGGGCGGGTCTACATCGGCTCCTACAACGGCTCGCTCTACTGCCTCTCGGCGGCCTCGGGCCGCGTCCTCTGGCGCTTCTCGAGCGGAGGCGCGATCGGAGGCGCGCCGACGGTCGTTGACGGCGTCGTGTACTTCGCAAACCGCCAGCACCGGATCTACGCGCTCGACGCGCGCACCGGCAGGCAGGTCTGGCGTTGGCCAGACGGCGCGTTCGTGCCGGTCGCGGGCAACGGCCGCCTCCTGCTCCTGCACGGCTTCTCGCGGCTGTACGCGGTCGCGCCGAAGAGCCGGCCGCGATGAAGCGGATCCTGCTCGCGGCGGGCGCCGTCGTGGTGCTCCTCGCCGCCGGCCTCGTCGCGTTCGGCCTCTACCGGAAGCACCAGGGCCGCAACATCCGCGGCTCCTCGACCGAGTTCGTCACCACCCAGGCCGCGCCCAAGCCGCCGCCGGTGACGTCCAAGATCCGCTGGCCGATGTACCGCTTCGACCCGACGCGGCAGGGCAACGCCGAGAAGATGCTGGTCGAGCCGCCTTACAAGCCGCTCTGGTTCTTCCGCGCCGGGTCGCTCGTCGAGTTCCCGCCGGCGGTTGGGTACGGAAAGCTCTACTTCGCGAACTCGAATGGCGTCCTCTTTGCGGTCGATATCGCGAAGGTGCGCACCGTCTGGGCGTACCGCGCGCGCCGCTGCACGGCCGCCTCGCCCGCGGTCGACAACCACACCGTCTACATGGCGTTCATGAACACGCCGCCCTGCAACGCCACGCGCTCGGGGCTCGACGGCGAGGTGGTGGCCCTCAACGCCGACACCGGCAAGATCCGCTGGCGGCTGAAGATCGGGCCGACCGAGTCGTCGCCGCTGGTCGACCACGGCACCGTCTACGTCGGCGACTGGACCGGCAAGCTCTACGCGCTCAGCGCCGCCTCGGGCGCGACCCGCTGGACGTTCCAGACCGGGGACAAGATCAAGGGCGCGGTCGCGCTCTCGGGCGGGCGGGTCTACTTCGGCTCGTACGACCACCACGTCTACGCGCTGAACGCGACGACCGGCAAGCTCGTCTGGAAGGCGTCGGCCCAGCAGCGGCTCGGCAACCGCGGCACCTTCTACGCCACGCCGGCCGTCGCCTACGACCGCGTCTACATCGGCTCGACCGACGGCAAGGTCTACTCGTTCGGCGCGACGAGCGGGAAGCTGCGCTGGTCGCACGGCACCGGCGGCTACGTCTACTCGTCAGCGGCCGTCTACCAGCAGCGCGTCTTCGCAGGGTCGTTCACGGGCGACCTCTACGCGTTCAACGCGGCCACGGGCGACGTGCTCTGGAAGTACCGCACCAACGGCCCCATCTCCGGCTCGCCGATCGTCGTCAACGGGCTCGTCTACGTCTCGTCCTTGCGGGGCCGCACGTATGCGCTCGACCCGAAGTCCGGGAAGCTGGTCTGGTCGTTCCCGCGCGGCGCCTACGCGGCCGTGGTCTCCGACCGGCGGCGTCTCTATCTGGTCGCGTATGCACGGATCTTCGCCCTGGCGCCGAGGAAGCGGTGAGGAACCGGCGCCCCATACCGCGCGCACGGGTAGGCTCAGCCGCCGATGACGACGGTCAGGGAACGAGAGCGCGAGCTGCCGGACCTCGACGCCGAGGAGAGCGTCGACCTCCGCCGACACTGGGTCGCGATCACGACGCACTGGTGGCTGCCGGTGACCGGCCTCGTCGCCGGCGTGATCGTCGGCTACCTGATCTCGCTCGGCGGCGCGCAGGTCTACAAGGCGAAGTCGGTCGTCTACCTCGGCCAGCCGCTCTCGCAGGGCGGCGTCCAGGTCCAGAGCCAGGCGACGAACCCCTCGACCGTCAAGCAGATCGTCACTGCCGAGTCGACGATCCAGCGCGTCGCGCGCGACGCGGGCCTGCGCGTCGGCCAGCTTCGCGGGCACGTCTCGACGCAGGCCGTGGCCGGCAATATCGCGCGGCTCGGCCAGAACCCGCTCGTGGCGATCACGGTCACAGGCCACTCCCGCCGACCGGTGGCGCGGGCCGCGAACGACCTTGCGCGCGCCGTCGTCTTCTCGGACGCGCTTGCCGGCTACTCGAAGACGAAGATCGCCAACCTACAGCTGCAGGTTGACCAGGAAAAGGCGGCGCTGAGCACGCTGAACCGAAACCTGAAGGCGCAGCAGGCGGTACTCGGCAACGGTTCTGGCCTGTCGACGAGCGAGCAGCTGATCGTGCTCGGTCAGCTCAACGGGTTGCAGTCACAGCTGTTGACGACCACTGATCAGCTCACGACCAACCAGCAGCAGCTCGCGCTCGCCAAGGACGTCGAAGCTCCACTGATCACGACCCTTGCCGCGGCGACGAAGACGACCGCTCGCAGCCGGCGCAACACGGTCATCGTCGCCGCGTTGATCGGCCTCCTGCTCGGCATCGTCGCGGCGGTGCTCTACGAGCCGGCGCGCCGAGTCGTCCGCTCTCGCTCGTAGCGTTCAGGCGTGCTTGAGGGCAAGCGCGTGGCCGTCGTGGTCCCCGCGCACAACGAGGAGAAACTGATCGCGGAGACGATCCGCGGGATCCCGCCGTTCGTCGACCGCATCTACGTCGTCGACGACCGTTCGAGCGACGGCACGGTCGAGGCGGTGCGGACGCTCGCCGACCCGCGCGTCGAGCTGCTCGAGCACGAGCGCAACCTCGGGGTCGGCGGCGCGATCATCACCGGCTACCTCAAGGCCCGCCACGACCGGATCGACGTCACCGCCGTGATGGCCGCCGATGCGCAGATGGACCCGGACGACCTCGAGACGCTGACCGGCGCGGTCGCGCGCGGCGAAGTCGACTACGCCAAGGCGAACCGGCTCTTCACCGGCCAGGCCTGGGAGGTGATCCCGCGCTACCGCTACCTTGGCAACGCCGTCCTCAGCCTGCTGACGAAGATCGCCTCCGGCTACTGGCACATCGCCGACTCGCAGTCGGGCTACACGGCCATCTCGCTCCGGTACCTCGACCTGGTCGACCTCGAGCGGATCTACAAGCGCTACGGCTTCCCGAACGACCTGCTCGTCCACCTGAACGTCTGGAACGCCCGCGTGCGCGATTACCCCTCGCGGCCGATCTACGGCGTCGGCGAGCGCTCCGGCATCCGGCTGCGGAAGGTCGTGCCGACGATCTCCTGGCTCCTGTTCAAGGGCTTCTTCTGGCGGATGCGCGTGAAGTACGTGATCCGCGACTTCCACCCGCTTGTCTTCTTCTACGCGCTCGGGATCGTGGCGACGCTGCTCGGCCTCGGGCTCGGGATCGCCGAGCTCGTGCTCCGGATCATGGGGAACAACATCACTCCGGCGACGATCGTGCTGGTGGCCTTGCTCCTCATCTCCGGCTCGCAGTTCACGCTCTTCGCGATGTGGTTCGACATGGAGTCGAACAAGGATCTCGGCGGCCGCGGCCGCCGGCGTACCGACGGCTGAGCTTCATAGGCGCACGTAGCCTGCGCTCGTGAGCACGCTGAAGCGCTGGCTGCGGCGGATCGGGATCGCGCTCGTCGCCGTCGCGGTGGCGCTGACGCTGGCGTCGCTCCTCTTCAACTTCGCGACGCGCCACCGCGACGCCGCAGCGTCCACGCTCTACCCGGGTCCTTACGCCCGGGTGGACGGGACCGAGCTCGCCTACCGGACCTGGGGGTCGCACGGCACTCCGGTGATCTTGCTCGGCGGCTTCATCGAGCCGTCCTGGGTCTGGCACGAGGTCGGGCCGAGGCTCGCGCGCTCCCACCGAGTCTACGCGCTCGACCTGCCGCCCTTCGGGTACTCCCAGCGGCGCGGCCCGTTCACGCTCGCGCGGTGGGCCGGCCTCGTCCAGGGATTCGGCCGGCAGCTCGGCCTTCGGCGGCCCCTGCTTGTCGGCCACTCCCTCGGCGCGGCCGTGGCGGTGACGGTGGCCGCGGAGGCGCCGCGCGGGGTCGCAGGCGTCGTGCTGCTCGACGGAGACGCGCTTCCCGGCGGCGGCGGCGCGGCCTGGCTCTCACACCTGCTGCTGCCGCCCTGGTACACGAGCCTCTACCGGATCGCCGCCGACTGGGACTGGCTCTTCCGCCGCGGGCTCGCGTCCGCCTGGGGGCCCGACCAGCCGCCGTTCACCCCGGCGTTCATCGAGCAATGGGAGCGGCCGTTCCGCGTCACGGGCACGGCCTCGGCGTTCGCATCGATGCTCGGGCACGGAATCCAGGGGGTCTCGAAGCCGACGCTCGTTCACCTCAGCGCGCCCGCGCTCGTCGCGTGGGGGAGCCACGACGACGTCGACTCGGTCGCTGCCGGCCGTAAGACAGCCGCGCTCCTGCGCGCCCCTTTCGTCGAGATCCCCCGCGCGGGCCACCTCTCGATGCTGGCCCAGCCCGCGCTCGTGGCCGCGGCGATCGAGCGGGGCGAGCTGCTCAGCCGTTCGCGTTGACGGAAAACGGCGGACGCTAGCGACAAGACCCTACTCGAGCACGCGAATGTTCCTCGCGGCGCACATGTCCTTCAGCACCTGTGGCCACACGCTCACGCTCACCTCGCCCAGATGCGCCTTGCGGAGGAGGAGCATCATCGTGCGCGACTGCCCGATTCCGGCGCCGATCGAGAGCGGGATCTCGCCGTTCAGGATCGCCTGGTGGTACGGGAGCTCGAGGAAGTCGAGCTGGCCCGAGAGCTCGAGCTGCCGGCGCAGCGACTCGGGCGTCACGCGGATCCCACCCGACATCAGCTCGTGCCGCCGGCGCGTGACCGGGTTCCAGACGAGGATGTCGCCGTTGAGCCCGTGCATCGGGCGACCGTCGGCCGAGACCGTCTCGGTCGACCAGTCGTCGTAGTCGGCGGCGCGCAGCTCGTGCGGGTAGCCGTCCGCGAGCGGCCAGCCGATCCCGTAGATGAAGATCGCCGGGTGCTCCTGCAGGATCGGCCGTCTCACGCTGCTTGCGCGGGAGGTCGGGGTACGCGGCGAGGATGTCCTCGGCGTGCAGGAACTCGAGCTCGTCCGGCAGCTCCGGGTAGCGAGGGTCGGCGAGCGCCGGCCACTCGGCTCGCAGGAAGCGGTCGGCCTCCTTCAGCACCTTCCAGATCGAGCGCACCGTCGCGGTCAGGTAGTCGAGCGTCCGGTCCTCGGGCAGGATCGCCTTCTCCCAGTCCCACTGGTCGACGTACGCGGAGTGGTCGTGGTCGAGGAAGTAGTCCTTGCGCACGGCGCGCATGTCGGTCAGCAGGCCCTGCCCGGGGCCCATCCAGAACTGCCGCAGCGCCATGCGCTTCCACTTCGTCGCCGCCTGCACGACCTCGGCGTCGATCGGATGCCGCTCGCGGTCGTTCGCGATGTGGAAGGCGACGGGCGTGCGCGACCCGTCGCGGTCGAGGTAGTCGTTGACGCCGCTCTCGGAGTCGACGATCAGCGGCACCTGCACGAGCGTCAGGCTCAGCTCCTCGCAGAGGCGGTCCTCGATCAGCCGCTTGGCCGCGTACAGCGCATCCATCGTCTCGCGCGGCGAGAGCAGCGGCTCGTAGTCGTCGGGCAGGACGCGCTCGAGCTCGGCGTAGTCGCCGATCCCGGGCCCGGCAAGGTCGGCTTCCTTGGCCACGGTCATGACGCCTCCGATCGTCGGGGTCGTTGCGATCGTCGCGCGAGCCCGGTTTCGGAGCATCCGCGCAACGTCTGATCGGCCGTGCGGCCTTTCCCCGATGCCGCCGGGGCGCCGGGGGACGGACCCTGTCGGTATGGCGACCATGCCGGCGCTTCGGAAGCTCGCCCGCGAGCCGGGGCTGCGGCTCGTCGAGGTGCCCGTGCCCGTGCCCGCAGCGGACGAGGTGCTCGTCGAGGTCGAGGCCGCGAGCGTCTGCGGCACCGACCTGCACATCGAGCGCTGGGACGCGTGGGCACAGGGGCGGATCGCGCCGCCGCTCACGCTCGGCCACGAGTTCGCCGGCACCGTCGTCGAGACCGGCAGCGCTGTGCGGCAGGCGAAGCCGTGCGACTACGTCTCGGCCGAGAGCCACGTCACCTGTGGCACCTGCTTCCACTGCCGCACCGGGAGCGCCCACATGTGCGAGCAGACCCGGATCCTCGGCGTCGACCGCGACGGGGCGTTCGCGCCGTACGTGTGCATCCCGGAGTCCGTCGTCTGGCAGAACGACCGCGACAAGCTGCCGCCTGAGATCGCGACGCTGCAGGAGCCGTTCGGCAACGCCGTCTTCGCGACCGGCGAGCAGGAGCTGACCGGGCGTTCCGTCGCCGTGCTCGGGTGCGGCCCTGTCGGGCTGTTCGCGATCGCGATCGCGCGCGCGTCGGGCGCGGCCGTGGTGCTCGCCGCCGACAGGACGATCTTCCGGCTCGACCTCGCGCGCCGGATGGGCGCGAGCGCGGTGGTCGACGTCGGCGCGGTTCAGGACGAGGCGGGCTGGTTCCTCGAGCACCACGAAGGCCTCGGCTTCGACGTCGTCTTCGAGATGTCCGGATCGGGCCGCGCGGTCGCCGACGCGTTCCGGATCGCGCGCAACGGTGGCAGGGTCGTGCTCTTCGGGCTTCCGGAGCGGCCGGTCGAGATCGACGTCGCGGAAGGCCTGATCTTCAAGAACCTGGAGGTGCGCGCCCTCAGCGGCCGCCGCATCTTCGAGACCTGGTACCGAACGCGCTGGCTGCTCGAGAGCGGCGTCGTCGACCTGCGGCCGCTGATCACGCACGAGCTGCCGCTCGAGCGCTTCGAGGAGGCGTTCGCGGCGCTCGAGGCCGGCGAGGCTTGCAAGATCGTGCTCCACCCGAACGGGCCGCCGCAGCGCAGGGGAGCTGCCGCCGTGGAGGCGCTCGCATGACCGCGCTGCTCGAGCGCGAGCTCGGCGTCGAGCTCGACGGCCTGCGCGAGGCGGGCACGCTGAAGCACTTCAACGAGCTGCGCTCGCCGCAGGGCCCGGTCGTCGAGATGGCCGGGCGCGGCGAGGTGCTCGTGCTCTCGTCGAACAACTACCTCGGCCTGGCCGCGCGGCCGCCCGTGGTCTCCGCCGGGATCGAGGGCCTGCGGCGCTACGGGGCCGGAACCGCTTCCGTCCGCTTCATCTGCGGCACGTTCGCGCCGCACCTCGAGCTCGAGCGCGAGCTGGCCGAGCTGGTCGGCACCGAGGCCGCGCTCACCTACGTCTCGTGTTGGAACGCGAACGAAGCCGTCATCCCCACGCTCACGGACGAGCGCACCGTGATTCTCTCGGACGCGCTCAACCACGCCAGCATCGTCGACGCGATCCGGCTCTCGAGGCCGGCGCGCAAGGTGATCTACGCGCACTCGTCGATGGACGAGCTGCGCGCCGGCCTCGAGAACTGCGCGGCCGACGCTCGCAAGCTGGTGATCACCGACGGCGTCTTCAGCATGGAAGGCGACCTCGCCTGCCTGCCGGAGATCGTCGAGCTCTCGCGCGCCCACGGCGCGACCGTGATCGTCGACGACTCGCATGGGACCGGCGTGATGGGCGCGACCGGGCGGGGCGTTGCCGAGCACTTCGGCCTGCTCGGCGAGGTCGACGTGATCACGAGCACGCTCGGCAAGGCGCTCGGCGGCGCAGCGGGCGGCTTCGTCGCCTCGAGCACCGAGGTCTGCGAGATCCTGGCCCAGCGCTCGCGTCCTCAACTGTTCTCGAACGCGCTCCCGCCCACGGTTGCGTGCAGCGCGCTCGAGGCGGTGCGCGTGCTGCGCCGGGAGCCCCATCTCGTCGAGCGGCTCCACGCGCTCTCGCAGCGGTTCCGCTCGCAGCTGCGTGAGGCGGGATTCCTGCCGCTCGACGGCGAGGCCGCGATCATCCCGATCATCGTCGGCGAGACCGAGTTCGCGATGCGGTTCAGCGAACGGCTGCTCGAGGAGGGTGTCTTCGTGACCGGCTTCGGCTACCCGGTCGTGCCGGAGGGCACGGCCCGAATCCGCGTGCAAATGTCCGCCGCGCTCGAGGAGCAACACCTCGACCGCGCGCTGGAGGCGTTCCGGCGTGTCGGCGCAGAGCTCGGCGTGATCTGAGAAAGGAGCTCCCGATGGCTCACACGATCGACACGAATCCCGCACTGGCGGGCCTGCGCGTCGTCGACGCGATGCACCCCGGCCTGATCACGTGCCGCCCGACCGACTCGCTCAGGACCGTCGCACGCCTGATGTCGACCTACCGCGTGCACGCTGTCTTCGTCACCGCCCATCGCAAGGGCGAGGAGGGCAACCGCTGGGGCGTCGTCTCCGACGTCGCCCTGCTGCGTGCCGCCCGCGAGCGCTCGCTCGACGAGGTCACCGCGGGGGCGATCCTCGAGACGCCCGTGCTGTCGGTGTCGTCGAGCGACGACCTCGGGGAGGTCGCCGACCTGATGGTCGAACGCGAGATCTCCCACTTGGTCGTCGTCGAGCGCCACACGAAGCGGCCGCTGGGCGTGCTCTCGACCCTCGACGTCGCCCGCGCGCTCGCGGGCTTCCCCGAGCGGCACCCGCTGCCTCGCTAGCGCCTGGTCGGCTCGAGCAGCAGGAGCGCCACCAGCGCCGCCCGCTCGGCGATGCTCGGCAGGTGGACGTGCTCGTCGCGGGCATGGCTGCCGTCGCCCACCGGGCCGAGCCCGTCGAGCGTGGCGGTGTAGGCACTCGCGGTGTTCGCGTCCGACGCCCCGCCGACGAGTCCGGCGTCGCCGAGCGACAAGCCGAGCTCACGGCCGAGCCGCTCCGCCGTGGCGAGCAGCCGGCGGTTGCGAGCCGTCGGCTCCATCGGCGGGCGCGCGGTTTCCCGCCGGACCTCCAACTCTGTTTCGCCGAGCACCGGCTGCAGGCCGAAGATCGCGCGCTCGACCTCCTCCGCGGCTGCGGCGGTCGGCACGCGGACGCCGATCGTCGCGGTCGCCTCGGGCGCGACGACGTTCGGCAGGAGACCGCCGTCGATCGTGCCGACGTTCACGGTGATCCCGCGCGTCGGATCGTTGAGCGCGAACAGCCGCTGCACCTGGTGCGAGAGCTCCAGGATCGCGCTGACTCCCCGATCGAAGCTTGCGCCTGCGTGCGACGCGCGCCCCCGCACGACGAGCTCGTAGCGCCCCGTGCCCTTGCGCGCGATCTTGAGCCGACCCTCGCGGCCTTCGCCGCACTCCAGCACGAAGGCTCTCTCGGCGCCGCGGGCGAGCCGGACGATCACGCGCGCGGAGTCGTCGCTGCCGAGCTCCTCGTCGGTGTTGACGAGCACCACCGGCGTCACGGTCGGCGTCCGGCCGACGGCGCGCAGCGCGCGGAGCGCGAACACGAGCTGCACGAGCCCGGCCTTCATGTCGTGCGTGCCGGGGCCGAACAGCGAGTTGCCGGACCGGCGTAGCGGCATGTCGGCGATCGTGCCTGCCGGCCAGACGGTGTCCATGTGGCCGAGCACGAGCTGATAGGGGGCGCCGCGAAGGCGCGCCTCCGGCCGAGCGTAGAGGTGGTCGCCCACGCCGAAGCCGGCGACACGCCGGACGAGGTAGCCGGCCTCCTCGAGCTCGGCGGCGAGGATGAGGAACGGCGCCCGCTGCGTCGCGGGGTCGGTCGACGGCGACTCCGCCGCCACGAGCCGCGCCAGCAGCCGCTCGATCTCGACCTCCTGCGACCTCAGCCATTTGCAGAGCGGTCGCGTGGGTGCGGTGCTCATCGCTAGCGGCTGAAGCCCACCGGGAGCGGGAACGCGTGCGTCCGGTCGACGACGCCGAAGCGGCCCGGCGAGAGGTAGACGAGCGGGCGGAGCTCGTGCAGGAGGTCGGCGTCGTCGACGTCGGGCCGGCGCAGCGCACGGCGCGGAGCGCTCGCGGCGACGACCCGGCCGACCACGAGGCTGTTCCCGCCGAGGCCGCCGACCAGGCGCTCGAGCTCGCATTCGAGATAGAGGGCGCAGCGGTCCACGAGCACGCCGTCGACGGCGTGCGCGGGGATGACCGGCACCGCCGCGAGCGTCGGCTTCGACCGGTCGGCCGCCCGGGCGCCCGCAGCCATGCTTGCCTCGAGGATCAGGTCGGCGCCCGGAAAGCTGACGGTGAACTGGGGGTGCGCCTCCAGGTTGCGGTAGGTCGCGTGGCGAGGGCTGCAGACGAAGCCGAAGAAGTTCTCCCAGCCGAGCGGCGTCGCCAGGTGCTTCGGCGCGACGTCGTAGCCGTCGCCCTCCTTCGTCGCCACGAGCACGAGCGGCGCTACGAGGAAGACGCGCTCCCAGATCGGCGTCTCCGTCGAGAGCTCGACGAGCTCCGTGGTCGTCGCGGCGGTCATGGCCGGGCGACGCCGACCGCGGCCGCCGTCGCGGGTGCGAGGAACGGCGCGCACGCCTCGAAGCGCGCCTGGAAGAAGCGCAGGTGCTTCGGCTCGTAGGTCATGCGCAGGCCCGGCAGGGACTCGCGCCGCTCCCATACCTCCCCGATTACGTCCGCCACGTACGCGAGGTGCTCCTGCGTATAGACGCGCCGCGGGATCGTGAGGCGGACGAGCTCGAGCCCGTCGTACGGCTCGTCGCCGTGCTGCCCGGAGACGATGCCGCGCTCCATCGAGCGAACGCCGCCGGCGAGGTAGAGGGCGGCCGCGAGTGCCTGCGCCGGAAACTGCGTCTGCGGCAGGTGCGGCAGGAAGCGCTTCGCGTCGAGGAAGACGGCATGTGCGCCGATCGGTACGACGATCGGGATCCCGCGCTCGAGCAGCAGGCCGCCGAGGAACGCGCTCTGCGAGACGTAGTGTCGCACGATCGCCTCGTCGGCCGACTCGCGGATGCCCTGCGCCAGCGCCTCCATATCGTGTCCGGCGATGCCGCCGTAGTGCGGGAAGCCTTCGTAGATGACGACCTGCTCTCGAGCCGCCTCGGCGAGGTCGTCGTCGTTCAGGGCGAGCAGGCCTCCGATCGGAACGAAGTGGTCTTTCTTCGAGGAGAAGACGGCGCCGTCGGCAAGGGAGGCGATCGACGCGATCACGTGCGCGAAGCGCGCGTCGGCCCAGTCGGCCTCGCGGTCGATCACGAAGAGGGCGTTCTCGGAGATCCGCGTCGCGTCGAGGATCAGCGGCACGCCGTGCTCGAGCGTCAACTTGCGGACGCCGGCGAGGTTGTCCATCGAGAACGGCTGCCCGCCGGCCATGTTCAGGCACGCCTCGACGCGGACGAACGCGATTCGCTCCGGCGCGGCCGCCTCGAGCACGTGGCGCAGCTTGGCGAGGTCGACGTTCCCCTTGAACGGGTGGGTCGAGGTGGGGTCGCTCGCCTCGGGGATCGAGACGTCGACCCAAGTCCCGCCTGCCAGCTCGACGTGCTCGCGCGAGGTGGTGAAGTAGAGGTTCGAGGGCACGAGCAGCCCCGGTCGCACGAGCAGCTTCGCCAGCAGGTGCTCGGCGCCGCGGCCCTGGTGGGTCGGGATCGTGTGGGGGAAGCCGTAGACGTCCCGAACGGCCTGCTCGAGCCGGAAGAAGCTGCGCGAGCCGGCGTACGCCTCGTCGCCGAGCTCCATCGCCGAGCGCTGCTCCTGCGAGAGGGCGGAGGTTCCGCTGTCGGTCAGGAGGTCGATGTAGACGTCGTCGGAGCGGAGGAGGAAGGTGTTGTAGCCGGCGGCCTCGAGCGCCCGCCTGCGCTCGGCTTCCGGCTTCAGCGAAACCGGCTCGACGACCTTGATCTTCCAGGGTGGAGGCGTCGTCACACTCTGATCGTCGCGCCGCATTTGCGCGGCGGCATCCGCGGATTCCCGCCGCGGCGCGCGGCTGACTACTGAGGCCTCAGCGCACGCGCAGCAGCTGCCGCAGTCCGTTGCGGTCGCTGCCGAAGCGATACCCGCCGCGGGCCAGGCGCATGACCCAGCTGACGCGCCCGCGGAATCGAACCCCAGTCCGCCGGTCGACGCCCTTGCCGCGTAGGTGGAAGTT
The DNA here is from genome assembly GCA_963765785.1 of uncultured Actinomycetes bacterium. Taxonomy (GTDB): domain Bacteria; phylum Actinomycetota; class Thermoleophilia; order Gaiellales; family Gaiellaceae; genus AC-32. The sequence continues at coordinate 65,181 of CAVXXW010000017.1, forward strand.
CGCCTCCGCCGAGCGGTCGCTCACGACCACCCGCACGCGGCCTGCCTTGACAGCCCGCGGCGACAGCCCCACCGCGCCGGTGCCCGAGACCGACGCGCTCAGCGTGCGCAATGGTTGCGGCGGAGGAGGCGGCGGTGGCGGCGGCGAGTCGTTCACCAGGAACGAGCCGTTCATGATCTGCCAGTGCGGCTCGCAGGCGTAGGCGTACTCGGTGTTGTTCCTGAACGTGACGGTGAAGCTCTCCTGCCCGACGAAGGCGACGTCGGTGCGGAAGTTGACCGTCGGGTCGTCGTTGCTCGCCAGGTGGAAGTTGTGGATCGCGGAGCGGTCGTCGACGACGACGGTGTAGGTCCCGGGCAGCAGCCGCTGCACCTTCTTGCCGTCGGGCCCGTTGAGGGTGATGTTGAACCCGTCATTGGTCCCGACGATCGCGGTCAGCACGACCGGGTCGGCGGCGCCGCGGGCCGAGCCGGAGAGGGCTCCGACCGCCACGGCGATGATCACGATCGCCCAGCGCATTTGACGCCACGGTGCCGGTCGGCCAGAGTCGGATCAACTTCTTAGCCAGAAAGAGAATCCGATCATCACGTTCCGTTTCAGCGCAGACCCGGCCGAGTCGATCGCCTTCTCGTACTCGCCGTTGCTCGAGGCCGTGCTCAGCCTGCACGTGCTGACCGCACCGAAGCATCACCCGCTCCAGCACCCCTGGGTACGCCGGGCGCGCGCCATCCCGGCCGGGCTGCGGCGCGACATCGCCGCGTTCCGGTTCGCGTACGACAGGTTCGTGCCCGAGTTCCTGATGCCGTCACCCTCGAGCCCGTACCACAGCTTCGACAAGGAGCTGGAAGGGCTCGCGGCACTCGACGACACGACCCTCGCGTTCGGCTTCCTCCGGCCGCTCTGGGACCACCGAGGCGAGCGCGACGAACGGGTGCTCGCCGATCCGCAGGTGCGGAAGCACGTCGAGTCGCGGGTCGCGGAGCTCGGGGCGGACCAGAGCCTCGCTCGACTGATCTTCGAGTCGCCGCGCGAGCTTGCGACCCGCTTCGCCGTGTTTCTCGCGGGCTACTGGGAGACCGCGTTCGCCGGCGAGTGGGACGAGCTCGAGCCGAGGCTCGCCGAAACCGTCGGCGAGGCCGGACGGCGGATCGCCGGTGACGGCGTCTACTCGTATCTCGCCGGGCTGTCCCCGCAGCTGCTGATCGACTCGTCACGGGGCGAGCTCAAGCGCGACCTGCCGCACGAGCACACGGTCGACGTCGGCCCGCAGGCAGAGCTCGTGCTCGTGCCCAGCGCGTTCGTGTGGCCACACGTGCGCATCAACTGCGACGCTCCGTGGCCGCCGGCGATCGTCTATCCGGCGCCGTTCGCGCTCGCAGGCAGCAAGCCGAAGCTCCCCTCGGAGGACGTCGTCCACGTGCTTCGCGCGCTCGCCGACCCGACGAGGCTCCGCGCGCTGAAGCTGATCGCCGCGGGCGAGCGGTCGACGCAGGAGCTGGCTCCGCTGATCGGGATCAGCGAGGCCGGTCTCTCCAAGCACCTGCGGCTGCTGGCCCGGGCCGGGCTGGTCCGCACGCGACGCGAGGGTTACTACGTCCTCTACGGCGTCGACCTCGAACGCGTCTCGACGCTTTCGGACGGCGTGCTGCGGTTCCTCGCCGAGCCGCCGCACGACGCCGCGTAAGGACTTCGTAAGGCTCTGCAGAACCGTCAGGAGCGGCCGAGAACGGCCGATACCATCCTTCGAATGCCTACTGCAATCGTGACCGGCGGGGCCGGGTTTCTCGGCTCTCACCTCTGCGAGTACCTGCTCGCGAACGACCATCGCGTCATCTGCGTCGACAACCTCGAGACCAGCTCGCTGGAGAACCTCGAGCACCTGCGCGACGACGCCTTCGCATTCGTCAACCACGACATGGTCCACCACCTGCAGATCGACGAGCCGGTCGACGTCGTCTACCACCTCGCGGCGCTGGCGAGTCCGATCGACTACCTCCGTCAGCCGCTGCACTCGCTCAAGGTGGGCTCCTACGGGACGCACCACGCGCTCGGGCTCGCGAAGTGGAAGCGCGCCCGCTTCCTGCTGTTCTCTACGAGCGAGGTCTACGGCGACCCCCAGGTGCACCCGCAGCCGGAGAGCTACTGGGGGAACGTCAACCCGATCGGCCCACGCGGCGTCTACGACGAGGCGAAGCGGTACGCCGAGGCGCTGACGATGGCGTACCACACTCAGCAGGGCGTCGACACCGGGATCGTCCGGATCTTCAACACCTACGGGCCGCGAATGCGATCGCACGACGGGCGGGCGATCCCGACCTTCGTCCGCCAGGCGCTCGAGAACGCCCCGATCACCGTTTTCGGCAAAGGCGAGCAGACGCGGAGCTTCTGCTACGTCGACGACCTGGTCCGCGGCCTTCACCTGCTTGCCGAGAGCGCCGAGCACCTGCCCGTAAACCTGGGCAACCCAACGGAGTTTTCGATTCTCGAACTTGCGCAAACAGTTATCCGAGTCACTTCGTCCAACAGCGAAATCGTCTTCGAGGCGCTGCCCGTCGACGATCCACAGGTTCGCCAGCCCGACATCACCCGAGCCAGGCAGGTGCTGGGCTGGGAGCCCGAGATCCAACTCGAGGAGGGGCTGCGGCGCATGTTGCCGAGCCTCGGGAGGGAGCCACTTGCAATTTAGGAAAGCCAGCATCGCCCTGATCACGATCGTCCTCTGCGCATTCGCCGCCACGGCGTCGCCGCCCAAGGCCGCCGCGGCGCCGGGGATGCTCGTGGGTATCTACGACCCCGTGCAGCCGATCGCGTCGCCGGAGACGACCTTTCCGACGCTGGTCAAGCTGCGCGCGCAGATCATCCGCCTGAACCTGGACTGGAACGTGGTCGCGGCCAAGAAGCCGACGAACCCGGCCGACCCGGCCGACCCCGCCTACAACTGGTCGTCGTACGACCAGGTCGTGCTCAACGCGGCCAAGAACAAGATCCAGGTGCTGTTCACGATCTACGGCACCCCGCGCTGGGCCCAGGGCACGAAGAAGGGCGTCAACCGCGTCCCGGCCAAGATGTCGTCGCTGAAGTACTTCGCGCTGGCCGCGGCCAAGCGCTACAGCGGCACGTACAAGCGCGACGACGGGACGAAGCTCCCGGCCGTGCGCAAGTGGCTGGCGTGGAACGAGCCGAACAACCCGCTCTTCCTGTCGCCGCAGTGGCAGAAGATCGGCAAGCGCTACATCCCGATCGCGGCGCGCAACTACGTCGGGATCTGCACCGCGATCTGGAGCGGCGTGCACGCGTCGCACCTCTCGAAGGAGGTCGTCGGCTGCGGCGCCACCGACCCGCGGGGCAACAACTCCGGCCGGAACGCGCGGCCGTCGATCTCGCCGATCGCGTTCCTGGCCGACCTGAAGCACTACGGCCTGAAGGGCAGCCACTTCGACGTCTACGCGCACCATCCGTACTACGGCAGCCGCACCGAGAGCCCGACGACGATGCCGAAGGGCAAGCAGACGGTCACGCTCGCGAACCTGAGCGTGCTGACGACGCTGCTCGGGAAGCTCTACGGCAACAAGAAGCTCTGGATCACCGAGTACGGCTACCAGACGAGCCCGCCCGACCGGGCCTTCGGCGTCTCGTGGATCAACCAGGCGCGGTACCTGACGAAGGCCTACGCGATCGCCCGCAAGAACCCACGCGTCACGATGATGCTCTGGTTCCTGCTGAAGGACGAGCAGCGGCTGGGCGGCTGGCAGTCGGGCTTCTTCACCGCGGCCGGGAAGAAGAAGCCGGCTTTCGACGCGTTCCGCAAGCTGCCACACTAGAACGCGTGGCAACACCGACTTCGCAGCGGGGGAGGGGTCGCATCCCCGCCCCCGCTGTGGGGGACGACGCGCCCGTTCGGATCGTCAGCGACATCCGGGCGGGCGCGCCGTTCCTGCTCAGGCGCGCCCAGCTCCTCTCGGCGACGAGGCGGCTCGCGAGCATCACGGTGCTCGTCTGCCTCGATCTCGCCGGGCTCGTGCTCGGGCTCTACGCCGCGCTCGTCGCACGCGAGCTCTACTACGGTCGCGAGCCGGTCCTGTGGGGCGTCCTCTGGCGCGTCGAGACGGACTGGCTGCCGTTCCTGACGCTGGTGACGGTGCTCGTCTTCTCGCAGGCGCACCTCTACGACGAGCGTGAGCGGCGGCCGGGCTTCGGCCGCGTCCTCTCGTCGCTGATCCTGGTCGCGCTGATCACGCTCGCCTTCGCGATCGGCACGGGCCACCAGTTCTCGACCTACGGCCTCGCGCCGACCGCCGTCGTCTTCTGCGCGGTCACGATCGCCGGCTTCCGCGCGAGCTACGAGCTCGTCACGAGCGAGTTCCTGCGTGCGCGGGGCACGCGCCGCTACGCGCTGCTCGCGGGGTCGGGCGAGAACATCGCCCACCTCCACGGCGCGCTCGGTTCCGGCCGCAGCGGCATCGACTACGAGTTCGTCGGCGCGGTGGCGCCGTCGCCGGACGGCGTCAACCTGCCGGTACTCGGTCACGTGCGCGACCTGCCCGCCGTGCTCGACCGCGAGCGCGTGGACGAGCTGATCCTGACCGACTCCGACTTCCGCGACCGCGAGCTGCTCGAGATCGTCGACGCGGCGCACCGGCGCGGCGTCGAGGTGCGGATCGCGCCGAAGGCGACCGAGCTGCTGACCCAGCGCGTCGAGTTCGTGCCAGGCCAGGGCATCCCGCTCTTCGAGCTGCGCCCGCCCGCGTTCGTCGGGATGGACTGGGTCGTCAAGCGCGCGTTCGACCTCGTCGTCTCGTCGCTCGTGCTCGTCGTCGGGCTGCCGCTCTGGCTCGCGATCGCGGCCGCCGTGAAGCTCAACTCGCGCGGTCCCGTCTTCTTCCGCGACCGGCGGGTCGGCCTCGGCGAGCAGGAGTTCGGGATGGTCAAGTTCCGGACGATGTACGCGGACGCAGCCGGCCTGCAGGCCGAGCTCGAGGCGTCCAACGAGGCGGACGGCCCGCTGTTCAAGATCCGCGAGGACCCGCGCGTCACCTCGGTCGGCGCCTTCCTGCGCCGCTTCTCGCTCGACGAGATCCCGCAGGTCTGGAACGTCCTGCGCGGCGAGATGAGCCTGGTCGGCCCGCGCCCGCTGCCGCTGCGCGACTACGAGCGGCTCGAGGCGTGGCACCGCAAGCGCTACCTCGTGCTGCCTGGCGTGACCGGCCTCTGGCAGATCTCCGGCCGCTCGAACCTCGGCTTCGACGACCTCGTCCGGCTCGACTTCTTCTACCTCGAGAACTGGTCGGTCTGGCTCGACATCTCGATCCTCGCGAAGACCATTCCGGCCGTCGTCACCAGCCGCGGCGCGTACTGAGGTGGAGCGCGTCCTCGTCACGGGGGCCGAACGGGCTTCGTCGGCGGGCACCTGCGGGCCGAGCTCGGCGAGGCATTCGCGCCGTTCGAGGGCGACGTGCTCGACGCCGATGCGCTGCGCCGAGCCGTGGGGAGCGCCGACGCGGTCGTCCACCTTGCGGCCGAGTCGTCGGTCGCAGGCTCGTGGGAGGACCCGCTGCGCGCGTGGCGGGTGAACGTCAACGGCACCGTGAACGTGCTCGACGCGGTGCGCGCCGAGCGGCCCGAGGCGCGTGTGCTGGTCGCCTCGACGTGCGAGGTGTACGGCCGCGCCGAGCGAATCCCCACGCCCGAGGACGAGCCGGCCCGGCCCGTTTCGCCGTACGCAGCGACGAAGGCCGCCGCGGAGCTCGCCTGCTCCGTCTCCAATCTCGACGTGGTCGTCGTGCGGCCGTCGAACCACGAGGGCCCGGGCCGGGACGAGCGCTTCGCGGTCGGCTCGTGGGCACGCCAGATCGCGCGCCTCGAGAGCGAGGGCGGCGGCACGCTGCTCGTCGGCGACCTGACCGCCGAGCGCGACATCGTCGACGTCCGCGACGTCTGCCGCGCCTACCGCCTGCTGCTCGACCGTTCGGTTCCCGCCGGCACGTACAACGTCGGATCCGGGCGAACCGTCACGATTGCGCACGTGATGGAGCTGCTCGTCGAGCACGCGCGGGTGCCGGTCCACGTCGAACGGGACGAGACGCCGGCTCCGGCCGGCCGAGATCCCGCGGCTCGCGTGCGACCCCGCCCGCATGGAGGCGGCGACGGGCTGGCGGCCCGAGATTCCGCTCGAGCAGACGCTCTCCGACACGCTCGGCGCCGCTCGCGAGCTGGAGCCGGCGCGATGAGCGAACGTCGCGCGCTGATCACCGGCATCACGGGCCAGGACGGCTCGTACCTCGCCGAGCTGCTGCTGGAGAAGGGTTACGAGGTCTCCGGAATGACACGGCGCGCCTCGACCGAGAACCTCGAGCGCATCGCGCACCTGGTCGACCGCGTCGTCCTGATCCAGGGGGACCTGCTCGACCCGTCGTCGCTCGACGCGGCCCTGCGCCAGGCGCAGCCGCACGAGGTCTACAACCTCGCCGCCCAGAGCTTCGTCCCGACTTCGTGGAACCAGCCGGTGCTGACGGCCGAGTTCACCGCCCTCGGCGTCACCCGCTTGCTCGAGGCGATCCGGACGGTCGACCCGGAGATCCGCTTCTACCAGGCCTCCTCGTCGGAGATGTTCGGGAAGGTGCGCGAGATCCCGCAGACGGAGATGACGCCGTTCCACCCCCGCTCGCCCTACGGCGTGGCCAAGGTCTACGGGCACCACATCACGGTCAACTACCGCGAGTCGTACGACCTGTTCGCGGTTTCGGGGATCCTGTTCAACCACGAGTCGCCGCGGCGCGGGCTCGAGTTCGTCACGCGCAAGATCAGCGACGGGGTCGCGCGCATCAAGCACGGGCTGACCGAAGAGCTGCGCCTCGGCAACCTCGACGCGAAGCGCGACTGGGGCTTCGCCGGCGACTACGTCGAGGCGATGTGGCTGATGCTGCAGCAGGACGACGCCTTCCGACTACGTGGTCGCCACCGGCGAAGAGCACTCCGTTCAGGAGTTCGTCGAGATCGCCTTCGACCGTGCCGGGCTCGACCACGAGAAGCACATCGTCGTCGACCCGCAGTTCCTGCGGCCGGCCGAGGTGGACCACCTCGTCGGCGACGCGTCGAAGGCGAGGCGCGAGCTCGAGTGGGCGCCCAAGACGTCGTTCCGAGAGCTGGTGGAGATGATGGTGGACGCCGACCTCGAGCGGCTCGCCGCGACGAACGAGGTCACTGGATCGCCGCGCTAAGTCGGTCGTGCCGTCGCCGAGGGAGAACGACTCTCGCTGCTTAGCGGATTGTCAGCGTCATGATGCGACCACGCCCCTTCACGTTCTCTGCCCAGGCGATCCGCTTGCCCTCGATCGAGAGGCCGATCGGCGTGCCGCCTGCCGTCCAGACGAGCTTGGAAGTTCCGGCGGCGGCAATGAGATAGATCTTGCTTCCGACGCGGTAGACGGTGCCCGCCTTGCTCACGCTGAGCGTCGAGGCGGTCGTCTTGGGCACTAAGGTCGTGCCGATGAGCTTCCCTTGTAGTGGGTTGTACCGCTCAACCGCGTTCGTCCCGTCCGCTCGCTTGACGAGCACAGCAAGCTGATGGAAATCGAGCGTGATTGCTCTCACTCTCCCCACCGGGGCGACACGGCTCGCCAGGTAGGCGGCGCCACCGAGGAGCCGGAAGACCTCGACCGGGCCATTCTGCATCACCCTAGGAGCGCTTCCAAGATCGGTCGTGACCGGCGTCTCGGCCGGGGCGACCGCAACGAGCCCCTGTGAGATCTGGACAGAGGACTGCGGATCATGGGCGGAGAACGCGACCAGGACGGGAGGCGGAATCCCAGGAACGGTCGCCGTCTGATTCTGCCCGTCTACCAGGACGATTCCACCGATCGCATCGAGCCGATGACAGTTATTGCCGCCCGGATCGTCACACCTCTCGATGGTTCTCCCGTACACGAGCGTCGGGCCATCACCGGCGAGACCGCCGAGGAACGAGCCACCGTTCGGGTCCTGATTGTCGATGAACAGATCGATTGCCGTTGCGTGCGGCTCCCACGGAGCGGCAGTCTCCAGTTCGCTCTCAAGGCTGTTGCCGCCGCTCGGGAAAGTGTTCCAGAGCGCCCGTGAGCCTGCGAGAGTCAGAGCCGGGCTCCACCGCGCTCCAGCCCGCGCCGGGCCCACGTAGCCAACAGCAGCACTCGATCGAAGCCGCAGGCTCCTCACGTTGACCCAGTACCCGCGACCGACCCAAGCGATCGTCTCTTCATCTTGCGCGAAGGCGCGAATCGGGGCCTTGACGCTCACCACGGTGCGAGGCGTGACCGGCTTCGTTTGTGCTGCAGGTGCCTTGGGCGCGCCAGCGGAGAGACCAATCAGGAGGGCGAGAGCGGGCACGGCCAAAGAGCCCCACTTCAAGAGCCGTTTCATTGCTTTCACCTCCAGGTAGAGGTTCGCTCAGAGCACGCCTGGAGGAATCGGTGGCGCTGCTGATCGCACCCGCCGAAACTACGGAGACCGAAGTCCTTACATCCGGACCAGGAACCCGGTCGAGCGAGATCGCGGTGTCCCGTTGCGGGCACCAGCCCATCGAAGGCGCTTGGGCATACTAGGAATTCGTGCGGGCTCCAAAACTCCTTTGCGTCGTCTCGGCGATCGATCTCGACTTTCGGTACGGCTGCACGCCCGCGTGGTGGCAGATCTGGAAGGGGATGTACGAGGCCGGCGTCGACTTGATCCTGACGCCATATCGAGGCCGCCCGATCGCAGCGCCGTGGTGGCGAACAGAGCCAAATCCCTGCCAACGCGAGGGTGAGCTCTTCGCAGGCGCAGTGCGCCTCGCCGCCGGGCTGCGCGGCGATACCCACCTTCGTCGGGCCGAGGAGAACCCCGCCGAGTCCTTGGGCGAGCGGGCGTCGCGCGAGCTGATCCAACGGTACGTAAACCCGCGTTGGCAGCGGCATCTCGAGCGCATCCTCGAGCGTGAGCGGGACGTCGACGCCGTGGTCGTCTTCACGGTGCCGATCAGCCACCTGCGTGGCATTCCGACGGCGCTCCGCGAGCGTTTCGGGATTCCCGTCGTGTACTACGACGCCGACATGCCGATGAGCCTGCCGGAGTTCGGCGGGGGCGACACAGGCTTCAACATCTACCGGGGCGCCGACCCGGGCGAGTACGATCTCGTCCTCTCGAACTCCGAAGGCACGCTGGACCGCCTTCGCGAGCTCGGCGCGAAGCGCGCCGAGGCGTTGTTCTTGGGGGCCGACCCTGAGCTGTTCGCGCCACTTCCGGTGGAGAAAGAGCACGACGTCTTCTTCTACGCGTACGGCGACAAGTTCCGCCGTGATTGGGTCGGCCAGTTGATCGGTGAGCCCAGCAAGCGGTTGTCAGGCGTCGACTTCGCCCTCGGTGGCACCGACTTCCGCGGCGACGTGGGGAGGGCCCGCGAACTGAAGTACTTCCCGCTCAACCAGCTTCCGCGAGTCATCTCGGCGAGCAGGATCAACGTAAACATCGCTCGTAGGCCGCACGCCGAGGTCTACGCCTCTTCGACAAGCCGTTTGTTCGAGCTGGCTGCGGCCGGGGCTGCGATCGTCTCGAATCCGTACAACGGCATCGAGCGATGGTTCGAACCCGGGAGCGAATTGGTGATCGTGGCCGACGCGGACGAAGCGGTCGAGGCATACGAACGTCTCCTCGACGATCCAGGAGCCGCGGCCGAGCTCGGCCGCAGGGCACGCGAACGCGTCCTCGAGGAGCACACGTTCGCCAAGCGAGCCCAACAGCTACTCGACCTGGTTGGTGTCGGCTCGCCGAGTACGGCACCAACGACGTGACAGCGCCCAGCGAGTCGCGCTGGCGCGTTCCGCTCTCGGACATTCGTGTCGACGGTGAGCTCACTGATGCCGTGCTCGAGACCGTCCGCTCGGGCTGGTGGAGCATGGGACCTCGGGTGGAGGAGCTCGAGCACGAGTTCGGGGCCTTTTGCGGCGCTCCGCACGCGATCGCGGTCGCCAACGGGACCGCCTCACTTCACTTGGCCTTGTTGGCGGTGGGCTGTGGGCCTGGCGACGAGGTCATCCTTCCCTCGCTCAACTTCGTCGCCGCGGCGAACGCGATCGTGCATACCGGAGCAGAGCCGGTTTTCTGTGACGTCATTGGTGCCGACGAGCTCAATCTCGATCCACAAGACGTCGCTGCCGCCGTCACCCCCCGGACGAAGGCTGTGCTCGCGTTGCATTACGCCGGGTTTCCATGCGCGATGGACGCGGTCAGCGAGATCGCGGGCCGCCATGGCCTGTCGGTCGTAGAGGACGCCGCCCACGCGCCCGGCGCGAGCTTCCATGGGCGCATGTGCGGAACGCTCGGCCAGGTTGGCTGCTTCAGCTTCTTCTCCAACAAGAACCTCCCCATCGGGGAGGGCGGGATGATCGTGACCGGCGACGACGAGCTGGCGAAACACCTGCGGCTTCTGCGGTCGCACGGAATGACCACGCTCACCTGGGACCGCCATCGTGGCCACGCCTCCGGCTACGACGTCGTTCTTGCCGGGTTCAACTACCGGCTCGACGAAGTGCGCGCCGCCATCGGCCGCGTCCAGCTTGCGCGCCTGATCGAGGAGAACGAAGCTCGCGCGAGGATCGCGAGCCGCTATCGCAAGGCGTTGGACGGAGTCAAGGGTCTGACGATGCCGTTTGGAGACGACGATGGCACGCGGGTCTCGTCGCACCATCTGGCCGTGGTCGTACTGCCAAAAGGCGTCGATCGGACCGAGTCCGGGCGGCGCTGGACGAGCGACGGATCCAAACGAGCGTCCACTACCCGCCGATTCATTCGTTCACGCGTTACCGCTCGCTCGGACAGCGAAGGCCGTTGCCGCAGACGGACGCTCTGGCGACCCGGATCCTCACGCTACCTCTGTACGGCGGACTCTCCGACGAGCAGGTCGAAGATGTCGTCGACGCCTTGCTCGGTGTGGTTCAGACGTTGTAGATCGTCGGCTTGTAGTCGCCGAGAGAGGCCGTCAACCAGTCGATCGTCAGCTGCAACCCCTGGTCGAGGTCGGTCTCGGGTGCCCAGCCGAGTAGGAGCTCCGCCTTGGCTGTGCCGGCGACAAGGCGTTCCACCTCGCTGTCGGCTGGGCGAATCCGATCGTCGTCGATGCTCACCGGGACGTCCTGCTGAAGGAGCTTCAGCACGCGCTCGACGACCTCGGCGATCGACACCTCCACTCCGGTGCCGAGGTTGATCACCTCGCCCTCGATCCCGTCGGCGCTCCCGCCGCGAATCATCCCGGCAACGGTGTCTCCGACATAGAGGAAGTCGCGTGTCGTATCGGTGGCGCCGAGCTCGATCTCCTGACGGGACAGGGCCTGCGTGATGATCGTCGGAATCACCGCCCGGGCGCTCTGGCGCGGCCCGTAGGTGTTGAAGGGCCGCACGGCCACGACCGGTGTTGCGAACGAGCGTTGGTAGGTGAGCGCGAGCTGGTCGGCTGCGACCTTGGTCGCGGCATACGGCGACTGCGGGTGCAGTCGGTGTTCCTCGGTGATCGGGATCTCCTGCGCGGTCCCGTAGACCTCGCTCGTCGAAGTGTGGACGACTCGCTGCACCTCGGCCCGGCGTGCGGCCTCAAGCACGTTCAGCGTGCCGCTCACGTTCGCGGTCACGAACTCGCGGGGGTGGAGGTATGAGTACGGGATCGGGATCAGCGCGCCGAGGTGGAAAACTACGTCGCGACCGGCGACCGCTCCGCTGACGGCCTCGGGGTTCGCCAGGTCCCCGCGGAAGATCTCGAGCTCGCGGACGACCTCCGGGTCGGCGGCCTCGAGCCAGCCGTAGTCGCCGCGCGAGGTGTAGCGCACGAAAGCGCGTACCGACGCGCCGCCACGGACAAGAGCCTCTGCAAGGTGACTCCCGATGAAACCGCCGGCACCGGTGACGAGGACGCTGCGACTGGCCCAAGATTTCGATTCCTGTGCGTTTGGCGACGGCACTGAGGCAATCCCACTCACGATGCGGTTGCTCGTGTGTGTTCCCTGGTACGCGCCAGCGCGCGGGTTCGGCGGCGGCATCTTGACCTCGTTGCTGGCGACCTGGAAGGGGCGCTCGAAGCAGGGCACGACGTGACCGTTGCGACGACGGACTTGCTCGATTCGCATTCGCGCGTCCCCCTCAATGCTCCGGGCGAGCCTGCCGGCGCTCAGGTGTTGCGTTTTCCGAACGTCTCGCACCGGCTGGCGGCC